>JBJPGD010000042.1:0-91411 GCA_048595445.1 Methylophilaceae bacterium
AAGTCATAGCTAGATGATGACGCACTATCGTTTGAAGCCACAAGTGTGATACTTGGTTTGCCTGAAGAGGCCTTAATGTCTTTATTAGCAGCACCATCTAAACGATTACGCGCACCACTAATCGTAAAGCCTTGCTCATAAAGTAATTCACGGATTTTACGAATTAATAACACTTCATGGTGCTGGTAGTAGCGACGATTGCCACGGCGCTTAACAGGCTTAAGCTGTGTAAACTCTTGCTCCCAGTAGCGCAGCACGTGCGGCTTAACGCCACACAAATCACTTACCTCACCAATCGTAAAATAACGTTTGGCGGGAATCGGTGGTAATTCTATGTTTTTAATTGGTTCAGCCATAAGTTTTATGATGAATAATGCTCTTCAACTTTACTTTTTAATTTCTGACTAGCATGAAATGTGACTACTCGGCGTGCAGAAATAGGTATCTCTTCACCTGTTTTCGGATTGCGACCAGGGCGCTCAGATTTTTTACGAAGCTCAAAATTACCAAACCCCGACAATTTAACGCTATCACCACTTTCTAATGCAGATCTTAATTCTTCAAAAAATGCTTCGACCATGTCTTTGGCTTCTCGTTTATTGAGCCCAACTTGCTCAAATAACAGATCAGCTAAATCCGCTTTCGTTAATGTCATAAATGCTCCCTGCCTTGCTTTTCTATCGTTTTAATTATTACTCGTTAATTTCGTAACTGCGCATTAAACTTATTTTCTAATAACTTAAGCAGTTTAGCCATTGCAACTTCCGCTTCAGAATCCACCATGGTTTTATGAGTATCTTGCATAAGTATAAGAAATGCAAGGCTTTTTTTACCTTCTGCTATACCTTTACCTTGATAGATATCAAATAATTGTATCTTTTGCAACAGTGGTATCTTTGCAGTTACGACTGCATCAACAACAGACTGCGCCTCGACACTATCGTCGACAACAATAGCAATATCACGTCGGACTTCAATAAACTTCGATACTTCTTTATATGTTGGTAGCGCTGACCTTAATAATAGCCTTGTTTCCAACTCAAATAATATAGTACTTTTGGGTAGGTCAGCCTTTTGTTGCCATTTGGGATGTAATTTCCCTAGCCATCCAATCGGCTTACCTTCCAAGTAAACACGTGCTGTTTGGCCTGGGTGTAAAGCAGAGTGCGTTTCTTTTCGGTACTCTGCTTTGTTATGTGTCAGCGTATCTACCATTGCTTTTACATCATAAAAATCGAAGTCTCTCGCAGCATCACTCCATTGCTCAGGTGTTGCTGAGCCATAACAAAGGCCAGCTATGTGTGTTTCTTCACGATAACCTTTGTCTGCAGCACTACTTTCGGCACGGTGAAAAGTGCTGCCAACCTCAAATACCATGGCGCGCTCTTGTTTGCGGTTTAAGTTGTAAGTTAGCACATCTAATAAACCACCCCATAAGCCAGTACGCATCACACTCAAATTGCTTGCGATAGGATTTTTAAGCATAATCGGATTGGTATTAGCTAATAAATCACGCTCCCAGCTTTCTTCTACAAAGCTATAGGTCACCACTTCTTGATAGCCTTGTGATTGCATGCAACTTTTTAACCA
Organism: Methylophilaceae bacterium; assembly: GCA_048595445.1. Lineage (GTDB taxonomy): Bacteria > Pseudomonadota > Gammaproteobacteria > Burkholderiales > Methylophilaceae. The sequence goes on from JBJPGD010000042.1 coordinate 1,591, forward strand.
GTTCATGCTTAATGCCGCCGCAGGTAATGGCAACATATTGACATTAGCGACTGGTGGAATGGCTGGAATTTTGTCATAACCATGTAAACGTGCGATTTCTTCGATTAAGTCTGCTTCTCGCTCAATATCGAAACGATATGTAGGGGCTTGTACAACGAAGCTATCGCCAGACGTTGTAAACTTAAAACCTAATTGCGTTAATAACGTGCCTGTCGCTTCTTTTGATAGTTCGACACCTAATACAGAGCACACACGCGCATAACGTAATGTCACTGCTTTTCGCGCTGGTAATGTGGCAACCGCTGATGTTACAGCACCGGCTTTACCGCCACAGATGTCCAATACAAGGCCTGTCGCACGTTCCAACACCTGTTTCGTGTTGCCATAGTCCACACCGCGTTCAAAGCGATAAGAAGAGTCTGTGCTTAACCCTAAGCGACGCGCTTTACCTGCCATCACATCTGGCGTGAAGAAAGCGGCTTCTAAAAAGATATCTGTTGTCTCGTCTGTGACCGATGTTGGCTCACCACCCATAATGCCAGCCAAAGCAATTGGGCCTGATGCATCAGCAATCACTAAATCATCCTCTACTAACTTAGCTTCAGTCTCATTTAGCAATTGTATTTGTTCGTTCTTTTGCGCGAAGCGTACATCAATATCACCTTTGATTTTCGCTACATCAAATGCGTGCATTGGCTGGCCAAGTTCTAGCAATACATAATTCGTAATATCAACAATCACACTAATACTACGCAAGCCACACCGTTCTATTGCTCGTACCATCCAATCAGGCGTCACTGCTTTCGCATCGACACCTTCAACTACACGTCCAAAGTAGCTAGGACATGCATCAGCTTCTTTTATGTTAACTGCTAGTGTTTTATCTGAAGTAACACTTGCATCAACTATCGCAGGTAACTTCATTGGCGCGCCTGTAATCGCAACCACATCACGCGCTACACCTAAGATGCTTAAACAATCCGCCCTGTTTGGCGTTAGCTTAATTGTGTATAAAGTGTCATCTAAGTCTAGATACTCACGCACATCTTGACCAACTGTGGCTGAATCAGGGAACGCTAACAAACCATCAGCTTCTTCAGCCAGCCCTAACTCTTTAGCTGAACACATCATGCCAAATGACTCAACACCACGCACTTTTGCCTGCTTAATTTTAAAATCTGTTAATTTAGCACCAACCATGGCACAGGGTGCTTTAAGACCTACGCGCGCATTGGGTGCACCACAAACAATTTGCAATGGCTCTGCTTCGCCCACATTCACTTTGCATAACTGCAAACGGTCGGCATCAGGGTGCGGCACAGCCTCTATAATTTCACCAACCACCACATTATTAAATAATGGTGCAACTAGCGCTTGCTCTTCTACTTCGAGGCCAGCCATGGTTAACGCATGGCCTAACTCGTCTGCATCGAGTTTAGGATTTACAAATTGACGTAGCCAATGTTCTGAAAATTGCATATAGGTTCTTAATCGTTAAATTTACTTAGAAAATTGGCTTAAGAAGCGCAAATCATTATTAAAGAAATGACGTAAATCATTCACGCCGTAACGTAGCATAGCCAAACGCTCAACACCTAAACCAAAAGCAAAGCCTTGGTATTTTTCACTATCGATGTTCACGTGTTTAAATACTTCTGGATGCACCATGCCGCAACCACCAATTTCAAGCCAACCACCGTTCCAGCTCATATCCATCTCAGCTGAAGGCTCAGTAAATGGGAAAAATGACGGTCGGAAGCGCACGGTTAAATCATCACGTTCAAAGAATTTCTGTAGGAAATCTTGCACCACACCTTTTAAATTAGCAAAGCTGATATCTTGATCAACCCATAAACCTTCCACCTGATGGAACATCGGCGAATGTGTTGCATCTGAATCCACACGATAGACACGACCAGGTGCAATAATCTTTAATGGCGGTGTTTTGTTATCTTTTAGGGCGTCTTCCATATAGTGCACCTGTACTGGCGAAGTATGTGTACGCAACACATGATCATCATCGACATAAAACGTATCATGCATGGCACGTGCCGGATGATTTTCTGGAATATTTAGCGCGGTAAAGTTATAGAAATCAGTTTCAATTTCTGGGCCTGTCGCCACATCAAAACCAATAGAATGGAATAGCTGCTCAATACGCTGCAAGGTTAATGTCACCGGGTGTAAGCCACCTTGCGATTGTGTACGCGCTGGCAACGTAATATCTAAAGATTCACCTGCCAACTGCTCAGCTTGCGCCGCATCTAAAATTTCTTCACGCCTAGCATTAAGTAACGCTTCAACACCTTGCTTCACCACATTAATCGCAGCACCAGCAGCTGGACGTTCTTCTGCTGATAATTTACCTAAGCCTTTTAATGCGGCAGTCAACGCCCCCGTTTTACCAAGGTATTTAGCTTTGGCATCTTCTAGCGCAGTAACATTGTCGCAAGCAGCGAAATCATTCTGCGCCTCAGTAATTAAATGGTCTAAATTTGCCATATCACGTTTAACTTACCTTATGATTCAAAAACAAATGGTTTAAGAAAAAAAAAGAGGCCGCAGCCTCTTTTTTTATTAGAAAAAACTATGCTGCTAAACCTGCTTTAGCCAAATCGACAAACTTGGCAAATGCATCTTTATCAAACACAGCTAGATCTGCTAATACTTTACGATCCACTTCTACTGAAGACTTTTTCAAGCCATTCATGAAACGGCTGTATGTTAAACCACACTCACGTGCACCAGCATTAATACGTGCAATCCACAATGTACGGAATTGGCGTTTTTTCTGGCGACGGTCACGATAAGCATATTGACCAGCTTTCATTACAGCCTGTTTTGCTACACGATAGACGTTTTTACGACGTCCTCTGTAACCTTTAGCCGCTTTTAATACTTTTTTGTGTCTTGCTCTAGCAACGACACCTCTTCTAACTCTAGGCATACTCTATCCCCTTATCTTGTTGGCATCATTGCGCGAACGCGCTTGACGTCAGTAGGTGAGATGATAGAAGTGCCACGTAATTTGCGCTTCTGCTTAGTTGTTTTCTTAGTCAAAATATGACGTAGATGTGAATGGCTACGTTTCACTTTACCGCTACCCAAGAACTTGAAGCGCTTTTTGGCGCCGCTCTTTGTTTTCATTTTTGGCATTTTTTTCTCCTTAAGAGTAATTAAGAGTGCTTAGGCATGCCGTTTTAGGCCATATCACTCATGAAAACCTGTAATGCTTTACTTATTTTTCTTTTGCTGTCGCTTCTTCTTTTTCTACTACTGCTTCAGCAGGTGCTTCTACTTTAACTTTTTCAGCAACTTTATCTGCTTTAGGCTTACTTTCCTTTTTTACGGGTGCCGCTTTTTTTACAGGTTTTACTGGCACCACTTTAACAGCAGCAAGCACCATCACCATTTGGCGACCTTCCATTTTAGGAAACTGCTCTACAACTGCTACTTCTTCTAAATCTGCCTGTACGCGTCTTAACAAAGCCAAACCAAATTCTTGGTGTGTAATCTCACGGCCTCTAAAACGTAATGTACACTTCACTTTGTCGCCACCACCTAAAAATCGTGTGATGTTACGCACTTTCATTTTGTAATCAGCCTCATCTGTACCAGGGCGAAACTTCACTTCTTTAATCTGCACTTGCTTTTGTTTAAGCTTCTGCTCATGCAAACGCTTACTTTCAGCATACTTAAATTTACCGTAATCCATCAAACGACAAACAGGTGGGGCGGCATTTGGTGCGATTTCCACAAGGTCAATGTCAATTTCTTCAGCTTTCTCAAAAGCCTCAGCCAAACTTACAATCCCTAACGGTTCGTTATCTACACCGACCAAACGCACTTCTTGCGCCGTAATCTCACCGTTCATTCGTGTACCTTTACCACCTCTGTCTTGAGCTATAACTATCTCCTAATATCCGCTTTATAGTTGCATGATTGTGAATTTCAAAATCACAAAGCCGCGCATTTCCAGATTGAATCCTAAACATTAATTTAGGCAGCTAAACCTTGGCTTCAATGTCCGATTTGATGCGTTCTACAAACGCTTCTATCGGCATAGAACCTAAGTCTTCGCCTTTTCTGGTTCGCACGGCTACACAACCCGCTTGCATCTCTTTATCCCCTACCACAAGTATATATGGCAGCTTCTGCAAGCTATGTTCGCGTATTTTATAGGTAATCTTCTCATTTCTCAAGTCAAAATCACATCTAATGCCACTTTTCTTTAGCTTTTCAACTACTTGTGACACGTAATCCGCTTGTCCATCGGAAATATTTAACACCATCACCTGTACAGGTGATAACCAAACTGGCATTGCACCTGCATAGTTTTCAATCAAGATACCCATAAACCGTTCCATAGAGCCAACAATGGCACGATGTAACATCACTGGACGTTTGCGCGAGTTATCTTCCGCCACATATTCAGCATCTAGTCGCTCTGGTAAATTAGCATCTAACTGCACAGTGCCGCACTGCCAAAGCCTACCTAGGCTATCTTTCAGCGTGAACTCAACTTTTGGACCGTAAAACGCCCCTTCACCGGGTAAGTATTCGAAGTCTAGCTTATTCATTTTTAAGGCGCTGGCAAGTGATGCCTCCGCTCTATCCCATTCGTCATCTGACCCAATACGTTTTTCAGGGCGTGTCGACAAGCTAACCAACACTTCTTTAAAACCAAAATCGTCATAGGCTTTATAAAGCATCTTAATAAAATCGGCCACTTCAGATTCAACTTGTTCTTCCGTACAGAAGATATGTGCATCATCCTGAGTAAAACCACGCACACGCATTAGGCCGTGCAATGCTCCCGATGGCTCATTACGATGACATGAACCAAATTCAGCCAAGCGCAACGGCAAGTCACGATAGCTATGTAAATGACTATTGTAAATTTGAACATGGCCTGGGCAGTTCATCGGCTTAACAGCGTAATCACGGTTTTCAGATGCTGTCACAAACATATTATCTTGATAGTTCTGCCAGTGTCCTGACTTCTCCCACAAAGCCTTATCAAGCACTGCTGGTGTGCGCACTTCTTGGTAATTGTAATCAATAAACATCTGGCGCATATATTGCTCAATCTCTTGCCATAGCGCCCAACCTTTTGGATGCCAAAACACCATACCTGGTGCATCGTCTTGCATATGGAAAAAGTCTAGGAATTTACCGAGTTTACGATGATCACGTTTTTCTGCTTCTTCTAATTGGAATAAATAAGCTTTTAACTCATCTTTATTACGCCATGCTGTGCCGTAAATACGTTGCAACATTTCATTATTACTATCACCACGCCAATATGCGCCAGCCACCTTCATTAATTTAAAAGCTTTAAGCTTGCCGGTGCTTGGTACATGTGGGCCGCGGCACAAATCTGTAAATTCACCTTCGGTATAGAGTGAAACATCCTCACCTGCTGGAATGCTTGCGATAATCTCCGCTTTATACTTCTCACCAATACTATTAAAGTATTCAACTGCCTCATCACGTGGCATGACTTTGCGTGTCACTTGCTCATCTTTTTTAGCAAGCTCTTTCATCTTCTGTTCAATCTTAACTAAGTCTTCAGGCGTAAAAGCACGTTTGTAGCTAAAATCGTAGTAGAAGCCGTTTTCAATGACTGGCCCAATAGTGACTTGTGCATCAGGAAACAACTCTTTAACTGCATAAGCCAGCAAATGTGCCGTTGAATGTCGGATGATTTCCAAACCTTCATCGTTTTTATCGGTAATAATCGCTAAGTCACTATCTGATTCAATCACATAACTAGTATCGACCACCTCGCCATTTACCTTGCCTGCAAGTGCAGCTTTAGCGAGGCCAGGCCCAATATCCATCGCCACATCAAACACACTCACTGCTGCATCAAATCTACGTTCGGAACCATCCGGTAAGCGAATTGCTGGCATAACATCCTCTTTAAAAACGATAAAAGCCACAACATGTGTGCTGCGGCTCAAAAACAATAGACAGATTATCGCATATCAAACCTACACCCTGCAATTTATGCTTATAAATATTACTGATAGCGCACTTTTATACTCTTCAAAGTTACTAAAATACCGCACTATATAAATGTGTAAATAAGCAAAAAGCCACTTCAGTCAAAGTGGCTTTTTTATGGCTTGGTAGGCAGTACCAGATTCGAACTGGTGACCTCTTGGATGTCGACCAAGCGCTCTAACCAACTGAGCTAACCGCCTATAAGTAAGAAGGCGTGATTTTAGCTGATTGCTTGATTACACGCAAAACATAATCGCCTTCAATCTTTCATAACCTTTTCAAATAAGTCAATTGATGGGTACCCGTCTATCGGTAAGTGATGTTCAAGCTGGTAACTTCTAACCGCCTCTTTCGTTTTCCTGCCAGGAAACCCATCTGGCTTACCGCTGTTGTAACCCAATTGATTTAACTTTGCCTGTAGCGCCCAAGCTTGATTAAAGCTAATAGGTGTGTTCTCAGCTTCTAAACCATGGACGATTGGCCTATCACCCAAAAGCTGATCTGCTAAATGGCTCACAGAAAGTGCATAATTGATTGAACGGTTCCATTGCATTACTTTATCAAAATTTGTTGCCACTAAGAATGCTGGCCCTTCCCAACCTTGCGGCATTAAAATGGCAGTGTTATTTAATTTGGGCAACAATGAACCATTTGCTTGCTTAACACCTAAAGCAGCCCAATATTTAGTGTTTTTTCGAATGGCTAATTGCGCTTGATAGTAATCAAACTTTGGCGGCAGTTTTACCTCTATGGCAACAGGTTCGCCATATACCCAACCAATGCTAGATAAATAATTTGCTGCTGAAGCAAAAGAATCTGGTAAAGAATGCCAAACATCATTACGTCCATCAGCATTCGTATCCGCCGCATAGGCTAAAAACGTTGATGGCATAAATTGCATATGCCCCATTGCGCCAGCCCAGGACCCTCGCATCGAGCCAACATGATTATGCCCAGCATCAACAATATGCATCATGTCCATTAATTGACTGCGAAAAAACGCCGCTCTTCGCCCTTCATATGCCAACGTCATTAAGGCAGAGGGCAGGCCGTAATTACCTGTACTCGCACCGTAATTAGTCTCCAACCCCCAGAAAGCAACAAGGATGTTCTTGGGAACGCCATACTGCATTTCTATTTTGGAGAGTAAATCGTTATGCACTCTCAACTTTAGTCGCCCAATCACAATTCTACGCAGCGTCACGCGCTTCTTAACGTAAGTTAAAAATGTTGAGATAAACTCCGGTTGTGACCGATCTAAAACAATGACGTGTGGTAAAAATTGTGCATTGTCAAAAGTGCTTGCTATCGTCTGTTCTGAGATGCCTTTTGTACTCGCTTCCAATTTCAGCTCTTCTAACCATGCAGAAAAAGTAGGATCATCACCTGCAAACACACTGATCCAGCCAAAAAACAGTACCGATAGGAACAAAAATCTAAACATTATTTAAAACTTCTCTTTCCAATATGTTGCTATAACCAACCTTATAGTTAGGGTAGGTTAATTGAAATCCAGATGCACGCAACCGTTTATTGCTCAGTAGCTTACCTCTAGTTATATCCACTGTATTTTTATTAGGCACAGCAACATTTAGTTTGCTAGCAATCCAATAAAGTACATCATATTGCATGACTGGCATATCATCTGTAGCGATATAGCAATCTTCAACCTTCTTACCAGCAATCACCTTTTCAGATAAAAATGCAACAAAACGTGCCGCATCATCACGGTGAACCCTGTTCGTCCACTGGTTGCTAGCTGGCCAACGACCTGGCTGTTTAGCTAAGTTAACCATATATAGGCGTCCCGGGCCATAAATACCTGAGAGCCGGATTGATGTAGCACTACATGGCAGGCTTTTTAACAATGCCTCAGCTTCCAACAGCCGCTTTCCGCCAAAGTCGCCTGGCATCGCCGCAACCGTTTCATCTAATAATTGGTTTGCTACCTGCCCATAAACACGCGTACTAGAGATGAAAAACACATGCTGCAAATGGTGATTATTTTTTTGTGTGGTCAGGACGTTGTTTAAACCTTCAACATAGTGTGCTTGATAGCTAGCATCTGATTGTGCGTTAGCAGCAACACAATAAATGATAATATTTGGGCTGATATTTTCCAGCGCTTTTAGAGATGCCAACTGTGTCACGTCAGCCTGAATGCACGACATACCATTTGACAACAATTTGTCACTAACTCGCACGCCTGTGACAGTGTGGCCAGAAGCATTTAACAACTTAGCAACCTCCCCACCGAGATCGCCACAGCCAACCACGAGGAACTTAGTCATGTAGTTTGGCTAAATGCTTTTCAGCTAAAAAAAGTGCGGTAATAGTTTTGCTGTCAGTAATTTCACCACGTTGCGCCATTGACAAGCACTCTTCAAAAGGCACCTCAAACACCTCAAGCAACTCGTCTTCATCTCGACAATGCTTGCCTGCTGTAAGTCCAGTTGCTAGATACATATAAATAATCTCATTGGAGTAGCCTATACACGGGTGTTGAAGGCCGAGGTTAACCCAACTACTTGCTGTATAGCCTGTCTCCTCTAACAGCTCTCGTTGCCCAGTAAGCAGAATATCTTCATTAGGGTCTATCTTACCTGCTGGCAATTCAATAAAGACTTGATGCAATGGGTAGCGGAATTGCCTTTCCAAAACGAGATTCCCATTTGGTAATAGCGGCACAATTAACACAGCGCCTGGATGCACAACATACTCACGATAACTGGTGTTACCGTTTGCTAGACTTATTTCGTCATGCTTGACTGTCAACATACCCCCTTTAGCGAGAGTGGTAGAACTAATGCAATGCTCAGTCAAGTCCAAATCATCGGCCATCACTTACACTCTGGATGCGCTGAACGTATCACATTTATTTACATCACCAACTGTTAAGCCTTGGTTAAACCAACGCTTACGTTGCGCGGAAGTGCCATGGGTAAAACTGTCTGGAACAGCATAACCCTGCGCTTGTTTTTGCAGTGCGTCATCTCCAATGGCCGCGGCAGCCCGCATAGCCTCTTCCACATCACCCTCCTCTAAAATACGGTTAGCACCATCTGCGTGATGCGCCCAAACACCCGCATAACAATCTGCCTGCAACTCTAAACGCACTGAATATTGATTGGCCTCTGCTTCACTCCGTGCACTTTGTCGCGCTTGCTGCACTTTGTCTGATGTGCCCATAAGGTTTTGAATATGGTGGCCAACTTCATGCGCAATCACATAGGCTTGCGCAAAGTCACCCGGGGCATTAAATCTATTTTTCATTTCGTCATAAAATGCCAAATCAATATAGACCTTCTTATCAGCAGGACAGTAAAATGGCCCCATCGCCGCTTGACCTGCACCACATGCAGTTGAAGTGCGACCTCTAAATAAGACTAATTTAGGTGCTGGGTAATTGTGCCCTGAGCTCTGAAAAATCTTGCCCCAAGTATCTTCCGTGCTACCTAATACTTTTGAGACAAATCGTGCCATCTCATCATTCTCAGGAATGGGTTCTGATTTTTCTGGTGCCATTTGGCTCATGCCCTGCCCCATATTAAGGATGGTTGAAGGATCAATGCCAAAATATAGCGCCGCTAATATCATTAAAATAGTCCCGATACCAAACTTTCGTCCACCACTAGCGCGCATTCTGCGACGATCTTCTACATTATTACTCTCTCGCTCGTTATCTAAACGCATATTTTTCCTAACAGTCTGTGTTAAAACTTCTAATATATTAGGACATATTATATTTTAAAAATAACACCATGAATGCCAATTACCACTATTAATATTATTATAAAAAATTGTTCTTTTATACCCAGTCCTTATTAAGGGGCAATTTAATAGAATATTTTATTTTAATTCATTGACTTACATAGCAAGTCTTGAATATGATGTTGCTTACAGGGGCAATACAATATAAGGTTCAAGTTACACGATGTTTAAATTATCAGATTTTACGCAAAAATCTCTATTCATTATTCCCGTTGCTACAGCGCTACTATTTAGCCAAACATCAATCGCCCAGATTTATAAATGGCGTGACACTAGAGGGGTTATTCAATACTCGGATAGTCCTCCTGTTGCAAATGCAAAAAAAGCAACACCAGCAGAAGTCGTCAATCACTTGCAGACTAAAGATTTATGCACTGTTGCAGAAACCCCCTCTAAAACAAAGCTGGCAGGACTAGCAACTGAAGAAGTTTTTAGTGCTAACTTCTTTGGTTCTACATTCTCACCTAAAGCTACTACACCTACTGCAAGCCCTGTCACTAACAGTTCAAGAAACTTCTTCGGGTCTGCATTTAAGCCTAAAGCAGCAGCACCTCGAGCAACACCAGCACCAGCACCTCGAGCAACACCAGCACCTAGTGCTAGCCCAAATGACTTGGATCAGTTAAAGAAAAAAGCAGCAAAGCTTAAGCGGGCTACTGAGAAAGCCTATGCCGAGGCTAAAAAACCAAAACTCAATAAGACCGCCCTTGCTGCTGCTAAAGCAAAAGCGCACAAGCTAAAAGCGCAAACAATTGCCGCATACGTTAAGTTAGCTAAAGCTGCTCCAGCACCAGCTCCAGCTCCAGCTCCAGCTCCAGCTCCAGCTCCAGCTCCAGCTCCTGATGTCGTTGCACAAAACGGCCTACCTTTAGTTGACATAAGCAAGGAACCTACACCAGCTATCGGTAGTGGCTCAATGGAAATTAGTAATTCGAGTCATTCTCTAGGCAGTTCCGAAGGTGGCGATTTTAGAACTGTTTGTAACTTCAGTCACATGGGCAATGATGACCCTATTGTGTATCCTAATCAAGAAGGAAAATCTCACCACCATACGTTTTTTGGAAATACCACTACAAACTTTGCATCAGACCTAAAAAACTTAGATAAAAAAGGTAACAGTACCTGCGCAGGGGGGATAGCGAACCGCTCAGCATATTGGGTACCAAGCATGATTGATACAGCCACCAATGCGCCGTTAAAACCTTCATACATTATTGTTTATTACAAAACCACCTTACCTAATAAAGTGGTGCAGTTACCTAAAGGTTTACGCATGATTGCTAAACCGCATAGCGAAGGACATCAAACTCGTTTTACTTGCAATGAAGATTATGACACGCGCAAAAATGATAAAATTCCAAATTGTGGCAAGGGTGGTAATATGCAATATTCATTAGACTTCCCAAGTTGCTGGGATGGTAAAAACTTAGACTCACCTGACCATATATCACACTTGACTTATGGTGGATATACATCATGTCCTTCAAGCCACCCTGTTAGAATACCGACTGTTACATTTACTGTACATTACGATGTTAAGACATCTGGCGGTACAAAAAACTGGCGTTTAGCAAGCGATAAAACTGGTGAGAACTCAGGTTACTCGATACATGGCGATTGGGTTAATGGATGGGATCCTTCTGTCTCTAAAACATGGACTGACCATTGCTTAAAAGCTGGTAAGGATTGTCATGCTTATCTGTTAGGGGATGGTACAACATTGGATGATGAGCCAACCAATTAAAGAAAATTGTGTTCTTCTATACCTAGCAAGGGCCAAGCAATAATCTGCTTGGCCCTTTTTGTAATTAGTGACTAAACTATGTTTTTATTATATTTTTAAATTTACTAAAAGGCCGCTCTACGTAAATCCAACTCAAATACCCTGCAACTGCTGCTAATAAAAGTGCGGAAATGGTTAGCGCCCAAGGAGAAATGTCTGGGTAAGACTGTACTATTAATGCCTGAATAGGCCATCCATATAAATAAATTCCATACGATATATCGTTCTTAGATCCGATACTATTTAACCACTCATTTTTATAATTAAGCGCGAAATTAAACATAAGGTATGCGCCAAATGTAAAGATAGCAATCTCTGCAGTATATTTAAAAAACATTAGCGGCAATAACAATACAAGACATATCAAGGAGAACTTAGTATTCCAAATAATCTTGTCTCGAAAAGCATAAAATGCACCTCCTATAAGAAATGCTGTCCATAACCTCGAAGAGCTGTATGCGCCCACATCTAAAGGATATGGGAACCAATAGTTTTTATCAGTTAGCAGCAAGGTAATAAAAACAAACCCTGAAAATAATAATGTGGCTATATAGTATTTACGTTTGTGCAAACCCAATAAAAACATCATTGGGAGACTAATGTAGCATAAAAACTCCAATCCAATCGTCCACATAGACCCATTCAAGTCCGTTACTTTCGCCCCTAAGAACGCACCTTCAACAGCAGGAACTTTTAAGAAAATAAGATCTAATGGTATTGTTAAAAGTTGTTGAAATGGTAGGTTTTTAATTAGCGACCATCCCACCCCAGAAATAGGTGCTACGACAAATGTACATATTAAAAAGGCTGCAATAAAGCCAGGGTAAATTCTTAATACCCTTTTCAAGAAAAAGCTTTTAATAGAACTCGAGTTTTGAAAACTTTTAAATATGAGGTAACCACTTATCAAAAAAAATCCATCGACTGCTAACTCACCGAAAGTAAGTGTGCCGAACAGTTGAGTCAGCAACTCTCTTGATTTATTGTCATCTACAAACTGTGGGGAATGCGCAACGATTACTAAACTTGCAAAAACAAGGCGTAACACGCCAAAGTTATTTTGCCTTGAATGTTCTAGCTTCATTTCAACCCACCCTTATCTGACTCTTATGATCCAAGCTATTCACCCACAGGCATATTATAAGCTTGCGTATATAGCTTTTGCACAAAGTGCCATTAAGCCTTGTGGCATTAAACCAATCAATAATAATGCTAAGGCATTTAAACTTAATACCATGCGCATATCTAATGGCGCATCAATAGCTGCAACATCAGTTGGCTCATCAAAATACATAAGCTTAATCACCCGTAAATAATAGAACGCCCCCACAGCTGCCATCAGCACTGCAAAAATGACTACCCAAACAAAGCCTGCTTGTAATGCTGCTTGTAGTACAGTGAATTTTGCATAAAAGCCAATCGTAGGCGGTACGCCTGCCATACTAAACATCGTAATCAGCATTAAAAATGCGGTCCATGGGCTACGTTTGTTCAAACCCTTTAAATCATCTAAATTTTCTGCTTCATGTCCTTTTCTAGACAACAGTAGAATCATGCCAAAACCTGTCAAACTCATTAACACATAGGCGCAGACATAAAACATACTTGAAGTAAATCCATTTAGGCTTGCGCTCATCAAACCTAACAATAAGAAGCCGATATGTGAAATAGTTGAATATGCCAACATGCGTTTGAGGTTAGTCTGTGCAATAGCAGTAATGTTACCGATTGCAATGGAAAGTACCGCCATAATCAATAACATGTCTTGCCAGTCTGCAAACATGGAATCCAGCCCTTGGATTAACAAGCGCATTGCCATGGCAAAACCTGCAAACTTAGGGATAGATCCGATCATAATCGTTATTGCTGTTGGTGAGCCCTGGTATACATCTGGCACCCACATATGGAAAGGTACAGCGCCAAATTTAAAGGCCAAACCCGCAACTATAAATACTAGCCCTAAAATCAGTACCGGATTATGAATAATATCTGGATTATGTGCTCGCGTTTGGTTGAGTCCTTCAGATATTGTTGTTAAATCTAAACTGCCCGTCACGCCATATATCATGCTCATGCCATACAGCAACATCCCTGAAGCTAATGCACCCAGTACAAAGTACTTCATCGCCGCTTCTGTTGCATGGGCATTATCTCTATCTAAAGCAACGAGCGCATAAGTACATAACGATAGCAGCTCTAAACCCATGTAAATGGTTAACATGTTTTTACCTGAAATCATGACCATCATGCCAACAATTGCAAACAAGAGTAGTGCGTAATATTCACCCGAGAACATATTGCGTATCAACATGTAATGCCGTGTATAGACCAGCATAATGGAAGCACCAATCAATGTACCCAACTTTAGGACATCACTGAGCGGGTCATCGACAAACAACCCACTATAAGCATAATCTACTGACCCGTTATGCGTACCCCACACCAAATAGGCAGCCACAAACAAGGTGACTTGTGCTAAACCATAGATAATTAAACGGTTTTTCTTATTCAAGAACAAGTCGACAATCAAAATTACCATTGCCATACTTAGCAAGGTAATTTCTGGCAATGAGATAAAGAGGTCTGTGTTGATTGTATCCATGCTTACATTCCCACTGCTGGCAATTTGCTAATGGCCATATGATTCAAAAATTGCGCTGATGTTGCTTGCGTCAGTTCTGTGATGACTTGCGGATACACACCAATGCCTAATGTCAATAAAGCCAGCACACTTAATAACGCAAACTCACGCCTCGCTAAATCCTTTAACGCAGACACTTTGTCATTCGCAATTTCACCATAAAACACGCGCTTGACCATCCATAGCGTGTATGACGCACCGAATATTAATGTGGTGGCAGCAATAAAGGCGACCCAGAAGTTGACTTTAACACTGGCTAATATCACCATGAACTCGCCAACAAAACCACTGGTGCCAGGCAGACCACTATTCGCCATTGCGAATAATACGACGAACCCTGTGAATATCGGCATGGTGTTAGCCACACCTCCATAATCGACAATTTGTCGGCTATGCATGCGATCGTATAACACACCGACACATAAGAATAAGGCAGCCGAAATGAAGCCATGTGAAATCATTTGTACGATAGCGCCTTCTAGTCCTAATTGACTAAACAGGAAGAACCCCAGTGTCACAAAGCCCATATGAGAAATCGATGAGTAAGCAATTAGTTTCTTCATGTCTTTTTGTACCAAAGCGACCAATGCAATATATAAAATGGCAATGAGTGACAAGACAATCATAAAGCCAGTTAAGTAATGTGAAGCATCCGGTGCTATCGGCATGGCGAAGCGTATAAAGCTGTAACCGCCAAGCTTTAACATCACTGCTGCCAACACAACCGAACCAGCCGTAGGCGCTTCCACGTGAGCATCTGGTAGCCATGTATGTAACGGCCACATTGGAATTTTGACTGCAAATGCCATAAAGAAGGCTGCAAAGATGACAACCTGCTCTTTCATCGAGAGCGGCACTTTGTAGTAATCAATAATATGGAAACTACCCGTTTTATGATACAGGTAAATAAATACCACCAACATGAGCAGAGAACCCAACAAGGTATACAAGAAAAATTTGATCGTGGCATACACACGATTAGGACCACCCCAAATACCAATTATCAAGAACATGGGAATCAGCATCGCTTCCCAGAATACGTAATAAAGCATGCTATCTAATGCACTAAATACGCCTATCATCAAACCGCTCATGATGAGAAAAGCTGCCATGTACTGCGCAATATTTTTAGTAATATTCTGCCAAGAAGCCACAATCGCAAGCACTGTCGTAAAACTAGTCAACAATATTAATGGCACTGAAAAGCCATCGGCACCCAACATGTAATTGATGTTAAATGCTGGAATCCAATTTGCAATTTCTAGAAACTGAAACCCATTTGCCGCAATATCAAATTGAAAATACAAAGGCAAGGTAACGGCCAAGCCAACAATACTACCGAGCAATGCAACCCAACGGGTAAAGCAGGCTCTGCTATCACTACCAAGCACTAGCACTAACACGCCAGCTAGCACTGGCACCCAAATTGATAAACTTAAAATATAATCCGTTAGCATTAAATAATCTTGTTAAAAAAAGTTAGAAGCAGAAAGGCGCCAATAATCATGGCAAACGCATAGTGATAAATCATGCCAGATTGCAGCTTACGTACGACACCTGAGAGCTTGCCAATTAAGTTGGCAGTACCATTCACAATAGCGCCATCAATAAGCTTGACGTCCCCTATTTGCCACAATTTACTGCCGATGAAGCGAGAACCTCCTGCAAATACACGTTCGTTAAAGCTATCAAAACCATATTTATTTTCTAACAATCGATGTAACCAACTAAATTTTCGTTGAATCGCCGCAGGAATCTCTGGTCGTTTCATATAGAAAAACCAGGATAAAAGCACACCTGCCGCAGCCAGCACAAATGGTAATGTCATAAATCCATGTAAAGCCATGCCAGCAGGCGTATGTAATGTCGATATAAAGTGATGGGTTAATTCATACATGGCCGGATGCGCTTCATTATTGACAGCAATCACACCTGAGAAAAAGTGACCAAATAACATTGGCACAATAGCAATGTAGCCAATAAAGATGGATGGAATTGCCAATAAAATGAGTGGTAACTTAACAACCCACCCTGGCTCGTGTGGGTCTTGATCTGGCTTTAAGCCATGATGATCGTGGTTATCATGTGCATGGTTTACTTCACGCCATTTTTCTTTGCCGTGAAAAACTAAGAAGTAGAGTCTGAATGTGTAGAATGCCGTTACAAACACACCAGCCAATACCGCAAAGTAAGCAAAACCACTACCTGGAATATGTGAGAACTTGACTGCTTCAATAATACTGTCTTTTGAATAGAAACCAGCAAAGAATGGTGTGCCTATTAATGCTAGCGAGCCAATCAAAAAAGTAATCCATGTCACTGGGAAATATTTTTTAAGGTTGCCCATATTACGAATGTCTTGCTCATGATGCATACCCATAATCACAGCGCCAGCTGCCAAGAACAGTAAAGCCTTAAAGAATGCATGCGTCATCAAGTGGAAGATAGCGACTGAATAAGCTGATGCACCTAGTGCGACTGTCATGTAGCCCAATTGGGATAGTGTTGAGTAAGCCACTACACGTTTAATATCATTCTGAATAATGCCTAAGAAACCCATAAATAAGGCTGTAATTGCGCCGATGAACATGACGAAGGAAAGTGCCGTTGTAGAAAGCTCAAATAATGGTGACATACGCGCGACCATAAAGATGCCAGCCGTTACCATAGTTGCAGCATGAATTAACGCTGAGATTGGCGTTGGGCCTTCCATTGAATCAGGTAGCCACACGTGTAATGGCACTTGTGCTGACTTACCCATCGCCCCAACGAACAACAATATACAAGTCACAGTCATCAATGACCATGCCGTATTTGAGAATAAACTGATTTCCGTATTCGCCATGGCTGGTGCCGCTTTAAATACTTGTGCGTAATCTAGTGTGCCGAAATAAGCCAGCACTAGGCCAATGCCCAGTAAGAAGCCAAAATCACCAACTCGGTTTACTAAGAAGGCTTTTAGGTTAGCATAAACGGCCGTTGGCCTTGTATACCAGAAACCGATTAACAAGTAAGACACCAAGCCTACAGCCTCCCAGCCAAAGAATAGTTGCATAAAGTTATTCGACATCACCAACATCAACATAGCAAATGTAAACAATGAGATATAACTAAAGAAACGGCTATAACCTGGGTCTTCATGCATGTAGCCAATGGTATATATATGCACCATCAGCGACACAAAAGTCACCACGACCATCATCATGGCACTCAGGTTGTCGATTAAGAAACCAACAGTGAATTTGATATCACCTGATGCAAGCCATGTATATAAATCGGCATTGTGTTGATAACCTGCCAGTGTGGCTTTGAATACGATTGCAGATAATACGAACGATACGCCGACTGCCAATATCGTGAATACATGCGCAGCACTGCGTGGCAAGCAATTGCCAAATAAGCCAACAATAGCTGCTGCA
Source organism: Methylophilaceae bacterium (assembly GCA_048595445.1). Classification (GTDB taxonomy): domain Bacteria; phylum Pseudomonadota; class Gammaproteobacteria; order Burkholderiales; family Methylophilaceae. Next base: position 19,214 of record JBJPGD010000042.1, read on the forward strand.
ATAAGCGGTAAAAGCGGAATCCAAATAAGAAGCTGTTCTGTCATATTTTCCATTAGCCTTTAAGTGAATCCAAATCTTCTACATCGATAGTGCGCAGATTGCGGAATAATACGACCAATATGGCCAAACCAATGGCTGACTCAGCAGCAGCAACGGTGAGAATGAAAAACACAAACACTTGCCCTGCTATATCGTTCAAGTAATGTGAGAATGCGATAAAGTTTAAATTGACCGCAAGCAACATCAACTCAATGGCCATGAGTAAGATAATGACATTTTTACGGTTTAAGAAGATACCAATAACGCTAATGGCAAATAGCAATGCACCCAAAATTAAGTAATGTGAGAGGCCTACGCTTAAGGTCATGACGCGTCTCCTTCTTCAGCATTATCTGCTACAGGTTTAGGTTCGGTTTCTGATTTCATGTTCACCATACGTAAACGATCCTCTTTACGCACAATGACTTGCGCTGCTGGGTTCATTGACTTGCTTTCACGCTTACCTCTTAACGTTAGCGCGATGGCTGCAATAATTGCTACTAGCAACACCACAGAAGCCAATTCAAATGGCAATAAGTAATCGGTATACAAGACGCGTCCTAACGCAGTTGCATCACTATAATTCGCTGGTTTACTGATACTTTCAGAGGCGATGAAGTACTTATTACCTAAGATCATCGCCATTTCAATTGCCATTAATGCGCCTATCGTCCCCGCCATTGGTAGGTAACTCCAAAAGCCCTCACGCATTTTGTCGATATTAATGTCTAGCATCATGACAACAAACAGGAACAACACCATGACAGCGCCAACATAAACCAGCACTAGGACAATGGCTAAAAACTCTGCTTGTAGCAACAACCAAATGCCGGCGGCGGTGAAGAATGCCAACACTAAGAACAAGGCTGCATGTACTGGGTTACGCGTGGTAATCACGCGCAAGGCAGACACTAGCAATATGGTTGCTAGTACGTAAAAAACAAAATCGGTAAATACCATATTAGCCATCACCTTTACCTGTATTTCTTATCTTGCGCTCTATCAGCCGCAATCTGTTTTTCATGCTTATCGCCTACTGCTAATAACATGTCTTTGGTATACAGCAAATCGCCACGTTGCTCACCGTGATAGTCAAATACACGCGTTTCTACAATGGAATCGACTGGGCAAGATTCTTCGCATAAACCACAGAAGATACATTTGGTTAAGTCTATGTCATAGCGTGTGGTACGACGCGTATTATCTTCACGCTGTTCAGATTCAATCGTAATGGCCAACGCAGGGCAAACCGCTTCACAAAGCTTACAGGCAATACAGCGCTCTTCGCCATTAGGGTAACGACGTAGCGCATGTAGCCCACGAAAACGATTCGACTGCGGCGTACGTTCTTCAGGGTATTGAATCGTAATTTTGCGGGCAAAGAAGTAACGACCCGTTACTGCCATACCTTTCAGCAGCTCTACGAGCATTAAACTACCCAATGTATTTTTAATTTGTTTAAACATAGTTTTATATTAAACCGTCTTTAATTAAACAGCCTTTATCCCACCACCTAAATCTAATGAAATAAATGCGCATATTGTGTTTGCATCATGCCACCAACAACGACTATCCAAACGATGGTAATTGGAATGAATACTTTCCAACCCAAACGCATAATTTGATCATAACGGTATCTTGGAAAAGTCGCCCTAAACCATAGAAAAAAGAACACCAAGAATGCCATTTTTGCGAAAAGCCACCAAATACCATCTGGTAAAAATGCAACGGGTGATAACCAGCCACCTAAAAACATCAGCGCTGCTAAGGTGCATACCAGCCAAATATTGGCGTACTCTGCTAAGAAGAATACGGCAAAGGCCATGCCTGAATATTCAACATGGAAACCCGCAACAATCTCTGATTCACCTTCAGCCACATCAAATGGTGCACGGTTTGTCTCGGCCACTGCACTAATAAAGTAAACAATAAACAATGGGAATAATGGCAAGAAATACCAGTGCAAAATACCGCCTTCTTGCCCTAAGACGATTTTGCCTAAATTCAAACTATTTGCGCACATTAAAACACCAACTAAAGAGAACCCCATGGCAATTTCATAAGAAACTATTTGTGCTGCAGAGCGCAAACTACCCAAGAAAGCATATTTAGAGTTAGATGCCCAACCAGCAATGATGACGCCGTATACAGCAATCGAGGTCATTGCTAATACATATAATAAGCCGGCATCAATATCAGCCAACACCAAAGTTGCATCAAATGGAATCACCGCCCAGGCAGCAAAAGCTGGCGCAATGGTTAATACAGGACCGAGCAAAAACAAGCCTTTGTTAGAAGCTGTTGGTACAATAATTTCTTTCATCAGCAATTTAATGCCATCTGCCAGCGGCTGTAGCAATCCAAAGTAGCCAACTCGGTTAGGGCCTAACCGCACTTGCATAAAGCCAATCACTTTGCGCTCTGCATAGGTTAAGTAGGCAATTGCAATCATCAGCGGCACCACAATGGCGACAATCTTAATTAGCGTCCAACCTGTCAGTTCAATGCTAGGCCAGTAACTGCCGAAAAATTGTGCTATAAATTCCATTAGCTTTGCACTTCCATTGCTTTAGCCTTGGCCGCTTTTTGTTGGTCTTCAGGAATCTTCTCAATCGCAATATCACCCATCAAATCACCAAGGCCAATGGTTTGCTTATGTGAAGCAGCCACACGTACACAACCAGGGGCAACATGTGCGTCAGCTCTCACGATTAGCACTGCACTGCCTTGATCTTGCTTTACGAGCACAGCCTCACCTTCAACCAAGCCCATCATCCGCAAGTCTTCAGGGTGCATTCTTGCTTTGCGTTGAATATTGTACTTAGTTCTTTGTAATGGTTCCGAACGACGCACAATGGGGTCAGCCTCATACTGTGGCACTTCACCAATACGTTGCAGGCCTGGTGATTGAATTTTTACTTCAATTTCAACTAGCTCTTTCATATTGTTATTCAAGTGGCATCTAGCGAAATCTGAAGGTTTTTCTCCATCAAATATTTTATTTCTAATATCTTCACTGCTTTCAAAATCAAATTCTTTTAAGCCCAAAGTATTCGCTAACACGCGAATCACTTTCCAGGCTGGACGACTCTCGCCCAATGGCCTAACAACCGCTTTAAAGCTTTGGATTCTGCCTTCCATACTCATAAATGAACCTGACGTTTCTGTGAATGGCGCAATTGGCAACAGCACATCGGCATGCGCTAATGCTTCTGACTTGTATGATGTCAGGGCAACAACGCATTCTGCTTTTTCCATTGCAGCTTTTGCTAAAGCAGCATGTTGGCAATCCAGCTCAGGCTCAATATTGAGTAATAAATAAGCTTTACGCGGCACTTCTAACATTGCTCTAGCGTGCATACCTGTTGCTGACGGCATCACGCCCAACATGTGCATGCCTGTATTGTTTGCTGCTGATGGCAAAATGCCGCCTCTAGCACCAGAAACGCCACCAATAGCCTCTGCCAAACTATACATCTCAGTAAATCGCGGTGCGCTCAACGCCATATTACCTAAGAAAATACCAACTCTGGGTGCGATCAAGTTAAGTGTTTTACCCATACCTGCCAAACTCTCAGCCATAACCTCAGTATTTGGACGTACATGAATATTCTCTAACACCTTACTTAACTGTGGTGGCAGGCATAGAGATAAACGCTGCAACTTAGACATCGCTTTTAATATTTGCGCCAACACATTCACGATGTCGTTAGGTGTGCAAATAATTTTATGGGCAATATCCATGAGCGGATTATTATCTAACGGACTAATGATTGATAGCTCCGCGCCATTATCAACCGCTTTGCGGAAGCGCTGTGCTAATAATGGATGCTCATTTCGGATATTAGACCCAATCAATAAAATACGATCTAAATGCTCTATGTCATCAATGTTACAACCCATCCAAGGCGTACCGACCCGCTTACCATCTAACCTAAAGTCAGTTTGACGCAGCCGGTAATCAACATTACCGCAGCCCATATCATGTGCCAGCTCTTTGATTAAATAGCCTTCTTCCATCGTGCTGTTTGGCGAGACTAAGACACCCAAGGCATCACTACCATGCTCATTTGTTATGTCTTTTAACTGTCCTGCTGCAAACTCTAGTGCAGTTTTCCAGTCCGTTTCATGCCATGCACCATTGCGCTTAATCATGGGTACTTTTAAGCGATCAGGACTATTTAAACCTTCGTATGAATAGCGGTCGCGATCAGACAACCAACATTCATTGATGCTTTCTTTTTCACGTGGCAATACACGCATAACCTTATTATCTTTAACGTGCACTTCGATGTGTGAACCTAAACTATCATGCGGGGCAATCGATGGGCGTCTGACTAATTCCCAACTGCGTGCTGAATATCTAAATGGCTTATTAGTGAGCGCGCCGACAGGGCATAAATCAATAATATTGCCTGACAGTTCTGAGTTTACACTTTTATCGACATAGGCCGTAATCTCAGCATGCTCACCACGACCAACCATACCTAACTCTTGCATACCACCCACTTCTTTTAGGAAACGTACGCAACGTGTACATTGAATACAACGCGTCATGTCCGTGCTGATTAGTGGGCCAATATTTTTATTAAAAACCACACGTTTTTCTTCGGTGTAACGTGAGCCACTAGTACCGTAAGCAACAGCAACATCTTGCAAGTCACATTCACCACCTTGGTCACATATCGGGCAGTCTAGCGGATGGTTAATCAATAAGAATTCCATCACACTTTGCTGCGCTTCTACAGCCGCTTTACTGCGGGTAAAAATCTTCATCCCCTCAGTGACAGGCGTTGCGCATGCGGGTAAAGGCTTACCAAATTTTTCCACTTCTACCAAACACATACGACAATTAGCCGCAACCGATAATTTTTTGTGATAGCAAAAACGCGGTATGGCGACGCCCAGAGAGTCAGCAGCATCAATAATGGTGCTACCGTGCTCAACTTCTACTGGTTTGCCGTCAATTTCAATCTTTAACATTTATCGTCTCTAGATTCATTTTGTGAGGTCGCTTGCAAGATACGCAGAACGCAGAAAACTGCTCAAAAAATACAATTTTATTGTCCATCTATCATGCTCCTGCCATGCTGAATGTAGTATTCAAACTCTGGACGGAAGTGCTTAATAAAACTTAATACAGGGGTTGCAGCTGCATCCCCTAACGCACAAATAGTACGGCCAGAAATATTGTTACTCACGTCCGTTAGCAAATCCAAATCTTCCATCTTGCCATTGCCTTCAGTAATTCTATTAATTATGCGGTAAACCCAACCCGTACCTTCTCGGCAAGGCGTACATTGACCACAGCTTTCTTCATAGAAAAAGTAGCTTAAGCGTTTCAGCGCTTTCACCATACAAGTCGTTTCGTCCATTACAATCATGGAGCCAGCGCCCAAGCTAGACCCTGCTTTTCTTAGTCCGTTATAGTCCATGGTTGCTTCAAATATCACTGAAGCTGGCATCACAGCTGTTGATGGCCCACCAGGAATCACCGCCTTAAGCTGTCGACTTTTCCAAATGCCGCCAGCCATTGCTAGCAGCTCAGTGAAAGGCATTCCCATATTCACCTCATAGTTACCTGGCTTCTCTACATGGCCAGACACTGAAAATAGTTTAGTACCACCAGATGCCTCGACACCAATGTCTGCAAACGCCTGACCACCATACTGTAATATCCAAGGGATACTAGCGAAGCTTTCAGTATTGTTCACATTGGTTGGCTTACCAAACACACCATAGCTTGCTGGGAATGGTGGTTTAAATCGCGGCTGACCTTTTTTACCTTCGATAGATTCAATCAATGCTGTTTCTTCACCACAAATATAAGCACCGTAGCCGTGTACTGCAAATAAGTCGAAGTTAACGTTGCTACCGAACAAGTTCTCACCGATATAACCTGCTTCTCTAGCCTCAGCTAGTGCTGCTTCAAAAGTCTCGTATTCTGCCCATATTTCACCATGAATATAGTTATAACCCACCTCAGCACCCAAGGTGTAAGCAGCAATCGCCATGCCTTCAATCAATTGATGTGGGTTGTAGCGAATAATATCTCGGTCTTTAAATGTACCCGGCTCACCTTCGTCACTATTACAAACGAGATATTTAGTCCCATCGAAATAGCGTGGCATAAAACTCCACTTTAGACCTGTTGGAAAGCCTGCACCGCCACGACCACGTAAGCCTGACAATTTCACTTGGTTAATAACATCTCTTGCTTTGACCTTTTCTGTGATTAAGCGTTTTAATTGCTGATAGCCGCCTAGCTTTTCATAACTCGCTAAAGAAACTGGGTTCTTTTCATTTAAGGTGCGCAATGTAACTAAAGTTTGTCCCTTTAAATCCGTCGTCATGGGTTTAATCACCTTGGGTTTAACGGCTTTAGGTTTAGCTGTTTTGGAAGTTGCCATTACTTAAGCTCCCCCAAAATATCATCAACTTTTTCAGGCGTTAAATATTCGTGCATTGCTGTATTGTTAATGTGAAGCAGCGGCGCACCGCCACAAGCCCCCATGCACTCGCCTTCTTTTAAGCAAAACTTGCCATCCTCAGTCACCTCATTGAAGCCTATGCCTAATTTTTTCTGCAGGTGGTCAACAATGGCATCACTATCACGCAACATGCAAGAAATATTCGTGCAAACGGTAATCTTGTATTGTCCTACCGGTTCTAAATCGTACATATTGTAGAAAGTGGCCACTTCTAATGCCGCAATTTCAGGCATGCACAAATAATCAGCGACATCAACAATACATTCGGGTGACAACCAACCATTTTCTGTTTGTGCGATGCGTAACGCACTCATCACAGCTGCTTGACGTTGATCAGCAGGATACTTGGTTAGTTCGACATCAATTTTATCTATGGACGCTTTGCTTAACATGCTTTACCTATCAATCTCGCCGAACACAATATCTTGTGTGCCAATCACTGCCACCAAATCTGCCAACATATGCCCGCGCGTCATTTCATCCATCGCAGCAATGTGTGCAAAACCAGGTGCTCTAATCTTCAAACGATATGGTTTATTTGCCCCATCAGACACCATGTAGATACCAAATTCTCCCTTAGGGTGTTCTACAGCAGCATATATTTCCCCTGCTGGCACATGAAAGCCTTCTGTAAACAGTTTAAAGTGATGAATCATGTCTTCCATATTGGTTTTCATGCCTTCACGGTCAGGTGGTGCGACTTTGTTATCGGTTGTAATGACAGGTCCTGGATTTTTGCGCAACCAGTCTACACACTGTTTAACAATACGATTTGATTGGCGAAACTCCTCCATACGCACCAAGTAACGGTCGTAACAATCGCCATTCACACCAATTGGAATATCAAAGTCCAACTGGTCATAAACTTCATAAGGCTGCTTTCTACGTAAATCCCACTCAATACCTGAGCCGCGTAACATTGGGCCAGTAAAGCCTAATGCTAATGCGCGTTCTGGTGTCACTACACCAATACCCACGGTACGCTGCTTCCAAATACGATTGTCCGTCAGTAATGTTTCATACTCATCAACGTAACCTGGGAAACGATTGGTAAAGTCTTCGATAAAATCAAGCACAGAACCTTGGCGATTTTCATTCAACTTACTCAGCTGCGCTTTACTCCGAAACTTGCTTGTTTCGTATTGCGGCATACGATCTGGCAGATCACGATACACACCGCCTGGACGATAATACGCAGCATGCATACGTGCCCCTGATACGGCTTCGTATACATCAAACAAGTCTTCCCGTTCGCGGAACGCATAAATAAACATGGTCATCGCACCTAAATCGAGGCCATGCGCACCAATCCATAACAGGTGATTCAGGATGCGAGTAATCTCATCGAACATCACACGGATATATTGTGCGCGAACTGGCACTTCCAAGCCAAGCATCTTTTCAATTGCCATAACATAGGCATGTTCATTGGCCATCATCGACACATAATCAAGCCTATCCATGTAGGGAATAGACTGTAGGTAAGTGCGGTTTTCAGCTAACTTTTCAGTGCCGCGATGCAGTAAGCCGATATGCGGATCTGCGCGTTGAATGACTTCACCATCCAACTCCAAGACTAAGCGTAAAACGCCGTGAGCCGCAGGATGCTGCGGGCCAAAATTCATCGTATAGTTATGAATTTCTGCCATTATGAATGACGCCCTTCATCACGAATTACACGTGGTACGTTATTACGCAATTCAATAGAGACTGGCTGATACACCACACGTTGCTGCTCAGGGTCATAACGCATCTCCACTTCGCCGATCATTGGGAAATCTTTACGGAGTGGGTGGCCTACAAAGCCATAGTCCGTCAAGATGCGGCGCAAATCAGGATGTTTTTCAAACATAATACCGAACAAGTCAAACGCTTCCCGTTCAAACCAATTAGCAACAGGCCAAATATCTACTAGCGTAGGCAATACAGGGAAGTCATCTTCAGGAGCAAAAACACGCACACGTACACGCTGGTTGAGAGAAACAGAAAGTAGATGCAAGACGACTGCAAAACGCACACCTCCCCACATGCCATCTTTATAATCGCTGTAATCAACACCACACAAATCAATAAGCTGCTCAAATTTCAGCTCGCCGTGGTTGCGCAGCTTGGTACAAACAGCAATAAAATCCTTGTCCTTACATTCAACTGTAATTTCGTTGAGGTCGACAGTTAACTTCGTTAAGTTTGTGCCTAAGGCTAACTTAAGTTGTGCGGATAATGCTTCTAATCTAGCTGACATGTTTTTTAGTTATCCATTTCTACCGTGCGATTGTATTCGTACGTTTGATTTTTTTCTGCAACTGAATAATGCCGAACAACAAAGCTTCTGCCGTTGGCGGGCAGCCTGGCACATATACATCGACAGGCACAATACGATCACAGCCACGCACCACCGCATAAGAATAATGGTAATAACCACCACCATTAGCGCAACTACCCATGGAAATCACCCAACGAGGCTCAGCCATTTGATCGTAAACCTTACGTAAAGCTGGGGCCATTTTATTGACTAAAGTACCTGCAACAATCATCACATCTGACTGCCGTGGACTACCCCGGAAAACAATCCCAAACCGATCAAGATCATACCGTGCAGCGCCTGTGTGCATCATTTCCACCGCGCAACAAGCCAGACCAAAAGTCATGGGCCACATCGATCCAGTACGTGTGTAATTGATGACCGTATCCAGTGACGTGGTCACAAAGCCTTTTTCTAGTATGCCTTCAATACCCACTTAAGTAGATTCCAATAACAAATTAAAACAACAGAGCAAACCTTGCACTTTTAGTCCCACTCAAGCGCACCTTTTTTCCACTCGTAAATAAACCCCACGACTAGGACGAATAAAAACACCATCATGGCGAGGAAGCCGAACAATCCGATTTCTGGCAAAACAACTGCCCAAGGAAATAAGAATGCAATTTCTAAATCGAAAAGAATAAACAGGATAGCCACCAGGTAGTAGCGTACATCAAACTTCATACGCGCATCTTCAAAGGCTTCAAAACCGCACTCGTAGGGTGAGTTTTTTTCAGCATCTGGCTTATGTGGAGAGACAAGTTTTCCGAAGATGAGAGGCCCCAGACCGACGCCCAAGCCCACTAAAATGAACATTAAAACTGGAAAATAATTTTGTAGCAAAAGTGCTGACCCTTAGCTTTCTTACTTGATTGGTTTAACTGCTATCTGTCAATATTATATGTGGTGCCGACGGAGAGACTCGAACTCTCACGACTTTCGTCACTACCCCCTCAAGATAGCGTGTCTACCAATTCCACCACGACGGCATGTTGCTTTAGGAAAAACAACTCCTAAATTAGTTAGGAACATCCTCCGCAGTGCCAGCGACTGGCGCGGTTTCGGCTGGCACAGATTCTGCGCCAACTGTTGTTTCATCTACCGTTGGTACTGTTGTAGTTGCCGTAGGCACTTTAATTACACTGCTAGCACCTGAGCGGTGACTCGCAATATACGCCAACCCTAAGCTGGTCGCAAAAAATAGGACCACACTAAATGATGTTGCACGGCTTAAAAAATTTGACGAACCACTAACCCCAAACAAGCTGCCTGAAGCGCCACTACCAAAAGCAGCACCCATATCAGCACCTTTACCGTGCTGCAATAAAATTAAACCGATTAAGCTTGCTGCCGCCAACACGTGAACAACTGTAATTATATTTTCCATCTTTTACCTATAAAATTTCACTAAAAAAAAACGCACTAATCAATAAATGACTCCGCTGCCTGACAGATTCCTTCAAATTCTTGAGCATTGAGCGAGCACTTTCCGACTAGTCCGCCATCAATATTCTCTACTTCGAATAATTGTACCGCATTTTGCGGATTTACGCTGCCTCCATAGAGGATTTTTACACTATTTTCATGCCCTGCATTTGGCTGTTCGAGCTTATTTTTAATGAACTGATGCATGGCTTTCGCTTGTTCTGGCGTCGCCGCCAAACCAGTACCGATTGCCCATATTGGCTCGTATGAAATAACCGAACCTTGAAACACTTCAACACCATACAAATCAATAATAGCATCTAGCTGTTTACCTACCTTTAACTCCATCACACCCGCTTCACGCTCAATCAATGTCTCACCAACACACAGTATCGGCGTAATGCCATGTTTTTTTGCCACCATAAACTTCTGCGCAATATTTTCATCAGACTCACAGTAGGCCGTTGCACGTTCAGAGTGGCCTAAAATAACGTACTCACTGCCAAAATCACGCAACATTTGCGCACTTACTTCACCAGTAAACGGGCCATCTTCGTTTTTGGCTAAATTTTGCGCACCCCAGGCAATATTAGTGCCTTGCAACATCTGCTGCGCTTGCGCTAAATAAGGATAAGGCACACACACAACAACTTGCGTATTTTTCAAGTCAGACAACCCGCTCACATATGCCTCTAGCAGCACTTGATTATGCTCAAGATTGCCATGCATTTTCCAGTTTGCAATAACGAATTTGCGTGCTGTTTTTTTAGTTTGTGCCATAAGCCCGCATTATATCGTAGCTATTAAGCATGCAATAGCTGTAACTGCACAGATTGCACATTTTTATAAGTATTCACTTGCAACTGATAGACCGCTTCAATCTCTGTTGGCAAATCATCAATTTGACCAAAATAGATCGCATCAAAACGTTTACCTTGCTTTTCTAATAATAGTTTTAAATGCTTTTCTCCAACAATCCGTTGATTAATAACGGAAAATGTATCGCTAAATAATGGCGGTGCAAAGCCCTGTCCCCACACTTGCAAAGCTAACGCTTGCGCGGTTTCCAACGTCATATCAGATGCATCAAAACCACCATCGGTTTCAATCACAGCTTGCAAAGCTGATTCTGGCAGCAACTCACGCACGACAGATTCAAATGCTTGTTGAAAAGCCGCAAAGTTAGCCTGCTTAACACTCAAGCCAGCCGCCATCGCATGGCCACCAAACGTCACGATCAACTCAGGATCACGCTTCGTCACCAAATCCAATGCATCACGTAAGTGCAAGCCAGCAATTGACCGCCCAGAACCTTTTAACAAGCCATCACCTACCTCAGCAAACGCAATGACTGGGCGATGATACTGCTCTTTAATGCGTGAGGCCAAAATACCAACCACGCCTTGATGCCAAGTTGATTCGTACAAACTAATACTGTATTGTTCGCCAACTGTAATATTTTCTAGGCTTGCTAACGCTTCATCTTGCATCCCCGCTTCGATACTCCGTCGCTCGGCATTTAGTTCATGTAAGTTTTGCGCGATGCTCATCGCTTCATCATCATTACTAGCCAACAAACATCGAATACCTAAGCGCATATCATCTAAGCGCCCTGCCGCATTCAGACGCGGCCCCACTTGAAAACCAAAATCTTGCGCAGTTGCCTTAGTTTGATCACGCCCCGCCACTTTCAATAGCGCATTAATTCCTGGGCAACTAGCGCCCGCTCTAATACGTCGCAAACCTTGCTCAACCAAAATGCGGTTGTTGGCATCTAGCTTCACTAAATCAGCCACCGTGCCCAACGCGACCAAGTCTAATAATTCCGTTAAGTTTGGCTCTTTACTCTCAACAAAAGCACCTCTTGTACGCAACTCTGCACGCAGGGCTAACAACACATAAAACATTACGCCGACACCAGCTAGGTTCTTACTCTGGAAGTCGCAACCATGTTGGTTAGGGTTCACAATACAAGCCGCTTCTGGTGTTGTATCGCCTGGTAAATGATGATCTGTAATCAGCACTTTAATGCCGAGTTTATTCGCCGCAGCGACACCATCAACACTAGCAATACCGTTATCAACCGTCACAATCACATCCGGACTCATCGTTGCAGCCAACTCGACGATTTCAGGTGTTAAACCATAACCATACTCAAACCGATTCGGCACCAAGAAATCAACTTGCGCACCCATGCTAAGAAAACCTTTAACAGCAACAGCCGTCGCCGTCGCACCATCGGCGTCATAATCACCAACGATGAGTAGTTTCTTCTTGGCGGCAATTGCATCAGCTAGCAATGTAGCCATTTCGGTGCTATTGGTCAGCTGACTGGGTGGAATGATGTTGCTTAAGGTCACCTCTAGCTCTTGTGCACTGCTCACACCTCGCGCTGCATATAAGTTTGCGAGCAATGGTGAAATACCCGCGTCAACAAGCTGCGCTTTCACAGCAGCATCAACAGGTCTTTGACTAATTTTTTTTTTCATGCTGAAGCTCCCAACCCATAACACCATAAGCTATTCATTATCGGCTGCCCTTGTGCCTCTCGCTGGTCATTCACAGGGTGGTTAAATAGCAGCATTTGAATCTCATTTTGCAGTGCCGCCCACGCCAAGGAACCACCGCCTTTCGGCTGGTAACTAGCAACATCCTTATTAAGCACTTGGTTAACATCAGTTGTCGTCATGTTTGGATCTGTATCCAAGCCTAAAAACCAGATACCCTCCTGCAAGTAGAAATAATAACCATCTTGTGAGAAGTGCTGATTCAAGCTCGCGATAATTGCCAAAGACTCATCATTTGTCATTGGCAGCGGTGCAGGTTCTGATAGAAAAAAACTATCGCGCCCTAGCATCATATTCACCGGTGCGGCATATAGCCAAAAAGGATGCTTAGCCTCGCCGCCAACCTCTTGCCATACTTGTGCCGCGCTCTTAGTTGGCGCGGCAAATAATGTACCTATTTTTTTAGTTAGCTTTGCTAAAAACGACATGGTTGCTTTAATGGCTGTCTCGAATTCAATATTTCAGAATTATAGACCAGCTCGGGATAATAAAACGTTGACAAGTAAAGTTAGCACCTAATAAAAAAACCGCTCGAAAGCGGCTTTTTTATTACTTCAGGTTATTGTCACTACCAATTAACTAGTAATGTTTTTTATAACTTTTATGGTTACGATGACCTTTATAGTGCTTCTTATAACCTCTGTTGTGTTTATAGTTATGATGTTTTTTACCATGTCTACGATACTCAACATTGGCCACATAACCACTAGGACGCACTGCCACATTCACAGGAATATAACGGCCTGGATGCTCAGCTGTCTCAGTCGTATAGCGACGGCCATTGTACTTATAGTCAACCAAGTACCCACGGTTAACCGTTTCCCAGCGGTCCACTGTATGACAGCTTTCTACTGGACGTGTTTCTACACGCTCACGACCTCTGTTTGAATAACGGTTGGCATGACGGTCACCAATCACGGCACCTAAGCCAGCACCAACAGCCGTTGTAATCAAACGACCATTACCACCACCGAAGCGACTACCAATCAAGCCACCTGCAATCGTGCCGACAATTGCTCCGCCGTTTGAAGGTCTAGCATTTTCATAATAACTCTCACGCACATACTCAGTTCTACATTCCTGAACTGGGTTGTTCACACGCTCTACTTGCGGCGTCACATTAATGACGCGTGCACGGTCTTCATAACGATCATGTCCTGCAACTGCGGTCACTGATGTGCCCGCGAATACTAAACTTACTAATAAAGCTTGATTTAATTTTTTACTAAACATTTTATTTCTCCTCTTTAGCGTTTTTCTGCTAATCATTTGCAGATGAACGGTTAACGCCTCTTGATTGAGATAGCCGACCAAAAAATGAACCATTAGGCACTATTAATGATAATCACTAGGCACCCACTTGGTCGGCTATTCTGACTAACTTTTTCTTTGTGACTTAGGTCACTGTAGCGCACCTTATTAAGGTTATACTTATGTCATCTATCGCAATAGTCGGTATAAAATAAGTAGCCTATTTTTGGAGAATCAGCATGAGAGTTTTTAAGATACTATTAACGCTAGCGGTGCTTTCATTTAGCACCATTACCTTCACTGCCGAATCAGGCGAATTTGATGACCATTGCACTTACGCATTATCAAAGCAGGTATTTAAAAAAACAGACTGCTCTATAAATGAAGTTTACAAAGGTCAAAAGTACTGTTTTGGACTCGAATCTTCTAGAGACTCTTTCTTACTTGATCCAGACAACACCATTAAATCAGCAAAAGCGTTTTATGCTAAAACCCCTGATGTCGCACGCACAAAAATTAGCCAAGAAGATGCACTAGCACAAATCAAAAGCAAAACCTGTGATTTAAGCAGTAGAGACGCCGGCTACTTAATCTTTAACGGCATGGACTTAAGCCATTGCAACATGAAAAATGTTGGTTTTTTTGGTGCAGAACTTAAAGGGGCAAAACTAATTGGCGCAAACATGCAAGGCGCCTACTTAAATCTAGCCCGCATTGAAAATGCAGATTTCAGTAAATCAGACTTAAGCAATGCCATTATCTTTCAACCGATATTTGATAAAACCATTTTTAAAGATGCCAACTTGACCAATGCACGTGTCATTGGCTCATTAGGTAAAGTTGACATGAGGGGCATTAATGCGACAAACGGTCGATTTGGACTTGATATTGGTAATCAGCCAATGGGGCAAATGAAGTTTGATTCAGTAGGTGGCAATTTCGAAGGTGCTAACTTTGAAGGCGCAGATTTATTTATTGCAGCCTTTCCCTTTGGCAACTTAAAAGGTGCTAATTTACGTAACACTAATTTGATTCGTGCTGACTTAGTTTCTGCTGATTTAACAGGTGCTGATTTAACAGGTGCCGATTTAACAGGTGCCGATGTTGACAACGCCAACTTTAAAGATGTAAAAGGATTAAGTACTGTTAAAGGCTTTGATAAAGTAAAAGGTAAATGCAACAATTGCGTTGCGACAGCAGACCAAGCTGAGC
This sequence comes from Methylophilaceae bacterium, assembly GCA_048595445.1. GTDB lineage: Bacteria > Pseudomonadota > Gammaproteobacteria > Burkholderiales > Methylophilaceae. The sequence continues at coordinate 34,501 of JBJPGD010000042.1, forward strand.
CTGCAAAAACTGAAGCTAAGAAAGATGAAGCAGTAAAGGTTAGTGAAAATACTAGCACCTCAACAAGCGGCCCTGGCTGCACTATGTAATAACTTTAAGGTAATGACTTTAAACGGTAATTGCCTAGGCATTAGATAGTTTAGTAAGCGCATCGCGGTCTAGCAAATCAACTTGGCCGCGACCAAGTGCTACCCAGCCCTTTTGTTCTAGCCGTTTTATTTGCCTACTAACCACTTCACGTGCGGTACCTAGTTCATCAGCAATTTGCTGGTGTGTACGATACACGCTATCAGCTCCAGCTTCTAACAGTAGCTTCGCTAAACGCGCATCTAAGCTATGAAAAGCCACCTCATCAAGCAACACAATAAGATCGGTAATTAGCGCTCCGTAATTCACCATCACAAAAGTGCGGAATACCTTAGAATCAATCATCAGTTGGTTAAAAGCAGCTGCAGGGATAATGACATCTTTAATTGTTTCTTCAACAATCGTTGAGGCTGGATAATCACTACTACCCAATAAGCAAGTCGTTGTGATCACGCAAGTCTCGCCTGGGCCTACACGGTAAAGCAAAATCTCACGTCCACTGGCAGACATTTTATACACACGGGACTTTCCAGAGAGCCGCATCACATAAGCACCGCAAGGGCCACCTTCACGATAGCCCACTGTCCCCACTGGCGCTTCTACTATTCGCGCTGACTTAATTAAAATTTTACGCGTATGCTCCTCTATAGCTGCCAACAGTGGAAACTGCACTAACCAACCTAAATCATCCAAATCAACTACTCCCAAGTTAATTGCTATTTAAGCTTACCTCTCATGAGATTAACAAAAATATTACAAATGTATAAAGATAATGAAACAAGAGGCTATAGAAGCCAACAGCGCAAGTCAATTCCGCCCATCAAAAGAAAGTGGCCCTCTCTTGTGTAAACATATGTTTTAACTTGACCAGTAAGCCTAATAAAGAGAAACTATCGCCTTTATATAGAATAACTCTATTCACGTTTAATTGCGCCAATCTCAAAAGGATTCTACGCGCACACTAGCAACATGGAGAAATCTCACGCATGGCAATAAACTCGCAAACTGACTTGACTGAAACTGACCCGCAAGAAACCCAAGAATGGCTTGACGCACTACTATCTGTTATTGAAAACGAAGGGACAGAACGTGCCCACTTTTTACTTGAGGCAATGATTGATCAAGCACGCCGCTCTGGTAGCAACCTGCCTTACAATGCGACGACTGCATACGTCAACACCATCCCGACTCATTTGCAAGCTAAGTTGCCTGGTGATCCAGAAATTGAACGCCGTATTCGCGCATTGATTCGCTGGAATGCGATTATGACGGTATTACGTGCTAACGAGAAATCTCCTGGTGTAGGCGGCCATATTGCGAGTTTCCAATCAGCAGCAACCTTATATGACACTGGGTTCAACCACTTTTTCCGCGCAGCGAATGAAGATTTTGGCGGCGACTGTATTTACTTCCAAGGTCACTCATCACCCGGTGTGTATGCACGTGCATTCTTAGAAGGCCGTTTGTCAGAAGAGCAAATGGATAACTTCCGCCAAGAAACTGGTGGCAATGGGTTATCTAGCTACCCTCACCCATGGTTAATGCCAGATTTTTGGCAGTTCCCTACGGTATCAATGGGAATTGGCCCTTTAGCAGGCATTTACCAAGCACGTTTCTTAAAATATTTACACGACCGCAGTATTGCTGATACAAGTGACCGTAAAGTATGGGTGTTCTGTGGTGATGGTGAGATGGATGAGCCAGAATCACAAGGTGCTATCTCATTAGCCGCACGTGAGAATTTAGACAACCTTATTTTTGTGATCAACTGTAACTTGCAGCGCCTTGATGGCCCTGTACGTGGTAACGGTAAAATTATCCAAGAACTAGAATCAAACTTCCGTGGTGCTGGTTGGAATGCATTGAAAGTGGTTTGGGGTTCTTACTGGGATCCATTATTGGCAATGGATAAAGACGGCTTACTTAAAAAACGCATGGAAGAGTGTGTCGATGGTGAGTATCAAAACTTTAAACAAAAAGGTGGTGCCTACACACGTGAGCATTTCTTTGGCAAGTATCCTGAACTTAAAGAAATGGTTGCTGCTATGTCAGATGATGATATCTGGCGCTTAAACCGTGGTGGCCATGACCCACATAAAGTATATGCAGCTTACCATTCTGCAGTTAACCATAAAGGCCAACCAACCGTCATCTTGGCTAAGACCGTTAAAGGCTACGGCATGGGCGATGCTGGTGAAGGTCAAAACACGACCCATCAACAGAAGAGTATGGATATCGAATCACTGAAAACATTTCGTGATCGCTTTGACTTGCCATTAACTGACGAGCAGGTAGAAAGCTTGTCGTACTACAAACCCGCAGAAGATAGCCCAGAAATGAAATACATAGCTGAGCGTAATGCCGCCATGGGTGGTCACGTGCCTAAGCGTAGAAGAAAAGGGAACGAACTAACGGTACCTAAGCTAAGTGCTTTTGACAGCACACTTAAAGCTACGGGTGACCGTGAGATTTCAACCACGATGGCATTTGTACGCATCCTTTCTACGTTACTACGTGATAAAGAAGTGGGTAAATATGTCGTGCCTATCGTGCCAGATGAAGCACGCACGTTTGGTATGGAAGGAATGTTTCGTCAGCTCGGCATTTACTCTTCTATTGGCCAATTGTATGAGCCACAAGATTCTGACCAAGTTATGTACTACAAAGAATCGAAAACAGGACAGATTTTAGAAGAAGGTATTAACGAAGCTGGCGCGTTCTCAAGCTGGATGGCTGCGGCAACATCGTATAGCGTCACAGGTACGCAAATGATTCCGTTCTACATCTACTACTCAATGTTTGGTTTCCAACGTATTGGTGACTTTGCATGGGCAGCTGGCGATAGCCGCGCACGTGGTTTCTTACTAGGGGCTACTGCTGGCCGTACAACATTGAATGGTGAGGGTTTACAACATGAAGATGGCCATAGCCACTTAATGGCTGCCATGATTCCTAATTGTGTTTCATATGACCCTACATTCTCTTATGAACTAACGGTGATTATTCAAGAAGGTTTGCGCCGCATGATACAAAACCAAGAAGATGTTTACTACTACATCACCTTGATGAATGAAAACTACAGCCATCCAGAGATGCCTAAAGGTTGTGAAGAAGGCATTCTTAAAGGCATGTACAACTTTAGCAAATCTAAAGCTAAAGGCGAAAAAGTACAGCTCATGGGTAGCGGTGTGATTCTGCGTGAAGTGATTGCTGCGGCAGAAATGCTAGAAAAAGATTGGGGCATCTCTGCTGATGTATGGAGCGTCCCTAGCTTTACTGAACTACGCCGTGAAGGCATCGACTGTGAGCGTTGGAACTTACTAAACCCAGGCAAAAAACCACGCGTGAGCTATGTGGCTGAGTGCTTGAAGGATGCTAAAGGGCCGGTGGTGGTTTCAACTGATTACATGAGGAGCTTTGCTGAGCAAATTCAGCGCTTTGTACCGAACAACTTTGTTGCTCTCGGTACAGATGGTTACGGTCGTTCGGATAGCCGAGAAGCCTTACGTGACTTCTTTGAAGTCGATAGAAACTATGTTGTATTAAGCGCCTTAACCGCATTAAGTGAAGAAGGAAAAGTGCCAGCAGCTAAATTGGCTGAAGCTGTTAAGAAATATAAACTTAACCCTAACAAACCAAACCCAGCGACTATTTAATGTAGCCATTGGTTCGGAGTAAATAAATGAGTTTAAAAGATGTTTTAGTGCCGGATATTGGCAATTTTGATTCAGTTGATGTGATTGATATTTTAGTTGCCGCTGGCGACACCATTGCCGTTGATGATTCTTTAATTACCGTTGAGTCTGATAAAGCCTCTATGGATATTCCAGCGCCATTTGCTGGTGTGGTGAAAGAAATTAAAATAAAAGTTGGTGACTCAATTGCTGAAGGCCACTTAATGCTGACGCTTGAGGCAAGTGAAGGTCCAGCAGCACCTGCTACAGAAAAAGCACCAGCGCCTGAAAAAGCTGCTGAGGCACCAAAAACAGCGGTTCCTGAACCTAGCCGCCCTGCGCCTGAGCCACCAAAACAAGTGCAGCCTGCGGGCAAGCCTGCACCTGTCGGTGCGCATGTGGGCACCAATAGAGAAGTTAGCTCACACGCTAGCCCATCAGTGCGTAAATTTGCACGTGAGCTAGGTGTTGACCTTAAGGTTGTCAAAGGAAGCGGGCCGAAAAACAGAATTTTACAAGATGATGTACAAGCTTATGTAAAAGGCGAGCTTTCAAAACCACGCTCTGACAATATGGGTGCAGGGGTAGGCGCTTTGGCCACCTTGGCAATGCCAGTGATTGACTTCACTAAGTTTGGTGAAATTGAAACCAAGCCACTATCACGCATTAAAAAATTATCAGGTGCAAACTTACACCGCAACTGGGTAACAGCACCACACGTCACGCAGTTCGACGAGGCTGATATTACGGATTTAGAAGACTTCCGAAAATCAATGAAAGTTGATGCTGAAAAACGTGGTGTCAAACTCACCATGTTGGCGTTCTTGATTAAAGCATCAGTGAATGCGCTCAAAGCCTATCCCAACTTCAATTCTGCGCTTTCACCAGATGGTGATAGCTTGATTATGAAAAGCTACTTTAACGTTGGCTTTGCTTGCGACACGCCAGACGGCTTGGTGGTGCCAGTGGTGAAAGATGTACAGAATAAAGACGTGCTGGCGATTGCGGCCGACTTGATGGAGCTGTCTGGAAAAGCCCGTGAGCGCAAACTAAAAGTTGAAGAGATGCAAGGCGGTTGCTTTACCATTTCTAGCTTAGGGGGCATCGGCGGTACATTGTTCACCCCTATTATCAATTGTCCTGAAGTGGCAATTTTAGGCGTGTCACGCGCGAGCATGAAGCCTGTATACAATAAAGAAACTGGTGAGTTTGAACCTCGCCTCATTCTACCGCTTTCACTCTCTTACGATCATCGCGTTGTCGATGGTGCTGATGGCGCACGCTTCACTAGCCACATGAGAATGATGTTATCAGACGTACGCCGTCTATTGTTGTAACAGGAAATCACCATGAGTAATTTAATTGAAGTTTTAGTGCCTGATATCGGCAATTTTGATTCTGTCGACGTGATTGAGGTCATCGTCAATATTGGTGATACCATTGATGTAGAAGACTCTCTGATTACCGTTGAATCCGACAAAGCATCGATGGATATCCCTTCATCACATGCCGGTGTAGTAAAAGAAATTAAAGTAAAAGTTGGCGATCAAATAGCGAAAGACAATGTTGTCTTAATGATCGAAGCTTCAGCAGCAGCTGAAGCACCTAAAGCTGCCGCACCTACACCAAGCGCTCCCGCTCCAGCGACTGAACCTATAGCCTCTCCTACTCCAGTAGCAGCGACTGCAGGCGACAATGATTTAACAACCCAAGTCGTGATATTAGGTTCAGGCCCCGGTGGTTACACCGCAGCCTTTAGAGCCGCTGATTTAGGTTTAAAAGTAGTATTAATCGAACGCTACGCTACGCTAGGTGGTGTTTGCTTGAATGTAGGCTGTATCCCATCAAAAGCATTGCTACATACCGCTAAAGTGATTACAGAAGCAGAAGAAACGGAAGCACACGGCTTAAGCTTTGGTAAACCAAAAATTGATTTAGACAAGCTACGTAGCTGGAAATCAGACGACGTGGTCGGCAAACTCACTGGCGGCTTGGCGCAAATGGCTAAGGGCCGTGGCGTGACGGTTGTGCAAGGTGTTGGTCAGTTTACTAGCGTTAACCAAATTGCGGTAACAGCTGAAGATGGCAAAGTGTCCAAAGTTGGTTTCGAGAACGCAATTATCGCCGCCGGCTCACAAGCGACTAAGTTCCCAGGCTTAGATGAAAAAACAGCCAACGACCCACGTGTGATGGACTCGACTGACGCATTGGCGTTAGAAGATATTCCAAAAAGCATGCTAGTGATTGGTGGCGGTATTATCGGTCTAGAAATGGGGACGGTTTACGATGCCATGGGCACTAAAGTCAGCGTTGTTGAGTTTATGGATGGCCTAGTACAAGGCTGTGACCGTGACTTGGTTCGTCCATTACAAAAGCGTATGTCCAAACGTTTTGAAAGCATCATGCTATCAACCAAGGTTGCTAGCATGGAAGCTAAAAAAGACGGTATTCATGTGAGCTTTGAAGGTGAAGATGCGCCAAAAGGCAACGTTGTATATGACCGCGTACTGGTTTCCATTGGCCGCCGTCCTAATGGACAAAATATAGGCGCTGAAAATGCTGGCATTGCTGTTGATGATAGAGGCTTTATTGCGGTAGACAAACAAATGCGGACTAACGTATCGAACATCTTCGCGATTGGTGACATTGTTGGTCAGCCTATGTTGGCACATAAAGCCACACATGAGGCCAAAGTGGCCGCTGAAGTCATCGCAGGCCATAAAACAGAGTTCGTGGCCAATGTAATTCCTAGCGTGGCTTACACAGACCCTGAAATCGCATGGGTTGGTGTCACAGAAATTGAAGCGAAAGAAAAAGGCATTGCAGTAGACAAAGCCTCTTTCCCTTGGGCTGCGAGTGGCCGTGCTATTTCAGTGGCACGTACTGAAGGCGCTACTAAATTGATTTTTGATAAAGAAACTCACCGACTAATTGGTGCGGGTATTGTTGGTGTTAATGCAGGCGAATTGCTAGCGGAAGCCTGTTTAGCCATTGAAATGGGTGCAGATGCACATGATCTAGGCTTAACCATTCATGCCCACCCTACTTTATCTGAAACAATCTGCTTTGCTGCAGAGCTAAAAGAAGGCACTATCACTGATATGATGCCGCCCAAAAGACGTTAAATAAACAGTCATTTAGTTAACGGGCTAAAATTTGTCATCAAACAAAAAAATTGCAATTTCTTCAGTCAACTACAAAACGGCTGATTTAGCACTCAATAGTTGCGCTTTAATTGTGGAGAAATTCAAACAAGATTGTGTAATATTCATTGTTGATAACTTCTCCCAAGATGGTTCAGATAGCGTCATTGCTAAGCATATTGTAGAAAGTAATTGGTCTAGTCAGGTAAAGTTAATCGCCCTACCAAAAAATGGTGGTTTTGCTTATGGTAGCAACGCAGGCATTAGAGAAGCACTAAAGTTAGACTGCGACTATATAATGCTATTGAACCCAGATACTGAAATCAGGGAAGGCGCTATTGCAGCGCTAGCAGATTTTTTAGATAGTCACCCAGAAGTGGGTGTCGCAGGTAGTCAACTAGAAAACCAAGAGGGCGGCGCGGAAAATTCTGCGCATTACTTCCCAACTCCGGTTGGAGAGCTGCTAGATTCCGCACGGCTAGGCATATTAACAAGGTTACTTTCGAAGTATGAAGTGACACCGCCAAGACAAAACGTCGCACATCAATGTGATTGGGTTTCTGGTTCAAGCATGATGGTCCGAAGAGAGGTATTTGAAAGCGTTGGCTTATTGGATGAGTCTTATTTCTTATATTTTGAAGAGGTGGATTTTTTCTACCGTGTCAGCAAAGCAGGTTGGCAAACTTGGTATGTACCAGACTCAAAAGTAATGCATATTGAGGGTGTCTCAACAGGGATTAAATCTAACAAGCGCCGGCCATCTTATTGGTACGAATCACGCCGCCGTTTCTTTATTAAACACCATGGTGTTATAGGTCTTGTGCTCGCCGATGTTTTCTGGGCGCTTGGTCGCATCAGCTACGCATTGAGAAAAATGCTAGGCATAGGCAAAAAACAGAAAAATCACGATCCAAGGTGGCTTGCGTATGACTTATTAAAAGGCGATATTATCTCAATCCTAACGGGACGTGCTTGGCGTCTTGAAAAAGAGAAAATAATATAAAAGCGAATAACAATAAAACCAGCTTCAAGCTGGTTTTATTATATGATATCTAGTTGCTAGTTAAGGGCAAGGCGAAGGCGTCACTTCTGTGCCTACAAACTGAGGTCGAATCTTATACAATTCTACTGCCGCAGGTGAAGCCACCGCCTTTACTAGCAAACTACCTGTCGACACGCCTTGTTTACGTAATGATTTAACTGCATTTTTCACGCCTTTGGATTTCAATTCTTTAAGCAAGGCAACAGCTAGAGGTTCCTCACTAAATAAGCCAAAGGAAATTGCATTGCGCCATTGTTTACCTTGCACAATATACAGCTCATCTATACCTAACTTTTTTATCTCCTCAGCTTTACGCACTGCTACTTCAGCAGAGGCCAAAGGTGGATAATAAACCCAGAAGCGATTGTCTTGTTTGGTGCTAGACTCCTGAATCAGCTCAGCCTCCAAACCTAACTTCTCTACAACCTCTTGCGCTGCAGCTAAGTTGCTAGCTGTAAACTTACCCCACTTATAGCAGCTAGTCGTAGAAGCGCTGACTACAACTGCTTTTCTCAGAATTGATTCAAAGTCTTTATCAACTAATAATTTAAGTTTTTCTGGGTTGATCTCTTGGCGTACTATTTTTGCTTTTGGAACAAGCGTATCCATATTGAAATAAACTAACAGTGCAATGTTCAACAACACAAACAACAAAAGCCATAATCTCATACGTTCTCTTTCTCTAATAAAGCCAAACCTTGCAATACCAAATTCTCTGCAATAATCACTCGTTTTAGTTGTGGATTTAAAGCTTCAGCAATTTTAACTGCATCACCGCCACTAATCACTACCTTAGGCAAAAAAGCACTGTGCTTTTCTAACCGTTTCAACTGCAATACAACAGCACCAACCACTGCATTTATACAACCAGAGGTAATTGCATCATGCGTATTCTTTGGGAAATCAGTGCATTCACCTTTCAAACTTGATGGCAACTGTACAGCATTGTCAGCAAGAGACTTATACATTAACTGTAAGCCAGGCAAAATGATACCACCCATATAGGTCCCTGTTCTTGTTGCTTTATCTCTAGACAGCGCATCTACAGTAATCGCTGTACCAGCATTAATCACGATGCTAGGTTGTTTATTCATATGCCAGGCTGCAACCACAGCGGCCCAACGATCGACACCTAAGTCTTCTTTTTTTTCATAGCGATTAACCACGCTACAGGCCTCAGCTTGTGCTTTAACGAAAATCATTTCTGTATTTTCTGGCACCATTTCAACCAATTGCTGCCCGAATGTTTCTCCTGCAACGTTCGCAATCATCACTTTATCTGCTTGTTCTAGAGCCTTTTTGAGCGCTGAAGTTGCAATCGTTGCATTAGTGACTGCATGCATTTTCGTTAAGCTACCGTCAGCTTGCACCTGTGCCCACTTGGTTCGCGTATTACCTGCATCAATCACAATCAACATTCCTGATTATTCCTTTTTGTATATTACTTGTTAGCACTTCTCAACGATATTTCTCCAGCAGAAAATCGCTGTAAACCGAATGCTGTTTCTACTAATAAAATACCATCATCCGCAATGCCAGTAACTGTCCCTTCTGTATCACGGCCATCTGGCAACAACATACGTACTGATTGATTCTGGTACGCATGTTGACTGAGCCATTCATCACGCACACCTAAAAAGCCATGCGCTTCAAAGTTTTTTAACACACCAACAAAATGCTTCAGCACCGTACCAAGTAAATGGCTTTGGCTGATATTCCCATTTCCTACTTGCATCATATCAATCGCAGGCTGATCGATATTTTTAAGCACTTTTTCTGGTAAATTAACATTAATACCTACACCGATCACTGCTGCACTTGGACCATCCATATCACCTTGCAAATCGATCAAAATACCTGCTAGCTTTTTATTGTCAACCAACACATCATTCGGCCACTTAAGTTGTGCATTAGACACACCTAGCTCATCAAGTGCGCGCATCAACCCTACGCCTATCGCTAAACTCAAACCAGACAGTGCCGTCGCGCCACAATCAAAACGCCATAATAATGAAAACGTGAGACTTGCCCCTAATTGAGACACCCAAGTTCTGCCACGCCTTCCTCGCCCATTGGTTTGAATATGCGCAACAGTACAAGACACATGCGGCGCACCTTTTGCTGCGGCTTTCATCAAATGCGTGTTTGTTGATGCCACCTCATCTAACACCTCCAAATGAAACCATTGGCTTTGCGGCCCAATCGCTTGTAACACAGCATCTTTATCCAGCAGCTCAATTGCGTTCGGCAATTTATAGCCGCGACCACGCACACTAAATACTTCCACGCCTAGGCTTTGTGTATGTTGTATCGCATTCCATATCGTCACGCGTGTGACGTTAAACTGCTGCGCTAACGCCTGGCCTGAATGAAATTTTCCATCCGCAAGCAGATGTAATATGGGAAAAGTCAGTGAATTCATACTGGGTTAAAGTTTATCACAATCAAATTGAAATCCGTTTGAAGCAATTGCCCGCCCATGCGTGTAAAATGCTATCTAACTTAATTAGATTGATGCAATATGGCAAAAAACAAAGCCCCTATCCCCGCTGGTTCTAACTTTATTCGAGGCATTATCGAAAAAGACTTAGGCCAAAATAAATTCGAGCACAAAAAATGGGCAGGCACGCCTGGCGATGCAACACTACAAGGTGGCGGCCAATTAGACACCGCTAAAATCCGCACACGTTTTCCGCCAGAGCCAAATGGCTACTTGCATATTGGTCATGCTAAGAGCATCTTTTTAAACTTTGGCCTAGCTAAAGACTATGATGGCATTTGCCATTTACGCTTTGATGACACCAACCCAGAAAAAGAAAGCCAAGAATACGTCGATAGCATCACTGAAATGGTGAAGTGGCTAGGCTTCGACTGGGAAAATAATGGCAAAGACGGCAAAGAAAATAGCCTCTACTTTGCCTCTAATTATTTTGATGAAATGTACCGTGCGGCAGAGTTGCTCATTCAGCATGATTACGCTTACGTCGACTCACAAACAGCCGACGAAATGCGCGCCAATCGAGGCACACTCAAAGAGCCAGGTAAAGACTCGCCTTTCCGTACGCGTAGCATTGAAGAAAACTTGGCCCTATTCCACGAAATGTGTGAAGGCAAACATGCTGATGGCAGCCACATTTTACGTGCCAAAATTAATATGGCATCACCGAACTTTAACCTGCGCGACCCTGCCATTTATCGCATCCGCCGTGCCCGTCATCACAACACGGGCGACAAATGGTGCATCTACCCAATGTACACCTTTGCCCACCCGATTGAAGATGCACTAGAACGCATTACGCATTCACTCTGTACATTAGAATTTGAAGACCAACGTCCTTTCTATGATTGGCTCATGAAAAAGCTAGCCGAAACTGGCCTGTTGGCGCAACCAGTGCCAAAACAAACTGAATTTGCGCGTTTAAACCTTACCTATGTAGTGCTATCAAAACGTAAACTCATTCAACTGGTCGAAGAAAAACATGTAAACGGCTGGGATGACCCACGCTTACCTACCCTTGCAGGCGCACGCCGCCGTGGTTATACGCCAGCTGGCTTTAAATTGTTTACCGACCGTATTGGTGTCAGCAAAGCAGATTCATGGATTGAATACATTATTTTTGAAGACTGCATGCGTGAAGTGCTGAATCAAGATGCAGAGCGCCGTATTGCTGTGCTGAATCCAATTAAACTCGTCATCGACAACTACGATGACAATAAATCTGAAGATTGCTTTGCGCCTAACCATCCACTCAAGCCTGCGCTAGGCAAACGTACCGTACAGCTTTCCAAAGAACTATGGATAGAACGCGAAGACTTTATGGAAGAGCCAGCACCTAAATATTTCAGACTATTCCCTGGCAATATGGTACGCCTACGTTATGGTTATATCGTGAAATGTATTAGCTGTGAGAAAGACGTCGATGGCAACGTGACGACTGTGCATTGCGAATATCTACCAGATACTAAATCCGGCACCGATGGCGCCAATAGCGTCAAAGTTAAAGGCAACATCCATTGGGTCAGCGTGAACCACGCTTACGCAGCTGAAGTCAGACTCTACGATAGGTTATTTAAAGAAGCGCATCCAGGTGAAGGTAAAAACGAAGACGGTAGTGAGCGTGACTTCTTAGATGATATCAACCCAGGCTCAGTCAAAACCATTACCGCGCAACTAGAAGCTGGTTTGCAAGAGGCCAACCCAGAAGATATTTTCCAGTTTGAACGTCATGGCTATTTTGTTGCAGATAGAAAAGATAGTGTTGCAGGAACACCCGTATTCAATAGAACCGTGACGTTAAGAGATACTTGGCAAAAATAAATAATATTAAGGAAATCATGATGTGTATCGCTAACAACACCGCCGAACTAGTCGGCAACACCCCAATGGTTAAACTCAACCATGTGGCAGCTGGTATAGATGCCACGATTGCTTGCAAGCTGGAATATTTTAACCCCGCTCATAGTGTTAAAGACCGGATTGCGGTATCGATTATTGATGCGATGGACGCCGCAGGGAAAATCAACCCTGACAGTATTGTGATAGAAGCAACCAGTGGTAATACTGGCATTGGCCTAGCGATGGTGTGTGCGGCGCGTGGTATTAAAAGCGCATTTGTGATGCCAGAAACCATGAGCCGTGAACGTCGCTTACTGTTAAAAGCTTATGGTGCAGAATTGATATTAACCCCTGGCCCTGAAGGAATGGTTGGAGCGATTAAAAAAATGGAAGCGCTCTATGCCGCAGATCCACGTTATGTAATGGCACGTCAATTTGAAAACCCAGCTAACCCTGAGATACATCGCAAAACCACGGCACAGGAAATTTGGCGTGATACCGAAGGTAAAGTCGATATTTTTGTTTCTGGTGTTGGCACTGGTGGCACCATTACCGGCGTGGGCGAAGTGCTCAAAGAACGTAACCCAGCTATTCAAGTAATTGCAGTGGAGCCTGACGCTAGCCCAATACTATCAGGTGGCGAAAAAGGTCCGCATCCAATCCAAGGTATCGGCGCTGGTTTTATGCCTGCGATTTTAAATACAAAAGTTTACGATGAGGTTGTGCGCGTAGGTAACGACGATGCCATGACCACCGCCCGTCGCATGGCAGCGGAAGATGGCTTACTGGTCGGCATTTCATCTGGTGCAGCAGTTTGGGCAGCAATGGAAGTCGCAAAACGCCCAAAAAACAAAGGCAAGTTAATCGTAGTGATTATTCCATCCTTTGGTGAACGTTATTTATCGACTGCATTATTTAGCCACCTAGAAGCATAAAGAGATGCCTGATCAATCAAATATTGGCATTGTCGTTATCGGGCGTAATGAAGGCGAACGACTATTAATTTGCCTAAAGTCTGCATTAGCGGCTTCTGCGCAAGTGATCTATGTAGATTCTGGCTCGACTGATGGTTCTGTCGCTGCAGCAATGAAGCTAGGTGCTTACGTGGTTAGTTTAGACATGTCCATACAGTTTACAGCTGCTAGAGCACGTAATGCTGGGGTAGAAAAGCTAGTCGAGAAATATGCTGTTGAGTACATCCAGTTTATTGATGGTGATTGCGAGTTTTATAGCGACTGGATGGAGAAAGCAGCACAATATTTAACCGCCAATCCTAAAACGGCAGTGGTCGCTGGCAGGCTGCGTGAACGTTATCCTGAAAAGAGCCTGTATAACAAACTATGCGATATTGAATGGGATACCAAGCCAGGCGATACAAAAGCTTGCGGCGGTATCATGATGATGCGACGCGAGGCATTTAAGCGAATCGGTGGTTTTAATGAAAACTTAATTGCTGGCGAAGAACCTGAGTTATGCGTCAGGCTAAGGCAAGCAGACTGGAAGATTCATAGGCTAGCTGACGACATGGCAAAACACGATGCCAATATGCATCACTTTAGTCAGTGGTGGAAACGCGTACAACGTGGTGGCCATGCTTTTGCTGAAGGTGCCAGTATGCATGGTGCGCCACCTGAGAAACATTGGGTTGCTGAGCGCAATCGCGCTTGGATTTGGGCCGTGATCATTCCAGCTATCATTATTGCAGCCGCTTGCTTTCAACCCTGGCTTGGTTTGTTGTTGCTACTCATTTATCCGTTGCAAATTTTCCGCACCGCTAGACAGCATCAACACTTAGGTAGCTTTAAATGGAAGTATGCTAGCTTGCTAGTGCTAGGGAAATTTGCAGAAATCGGCGGGCAGTTTCAGTTCTACAAAAACAAGCTCTTGAATAAACAAGCAAAGCTGATTGAATATAAAACTTAATCTTTAATTAACTGTGTGTATTTAGCGCGTATTTTGGCGGCTTTCGGTGCTGCCACTGCCATACAATATGGGTTGCTCGGATTTTTGGCATAGTAATACTGGTGATAATCTTCTGCTGGGTAAAACGTGCTTGCACCATTAATCTCAGTGACAATCGGTGCGTTAAAGATAAAAGTACTGTTAAATTCTTCTATCACCTTCTGTGTCGCTTCAAACTGTGTATCATTTTGGCAGAATACGGCAGAACGATATTGCGTGCCCACATCATTACCTTGGCGATTTGGGGTTGTTGGATCGTGCGATACTAAGAATACTTCTAGTAAAGTTTCATAGCTAATCATATCTGCATCAAACGTTATACAAATGCCTTCTGCATGGCCAGTATCACCATTAGAAATAGTTTTATAGGTTGGGTTTTCTGTATGGCCGCCAATATAACCTGACTCAACCTTACTCACGCCTTTTAACTGACTAAACACTGGCTCGGTGCACCAAAAACAGCCCCCAGCATAAATTGCAATTTGTTCGTTACTCATGATGCTTTTACCTTTAAAATCAAGTTGTCTGTTTAGTCTCTATTATAGGTAAATCATTACAGTTAATCAGCTTATGTCATTAAATGCTTTATACGTCGACTTTAACTCTTACTTTGCTTCTGTAGAACAGCAGTTGCAACCAGAGTTGCGTGGCAAGCCGATTGGCGTGCTACCGGTCATGGCAGAGACAACTTGTTGTATTGCGGCCAGTTACGAAGCAAAAGCATTTGGCATTAAAACGGGAACGATAGTGCGTGATGCGCGCAAGCTATGCAAAGACATGATTTTTGTACAGGCACGACCGCCACTTTATGTGGAGCATCATCATAAGCTGATTGAGATTGTCGAAAGCTGTACACATGTAGAAGAAGTGCGCTCTATTGATGAGATGGTTTGTACGCTGACTGGTAGCCAGCAGAAAAAAGAAAATGCGCTTAAATTAGCGGCAAAAATAAAACGTGAAATGAACAAACAATACCCTCACATTAAATGCTCGATTGGCATCGCTCCTAATACGTTTTTATCCAAAGTCGCCTCTAATATGCAAAAGCCTGATGGCTGTGTGGTCATTGAGCAGCATGAGATTCCTGATAAATTATTACCGCTTAAGCCGCGTGATTTAAACGGGATAGGCCGCCAAATGGAAGCACGGCTTGCACGCTATGGCATCACGACAGTGAAAGCGCTTTATGCGGCCAATAAAGACCAGTTGCGCACCGCTTGGGGCAGTGTTGAGGGTGAGCGTATGTATGACAAGCTACGCGGCTTAGAACCGCATTACGTTAAAAATACACGTAGCAGTTTAGGCCATAGCCACGTACTACCGCCAGAGCAACGCAATATTGCAGGCGCAAAAGCCGTGTTGCATCGCTTGCTACAAAAAGCCGCCATGCGCATGCGTAGTTACGAACTGTTAGCCACCAAGGTGAAAGTAAAAGTGAAGTTTAGAGATAACCCAAGCTTTAATGCAGAAAGTGAAGTCTCTGCCACAGATGACACCATCACACTGACTGATTCAATAGAAACTTTATGGCAACAATACCCTAAGCATAAAGACGCACCTATTGCCATTGGCGTCAACTTTTCAGGATTGGTGCATGCAGAAGAAGTCGCACAAGATTTGTTTGCAGAAAAACCGCCTGCCACACAACAAAAACTGAATGCAGCATTAGACAAGCTCAATTTAAAATACGGTAAAAATACCGTGTATCTGGGTGGTGCACATGAAGCGCTAAAAGATGCGCCGATGCGGATTGCATTTAATCATATTCCGGATTTGGTTGTAGAAGACGATGATTGAACAAAGTGTTTGTGTCCGCAATAGCTATTGATTATGATGTAAAAAAACAATCTCTAACATCAGGATTTAAAAAGAAAAAAATATGAACACACTCTTATTCTCAATATTATTATACGGACCCATGGGTCCGTATAATAACTGTTAGCACTCATATGTGGCCATTTCGAAAAAAACCAGTGAAAAAAGACACGGGTGAGTCTTTCCAAGACTTTTTACGCACTTATGTGCCACCGGAGCCGATGCCAATTGTGAACCCAATTGACGTCGAAACAATTTGCCCGTTGTGTCTAGATCGCTTTCCTCCTGGGACAATATCGAGAGATTATCCATCATGCTCAGACTGCTCTAGTGAAGGAATGGATTTTGGAGTTGAGCTGCTTACCGAATACCTAGCTGGTAAAACATCAGAGGACTTTGAAACCATGCTTGCAAATTGGGAGACAGCCGATGGCTTCCTACCTGAATACAAAGCACTTAAAACTAAGCGCATTCTAAAGCTTAAGGACCTTAAGTTTGCCAAGCGCTAACCCATCATTCAGACCGCAGGGGTCTTCACTAATCTCGCTAGGTGCTATACCCGTAAAGGGCATCACCAGCTTCGCTAGTCACTAAAGTGACGAGTCAGCTGAGAAAGTGCCAAGTCGATTGAGAAACTGGGACGCCTTAAGGCGCCCCTTAATATAACGTTGAAAATAATGGAAACCATTTCAATTTTAGTCGACGTGCAAAACGTCTACTACACCACCAAGTCTGCCTATCATCGTAACTTTAATTACAATCAATTTTGGGCCAAGGTGACGCATAACCGAAAGGTTGTGAACGCTGTTGCTTACGCCATTGATCGAGGTGATGAAAAACAAAGGCAATTTCAGAATATACTAAAAGCGATTGGCTTTGAGGTAAAGCTCAAGCCATTTATTCAACGTGTCGATGGCTCAGCCAAAGGCGATTGGGATGTTGGTATTACATTGGATGCAATTGAATTTGCAGCGCAAAGCGATACCGTTGTTTTAGTGTCAGGTGATGGTGATTTTGATTTGTTGGCGAAAAAAATGAGAACGCAATATCAATGCAAGGTTGAAGTTTATGGTGTTAAAGCGCTCACTGCTGCTTCATTAATCAAAGCGGCGAGTGTTTTTCACCCCATTGATAACGGCTTACTACTATAGCTGCCTAACTTATTTAAGCTACATAAAGGACTTACGTAAAAGACTTATATAAAAGACCATGCCAAAATACGGGTAATCTTATTGCCTTGGTGCATTTCTATTTCTCTCACGTCAGTCACGTTTAGCTCGTTTAGCAATGTTTGGGCGGTTTCCAAATACTCTGTTCTTGAAACCAAGGTGGTAAACCAACGGCATTGTTGTGCGAAGTGTTGACTTTCAGCAATCATGGTGCGCAAGAACGCTCTTTCACCACCATCATACCAAAGCTCTGCGCCTAACCCGCCAAAGTTTAAGCCTTTAGGGTCTTGCCGTGTTTTATGTATGATTTTTTGATTACGATTGCGCGCAAGGTTGTCGCGTTTTTTCTGATTGCTACTCAGCGCACCGGCTAATGAGCCATGAAAAGGTGGGTTGCAGACACTCACATCAAAGTAGTCACCTGCTTCTATAACACCTTTAAAAATATGGCTTTTATCTTGCTGTAACCGTAATGTTAACTCGCCTTTTAACGCAGGATTGTTTTGCGCAATACTAGCCACATTATCCAATGCGAGCGGATTCACATCTGTCGCTGTAACATCCCACCCGTAAGCCTGACAAGCCAAGAATGCGTAGATGCCATTAGCACCTGTGCCGATGTCTAATAGTTTGATCGGTTTGTTGTAAGCATCGCTGCCTTTAACCTTACCGTCTTTAACCTCGCCGTTTTTAAGCAAATCAGCCACATAGTGAATATAGTCTACGCGCCCAGGGATGGGTGGGCATAAAAAACCATCGGGAATATCCCATGCATCCACATCATAGTGATGCTTTAATAAAGCACTATTAAGCGCTTTCACCGCTTTAGCATTGGAGAAGTCGATAGACTCGTTACCGTATTTATTTGCTTTTACATATGGTTGAAGCGCTGGGTACGATTGTATGAGCGCAACAAAATCATAGCCATGGTTATGCAGATTATTAGGGTGTAAGCCTTTGGCCTCTTGCTGTACTAGTTTCATCCTAGTTTTGTATGACACTAGCAATGAGGTATAGCGTGTAGCCAATATAAATCGCGACTAATAATCCACCACCGAGCCGGCTAATACTCTTCTCACCCCTGATCTTGCGACCATAGCCCAGTACAAACAATAAAACTGTTAATAGGAACATCAACATCCAATCACGGCTGAGCACTTCTGCCGGCACTTGCATTGGATGAATGGCCCCCGCCAAACCAACAACGGCCAGCGTATTAAATAGGTTGGAGCCTATGACATTACCAACAGCCAAATCATGTTCTCCTTTGCGCGCAGCAGCTATTGAAGCGGCTAACTCTGGCAGAGATGTGCCGATTGCGACCACTGTTAAGCCAATGATTAAATCACTCACACCTAAGGTTTGTGCGATATCGACAGCACCTACAACCAACATGCGTGAACTGATCACCAATAGAACCAAACCAACGATAAGGAAGCCCCAAGCTTTTAATGGCTTTACATCTTCAAGCTCGCCTTCTAATTCAGTCTCTAGTGCATCCCTCTGCGATGTTTGTTGACGACTTTGTATCGTCATCCATGTAAATACAAGTAATAACACCACTAATTCAATCAGTGCTTCTAGGCGCGTAATTTGACCATCTTGCAAATGAAAGTATGCAAGAAAAGTAACCCCTAACAAGATAGGCAGTTCTTTTTTCAGCACTTGAGAACGCACAACAATAGGGCTAATTAATGCGGTAGCCCCTAGCACCAACGCAATATTGGCGATATTAGAGCCATACGCATTCCCTAAGGCAATCCCTGGGTTGCCCTGCATGGCAGCCAAGACCGATACAGACATTTCTGGCGCAGAAGTGCCGAAGCCAATGACAATCATGCCAACCAATAGCGTTGACATACCAAGGCTACGTGCAACTGCCGCGGCACCATCCACAAATAAGTCGGCACTCCAGACAAGTAGCCCAAGGCCAATCACAATCAATACAATCGATAACAACATCTTTTTTCTTCTTTACGTTAAACAAACACCTAGATCACTAGCCGCCCATTATAAGCTACCCAACACATAGCCAATTATCATTCCCACAATTAATGCAATGGTGATGCCGCGGTAAGTGAGCACATCCTTAGAGTAACCGCGTTTTATTGCGACATAGGCAACAAAGTAACCCACCGCATTCAGTAACCAGATAAAAGACATGGTCAGTATTTTGACTAAGATAGGTCCGATAACAGGTACTAAAGTAATAACGCCTAGCAGCCAGCCTACAAGGCCAGTATAAAACCCGACTAACACTGCACCGCCAGCAGCTACTTTGGCATCAAAATCATATTGGTAAACAAGCCATCCGCCAATGGCAAACAGTATCAATACTGGCAGCATAATTTTCCACTTACCGCGTTTTGGTGGTTTAATTATTTCCTCATCAAATACATGTGTACGTGCTGATTGTTTTAACAACCAAACATTCTCTATGGCCTCGCATTGCTCTTTCAACCCGCCAAGCACTTCCGCACTGGCGATTAAAGATAAATCATAAGCCGCTTGATAATGCTGATGAATTTCCTTGTTACTAATGGCAAAAGGTGGGCCTGCCAAGAGATTTTGATCATACTCAAAGCTAATGAGTAGTTGAGGAGCGCCATCAGTTATCTCAACCAGATGTGCTGCGTAACGCTCACGCATGTCTTTAGGCAATGCAATAAATGCAGCTCTGTCATAAATAGCATCAACTAAGCCTAGCGGCTTGTTCGTTAAATGAAAGATATCGCCAACAAAAATATCGATATTTTCGGCGCTATAGTGCTTCAACTTACCGGCATCGCCTATGTTTGGTACCAATGCTAACGACTCAAACAATTGATTCACCGCGATTGCGCTCAGCTCAACACCAACTACGCGATAGTCCTTGGATAGTAGCCAAGCAATATCCAGCGTTTTACCGCATAGTGGCACAAACACACGATTACCTTGCGTTAAAGATAATGCAGATAAGTTTTCGACTAGCAGTGAATTAGCTTCACTTTTGTGAAAACCAATCACATTGCTTTCCCATTTTTTAAGCCAAAAATCTGGTTCCATCCCTTACCCCTATTTAATAAAACAAAAGCCGCTATTGCGGCTTTTGTTATTGATGATTACCAATAACACTAGTGAATTTGAATTACGTTGACACTAGGCTCGGTCGTCATCGCTTCAACTGGTGGTGCAAAGTCAGTCAAGTTAATGCCTTTGACTGCTGCTTTGTACTCATCCATATTTGGCGTACGGCCAAGAATAGCTGACAACACAACCACAGGGGTAGAAGCCAGTAATGACTCACCCTTCTTCTCATTAGAGTCTTCTACAACACGGCCCTGGAAAAGGCGTGTTGATGTTGCCATCACGGTATCGCCCTTCTCTGCTTTTTCCTGATTACCCATACAGAGATTACAGCCTGGGCGCTCAAGATACATCATGTTTTGATACTTGGTACGCGCTTCTTGCTTAGGCGCGTCATCATCAAATTCAAAGCCTGAGTATTTAGTCAAAATCTCCCAGTCACCTTCTGCTTTTAGCTCATCGACGATGTTGTAGGTTGGCGGTGCAATCACCAATGGCGCTTTAAACTCAACTTTACCATTTTGATCTTCAAGGTTTTGTAGCATTTGCGAGATGATTTTCATGTCACCTTTATGCACCATACAAGAACCGACGAAAGCTAGGTCAATGGCTTTTGTACCGCCGTAGTAAGAAACCGGTCTAATGGTGTCATGCGTATAGCGCTTTGAAACATCTTCGTTATACACGTCTGGGTCAGCAATCATTGGCTCATCAATTTGATCCAAGTCGATCACAACCTCGGCGGCATACTTAGCATTATTATCTGGTGCCAAAGCAGGTTTTTCACCTGATTTTATTTCTGCAATGCGCTTATCAGCCAATGCAATTAAACCTGCTAATACACTGGTTGCATTATCCATACCTTTATCAATCATGATCTGAATGCGGCTTTTCGACAACTGCAATGACTCAATTAAGGTCGCATCTTCAGAAATACAGATAGATGCTTTGGCTTTCATTTCAGCCGTCCAGTCGGTAAAGGTAAAGGCTTGATCGGCTAATAATGTACCGATATGCACTTCAATCACACGGCCTTGGAACACATTGTCACCAAAGGTTTTTAACATCTGTGATTGCGTGGCATGCACGACATCACGGAAGTCCATGTAAGACTTCATCTCACCTTTGAACGTCACTTTGACCGATTCAGGAATCGGCATGGTCGCCTCACCTGTGGCTAAGGCTAGCGCTACCGTGCCAGAGTCGGCACCAAAAGCGACACCTTTTGACATTCTAGTATGCGAGTCGCCACCAATAATAACTGCCCAGTCATCAATGGTCAGGTCGTTCAACACTTTGTGAATCACATCGGTTAATGGCAGGTAAACGCCTTTAGGGTCACGCGCGGTAATCAAACCAAAGTCATTCATAAATTGCATCAACCTTGGGATGTTTGCTTGTGCTTTGCTATCCCAAACAGAGGCCGTATGACAGCCAGATTGATAAGCACCATCCACTGTCGGTGAAATCACGGTTGCGGCCATTGATTCCAACTCTTGTGAGGTCATCAAGCCTGTGGTGTCTTGCGAACCAACAATATTCACGTTCACACGCACATCAGAGCCTGCATGCAACGGTTCAGCTGAGCTAACGCCCACAGCATTTTTGTTGAAGATTTTTTCAACGGCAGTGAGGCCTTGGTCTGCATTCGAGATTTCTTTAGACGGCGCGTAAACAGATTGCAGCTCTAGACCTAAGCTTGCAGCAGCAAATGTTTGTAGTTTTTTACCAAACACAATGGCATAAGAGCTCCCTGCTTTCATAAACTCCACTTTTTGTGGGGTAAATGCGGATGAAACATCAGCCAACTCTTTGGCTCCGTTGTAGAGTTTTTTCTCTTTCGTGTTGATCGTCAGCACAGTGCCTGTATCAACTGAATAGGTTTGCTCTAAGACAGGGTCACCATTGTCATCTTTAACGGTCTTACCTTGTGCATCGGTCTTTTTCACCCAGTTTTTCAAGTCGAGGCCAATACCACCGGTCACACCAACTGTGGTTAAAAAGATTGGTGAAATACCATTTGTCCCCGCCACAACTGGCGCGAAGTTCACAAACGGCACATAAGGACTAGCTGGCTCACCAGCCCATAGCGCAACATTATTCACACCAGACATACGCGATGAACCCACGCCCATCGTGCCTTTTTCAGCAATCAACATCACTTTTTTATCAGGGTGTTGTACTTTTAAAGCCAGCAACTCTTGCTGCGCTTCAGGTGTCATCATGCATTGGCCATGGAGTTCACGGTCAGAACGTGAGTGCGCTTGATTACCAGGTGAAAGCAAATCAGTCGAAATATCACCCTCGCCAGCAACATACGTCACGACTTTAACTTCTTCTGGCACATCAGGTAAGTTAGTGAAGAACTCGCCTTTGGCGTAACTTTCTAAAATTTCTTTAGCAATCGCATTGCCAGCTTTATAAGCAGCGTCTAAGCGATCAGTATCGGCTTCGTATAAGAACACTTGCGTCTTAAGTACGTCTGCTGCAGGGTTTGCCTCTGATGGATCATCAGACAAAGCTAAGTCAAGCAAGGCCTCAACCGAAGGCCCGCCTTTCATATGTGATAACAGCTCAAATGCGAATCTCGGCGTCACTTCTGCAACAACCGATTTACCTTGAATAATGTCTTTTAAGAAAGCGGCTTTGCCAGCTGCGGCGCTGGTCGTACCTGGTAGCGTGTTGTAGATAAAAAACTTTAGTGAGTCTGCACGGTGTGCATGTGCGGTGTCTTTAATCTGCGCAATGATTTCGGCTAATAGTTCAGCCGTATCAATCGGCTTTGGGTTTAAGCCTTCGCGTTTGCGGACTTCAATTTCATCTAAATATTCTTGGTATAAACTCATTCACATGCCTTCATTTCAACGTGTATTTGGCTATCAGAAAAACGATATAGTTGGAAGTAACGGCAGATTTTCTGAGGCACGTTCTTGAACGTGTGTTTGATAAGTTTTTAACATGATTGGGGCTCGTTCAAATAGTATCCCCTATTATAAACTAGGCTAAACCCTAGTTTGTTTCACATGTGTAATTTTTTATTAATCCGTCAGCTCTTTGGCAAATGATGTGCCACAGCTTAGACCATTGGCGGCAACTTCCCACCTATCTAACAAATCTTTTTGATACCCTTTGCCATGTTTTAACTCTAAAAAGGCGCGCACTTCTGATACATCAGCAAAACCACTATTATCAACATCCATTTTTGCCACGTTATCTTCAACTGTGGGGCCGGTATATTTGCCATCTTTATCAGTCAAATAATCAAGCACATCCAACGCGTTAGCAGTGCTAGCTATTGTCATGCAAGCTAACAATAAAAAAGCATGTAAGAACTTCATCGAGGCACTCCTTCTATCATCATATTATGACTAAGAATACTGTATTTAGTGCAAATTAAACTGTGACTTAATGCACACATTTTATTAAATTATATTTATATGGCCTTAATTTCCATGGTCTTAATTTCTATGGTCTTTTGCGCTATTTTTTCTTTCCACAATGCAGGGCCACTTGTGTGGATAGAAGCACCATCTGCGCTTACGGCTACTGTAACAGGCATATCGACCACTTCAAACTCATAAATGGCTTCCATACCCAACTCTTCAAATGCGACCACTTTTGCTGCACGTATAGCTTTACTTACTAAATATGCAGCACCACCAACAGCAGTCAGATACACAGCATGTTGTTTAGCTATTTCTGCAATGGCACTCTCACCACGCTCTGCTTTCCCAATCATACCGATCAAGCCAGCATTTAACATGACATCGGTATAAGCATCCATTCTTGTCGCCGTTGTAGGGCCTGCCGAACCAACGACTTCATCACGCACCGCATCAACAGGGCCAACGTAATAAATAAACCGATTAGTAAAATCGACTGGCAGCTTTTCACCTTTTTCTAACATGCTAGCAATACGCTTATGTACCGCATCACGTCCTGTCAGAACCTTCCCACTAAGCAGTAGTGTTTCTCCTGCTTGCCATGTCACCGTTTCCACTTTAGAAATCGTATCTAAATTAACGCGCTTAGCAGAAGTGCTCGGCGCCCAATGCACTTCTGGATAAGTGCTTAAATCTGGTGGCGTTAACTCTGCCACGCCGCTACCATCCAACTCAAAATGCACATGTCGTGTGGCAGCACAGTTTGGGATTATCGCTACCGGCAAACTAGCAGCATGTGTTGGGTAATCCAGTATTTTTACATCCAGCACAGTAGTCAACCCACCTAAACCTTGTGCGCCAATACCTAAATTATTGACTTTCTCAACAATTTCTAAGCGCAGTTCTTCTAATCTGTTTTTTGCACCCCTGGCTTTAAGCTCGTGTATATCAATGGGCGCCATCAATGACTCTTTTGCCAGCAACATGGCTTTTTCTGCACTACCACCAATACCGATACCAAGCATGCCTGGTGGACACCAGCCAGCACCCATTTTAGGCACCACTTCTAGAATCCAATCGACAACACTGTCATTAGGGTTCAGCATGGCTAACTTAGCTTTGTTCTCACTGCCGCCACCTTTTGCCGCAATTTTCACTTCAATTTTATTGCCAGTAACTAATGAAACATGTATCACTGCAGGCGTATTATCTTTAGTATTAACGCGCTTGCCAGCAGGATTTTCTACAATAGAAGCGCGTAATTTATTCTCTGGTAATAAGTATGCTTGGCGCACACCTTTGTTGACCATTTGTTCTATATCCATTGTTGAATCAGATTTTGCTTTTACATCCTTATCCCATTGCACATCCATGCCAACTTTGACGAAAGCAACAACAATACCGGTATCTTGGCAAATCGGTCGTTTGCCTTCCGCACACATTCGAGAGTTAGTCAGTATCTGCGCAATCGCATCTTTAGCGGCAGGTGATTCTTCCCGCTGATAGGCTTCACCCAATGCCTGAATATAGTCTTCAGGATGATAGTAGGAGATGTACTGCAAAGCATCTGCAATACTCTGAATAAAATCGGATTGTTTAATCGTACTCATAGCATTCTCATTTTACACAGCACTGATTGCAGTGAGGGTTCTTTATGACTTTTATTTTTATCGGAAACTAATGCCCAAAACTGATTATCAGGCAAATCTAACATTTCATCAAAGGCCTTTAGTTCCCCAACACTTAGTCCATGAAACTGTTCTTCTACAAAACGCTGCAAGACAATATCCAGCTCTAACATACCTCGCCGACATCGCCACGCTAAACGACGACGCTCAGTATCTTTAATGGATTCATCATTAATCATTGTTAGTCTGTTTTGAGTTAGCCTGCTTTGATATCAAATACTTTTTTTGCTGGCTTGCCTTTTTTATTATCTTTTGACCGTGCTATTTTTAAATCTTTAATTGCCACGATTGCTGCGTTCGGGTTTAATTTTTTAGGGCAGACCTCTACACAATTCATAATATTGTGGCAACGGTATAGACGGTAAGGATCTTCTAAGTTCTCTAAGCGCTCTGCCTCTGCATGGTCACGTGAGTCTACAATAAAACGATAGGCTTGTAACAACCCTGCAGGACCAACAAACTTATCTGGATTCCACCAAAAGCTAGGGCAAGAGGTGGTACATGCACCGCATAGAATACATTCATATAAGCCATCTAATTTAGCTCTATCTTCTGGGCTTTGTAGACGCTCAGTCTCTGCTAGCGGTTCGTCATTTTTCAAATACGGATCAACTGAATTGTAATGCGCATAAAATTGCGTCATATCGACCACTAAATCTCGAACCACGGGCAAACCAGGTAATGATCTAATCACGACTGGCTGATCTAATTCCGCAATACTTGTAATACAGGCCAAACCATTTTTACCATTAATGTTCATTGCATCACTACCACAAACGCCTTCACGACAGGATTTTCGTAAACTCAAACTATCATCCTGATGCTTAACACGCAGTAACGCATCCAAAAGCATATGGTCACCCTCCTGCAACTCCACTTCATAGTCTTGCATATAAGGTTTTTTATCAACATCAGGATCAAATCGATAAATAGATAGTTTCATATCAGCAGACCCTTCAATAAACTCTGGCTTTAGGTTCAAATGACTTTACTGTGAGTGGTTTTAGACGGACTGGTTTATAAGTCAGTTTTTGGCCCTGCTTATAGTAAAGCGAATGTGTTAGCCAGTTTTTATCATCACGATCTTCAAAATCTTCACGCGCATGCGCGCCACGGCTTTCGGTGCGATTATGTGCCGCATGCATCGTCGCTACCGCGACTTCTATCATATTATCTAATTCCAACGCCTCTACTAATGCAGTATTAAATACCTTACTTTTATCTTTGATCACGACATTAGTAACGCACTCAGCAACCGCATCAATCTCAGCAACCCCTTTTGACAATAGTTCAGGGAAGCGAAATACACCGCAATTTCCTTGCATCGTTTTACGCATATCCAAACGTGTTTGCATTAAGTTCTCGCCTTGCGCCCTATTAAAACGTGCCAATCTTTGTAACGTCGCATCTTCTATGTTTTTTGGTAAGGGCTTATGGGATTTTCTCGTCTTCACAAGTTCCGCGATATGGTTGCCTGCCTGTTTGCCAAAAACCACCAAGTCTAATAGTGAGTTTGAACCAAGACGGTTGGCACCATGGACAGATACACAGGCACATTCGCCCACGGCATATAGCCCATTCACCACTTTTTCACCTTTACCATCTGGCACCACAACTTGCCCATTGATGTTAGTTGGCAAACCACCCATCATATAATGCGCAGTTGGCACCACAGGTATTGGATCTTTAATGGGGTCAACATTGGCAAATGTTTTGGCAATTTCTCGGATGCCAGGCAAGCGTTGATCAATAATGTCTGCACCTAAATGGTCTAGTTTTAAATACACGGCGTCTTTATTTTTGCCCACGCCTCTACCTTCTTTAATCTCAGTAGCTGATGCGCGTGAAACGACATCACGACTGGCCAAATCTTTTGCGGTTGGTGCATAACGTTCCATAAATCGCTCGCCTTCACCATTAACCAAGTAACCACCTTCACCTCGCACACCTTCTGTAATGAGCACACCAGCATGTAGCACACCAGTCGGGTGAAATTGCCAAAACTCCATATCCTGTAGCGGAATACTTGCTCTCGCAGCCATACCCAAGCCATCACCAGTACAGGTATAAGCATTGGTACTGGCTTGAAAAATACGCCCAGCCCCACCTGTTGCTAATAAAGTGGTTTTTGCTTGAAAAATGTGAATCTCACCCGATTCAATGTCGAGTGCAATCACTCCCAGCACATCACCATCTTTATCTCTAATTAAATCTAGCGCATACCATTCGACAAAAAATTTGGTATTAGCACGAATATTGCGTTGATAAAGCGTGTGCAGCATGGCATGGCCAGTACGGTCAGCCACGGCACAAGTGCGTGATATTTCTGACTCACCAAAGTTTTGTGTCATGCCGCCAAATGGGCGCTGAAATATTTTTCCGTTTTCTAAACGGTCAAAAGGCATACCAAAATGCTCAAGCTCAATAATCGCTTTTGCGGCGTTTTTACACATAAATTCAATGGCATCTTGGTCGCCTAAGAAGTCGGACCCTTTGATGGTGTCATACATATGCCAAAGCCATTTATCCTCTACCACATTGCCCAGTGCTGCTGCAATACCACCCTGTGCAGCTACGGTGTGCGAACGTGTAGGAAAGACCTTAGAAAGCACAGCTACCTTAGCCCCCGATTCTGCCAGTTCTAACGCAGCTCGCAAGCCACCGCCACCGCCACCGACAATGACCGTATCAAACTGATGCTTTTCTAAAGCCATTTAGATACTCCAAAGAATGATTGAGAGCCAAATCAAATAACTCACGAGCAATAACTCGACGACAATTTGCATATAGCCACGCAGTGTTTGGTTAAAAACGTAATCGCGCAATACATCCCGTACGCCTACCCAAGCATGTATGCTGAGGCAAATAAAAAAGAAGAAAGTGCCCACCCTAAATAGCAAGCTATTGGCAAAAACATGCCAAGCGATGTAATTATTTGGCTTGACCATTAACAAGGCAATGATTAACAACACAACATAGCCAGCCATCACCACCGCTGTTAGGCGTTGTGATAGCCATATGCGCATACCTGGGTACTGACTTGTAAACAACTTAATCATCATGTGTCTTCACCAATTGCACCATTACAAAATACTGCATTACAAAATACAACATTAAAAAATAACCCGCGCAAAAATTAAAACAGACAATCCAACCAATGCTAATACAACGCGGCCGGTAAAACGTGCTTTTTGCAGACTAGTCATCCAATGTACGTCTTGCAACAAGTGGCGAATACCAGCATAAAAGTGGTGGAAAAATGCCCATGAACAAGCAATTAAGAACACCTTTATCAACCAGTGTCCTAGCATCTGCCTGAGCGTCAAATAACTTACTTCAGAGGCAAGCGATTCTTGCATCGCCAACAACGCCAACGGTAGCAATAGAAACAAGCCAACACCTGAGGCCCTATGCAAAATAGAAACTAGTGCATTTATCGGTAACTTTATTGTGAATAAATTTAGATTTTTTGGTCTATCTACTGGGCGTCTTTTTTGCATTTTTACGCTTTCGCGGCCTTTGCTACCGCTGTAGAAACTTTTTCTAAGAGACGCTTATCAAAAGGCTTAGGAATAATATACGCTTTACCAAACGTTAATGCTTTTAAGTTATACGCTTCTAATACATCTGCTGGCACCGGCTCTCTAGCCAACGCACTTAATGCGTGTGCAGCTGCAATTTTCATTTCCTCTGTGATTTTTGTTGCCTTTGCATCTAATGCGCCTCTAAACAAATAAGGAAAACAAAGAGCATTATTCACTTGGTTAGGAAAGTCACTGCGACCCGTGGCCATTAAAATATCATCTCGAATAGCATGCGCAACAGCAGGCAGTATCTCAGGATCAGGATTGGCCAAAGCAAAAATAATTGGGTTTTTAGCCATCCCTTTAACCAAGTCAGGATTTAACGCATTCTTGGCTGAAACGCCAATAAAGACATCTGCTTCTGGCATTACATCCGCTAGCGTTTTAGCGCCTGTTGGCTTAATAGCTAACTCACGATTATTATCATGTAAATCCTTACGGTCTGTGTTTAACACGCCAGACCTATCTACCATCGTTACATTGGTAGCGCCCATAGATTTGAGCAGCTTTGCACAAGAACAACCTGCCGCCCCAGCGCCTAAAAATACAATTTTTGCATTAGGTAATGCTTTACCTTGTATTTCCAGCGCATTGAGTAAAGCGCCTGCAACGATGACCGCAGTACCATGTTGGTCATCATGAAACACAGGGATATCGAGCCGTTTCTTCAATTCGTTTTCGATATAAAAACAATGTGGCGCAGCAATATCCTCTAAATTAATGCCTCCAAAAGTTGGTGCAATATTCACCACTGTTTGAATAAATTCATCTGGTGTAGCGGCGTTAATTTCAATATCAAAAACATCAATGCCTGCAAAACGTTTAAACAATACCGCCTTGCCCTCCATTACTGGCTTGCTTGCTAGCGCCCCTACATCGCCTAAACCTAGTACAGCAGTACCATCACTGATGACTGCCACTAAATTACCTTTATTGGTATATTTATAAGCATTTGCAGGGTCAGTGTTAATTTCTAATACAGGGGCGGCAACCCCTGGCGTATAGGTGAGAGACAAATCATCTTGTGTTGTGCACGGCTTTGATGACTCAACACTCAGCTTTCCTGGTTTAGGAAATTGGTGGTAATCCAACGCGCGTTTTTTTAAGTCATCCATCAATATTCCTTCAAAATATTTATTTAGTTGTGCGTTTTTTATAATCAGTCGCAACTATTCAGTCGAAACCCTATAGCATTACTTACAAACCCTAACTTGTAAACAGCCTATATTAAGCTATTAAGCTTAACGACTAAAAATTATATGCCAAAAACAAATTAACACAGTAAGCGTATAACTAGCCGTCATTTAGAGAAAGCTATTACTAAATGTTTCATTAATTTAAGGTAAAATTACATTCTTTTGAGCTTAATGCTTATCAAGTCAGAAACAAGTAAAGGTTTATATGGAACTCACTTCACTCAACGCGCTATCTCCACTTGATGGTCGTTATCAATCTAAACTCGATAGCTTACGTCCTTTTTTTAGCGAATATGCACTCATTAAGCATCGCGCATTGGTGGAAGTTGAATGGTTAAAAGCATTAAGCGCTGCCAAGGAGCTGGCCGAAATAGCCCCATTTAGCAAAGACACGATTAAAGAACTAGGTACCGCTATTAGCAATTTTAGTGAAGAGGATGCTGCCCAGGTAAAAGCGATAGAAGCGCGAACAAACCATGATGTTAAAGCGCTTGAATACTGGCTAAAAGAAAAATTTGACGGTAACCCTGAAGTTAAGAAAGCCAGTGAGTTTATTCACTTTGCCTGCACTTCAGAAGATATTAACAACCTCTCTCACGCATTAATGCTAAAAGCGGGTCGTGATGAAGTGATGTTGCCAGTATTAAATAATGTGACTGCAAGGCTGACTGAGCTGGCAAGCGAGTTGGCAGAACAACCACTACTATCACGCACGCACGGTCAAACAGCGTCACCAACGACAATGGGTAAAGAGTTGGCCAACGTGGTTTACCGTTTAAAACGCCAACAGAAACAATTGACTGAGAATGAAGTATTAGGAAAAATAAACGGCGCAGTAGGTAACTTCAATGCACATTTGTCAGCTTACCCTGATTTTGATTGGGAAAGCTTTGCTAAACGTTTTGTAGAAGGTCTAGGACTCGATTACAACCCAATGACCATACAAATTGAACCACATGATTACATGGCAGAGCTATATGACACACTTACGCGCATTAACACTATCTTAATTGATTTGAACCGCGATATTTGGGGTTATGTTTCAGTCGGCTACTTCAAGCAGAAAGTAAAAGCAGGTGAAATAGGCTCGTCAACAATGCCACATAAGGTGAACCCAATTGATTTTGAAAACTCAGAAGGCAACTTAGGTTTTGCCAATGCTATTTTGCGTCACATGGCAGAAAAGCTACCTATTTCACGCTGGCAGCGTGATTTAACCGATTCCACTGTGCTACGTAATATGGGTGTTGGCTTTGGATACACCCTATTAGGTTACGACTCATGCTTGCGTGGGTTAAACAAATTAGAAGTCAATACAAAACGCTTAGATGAAGACCTAGATAATAGTTGGGAAGTGCTGGCAGAGCCGATTCAAACCGTCATGCGTCGTTATGGTATTGAGAACCCTTACGAGCAATTGAAAGAACTGACGCGCGGCAAAGGTGGCATTAACAAAGCATCACTGCATACCTTTATTGAAACGCTAATGATTCCAGCAGAGGCGAAACAAAGCTTGCTTGCATTAACGCCAGCTAATTACATTGGCAAAGCCGCTGAGCTAGCCAAACGAAAGTTTGATTAAACAAACACAATGACTGAAATATTAGTCCTATATTACTCATCTGGCGGTGCTGTGCGAGAAATGGCACAACTGATTGCCCGTGGTGTGGAAAGTGTTAAGGGGGCAAAGGCGCGCATTCGCACCGTGCCAAAAGTCTCCAGTAATTGCGAAGCGACTGAATCAGACATTCCAGATTCAGGCGACCCTTATGCTGATCTCAAAGATTTGGCAGAGTGTGCTGGCCTTGCACTTGGTAGCCCTACCCGTTTTGGCAACATGGCCGCACCCATGAAATACTTTTTAGACGGTACAACTAGTGCATGGTTAAGCGGCGAGCTGATTAACAAACCTGCAGTAGTATTTACCTCTAGCGGCTCTATGCATGGTGGCAATGAAAGCACGCTACTCACCATGATGCTGCCACTCATGCACCATGGGATGATCATGCTGGGCTTACCTTATTCTGAAGCTAGCTTAAGTAATACTAAATCTGGCGGCACGCCTTATGGCGCTAGCCATGTTGGCGGTGCTATGGATGACCAAGCTATTTCTGATGATGAAAAAAAACTATGTATTGCGCTAGGTAAACGTTTAGCCGAAACAGCTTTAAAGCTGACGAACTAAATATTTTCACCATGACGAATTTGGCATTAGAAGCGCAACAGTTTTTATATAGCACACACAACGGCATACTCTCTACACACTCGGCTAAGTTCGAAGGTTATCCTTTTGGATCTGTTACGCCTTTTGTGCTCGACCACCAAGGTATGCCGACTATCCTGATTAGCAGCATTGCAGAACACACCAAAAATATCATTCAAAACCGGTATGTATCGCTCATCATTCTTGAGCAAGAAAATGACTTGCAAGCCAATGCAAGACTCACGTTGCTTGCAACAGCCGAACAAACCGACAAAAGCAACGATTTAATGCGCCAACGTTATTTACGCTACATGCCACAAGCCGCACCGTATTTTGAGACGCATGATTTTAGTTTTTACACGCTACATATCACAAATGCACGTTATATCGCGGGCTTTGGAAAGATGGGCTGGATAGAGGGTGAACAGATGCATAGTCCTAGCAACCCTTTATTTATCGAAGAAGGCGGCATTTTAGATCACATGAATGCTGACCATACTGAGAACCTAAAAGCCTATTGCCAGCACTATCATCAAATGACGACAGATAAAGCAACGATGATCGGCATTGATAGCTTAGGGTTTGATGTGCGTAGTGAGCAAGAAAACATATTACGCTTTTCTTTTGAAAGCCCAATCACCAGTGCACAAGAAGCCCGCGCTGCATTAGTTGGTATGGCGAAGGCCTGCCGTTCTTAATGAAACCATTACAACTTAAACAACTACACCTTAAACAATTGCAAGCAGGTGCTAGCATCAGCTTAACCGCTTTAATTTTATTATGTTTAGCGTGGGAAACAATACTTGCCCCGCTTAAACCTGGCGGAAGCTTATTAATGCTCAAAACACTACCATTATTGCTCCCTCTATTTGGCATATTAAAAGGCAAACGCTACACCTACCAATGGGCAAGCATGCTCATATTGCTCTACTTTACGGAAGGCGTTGTTAGAGCTTGGTCTGATCAAGGCCTTTCTGCTAAGTTCGCTATGATGGAAATTGCGCTAAGTGTCGCTTTTTTTGTTTGTACAATTTTTTATGCACGTCATACGCGTAAAGCTAGCTTGTAATTTATAATAGCGCCATGCGTATTTTAATTTCTAACGACGATGGCTATCTTTCAGAAGGCATCAACACTCTCGCCAAGCACCTTGCTAAGATTGCTGATATCACTGTTGTTGCGCCAGAGCGTAACCGTAGCGGCGCTAGCAACTCACTAACTTTAGACAGGCCGTTATCTGTACGCGAAGCGAGTAATGGATTTTTTTATGTAAACGGCACCCCTACTGATTGCGTTCATCTAGCATTAACTGGGTTAATGGCAACCATGCCAGATTTAGTAATTTCTGGCATTAATGATGGTGCCAATATGGGAGACGATACCATTTATAGCGGCACTGTCGCTGCAGCGATGGAGGGTTATTTATTAGGCATTCCATCTTTTGCTATATCAATGTCACAACATAATGCAACGCACTTTGAGGTGGCCGCAAAAGTCACTGTAGAACTCGTATCACATTATGTTGAAAACCATTTAAAATCGCCAGCGCTTCTAAATGTGAATGTGCCAGACATTCCTTATAATCAATTAAAAGGAAAAATTATTACGCGTTTAGGTAAACGTCATAAAGCGGAACCCGTTATTCAGTCACACACCCCTCGCGGGGAGAAGGTGTACTGGGTTGGTGCCGCAGGACAACCGAATGATGGCGGTGAAGGGACAGACTTTTATGCGGTATCTAATAACCAAGTTTCTATCACGCCGATTAGCGCAGACTTAACGAAACACGAACAACTATCAGAACTCGAAAGCTGGCTCAAATAATTCATGGCATTAAGTAACTTAAACAAAAAATCTGGCATAGGCATGACTTCGTCACGCACGCGAGACCGCATGTTGGCACGCTTACGCGAACAAGGCATTAAGGATGAAGCAACGTTGTCTGCCATTGGTAAAGTACCAAGACATATATTTGTAGATGAAGCATTGTCCATCCGCGCTTACGAGGATGTCTCCTTACCCATTGGCTTTGGTCAAACCATATCGCAACCTTATATAGTGGCACGTATGACAGAGATACTGCGTAATGACGCACAGTTAAATAAGGTGCTGGAGATCGGAACAGGTTGCGGCTATCAAACAGCCGTTTTATCTCACGTTGCCAATGAAGTATTGTCATTAGAGCGCCTGCGTCCGCTAGTCATGAAAGCACGCGGCAACTTACGTTCACTAAAATGCAGCAATGTTAAACTAGATCATGCGGATGGCAGCCAAGGGTTAGAGGCCTATGCCCCTTTTGACGGTATTATTGTGACGGCAGCGGCTAGCCATGTACCACAGGAGCTATTATCACAGCTAACCGTCGGTGGCAGAATGGTCATCCCCATCGGCACAAGCAATCAAACACTATATCTAATCGAGCGTCTAGCTGATGAATACAAGCAAACCAAATTAGAAGCCGTCAATTTTGTTCCATTAATAGGTAGTTTAGGTAAATGAAACGTTTATTTCTAATTAGTTTTTTAGTCATATTTCTTGTAGGCTGCGCAAGCAGTATGCCGGCTCCAGTTGTCAATAAATCACCACAAAACAATAACAAAACACCAACCTCCACTTCTGCAAAAAGCGCAAGTAGTGATTGGCGGCCAGATAGTTATAAGGTTAAAAGGGGCGACACTCTGTATAGCATAGGTCTGGAACATGGTCTCGACTATCGAGAAATCGCAGCTGCCAACAACTTATATGAGCCATTTACCATTAATATTGGCCAAAGACTTAGCCTTGCCAGCTTAAAGAAAAAAGATGCCGCAGATGATGCCAAGCCAACAAGCTACGAAAGCGAAGATGGTGTCATCATCTCTCCTATCGATACAGGTACGGCAGTAACAGCTAGCACTAATGTGGCTTCAGAAGAGTCGGTGGTAACGCCTGTTTTAACAGAACCAAGAGCAACGCGTGAGCCTTATTCCGTAGAAGCGCTCAATCGAAAGGAACCGGTTAAACAAGCAACAGCTATCACCACTCTGCCAGACACACCTAAAGTTAAACCGGGGTCAAAAGTCACGCCCGTGATTGCAGGAAAATCCGGATGGGCCTGGCCAACGCAAGGGAAAGTGATTGGAAGATTCAACCAAGCCAAGAATAAAGGGATTGATATTTCTGGTAAAAAAGGCCAAGCAATCACGGCCTCTGCTACTGGCAAAGTCATTTATGCAGGTTCCGGCTTGCGTGGTTATGGCAAACTTGTCATTATCAAACATAACAAAACGTTTTTATCTGTCTATGCGCACAACAGCAAAATTGATGTAAAAGAAGGTCAAATAGTAAAAGCAGGTCAAAAAATTGCAGCGATGGGGAACACTGATACCAATAGTGTTAAATTGCACTTTGAAATTCGCCAACAAGGTAAATCCGTTGACCCAGAGAAGTTCTTGCCACAGAATTAACACTTCTACTTAAACATTGAAAAAGGGACTCTAATGGATCCAGATAAGTATCAGAAAAATGCAAACATTCGTGCAGATACGCCATTACAGAATGTGATATCGGTTGCCTCTATGCTGCTGATGATTGCAGGTCTTGTTGGCATTGCACTAGAGTTCTTTAAAGGTGATGGCTGGCTTTCAAATGTATTTTCTTATTTATTCAGTTCAACTGGCACGATGATGCTGATTCCTGTCATTGCTGTTGTACTTTGGCTGTTAAACCGTTGGATGTCTGCACCTGCTAAAAGTGAGACTAAGAAAAGCGGAAATTTACCTATGTATTTAATGATGGCTGTTGGTGCTTATACGATATTTCAGTATGCAGTCGGCAGTTAAACTAACGGCTCATTAAAATAAAAAAGCCGCATTCTGCGGCTTTTTTATTGGCTATCTCTTTTTCACTATTTCTTTTTTGCCTCTTCGTCTTCGTAGTACTGACGCACCGCTTTCATATCTTTTTCACGCGCCCATTTGATAATTTCATCAAATGCAGGTGCGCCTATTTCACCTTGTTGCGCATGAATGCCAGCTTGTTCCCGAATCACCAAAATACCTGGGATTTTATTCACATCAAAATATTCAGCAATCTCAGGGTCTGCTTCTGTATCTACCATGCCAAATAAAATGTCAGGATTTTTTTCAGCAGCCGCTTCAAAAGTTGGTGTAAACGCCACACATGGATCACACCACGGCGCCCAGAAATCAACGATTACAAAATCATTCTTTTCAATAGTGTCTTTAAAATTTTCTTTGGTAAGTGTTAGAACCGCCATGAAATGCCCTATAAAAGTCAATTAATCCATTATTTTATCAGATGATCGGTTGATTCCACATCCCATTGTAAAAGATCTCACCAAGCACTTTACGTTTTCTTGGCGCTAATTCACGCTCTTTTAAATCCTCAGGTAAAGTGTCCACCTCGCGCACATAACCAACTGCCATCATTGACATCATTTGATATTGCTCTGGGATATTGAATGCTTCACGCGCCTTTTCACCATCAAAACCACCCATCTGGTGCGTCATTAAACCCATGCTGCTCGCTTGCAAGCATAGACTGACTGCCGCCGCGCCTGTGTCGTACGACCCCCAGCGATTAGGTTTTTGATTATGTCCAAACAAGGTGTCTGCACAAACCAGAATCAGTACAGGGGCATCTTTTGCCCAGGCTTGGTTGCCTGGCACAATACAATCAAACGCTTGTTGCCACGCTGCCGCATCTTGATTTTTATCCCATACAATAAATCGCCAAGGCTCATCGCCAAAACAAGAAGGTGCCCAACGTGCAGCTTCTAGCAGGCTAATGATTTGTTTTTGCATTACCACTTTGCTAGCATCGTACGCACGTGGACTCCAACGGTTCGCGATAATATCGTGAATATCTGCTTGTGTTATTGCTGGTTTTTGCATAATTTATACTTTCAAAGTTAATTAAAATCGTTTTCTTACATCCATTACTGGCTTAATGGCTTGTGGTCGGCGTAATACCTGACACCTTCAATCAGCAATGTTATTTCAACATTATCGCCTACTGACGCACCACTTTTCTTCGCCCAGTTAAAACCATAATCACTCGCTTTAATAGTCGTATGCGCTTCTAAACCAGTGCGATAGCCGCCGAACGGGTCTTTACCAAAACCCAGAACTTTAAACGGAAATGAAATTTCTTTCGTCACACCATGCATAGTGAAATCACCTATTACCACGCCCTCTGCTCTATTGCTAGCTTCAATTTTAGTACTAACAAAAGTCATTACGTTATATTTAGCGGCATCAAGATACTTCTCTTTTTTAATATGTGCATCTCGCTTTGCATGGCTACTATTAACACTAAGCACCTTAATTTTCGCTTCTATGCTAGATTTTGCCAAATCTTTCCTGTCTATCAGCAACTTGCCAGTCACATCACTAAACGTCCCAGATGTTTTAGATGCAACATGGCGTATGCTCCAGTTAGCAAAACTATGCGTATTGTCAATCTTATACATTTCAACTTCTGCAAATGCCACACTACTTAACAACAGGCCGCTCAATAAAGCGATTAATTTAACATTCATCACTTATTCTCCGTAATATCTAATCATACGACAAATCAAACCAGCCACAATTTGCATGGCCTCTATCTTCTGACTTTCTAAGCTCTATCATCTAAGTCCTATCATAGCTATTCGACAACATTCCCGACATAAGTTTGATGATAATCAAATTATAAAGATTGTCATCGCGTTAATTTGCAATAAAATACATCCATGACTGATAACGACTACATGCAAGAAGCCATAGTACTTGCCAAACAAGCAGCTGCAAATGGTGAAGTCCCAGTTGGGGCTATTGTTGTCAAAGATGGTGAGGTTATTGGTCGTGGCAGTAATGCGCCGATTAGCTTAAGTGACCCAAGCGCCCACGCAGAAATGTTGGCCATCCGTGATGCGGCAAAACATCTTGGCAATTACCGTTTAATTGATTGCACGCTATACGTTACATTAGAGCCTTGTGCGATGTGCGCAGGCGTCATACAACATGCAAGGCTATCTAAACTGATTTACGGCGCTAGCGACCCTAAAACGGGTGCTTGCGGCAGTGTGATTGACTTGATGGCAGAAACTAAGCTCAACCATCATACAGAAGTGGTTGGTGGTGTACTGGCCAAAGAATGTGGCAACCTATTAAGTGCATTTTTCAAGCAGCGCCGATTAAAATCATAGCAAGCCAAGCACAGGATAATAAAAAACCCGCAACTGCGGGTTTTTTAACATGCGAAGCTAATGATTTAAGCCTTCTCAACTAGAGCCTAATCCCTACCACCCATTAATGCCATTAACAAATGTAATAAATGACTGAACATATTATGCAAGCTGATATAAATGCTCAGTGTTGCCATGACATAGTTAGTTTGACCACCACGTACGATCTGGTTAATCTCATACAAGATGAAAGCAGACATCAACAATATTACTGCTGCTGAAATCGTTAGTGATAATGCTGGAATTTGGAAGAAGAAGTTAGCTAAGATAGCTAATATAATCAACACAAAGCCAATCGTAATAAACTTACCTAAAAAGCTAAAATCACGTTTAGTGTTACTTGCAATTGCTGATAGCGTTAAGAAAGAAACGGCTGTACCACCAGCGGCTAAGCCAATCAATTGCGAGCCATTACTTAAACCTAAAGCTACTTGTAAAATTGGGCCTAATAACAAACCCATGATAAATGTGAAGCCAAACAGCAACCAAACGCCTGATGCATTGTTACTGTTTTTAGCGACCAGCCAGCTCATGCCGTAAACTGCTGCCATAATGCCGATAAAAGCAACAATTGGGCTAGCTGCGAATAAAAACGAAAAATCGATTGTAAGCCCGACCATCGCACCGAGGATGGTTGGAATCATGGTTAAACCGAGTAGCGCATACGTGCTACGCAACACCTTATTTTGAGATGTTGATACACTGGCCTCGCGGCCTAAAACTTCAATATTATCTGCCATTACAAAATCCTTAATTTAAAACTACCAAATGGTATTACTACTAAGATAGCGACAATTGGTAAAAGTTTCAAGTAACAAATTGTGAATTTCCTATGAATATCGCATACTTTATGCAAATAAATCGCCTTCAACCTGCCCCACCACCGCAACGCGTTTTACCGCATCTGTAAATGCGCTTGTTTTATGTAATTGCATTAAGTTTTGTGGGTGATGTGCACCATGCATACGTGCCAGCCTAATAATACTTTGAGCAGGCATTTTCCATTCTAAATTTTCAAGCAGTTCATCAGCCAAATCTGGGCGATTACACAATAAAATCATATCGCAGCCAGCATTCAGGGCAGCCAAGCTACGTGTGGTCACATTGCCGCCAACCGTTGCACCCTCCATACTTAAATCATCGCTGAAAATCACGCCATTAAACTCCAAACGCTCACGTAACACTTTTTGCAGCCATTTTTGTGAAAAACCTGCTGGCTTATCATCCACTTTAGGGTAAATCACATGCGCAGGCATAATAGCGGGCAAGCCTTCGTCTATCATCTGCCGAAACGGCTGCATGTCATTTTGTGCAATTTGGTCAAACTCACGCTCATCAACCGGGATGCTCACATGTGAATCCGCCACCACAAATCCGTGCCCAGGAAAGTGTTTACCGACAGCCGCCATACCGCCTTTTTTGAGACCTTGCATTAGGCTAAATGCTAATTCATTAATCGCACGTGGATCTAAGTGAAATGCTCTATCACCAATCACCAAACTATCGCCGTAATCCATATCGAGTATCGGCGTAAAACTGAAATCTACACCGTGTGCGCGTAGTTCAGCGGCCAAAATCCAACCTGCTTCAGTTGCTAATTCTTTGGCTTTTTGTCGGTCTGTATCCCACAACTTGCCAAATTCACGCATTGGTGGAATCTTAGTAAAGCCATCTCTAAAGCGTTGTACGCGCCCACCTTCATGATCTACCGCAATCAATAATGGCGGCTGCCGCACTTTATGTATGCTTGCTGTTAACGCCTTCAATTGGTCGCAATGTTCAAAATTACGTGCAAACAAAATCACACCACCCACTAATGGATGTTGTAAACGCTTAATGTCATCGGCAGTTAGTGCTGTGCCGACCACATCCAACATGACAGGACCTAAAGACATAAAAACTTCAACTTTTACAAAATAACATCATATCAACAAACAGACATTTCTGCTCAAATAGGAGTGGCTGTCAATCTAACTCACACGGTATTTGTTACGGATACCAAGACCAATCAAGAAGATTAATATGGCTGAAAACAAGCCTTTTAAAAAACCATAAGCACGAATACCACCAGGCTCTACTTCAGAGCCAAATAGCCGTTGATTAATCACTTCCGTACGTTTGTCGTTATCTGAGAAGTCTAAAAAATTACCCGTTTTGTAAATACTGTATTCAGTAGCAGCGCGGAATGCTGAAATAGATATTTGATGATTATCGCCTAACTGCATCTCTTGGCTTAAAGCTGAGAAAACAGATTGTTTAGATAAATTTACATTTGGACTAGCAGCATACAAACAAAGCAGAAATGTAATTATATTAAATGTAATGAGTAAAAATAAAGGCCGTGTAAAAGAGCGGCCAAAATCTGAACACACCTCATAAAGCCAAGTGAACATGCAAAACCAATACTTACCTTTAAAGAAATTCCCTGCTCCAACCCAAACCCTCCAACTTAATAATTCTAAAAGTGCATCTGCATCTTGGTGCTTACCTGGAGAAAGATTTTGTGACTCGAACTTTCTCTTTGCTCGCAACTCCATCGCATTAAAGTTTAGTGCTTGGTCAGTTTGCCCATGCTCATCGGCTAACCGTTTTAAAGAACTAATATTTTTAATCGCATCTTCGTTAAAATCAGCTTGGGTGAAATATGAGTCATCAGAAAACTCTAAACGTGTTTCATCAATCTTACAGCCTCTAAAGCTGGGAATTTTAGCTTTTCCATCTAAAAACTGTGCCCCTTCAAAATGCCCCACATTATCAAACGTCGCACTTTCGAAACCTACCGAATCTTGGAACTTAGCCTTTGTAAATAAACTGCTATTTTCAAATTTTGCATTACTGAATAACGAACAACCTTCAAAGGTGGCATAACTAAACATAGCATCGTCTTTAAAGGTGGCTCTTTCAAACATAGCATTACTTTTAAAGGTGACACACAAAAAACTAGCACCATTTACCATATCGTTTTGATAAGGGCTTGTAATATCTACTTTAGTGCTACCAAAAGTGGCACTATTAAACCACGCATCGCCTTTAAAAGTCGCATGACCAAACTCTACATTGCCTTTAAAGTCAGCATGATCAAACATCACATCGCCTTTAAAGATAGTACTATAACCAAACATCGCATAACCTTCAAATGTGGCATTACTAAACACCGCCTTATCATCAAAGGTTGTATCCTTAAACCACGCAGCTCCTTCAAAGGTGGCTGAATAAAATTCCGTATAGCCTTCAAAAACCGCTCTATTAAACTGCGCACCACCTTGAAAGATTGCCTTATTAAACTGCGCACCGCCTTGAAAGGTGGCAACGTTAAAAAAAACTTTCTGTAAAAATTGATAGTCACTAACATTTACCAGACATACTTGTCCTGAGAAATCAAGCGCGTGGCTTGCACCAGAAGAGCCTGCTGGTTTTTTGCTACCATCCTCCAAGGTCAGCTCCAAACCAAAATCTGCTGTTTTTTTATTATTTTCCGCAGCCTTTTGCCAGTTTTGTTGCCAGTTTAAAAATGCACCCTTTCCTTGCAAAAAACAATCTAAACACTCTTGTCGCCAAGAACGCCGCGTATGCTTACCTTCTGGCCCGTAACCCAAGTCATCTAAATGTAGAACTTCTATGTTGACTATTTTTTTATTATCTTTAGCCATCTCTATTAAGGCGATGTATTCATTTAAAAATTAATTTTAACCTAAACCACCTGCAAACGATAAAGCGAAGTCACTTCTTTCCCACGTGCTACGGCTAACGCATCGCTGGTGTCTTGTGATTTTGGATGCTTAGGTTTGATGTCTAGTTTCTCAACAACCGTTAAGCCAGCGGCTTCAATCCAGCCGTGCAACTGCTCTTGCGACCGTAATTCTAAATGCTCTGCCAAGTCAGACAATATTAACCAAGCTTCACCTTTAATCGCCAAATAGTTTTTAACGCCATTTAAAAAA
Organism: Methylophilaceae bacterium; assembly: GCA_048595445.1. Classification (GTDB taxonomy): domain Bacteria; phylum Pseudomonadota; class Gammaproteobacteria; order Burkholderiales; family Methylophilaceae. The sequence goes on from JBJPGD010000042.1 coordinate 77,019, forward strand.
CCTTTTAGCATTTTGCTATCTGGGTCATACACCGCATGCTCAATGGCGGTGTTGGCTTTGGCAGGGAGCCATGGCGGGTTACAGACGATTAAATCTGCAAGGCCAGCATCGGTTGGTGGAAATAAGTCAGCACCCACTATTTTCACTTGATCAGCAAAGCCTAGTTTCTGAATATTATGTTTAGCACAAACTAATGCGCGAGACTCTACTTCTGTTGCCACTACTTTTTTCACACCACGTTTCGCTAAAATCGCAGCGATGACGCCTGTACCCGTACCAATATCAAAGGCAACAGATATATTCTCTAATAGTGCTGTGTTGACTAACTCAAGATACTCCCCACGTATAGGCGAATAGACTCCATAACTTGGGGTAATCACGGCATCTAGCTGCGGCACTTCTACCCCTTTTTTATGCCACTCGTACGCGCCGATCAAACCCAATATCTCTCGTAATGAAACGAGGCGCCTTTTATGGCTAGTGCTTTTGCCATAGGCATGTTCACAAGCGTCAGCAATATCTGGTGCACGGTTATATGGCATTGTGTAATCACCCGATAACTCAACCAATAACATCCCTAAAGTACGCGCACGTTCAATTTGGCTTTTACGGTAAAGATGAAATTGATCTTTTGGGCTTGGCGCCGTATTAGTTACTTGCTGTTTTTTTTGTTTGTTCTTTGCTTTTGGTTTGGTTGTGCGGTTATCAATGCGACGTGAAATGGCTTGTGCCATATGCTTCGCATTCTGAAAGTCACCGCGCCATAATAAAGCGGTCCCTTCGCAAACTAATTTATAAGCAGCATCGGCCTTCATCGTATCGTCAATAACTTGAATTTTTTTAGGTGCTGGATTGTCTGCAACAGACTGCCAAGCGGCTTCCATTGTTTTGTTATTTTCTTGCCAACTGGCGATTTGAGACTCGGCTTGAGTCTTGGTTTGAGGTTGTGCCAAAGAATTTCCTTAGAATGCGTATAAAAATGACAAGGGCGTCACTTTTGATTGATATGTGAATTAACGTCTAGTTTATCACGGAGGTAATCCCCACCCAGATTAATCGCCAAAATCAAACTCATTAAACTGACCCCTACTAGCAATACATAATGTGGGGCCACTAGCATATAGCGCACGGCATCTCTTAGCATCGCACCCCATGAGGCATTTGGCGCTTGAATGCCTAAACCTAAAAATGAAAGACTGGCTTCAGCTATCATGATGCTCGCTAAGCTATACGTCGCCTCGACGATTAAGATAGAGCCTAGTAATGGGAAGATATGTCGCATCATAATGCGTAATGGCTTTGCCCCAAGTGATTCAGCAGCCTGCACATGCTGTCTATTACGTAAGCTAAGCGTTTGTCCACGCGTGAGCCTGGCATAGCTCACCCATCCGGTTAAACAAAGTGCAAGCATTAAGTTAATCATGCCAGGACCTAACACCGCGGCAAAAGCAATTGCTAACAAAATACCAGGGAATGCTAAAAAGATATCCGTGATTTGCATTAGGACTTTGTCTACCTTGCCGCCATAGAAACCTGCTACTAAGCCAATCGTCACGCCTATCGTCATGGTCACAATAGCGACAGTAACAGCCACCATAAAGGACACTTCAACACCACGTAAAATACGCGCTAAAATATCGCGCCCTAAATCATCTGCACCAAACCAGTGCTGCATGCTTGGGATTGCTAGCACACTACTTAAATCCACTTCATTACCATGCAAGCCTAATGCGCGCCCGACAATAACAGCGATCAACCAGAAACCAATAACGATGAGTGCGAATATTTTCATGGTTATGTTTGCGTGTGCTTCATTCTTGGATCTACGATGCGATACACGACATCTGTAAACAAGTTAATCGCCACGTAACTGAGTGCCACGGCCAACACACAGGCCTGTGTCACAGGGTAATCACGCTTTTCGATACTTTCTACCAGCAAGCGGCCAATGCCATCCCAACTGAATATGGTTTCGGTAATGACAGTGCCCGCTAATAAACTCCCCATTTGCAAACCCACGATAGTGACAATTGGTAATAAAGCAGCACGTAGTGCATGGCCAAAAATAACTTTGCGTTCGCTCAAGCCTTTTGCACGTGCGGTACGAATAAAATCTTCGTTTAACACTTCGAGTAAACTCGTGCGCGTCATCCGGGTAAGAATGGCGCTGAGGCCAAAGCCTAACGTGAGCGCTGGCAAGATAATGGAAGTTGGTTCATCCATACCACTCACTGGTAACCAGCCCAACCAAACGGCAAACACTAACATCAACATTGGCCCCAACCAAAATACGGGCATAGCTGAAAGCCGTACACTAACGATAGTAACAACGAGGTCTTGCCAGTGCCCTGCCTTCAGCGCCGCATAAACACCGAGCGGCACACCAATGATGATGCCAATGACAAGTGATAATAGTGCCAACCTAATACTAGCTGGATAACGCGTTTTAAATAATTCAATAATCGGGGTTTTGGTATGAATCGATTGCCCCAAGTCGCCATGTGCAAGGTTATTTAAATAAGTACCAAACTGGCTCAGCAAAGGCTTATTTAGGCCTAATTGTTCACGTAAGGCTTCGCGGTCTGTAATGCTGGCAGAATCCCCTAACATCACCTCTACTGGATCACCTGGAACGAGATGGATAAGTAGAAATGTAAGTACCAATACGCCAAAAATGACGGTAAAAAAACTAAAGAACCTGCTAATCATTGCTAATTTGGACTGTTGACCCTGCTGGCACCATGTCGAATAGCGCAATCATGTCAGCATTGCGCAGCCGCACGCAACCATGAGAGTCTGCCACAGACATATCAGTACTATCTGGCGTGCCGTGTATATAAATATAACGCTGCATCGTATCAACGTTACCTAAACGGTTGATATCAACTTCTGTGCCTGAAAGCCATAAGATGCGTGTCAGTATCCAGTCACGATTAGGAAACGCCGCCATGAGTGCTGGTGTGCAAACTTCTCCCGTCCAACGTCGGCCAACAAATATGGCATTAGGCACTGCACCTTCGCCAATTTTAGCGCGGATAGTATGCTTACCGAATGGAGTGCAACCACTATCTTTTACACAGCCGACACCATTAGCTGCTGTCGACACAGGAAACTGCGCCAACAACTCGCCATCACTATCTACAACAGTGAGTGTTTGCTTTGCGATAGAAATGTTAATGTGCATGGTTTAAATTTGCATGGTTCTAATTTGTATAGCTGCTTATTGTAGCTGACCTTTTAATTGTTGCTAAATCATCCCAATTACCATCAGGTTTTGGTAAATAATATTGCACCTCTTTTCGCATTGCGGCTGATTGGCCTTCATACCATAACGGGATATATGGTAGCTGTGCATGAATGCGCGCCGTAACCTCTTGCCAATCTTCTTTAAGCAACAGTTCATCAAGTTTAGCATCTACATATCTACCTCGATTAAAACCATTAGGTGGCGTATATTGTGAACCAAACACTTTCGTATATATTTCAGGTGTTTTGATGCCTACCCAAGTTAAGCCATATAGCTGAAATTTGCCTTTTTTCACTTCTTCAAAAAACGTACCCCAATCCAAACTACGGATTTCTAAATCTATGCCTGCCACTGCCATTTGCGCTTGTAAGATAGTCGCCAAACGTACACGTTGTGCATCGGTGCTGGTTTTATACACCAACTTCAGTGGCAATTTAACACCGGCCTCTTGCAATAGTTTTTTCGCCAATGCTGGATTGTAAGTGTAAGGCTTAAGCGTAGCATTGCCAGCATAATGTTCAGGTGGCAATATCGCGTCAGCCACGCGTGTATGACTCACCATGACAGCGTCAATCACAGCTTGCCGATCAATCGCATAGGTTAGTGCTTGCCTGACTTTATGTTGCTTTAGCACTGGGTCTTGCATATTCAAACCCAAATAAGAGTAATTAGCACCTTGTGTCGTGACCACTTTAATTTCGGGTTTGGTTTTAATGTATTTAATCAATTCTGGAGGCAAATCACCTTGTAATAAATCTGCCTCACCTCGCATCAATTTCAACACTCTTACCGTAGGGTCTTTCACTTCGGTAAACGTAATCTTTTGCCCATCCTTAACACGCTTTAGCGTGAGCTTACTCTGCCAGCTTTCGAACTGCAATGCACCACTGCCAACAGGCTGATGACCAAAATCATGATTTTTTTTGATGAGGTCTTTTGGCAAAATACCAATGATTAACTTGGCTGGAAAGTGTGCATCAGGTGTTTTCAATTTAAACTCAAGCGTATTTTCATTCACCACTTTAATCACACGTATATTGGAAAATTCTGCTGCGTGTGGTGAATCTTTAAGTTGAATCAAGCTCTCATAAGTCGCTTTAACGTCAACCATCGTCAATTTTTTTGAATGATGAAATGGCGCAACATCTTGCTTTAATATAAATAGATAGCTTTGCTCACCTAAACTTTTCCAGCTGGCTAAACTTGGGATTGGCTTTGAACTAGCATCAAACTCCACCAAACGCGCATACAACAGACGATTAACACGCTCGGATGCTGCATCTGTTGCATAACGTGGGTCTAAATTAATGGGCGCTTGCGCAATAGCAAAACGAATGGCTTGTTTTGTACTTGCCTCTTGCTGGCAAGCAGAGCTGAATACGATAATGAAGAGTAATAAAAGGAATCTAACCATTGATTAATATTTTACATAAGAATGTGCTACGACTGACGATTTATTCATATGGGTTTATTCACTAGATTTATTTAAAAGATAAGTTTAAGATGCTTTTACTTACCGCTATAAGAAGGAGTAAGGCATGACTGGAGTTATTCAATTAATCGGCAGAGTAATGCTAGCACTCATTTTCATTTTGGCTGGCGTTAGCAAAATAATGGACCCAGCTGGCACGAGTAGTTATATGCAATCAATGGGCGTATCTAGCATGCTGTTATGGCCAACTATTTTATTAGAATTACTTGGCGGCATTGCACTAGCTGTCGGTTATAGAACCTCGATCACTGCATTTTCTTTGGCTCTTTTTTCTATTGCCGCAGCTGTGCTTTTCCACAGCAACTTTGGCGATAAAATACAAATGATTTTATTCTTAAAAAATATTGCTATGGCAGGTGGCCTGTTACTGCTCGCCGCAGGCGGCACAACTGCCTATAGTTTTGATAGCAAGAAAAAGAATGCTAACTTTTTTTCAACAAGGCAATAGACTCTACATGCGCGGTATGTGGGAACATGTTAATCACGCCCGCAGCGCTTAAACGATAGCCTTTTTGATTCACCAACACATCAATATCTCGCGCCAATGTGGCTGGGTTACAAGAGACGTAAACGATGCTATCGGGCGCATTGCTTTCATCAATCGCTTTCACTAAATCAAAAGCGCCATCGCGTGGCGGATCAATCAGCCATTTGTCAAAACGGCCTAAGCCAGTGAGTGATTCTGCTGTCATTTTAAACAAATCAGATACATCGTATGCTGTGTTGTTTTCTAAACCATTCAAAGCTGCGCTTTCCACAGCTCTTGCCACTAAATTATCTAAGCCTTCGTAACCAAACACTTGCGCACCACTACGGGCGATAGGCAGCGTAAAGTTACCAATGCCGCAGAAAAAATCAGCAATGCGTTCACCGGCTTGCGGTTCTAGCAGTTCCATCGCACGATGCACCATCATCTGGTTGATTTCTGGATTTACCTGCGTAAACTCATTTGGCTTAAATGGATATTTAAGATCAAACTCATCTAATGAATATTGCAGTGATAGTGCATCAAGCGGGTAAAACGGCTTAACCGTATCAGGCCCTTTTGTTTGTGTCCAAATATTCACATGATGTTGGTCGGCAAACGCTTCCAACATGACTTCATCAGTCGGCTGTAAATCCTCCATAATGCGGAAGATGAGCACTATATTTTTACCATGATGCTTGGCATCTGTATTCGGCTCGCCAACGGCTAGTTCCAGTTGCGGAATCTTGTCACGTATGGAGAGTTGGGTAATCATCTCTTGCAATGGTGTAATTAATGCAGACACTTCTGGCGTCAGCACTTCACAGCTGTCCATATCGGCAACATAGCGTGTGCCTTTTTCATTAAAGCCAACGAGCACACGTTCTTTTTTCGTTACATACTTAACACTGAGTCGCGCTTTATGACGGTAACCCCAAGTAGGGCCCATTAATGGTGGTAATATTTTTTCTGGCTTTGTTTTGCCGATATGCTTAATATCGACTTCTAACGAATGTTGCTTAGCAGTGACTTGGGCGGCGGCATCTAAATGCTGTAATTTACAACCGCCACAATAGCCAAAGTGCTTACATTTTGGCATCACACGTAAATCAGATGGTTCAATGACTTCAGCAACGTTAGCAAAAGCATAGTCTGCTTTAGCACGAGTGATTTGATAAGTGACTTTTTCTTTCGGTAAGGCACCATCAATAAAAATGGTTTTACCATCAACATGCGCAACACCTCTACCCTCTTGGTCTAAAGACTCAATAATGACTGGAAGTGAGATTTCAGCAGGAATCCACTCTGATTGATTTCTATTTCGACGACGACGTACCACTTGCAAACCTTCAAAACTCAATAAAGGCGCTATTCTAAATGATTAACAGTTTTTTTACTGCATTGTCATGCAGTGCAATTAAGGCCAAGCTTTAAGAAAAGCATCCCAATGCTTACCCTCATAACCTTCTAAGGTTTCACGCACTAAAGCGATCTCACGTGCATATGCCGCTTGTGTTAATTGACCACGCATGAGTTGAAAGCGTAAATAGACTAAATGAGTATTGGCAACATCAGTTTCACAGTAATCGCGGATTTCAGATAGCTTACCTTCTTTAAACGCATCCCATACTTTGCTGCCGTCCATACCGAGCTTGCCAGGAAAGCCACACAGTTTTGCTAAGCTATCAAGTGGTGCATTAGCACGTGCGTTATACATCGCCATCACCTCCATTAAATCTAAATGGCGCATGTGGTAGCGACTAATATAGTTATTCCACTTAAAATCTTTATCATCTTCGCCTAGATCCCAGTAGCGGCTAGCATTAATGCCATGAATCAAGCCACGATAATGCAAGACAGGTAAATCAAAGCCACTGCCATTCCAAGAAATAATCTGTGGGGTATATTTTTCAATACCATCGTAAAAGCGTTGAATAATCTCTGCTTCGCTAGCATCTTCGTCTCCTAGTGTCCAAATGCTGAAATGATCACCTTGGCGTAATGCGCAAGAAATGGCACAGATACGATGTTGGTATAAAGGTAAAAAATCCGTTCCGTTTTTTTGGCGACGCTGATGCAGTGCAATATTCACTACATCTTCATCTGAAGTGTCCGCAGGCACATCCAGCAGCTCACGTAAACCACTGGCATCTGGGATGGTTTCTATATCAAAAACAAGGGTAGGAATCATAACAAAGATATTACACTAAAATGCTAGCGATAGTTTTGTACTAAACAGCTTTATTGAGATAGATAACCTAAGCTAGGTTAGCTTAGGTTAAAAACATATATAACTAAGTTTGCGATTGAAAAGGCACCGCTAAAGAAAAATTTCTCTTCGTTGAAACATGACTGTAAGCCGTGAATATATATATATCCAAAACCAAGTGCTTGTATGAAACTAGAAGAGCTATTGGATACCCATCCACTTAAAGCTAGCCATAACAATAATAAAGAGGAGAAAACACCTAAAACCATGGCCAAATAAATGACTTTATATTGATATTTTTCATCAATATATGCATCAAATCTCAACACCAATTTACTAAAAATATTGGGCTCGTGCAAATCTAAAGACGGCCTATCCGCGAAATCAATAGGGTCAGACTCCATTCATTACCTTATTTGATTGATTGCGTTGAATAATTGGTGAATAATTGGGGGCAGAGTAAATAATTGGGATCAGAGTAGAATTAAACTTCATCTTTCACTTTTTCCCACCCAGTAGAACTATTCAAAGCACTTTTAAGCGCATCAATCCATATGCGATAGCCTGCTGTGTTTAAATGCAGTTTATCATCAAGGAATAATGCATCATCTTGATGACCCCTTGCGTCAGTAAAAAGATCCCATGTATTGATATAAGTACAGTTATTACGTGATAAACATAGCGCCTTAATAACATCATTGGTGTCTTTTATTTCCTGCATTTTTACGCCAGCCATACCACTTGGCATCAACGAATTCCATATTAAATGCGTATCTTCTGGCAATGCTTTCAGGATTTCTTTCAGCCTATCATTTAGCCCTGCCTTTTGCCCTTGAAAGAAATCATTAACACCAATATCTAATACAATTTTACTCGCGTGATTAAGTGACTTGTAGCTTGGAATGTTTGATAGCAATTGAGCCGTATCTAAGCCACCAATACCATAATTCACGGAATTTGAAATAATGGCAGATGTTAGCAGCCCATGGATTGTACTATCCCCCAAGAAAATAACAGCTCCGTTAGGCACCGAGCCATCCATCAGCATATGGTGGTAAATCATATAATCAGCGTAGTCTTTTTCTTGTTCAGTCATCCAATATTTAAGTTTAGAAGCAACATTTAACTTAGATGCTAAAGCAACAAAGATAGCTAGTAAAACAATACTATAGAGCAAAGCTCTGCGTTTAGAAAACATGCCGTTTTATTTTCCTCATCATTACTAACATCAAAAAGGAATGAAATTATTTTTTAGTCCAAGCACCTGCTTTTTGATAATACCAACCGCCTTGTGCTTTATCTATCCAGCGTCCAGCAAAAGAGTCTCGTATACCGCCCTCCCACTCTGGATGTCCATTGGCAACTGCAATCTCTTTATATAACTTACTTCGATCCGTATTATCAGCAGCCACTAATGCATTAATGCCTTGCCTATCTTTCAACGGGACAGCTTTCGCATCTCGCACAGCAATCAAGCCATTACTTGTTAAGCCTACAGCACCACTGTTGTAATGTGCTGCTAATTGATTATGGCGGGTTTGCATGCTGTTTTTAAGCGCATTAATGGCTGGCGTGTTAATTTCTAAATTTGGTGCAGCATAGGCCAAATGTACTGATAAGAATGTCAACACCATTAGGCAATGTAATAAAATATTTTTCATGTTTCTTCCTTTTAATTAGACCTGGCTATTTAGACTCTGCCGTCTCAGGCGTTACTTCTGGTGTCACCGTTGAAGGATCAGCTTCCTTAGTAGTAGACTCTTCGCCTTTATCCTCACCTTCTATCTGCCAGACATCATTAATAATTTTATCGGCCACTTCTTGTGCGGCAGCCGCAGGGAAATATATATTAATCGTGACACATGCAGCCAAAAAGCCTGCTAGCAAGAGTATTACACTGTTTCTTTTCATTATTTATCCTTAACAAGACCTTAAATCTTATTTAACAATCACTTTTGAGTTGCTGTCCGTAATACGTTTAATTCTCGCCACCAAGTCTGACAAGCTCACTTTTTTGGTATAGCCATTGACATTCACAGCGGGAATACCCCTACCCTTAACGATTATATACCCCCCAGGCGTTGACTCCACACCGCCCATTTCGCAAACATCCTGCCTTAATCGACAGCTAATACCAATTTTATCGTAGTTAAATTGTTTGAAAAAACGTAAAAAAGTACGCTGCAAAGCAACAGCAGTACCTTCTCCGCCCAATGCGGCAATATTCTCTACTGCACGCTGTGATATTTTTTTCACTTGTTTGTCGTCACTGGTTTTCAGCGATGCATCAAAACGAACCGCTTTCCAGTTTTCTAGAACTAAATCTTTAACATCACCGTCCATTTTGCCTTCTATCGCACCGAAGCTATAGGTGCGTGTTAACTCACCCAAATCCAGTTTTCGTACATTTAAATCTGCATACATACGTGTCACCACGCCTAGTGGATCATCGATGCGTAAGTTGTTCATGCCGATGGTGCCGCCAAACATATTGAATGTCATTGCACCATCCATATTCAGCTGTTTATTGGCATAGGTGACCAAAGGCACTTGACCAGAAATATCGCCTTCCATCTGCGGCCAACCAAGTGCCGCACTAAACTCAGTTAAGGCAATGGGTTTTAAATCCATGCGCAAATGCCAAAACCAATTTTCACCCAACCATGCTGCAGAAACATCCTTAAAATTTAATGCCCCATTTAACACTGGTAACACTAATTCAGGTGCTGTTAACGCATAACGGTTTAGTTCAGCACCTAACTTCGTTTCTCCTAATGGGATATCCAATAAATAGCCATTATGGTATTCAAGTGTAATGTTTTTGGCGACATCATAATCCCATGGGATATGTGCATTCACATGGCTAAAAGCAAACTTACCATTTTGGTCTTCAATGTTGGCATCCATCAAATTCAATTCAAAACTAGTCGGCTGTAAGTTCTTTATTTCAAATTGCCAGTTCGCTTTACCTGAGACCACTAGATTGCCAAATGCAGACTTTTCTAACTTAGGCTTTAACAGCAAGGTATAAAGCCCATTAAAATCAATATCCTTTGCTGAAACCTTTACATCTTCTACGCCTTTGGTTTTTGTGTTGATTAGCGCCGAGGCCTTTATCTCTCCAACATCACTGATGACAAGTCTCGCATCGTCAACTTTCACCCATTGCTCGTCAAAAGTGCCCTTCGCTTTCAATACATTCTCTGCTTTACCAAAATAAAAAGGCTGCCAGAAGACCTCACCTTGATCCCAACTGAACTTGCTATCCCATTGCCATGCGGTTTTATCTTTTTTTGCTGTGACCTGTACATCTCCAACAAGCCCCTCACCCGCATGCAAGCCTGCTGCATCACTAAAATTCGCACCATCAAATAGAATATCCAAAGCGACATTATCCGGGTGATGTTCCACGTGTAGTGAAAATGGTGTAGAAATCACCTCAGAAGTAAGCTTGCCGTCAAAGCAATCAATAAAACCAGCTTGCTGACTGAATAAGGTACCGCAAGTTAATTGAAACGGAATAAAATCAGGCTCGTTCTTAGGTTTAATGGCTGCTTTTAAGTGGAGTTTTGGTGACTTGCCTTTTAAATCGACATGAAACTTAGCATCTTGTAATTGGCCTGCTGGGGCATCTATCGATCCAATACTCACCTGAATGCTAGAAACGGCATAGGCAGGCAGGCTGAGGAATAAGAGAGCTGCTAGAAACAGCGTAGTAAAAGACTTTTTTTTGCTACAAAAAATCATCTTAATAAAAGCACACTACTAAGCTGGAAACACACCTGTGGAAAGATAACGGTCACCTCGATCACAGACGATGCTAACAATGACAGCATTTTCTACTTGCTTAGATAACTGCAAGGCCGCATATAGCGCACCACCGCTAGAGATACCAGCAAATATACCTTCCTTGGTAGCTAATTGGCGTGTGGTATTTTCTGCTTGTTTTTGATTGACGTGCATGACCTCATCTACACGGGTTTTATCAAAAATAGTGGGTATATATTCTTCTGGCCATTTACGGATGCCAGGAATTTTTGAGCCTTCTTCTGGTTGTACACCGATAATTTTAATATTGGCGCCCTGCTCTTTTAAGAAACGTGAAGTGCCCATTATCGTGCCAGTCGTCCCCATGCTAGAAACAAAATGTGTCACTTTACCTTGCGTATCGCGCCATATCTCAGGGCCAGTGCCTTCGTAGTGTGCGAGTGGGTTATCCGTATTACCGAACTGGTCTAACACAACACCTTCGCCTTCAGCTTGCATCTTCATGGCGACATCACGTGCTAGCTCCATACTACCGTCTTTAGGCGTCAATACTAGCTCTGCGCCGTACGCCTTCATGCTTTGGCGGCGTTCTACACTTTGATTTTCTGGCATGACTAAAATCATTTTGTAACCTCGCATGGCTGCCACCATGGCCAGCGCAATACCAGTATTGCCACTGGTTGCTTCAATGAGCGTATCACCCGGCTTAATATCACCACGCAACTCTGCACGCATAATCATGCTATGTGCAGGCCTATCTTTTACTGAGCCAGCAGGGTTGTTACCTTCAAGCTTTAATAGAATCGTGTTGCTTGTTTCACCCTGCATACGCTGCAAAGCCACTAGCGGTGTATTACCAATAAAATCGTTAATGGTTTTCATTTTTTATTTAGCTTCAATATTTAACTTGAATAAATAGACTGCATACACAGAAAAGGCAGCAAAGCTAATTAACGCTAACTGCGGTAAAGTTAATCCTAAAAACGTCCAGTCAATTGCCGCACAATCACCTGTGCCACGGAATAGTAATTTAAAGGCTTTTTCTAGCGGGAAGTTTTCAAACATATAGTCAAAGCCCACGCCACAGTCAGCAATCATGCTTTCTTTATTCGCTTGCAAATACCAATGCCGTATCGCTACGCCAGCACCAACAAATGAGGTTAACACTTGCAAGGCTGCGAATAATTTTTTAAGTATATGCGCTGACGGAGTTAATGCTGAGATGATGAATAAAACACCCAAACTCATAAACACAATACGTTGTGAGATACATAGTGGGCATGGCTCTAATTGATACTGCGTTTGGATAACCAATGCCAATGCCACAATGCCAAAGCAAGCTGCAAAACCTAATAGATAACCAGTCTTGCCTTTTAAATAACCACCCATACTTTTATTCCTTAAAAAAATCTTAATAATTGAGAAACGGTCTTCATTATTGCTAGATTGTAATAGATAATAAGCCCTATGGCAGATTATGACAGCTCAACACCACAAAAAATTCTAAGCGTAACTGAATTAAATCGCTTAGCGCGTGAAGTATTGCAAGCAAGTTTTCCGTTATTTTGGGTGTCGGGCGAAGTTTCTAATTTTACCCGTGCTGCTAGTGGTCATTGGTATTTTTCGTTGAAAGATACAGGCGCACAAGTGCGTTGTGTCATGTTTAAAGGCCGCAATAGTTATACAGACTTTACACCGCGCGAAGGCGATAAGATTGAGGCGCGTGCCACTGTTACCTTATACGAAGCCCGTGGCGACTTCCAGCTGACAGTAGAGTCTATCCAAAAAGCTGGCTTAGGCGATTTGTTTGAAGCGTTTGAAAAGCTAAAACTGAAGCTACAAGACGAAGGGCTATTTGAAGCCGCGCTTAAGAAGCCAATACCAGGCTATGCAAAAACTATTGGCATCGTCACCTCTCCAGATGCGGCTGCTCTGCATGATGTGCTCACAACACTAAATAGGCGCAACCCCAATACTGCAGTGATAATTTACCCAACACCAGTACAAGGTAAAGGCGTGGCTGAAACGATTGCTGCCGCAATTAACAAAGCCAATGAACGCCAAGAAGTTGATACACTCATCATCTGCCGCGGCGGCGGTAGTATGGAAGATTTATGGCAATTTAATGAAGAGGTCGTCGCGCGTGCTATTGCTAATTGCACTATTCCAACGATTAGTGGCGTCGGCCATGAAACAGATTTTACGATTGCTGATTTTGTAGCAGACGCACGTGCAGCGACACCAACGGCAGCCGCTGAACTAGCTTGCCAAGATAAAAGCCATTTGAAACAAAAACTCATGAGTTTAGGCCAGCAGCTCAATCGTCAGATGGTGCAGAGTCTCAATCAACATGCGCAAAAACTGGATTTTTTAGCACGGCGGCTTATCTCCCCTACGCTAAAACTTGAAACGCAAATAGACAGTGTTAAACAACTACATAAGCGAATAAATTTAGCAATGCAGCAGCAGCTACAAAGATATCAGCAATATCATTTACAGCTTAAAGCCAGCATTGAGCAACTCAGCCCTACAGCTGTGTTGGCTAGAGGTTATGCCATTGTTTCGAAAGATCAAAAAGCCATTACCGACAGCAAACAATTGCAACTTGGGAATAAATTGCATGTCCAATTTCATATTGGCGAAGCTGAGGTTGATGTAGTAAAAAAATGTTAGTTTGATATAAAATCTTATCAATTTCCTTAATCAACTCAACCATTTCTGACCATTGTACGTTAGACTATTTTAGTGCTTTGACTTTCATCTATTGAGGACCAACATGAAAAAAATTATTTCTATTTTAGTTGCATCGCTAGCATTGCAAATTGGCGGTTGTGCGACAACAACTAAGGATAGTGTTTCTGGCGTTAACCGCTCACAATTCTTAGTATTGCCAGCATCAACCGTAGATAAAATGTCTGCACAGGCCTACTCAGAAACATTAAGTAAAGCAAAACAAAAATCGACTTTAAACGTCGATAAAGCCATGTATAACCGTGTGAATGGCATTTCTCAAAAACTGATTGCACAAGTTGGTGTATTTAGACCAGATGCAACTAAATGGGCTTGGGAAGTCAATGTAGAAAAAAATGATCAGCTTAATGCTTATTGTATGCCTGGCGGCAAAATTATGGTGTTCTCTGGTCTCGTTGAAAAGATTAAAGCAACCGATGATGAGCTCGCTGCTGTGATTGGTCATGAAATTGCACATGCA
>JBJPGD010000043.1:0-26206 GCA_048595445.1 Methylophilaceae bacterium
GACTGAACCCTTTTTTTTCATCTTGTTGTGACATGATTATTTCCCTTATCCGTGTGTAACAGCAGGAATTGATGCTGTGACTGGTTGACCATTTGATGCTGTTTTGAGTACATTCCAAAGCATAATGAACATTCCGCTAAGGTATAACAAACCACCAAGTAAGCGAATAAGGTAATAAGGCATTTTCGCCTTCATGCTTTCTACAAAGGTATAAGTTAATGTGCCGTCAGCATTAATAGCGCGCCACATCAAACCCTCCATAATGCCGGAAATCCATAATGCTGTGATGTACAACACGATACCCGCCGTTGCTAACCAGAAGTGCAGCTCAATCGCCTTCACGCTATACATTTGCTTCTGCCCAAACAGGCGCGGTATCATGAAATAGATAGACCCCATCGACACCAAGCCTACCCAACCTAACGTACCGGAATGCACGTGACCAATCGTCCAATCCGTATAGTGCGATAATGAGTTTACGGTTTTAATTGCCATCATCGGTCCTTCAAAGGTGCTCATACCATAGAAGGAAAGCGAAACAACCAAAAACCGTAAAACAGGGTCTGAACGTAATTTATGCCATGCACCTGATAACGTCATTAAACCATTCAACATACCACCCCAACTGGGTGCTAATAAAATAAGTGAGAACACCATTCCTACTGATTGCGCCCAATCGGGCAATGCCGTGTAATGCAAGTGATGCGGGCCAGCCCACATATAAGTGAAAATAAGCGCCCAAAAATGCACGATAGATAAACTATAGGAATACACAGGTCGCTCGGCCTGTTTAGGAATAAAGTAATACATAATGCCTAAGAAGCCCGCTGTCAGGAAAAAACCAACGGCATTATGAGCGTACCACCACTGTATCATGGCGTGTTGCACGCCAGCATAAACAGAATAAGACTTCATGAAGCTGACGGGAATAGCCGCACTATTAACAATATGTAACATTGCCACTGCAAGAATAAACGCACCAAAGAACCAGTTTGCTACATAGATATGTTTGATTTTACGCTTAGCTATTGTGCCGAAAAATACAATAGCGTAAGAAACCCAAACAACAGCGATAAGAATATCAATTGGCCACTCTAACTCACCATACTCACCCGAAGTTGTATAACCCATAGGTAAAGTAATAACAGCAGAAACAATGACCGCCTGCCACCCCCAAAAAACAAACGAGGCTAGTTTGCCGCCAAACAACTTAACTTGACTGGTGCGTTGCACTACATATAAAGAAGTTGCAAATAGTGTGCAACCACCAAAAGCAAAAATGACCGCATTCGTATGCAGCGGCCTTAAGCGGCCAAAGCTAGTCCAAGGCAATCCAAAATTCAGTTCTGGCCAAACGAGTTGCGCGGCAATAATCACACCGACCAACATGCCAATAACACCCCAAACAACAGCCATAATCGAAAATTGTCTGACTACACCATCACTGTATACCTCATTACTAGCTGCTGAACTCACTTGCCTCTCCCTCAATTTTCTGCGTAAAGTCTTTTATTATATATTAAACTTTCTACAGCATTTTTTCAACTTCATTTAATAGGTCATGATCATAAACAGTTATATTCAAATTGAATTGACCCATATCAAGAACGTTACAAGAAAATGCAAATAGTAGCACTAATCATCGTGTAAAATTCGCTCGCCTTCTGCATCAAGATTCTCAAATTGGCCAGAGTATATAGCCCACCATAGCCCGCCCAAAATAATGAGCACTAGAATAACGGATAGAGGAACCAATAAAAAAAGAATCTCCATTAAACCGTCTCCCAACCTGTTAATTGATCTCGTGATAGGCGTGATGCGTTCAAAATCACTAACAATGAACTAAGCGCCATGCCTAATCCTGCAAGCCATGCTGGCAACATTCCAGCCACGGCAAGCGGTACACAAACAGCATTGTAAGTTGCCGCCCATATTAAGTTTTGTTTAACAATACCCATCGTGCGTTTAGCTTGCTTCAATAGGTGCGTCACCACAGAAAGCTGGCCATTCATCACGACAAAATCTGATTGCGCTTGCGCCAATGGCACTGCTTGCCCCATCGCGATTGAAACATTAGCACTTGCTAGCACTGGACCATCATTCAATCCATCCCCTACCATCAGCACGCTGCGACCTTGATTTTGTAAAGTCTGGATATGTGTCAATTTATCTTGCGGGCTGCAGTCACCAAACACATGATTAATACCCACTATATTGGCAACATTTTGTACGGATGCCAATCGGTCCCCTGACAGCACTTCAACTTTCACTCCATTTTTATTCAACTGGTGTATTGTCGATGCTGCATCAGATTTAATAGACTCTACAATCTCAAAGCTTGCCAACCAACCAGCATCAGAGACCAAATGCACATTAGTGCTATCGTTAGTTTTCACATGTGTATCGGCTAACTGACAAAACTGTGCATTGCCAAGTTTCAACTGCCCTAACGAAGAATCTGCCGTCAAGCCAGCTCCTGATATTTCTTGTACATTGTCCACCAAATGTTCTTCAGTAACTTTAGTCATCTCAACCAACGCACGGGATACAGGATGCAGTGAATACTGCGCCATTGCACTCGCAAGCGCTAGTGCTTTTGCCTTATTTAATTTTTTGGCTGTCGTGATATGGCCAACCGTCATACGGTCTATTGTGAGCGTGCCTGTCTTATCAAACACAATCGTGTCTACCTTTGCTAGCGCCTCGAATGCCTGCATTTTACGCACCAGTACGCCAGAGCGTGCCAATGCACCAGAAACAGTTAGCATTGCGGCAGGTGTGGCTAAAGACAATGCGCATGGACATGTTACGATTAACACAGCCGCCGCTGCCATCAAGGCACGACTATGATCCACTTGCCATAAATAGAGTGCCGAACCAAGCGCCGCTAGCAACACCATCACCAGAAATGGTCTTGCAATACGATCTGCCAATATTGCCAATCTTGGTTTATCTACTGCCGCACGCTCCATTAATGCCACTATTTGCGCATAACGTGTTGATTGCCCAATATTCTCTATCCGCATTTGTACGTTGGCACTAAGGTTATGGCTCCCTGCAATCACTTCAGCACCTACACCTTTTTGCACGGATTTAGACTCCCCAGTGAGCAAGGATTCGTCTGCGCTTGTGCTACCTAAAGTAACTACACCATCAGCGGGGAATGCTTCGCCTGGTAAAACCCGCACTTCATCACCAACAGTCAGTCGCCGTACAGCAATGCGCTCAAATGTTCCGTCAGGCTTAAGCCGCTCAACACTACTTGGCAGCCGCCGCATCAATACATCTAGTGCACCAGCTGTTTTATCGCGCATACGCAATTCAATCCAGCGCCCAGTTAGAAGAAAAAACACCAGCATCGTCAGTGAATCAAAGTACACCTCTGACCCCCACCAACCAGCCGGATCAAAAGTTGCTGCTGAACTAACTAAAAAAGTAATCGTAATGCCTAGAGCAACCGGCATATCCATACTTATTTGATGTTGTTTAAGGTCAATTAACGCACTTTTATAAAATGGGCCACATGAAAAAAATAACACGGGCAACGTCAACACCCAAGAAGCCCAACGCATTAAATTAAGCGCATCTTCCGTCATTTCTCCTGGTCTGGCAAAATAGGCCGGCATCGCATACATCATCACCTGCAACATGCAAAACCCTGCCACCAATAACCGCCAAAGCATCAATCGCTGTTTTTTACGCCGGTCATCATGCATTAAACCATCTGCTGCGGGCAATACACGATAGCCCGCGTTGCTAACTGCAAGCATCCAAGCAGAAGGCTTTGTCTGCTCAGAAGACCACACCACTCTTGCCCGGCCACTCGTCGAGCTCACATCAGTGCTTAATATGCCAGGCACAGCCTTCACTGCTTTTTCAATATTAATTGCACAAGAGGCGCAGTGCATTCCTTCAATGGCTAGGTGCGACTCCCATTGGTTATCTTTACCTTCAAGCGCGACACTAAAGCTAGACCACTCATCAGGTTCATCAAGCGCAACCCAGTCGTTAGTCGCTACTTTTGTAGCAATGTTTGGACTTTCCAACTCATTTTCGATAACTGCTTGCATATCAAGTTCTGCCTTTAAGCATGCAACAATGTTTAGACGTTAAAATTTAACAACTTAGACTAACATTAAAATGATAGCGATTAGCTGTCATTGACACAAGTCAACAAATGTTAACTTAAGGTAGGGCGTGTTTAAACATAAAAACAATAAAAATGATCTTGCCCATAATTAATGGAGCCCATAGTGTTTAGTGATGATGGTTATTACCATTTTCGGTAGAGGATTTTATAAGGCCAATTTTGGCCAGTTTTAGCAGGGTAGATGAAATCGCTGAATTTCCGCTTTGGGAATAAAATTACCACAGCCTTGTTAGAGGGGTAGGGTGGTTGTTAAAAGTTGAATGTAATTGCTACCACATAGCAATTACATACGGTGTAACCTCGCAGATATTTCTTTAAGTTCTTTTTCAGCTGTTTTGTAAGCTGGATAGATGCTCTTTACTACAGTCCAGAACTTAGCGGAATGGTTCATTTCTTTCAGATGGGCAAGTTCATGGCAGATGACGTAATTAATAATATGTGGTGGCGCTTGTAATAAGCGCCAGTTAAGGCGCATGTCTCCACGGCTACTGCAACTTCCCCAGCGAGATTGCGCATTGGATAGCTTTAGCGGTGGTGTGATTACATCGAGTTTAGCCGCTAAAATTTCTAGGCGGCGGCTAAAATCACCAAGCGCTTGTTTTTTATACCACTGAATCACCTTACGTTTCACTACGTCTGGGTCGTCTGCTTCTGGTGAGAAAATGGTTAGGCTGTCATGCTCAAATTGTGGCTGTTTATTTTTGCTGTGATGTACGGCAAATAGACTGATCGGATTGCCTAGCAGTTGTAATATCTCACCATCTTGCCAGTCGATAGGCGCTACATAATTTTCTTTGCGGGCTTTTAACTTTTTAGCAATCCAATTAGATTTCTCTAACAGTATTTTTTGTAATTGAAAGTTGAATATGCGTTTTGGTGCGTGTACGACTAAGCCATCATCTGTGATTTTTAACCCAACCGTGCGGCGAGATCGGTGTTCCAATTGATACTCAATCATATCGCCATTCATCAGCGTGAGAGATTGCTTCTTCATTGCGCTTAATTAAGCCGAGACAGTATCAAGCAAGGCCATTTCTGTTTCTATCCATGTCTCTACTTGCTTATTAATTTCGTCTGGTTTTAAGCCCATTGTTTTTATTGGCGGGCCGATGACGACTTGAATCGTGCCTGGGTGTTTAATAAATGCATTTTTACGCCAATACTTACCGGCATTATGGGCAACAGGTACCACGGTTGTTTCCGTCTTCGCGGCTAACCATGCGCCACCAATGTGATATTTACTTTTTTCACCTGGGGTAATGCGTGTACCTTCTGGGAAAATGACGACCCATAAACCACGTGCTAATCTATCTTTACCATTCTCTACAAGTTTTTTTAGTGCTTCACGTCCTGCGCTACGGTCAATGGGAATGGCTGCCAACGCGACAAAGGCCCACCCTAAGAATGGAATGAGTAATAAAGAATGCTTCATGACCCACACTTGTGGTGGAAAAATGGTTTGCAAGCCAATGGTTTCCCAAGCAGATTGATGCTTGGATAAAATGATGGAAGGGTGATCTGGAATGTTTTCTCGCCCACGCACTTCATATTTTAAGTTACAAGTAAGGCGTAACCAGAACATTACAAAATGTGCCCAGCTGCTGGCAACTTTGGAACGTGTAACAATAGGCAACGGAAATAAGAGAATGACAAGTATGGAGAAAATTGGTGTAACGATTAGCATGCCAAGTAGAAATAAAACGGAACGAATCCACAACATAAGTTACTCCGCAACGATATGCTGAACGGCTTCAGCTAAATGTTTAAATATAAGGGTGTTGGCCGGCAAGTTGCCTTCAGCTAAGGTGCTTTTACCTTTACCAGTTAGCACCAACATTGGTTGGCAACCAGCATTGGCAAATGATTGTAAATCGCGTAAGGAATCCCCGATGCCCGGTACGTTATTCAAATCAATTGAGAATTGGCGCCCAATATCTACTGCCATTTTGCTTTTTGGTTTTCTACAATCACAGTT
Organism: Methylophilaceae bacterium; assembly: GCA_048595445.1. Taxonomy (GTDB): domain Bacteria; phylum Pseudomonadota; class Gammaproteobacteria; order Burkholderiales; family Methylophilaceae. Next base: position 6,126 of record JBJPGD010000043.1, read on the forward strand.
GTCTTCATTCACATGTGGGCAGTAGTAAACGGCATCAATGCGGCCACCAGCACCTTCCACGGCTTGATGCATTTTTGCATGAATTTTATCCAATGTTTCGATGCTATATAGGCCACGTGCAATACCTGATTGGTTGGTTGCGACTGCAACTGTAAATCCATGTTTGTTGAGTAAAGCAATCGCTTCTAAACTCCCGGGAATTGGTATCCACTCATCAGGATTTTTGATGAAGTTATCATAGTCCTCATTAATCACGCCATCTCTATCTAAAATAACCAGTTTCATCGTTATGGCAGCTTGTCCTTAGCCTGCCAATTTAGACAAATCGGCAACACGATTCATCGCTTGGTGTAAGGTTGCTAACATGCCTTGGCGATTCGCTTTTAGTGCTGGATCTTCTGCATTGACCATCACATTATCAAAGAACGCATCGACAGGGTCTTTCAGAACGGCTAATGCTTGTAATGAAGCGGTATAGTCACCGTTTTCAAAGTGCTTATCTGCTTTAGGCTTAGTGTTAGCCAGTGCTTCTGCCAGCGCTTTCTCTTGTGGCTCTTGTAATAGTGAGGCATCAATTTGCGCTTTTACTTTGCCTTCAATCTTTTTCAAGATGTTACCGACACGTTTGTTGGCAGCAGCTAGTGCTGGCGCTTCTGTTAGCGTCGCAAATGTACGCACAGCTTCTAAACGTTGTGGTATTTCTGATAGCAACTCAGGTTTGAGTGATAACACCGCATCGACCTCAAGTGAGCTTGCACCTTGGTCGCGTAAATTGACGCTTAAGCGATCAAAACAGAATTCTTTTACAGCAGCTAGGGCCTCGGCATCTCCATCAAACTGTGCAAATGCGATTTGCATGATGTCATCTAGTGACAATGGCAACTTGCAATCAATCAGCATTCTTATCACACCTAATGCTTGGCGGCGTAATGCAAACGGATCTTTATCGCCCGTTGGTTTCTCGCCAATGCTAAATAAGCCAACGAGTGTCTCTAATTTATCTGCAAGTGCGACACAAATACCCACTTGGCTGCGTGGCAACTCGTCACCTGCAAAGCGTGGTTTGTAATGGTCTTCTATGGCGTAGGCAACATCATCATCCATGCCTTCATGCTGTGCATAGTAGCGTCCCATGATGCCTTGCAAGCCTGGGAATTCACCAACCATGTCGGTGGTTAAATCGGCTTTTGATAATCTAGCTGCAGCTTCAACTTTGCTGACCAAGTTTTTATCGCCAATTTTTTCTGCAATGGCAGCCGCAATTTTAACCACGCGTGTATTACGTTCACCTTGTGAGCCGAGCTTGTTGTGATACACCACTGTTGACAAGCCCTCTAAACGGCTTTCTAGTGTTTTTTTGCGGTCTTGATCGAAGAAGAATTTCGCATCCGCTAAACGTGGGCGGACAACACGCTCGTTACCACCAATGACAGAACTTGGGTCAGCGGGTTTAATGTTGGAAGTGATTAAGAACTTACTGGTCAGTTTGCCTTCTGCATCTAGTAGTGGGAAGTATTTTTGATTCGCCTTCATAGTCAAAATCAAACATTCCTGTGGCACTTCTAAAAATTCAACTTCATACTCGCCCAGCAATACATTCGGTAACTCAACGAGTGCTGTCACTTCATCTAATAAGTCATCATCTTCAATAGGCGTTAAGCCTTCTTTGTTAGCGGTTGCTTGTAGTTGTGCTGCAATGTCTGCTTTACGTGCTTCAAAGCTGGCAATGATGGCGCCTTCTGTTCTGAGTTGTTCCTCATAGGTATCCGCATTTTTCAATGTGATGATTGGATTCTTAGCTTCAAAACGATGACCATGTGTTGTATTGCCTGCGCTTAAGCCTAAGATATTGATTGGCACTACTTCACTGCCATGCAATGTGACTAAGCCATGTGCTGGGCGCACAAAGTTTACAGACTCCCAGCCATCGTTAATCTGGTAAGTCATCACTTTAGGAATAGGCAGTTTAGCCAGGGCTTCTTCTAAAGATTTTTGTAAAGCTTCTTCTAAGGTGGCACCCACTTTTGTAATATCTAGAAATAAGCTTTCCGCTTTGCCGTCATCTTCTTTTCTCAGGTTTGCTACAGCGGATTCATCTAAGCCAAGTGCACTTAACCTTTTTATTAATGCGGCTGTCGCATTGCCCTCGGCATCTAATCCAATTTTTACGGGCATCAGTTTTTGCGCGACTTCTTTGTTTGCGGCTTTACTAGCAATGTCAGTTATATGGACAGCTAAGCGACGTGGGGTAGCATAGCTAGTGACAACTGCATTGTCTGTACTTAGGGCTTGCGCTTTTAAACCTTCAGATAAACTTTTAGCAAATGACTCACCTAGTTTTTTTAATGCTTTTGGTGGCAGTTCTTCTACCAATAGTTCAACGATTAAATTATTTTTGCTATCGCGTAAATTGTGGTTACTCATGCTGCCGCTTTCTTATTTTTTGCTAATAGTGCGAGGACTTCTTCGGCATGCGCTTTGTCTGCCATAGGGAAGCCTAGTTTTGCACGGCTATCTAAGTAGCTCGCTGCGACACTGCGTGCCAAGTTGCGGATACGACCCATATAGGCAGCTCGCTCTGTGACTGAAATTGCGCCACGGGCATCTAGCAAGTTAAAGGTGTGTGCAGCTTTTAGTATTTGCTCGTAAGCAGGCAATGCCAATTGATTTTCCATTAGGTGTTTCGCTTGTTTTTCATGTGCGTTAAACGCAACAAGTAAAAAGTCGACATCACTATGTTCAAAGTTGTAAGCTGATTGCTCTATCTCGTTTTGTAGGAACACATCGCCGTATTTCACCCCAGGTGAATACTCTAAATCGTAAACGTTTTCTACGCCTTGTAAGTACATGGCTAAACGCTCCAAACCGTAGGTGATCTCACCAGTAATTGGTTTGCAGTTAATGCCACCGACTTGCTGGAAGTAAGTAAACTGTGTGACTTCCATACCGTTCAACCAAACTTCCCAGCCTAATCCCCAAGCGCCTAAAGTTGGGTTTTCCCAGTCATCTTCAACAAAGCGCACATCGTTTTGCTTCAGGTCGAAACCTAAGGCTTCTAACGAGCCTAAATATAAATCTATGATATTTGCCGGTGCTGGTTTTAGCACTACTTGGTATTGGTAGTAGTGTTGTAGACGGTTAGGGTTTTCACCATAACGACCATCTTTAGGGCGGCGGCTTGGTTGTACATAAGCAGCCTTCCATGGTTCTGGGCCTAAAGCGCGCAAAAAAGTAGCGGTGTGACTAGTGCCAGCACCGACTTCCATGTCGTAAGGTTGCAGCAAGGTACAACCTTGTTTATCCCAGTAGTCCTGGAGTTTTAAGATGATTTGTTGAAAAGTCTGCATGTTAGAAATTCTTGGATGTTGCAAGGTGTTAATTGGAAGCACTGATTTTACTTGTTTTTGCGCCGCCATAATAGGGCAATGATGCTAAAACAGACGATGATGAATGGCCAATTGCCCCAAACGACATACGGGGTGCTGCCAGCGTAACCTTGTGCCTTGGTATTTAAAGTGGTTTTTATATCGTGTGGCGCATGGGCAAGCACATGGCCATGCTGATCGATCACAGCAGTTGCGCCAGTATTCGTAGCACGTAACATCATGCGCCCTGTTTCTAATGCGCGTGCTTGTGAGAACTGCATGTGTTGATCTGCAGCAAATGATTGTCCGTACCATGCGTCGTTACTAATGTTCACTAAAATCGTGGCTTCGGGTAATTGGCTAATAATTTCTTCACCAAATACGTCTTCGTAACATATATTGACGGCAATTTTTTGATCATTCAGCAACATTGGACGCTGTTGTGTGCCGCCGCGTGATAAATCACTTAGCGGGATGTTGAGCCAATCACGATAAATCCAACCAAATAATTGTTTTAACGGGATAAACTCTCCAAATGGAACTAGATGGTTTTTGCTGTAAGCCTGCGTGGTGTTCGTGCCAAAGCTAAAAGCGCTATTAAAGTATTCTTGTGTGTTTGGGTTGTAGTCCACCATGCCAACGATAATGTTGCTATTGTTTTGTTTTGCATGTGTTTCTAGCGTGTTGATTACAGCAGTATCCAGCTGGCTAGCGACGACCGGTAGTGCGGTTTCAGGTAATACTATCAACTGAGCCTGGCTGTCCTTTGTCATGGCCAAGTATTGATCAATGGTGCTTTCTGTTGCGTTTGGCGACCACTTAATGTCTTGTGGAATGTTGCCTTGTATCAGGCTTGCAGTGAAAGATTTTCCGATTGGCGCAGTCCATTCGACGGCTTTTAATAAAAAGCCGCTAACAATGGTAAGCGTGATCGCAGCAATGACATTACGCCGCCACACTAATGCTGTTGATTTGTTAGCGAGCCAAACAGCAATGCTGGCGGCTAATAGCGCTGTAATGACAGAGACGCCATAGATGCCAACGATAGGAATATAGCCAGCTAATGGGCTGTGTGGTGTTTGACTATAACCAAGCGTTAACCAAGGGAATCCTGTAAAAACCCAGCTCCGTACCCAATCAGATAACCCCCAAAGCACAGGACCACTAACCATTAAAAAGCCTAGCCGTTTACTGAAGTAACCCACTAAGGCTGGAAACAGTGCCATAAAAGCGCATAAGCAAAAGGTACAAAACCCAGCAAACCACCATGGCATACCGCCAAAATCATGCAGACTAATGTAAATCCAATAAATACCGACGGCATATAAGCCCAGCCCAAATTGGAAGCCAAGTTTGAATGCGGCTTTGGGGTTTGGTGCTTTAGCCCAAAGGTAGAAAATTCCAATGAGTGAAATAATGGGTGTAATGAAAATATAATATGGCGCAAAGCCAAATACGGCAAAAGCACCTAGTAGTAGCGCACACAACGGTTGAAAGCTTAGTTTTAGCATGTCTGGTCAGTATAAAACGACGAATGATTACATATTTAAGATTGCACAGTATATGTTAAAGACATCAAATAATAAAAAATGTTAATGACAGTATCATGGCTTGACAACAAATTATGTAAAGAGGACTATGTGGGCTCCATAGCCATACCATGGTTGATAATAAATTTAGGAGAAGAAAAATGGGAATGATGTCAGAATTTAAAGAGTTTGTCGCAGGTGGCAATGTCATGGATTTAGCAGTCGGTGTGATTATCGGTGGTGCATTCGGTAAGATCGTCGATTCATTAGTAGGCGATATTATTATGCCTATCGTCGGTAAAGTTTTCGGCGGTACAGATTTTAGTAATATGTACATTCCGTTAAATGGGCAAGAGGGTAATTTGCTTTTAGAAGAAGCGCAAAAGTTAGGCGCAGTTATTTCTTATGGTAACTTCTTAACCATTTTGTTGAATTTCATTATTTTAGGGTTCATTATTTTCCAAATGGTACGTGCCGTAAATAAAATGAAGAAAGCTGAACCAGCTGCGGCTCCAGCACCTACACCAGACGATATCGTTCTATTGCGTGAAATCCGTGACGCATTAAAGAAATAAGATAATAGTTGGTTAAATAAAAAGGGCGATTAAATCGCCCTTTTTTACGTTCTGAGTTTATTTGTTTTTACTATTTAGTTGCTTGGTTCTTTTTTTGGCACTTCATATGCTGGATCTTTGCTTTTTGCTTCCTCAGAACCATCATTATTTAAAAACACCACTTGCACGACCGTGTCATCAATAAAGTCTAGCTCTGTTGTTTCAAAGTATTTGCCATTTTCATCGGTATTCACGTAGTGGTAGTGCCAGATGGAAGCAACAACTTTGCTTGATCCTTTTACTTTCACATCATCTGCCTTAGCAGGCTCACCTAGCTGGGTAATAATTTCTTTTTTGTTTAACGCTTCAATGGCCTTAACAAAAGCTCTTTCTTCTATTGGTAATGTTCTGCCAGGTTTTTGTTTGTGCGTCGCGATCGTTGATGATTCTGATTTTTTTGCAACATCACCAACTGAAGAACATGCTGTACAAAAAGCTACTAAAGCTATTATCAATAATCGTTTCATGTCATCCCTCTTCTAATGATAAGGTTAGGAGGTTTTGCCAGCTAAATAGTTCAGAAAGCAACCTGTTTATGTTGATTCGATGGAGCGTTTTTCTTCTGGTAGTACTTCAATCAACACGGAATGTAGGCGCCTACTATCAGCACGTACGACAGTAATATTTAAGTTTTGAAAAGTAATATGATCATTTCGCTTTGGCATATGCCCGAACTTGTTCACAATTAGACCGCCGATGGTTGAAAACTCTTCGTCGCTAAACTCCGTACCGACGATTTCATTAAAGTCTTCAATTTCTGTGAGTGCTTTCACGCGATAATGCCCTTCAGCATTCTGGATAATGTTATCTTCATCTTCATCATAATCGTACTCGTCTTCAATATCACCAACGATTTGTTCCAGCACATCTTCAATAGTGACCATGCCAGCCACACCACCGTATTCATCGACAACAATGGCAATATGATTGCGATTGCTACGGAATTCCTTTAGTAGAATATTTAGGCGTTTAGATTGGGGAATAAAGACTGCAGGACGTAGCATATCGCGCACTTCAAAGTCTTCCCCTGCGTTATAGCGCAATAGGTCTTTAGCCAGTAATATGCCGATGACATCATTTTTATCATCTTCAATAACAGGAAAGCGTGAGTGTGCGGTTTCAATAACACGAGGAATAAAAACTTCTGGCGAATCTGTGATATCAATGACATCCATTTGTGAGCGAGGAATCATAATGTCGCGCACTTGCATCTCACTAACTTGCAGCACACCTTCAATCATGCCAAGTGAGTCTGCATCCATTAATTGATTTTCATATGCGCTATGTAGCAGCTTGACAAGCTGTTCGCGATCTTCAGGTTCGCGTAATAAAAAGTGACTTAGACGTTCTAATAAACTAGGTTTGTTATTGGGTTTTTCCGACTCGCTGGCCATGTAAAGTGCGGGTTAGGCATCCTGTGTAATGAGATAAGGGTTAGGATACCCTAACTTTTGCAAGGTTGTCACCTCTATGGACTCCATTAACCCTGCTTGATCATCCGTAATATGATCATAGCCATGTAAATGCAACGTGCCGTGCACAGTTAAATGCGCAAAATGCGCTTCTATTGGTTTGCTTTGTGCTTTGGCTTCTTTAATGACAATTGGTGCGCAAATAATAATATCGCCCATTAAATAAGGTTCCTCGGATAATGCGAATGTTAACACATTGGTCGCGTAATCCTTGCCGCGGTAGGTGTTGTTCAGTTCACGGCCTTCCTCTTCATCCACAATGCGTATTGTTGCTTGCGTATCCACACGCAAGCTCGCTTTGACCCACTTGCGCAACTGGTGGCGACTAGGTAGGTCTTTTGCATTGGATGCAAGCTGAATGGATAAGCTAAGGTCGGGCATAGATTTTAGTTGGTAAGTAGTATTTAAATTATATAATTAATTTAAAGCCTTATAGGAATTTTATATGATTGATTTAAGCTTTAGTTTTACTGGCAAATGCTGGTTATGGCAGGCAGAGAAAGCAGCTTGGCATTTCATCACCTTACCTAAAGAGAAATCAGAAGAAATTTCGTTCTTTAACGAAAATATGCGTGTAAAAAAACGCGGGTGGGGTGCAGTACGTGTGATTGCGACAGTCGGTGAAACGGAGTGGAAAACTTCAATCTTCCCGCAAAAAGAGGGTGCTTATATTTTGCCTATTAAAGCTGAAGTGAGGAAGAAAGAAAAAATATTGGCGGATAATGAAGTGCAGGTGACGCTCAAAATTGATGTGTAAGCGAAAAGTTACTCGTCTTTATCTTCATACTCCTCATAGGCATTGACGATTTTCTGCACCAAAGGATGACGCACGACATCTTGAGACAAGAATTTCGTCATTGCAATGCCTTTGACGCCTTTCAATATCTTCTGCGATTCTACTAAGCCACTCTTTTGACCACGTTGTAAATCAATCTGCGTAATATCGCCAGTAATAACCGCTTTTGTACCAAAGCCAATACGGGTTAAAAACATCTTCATTTGTTCTGGCGTGGTGTTTTGCGCTTCATCCAGAATAATAAAACTTTGATTCAGTGTGCGACCACGCATGTAAGCTAGTGGCGCCACTTCAATTGCATTGCGCTCAAACATTTTATTGACGGTGTCATAACCAGCTAAATCATACAAAGCATCGTATAAAGGGCGTAAGTAAGGGTCCACTTTTTGGCTTAAATCTCCTGGTAAAAAGCCTAAGCGCTCGCCTGCTTCTACGGCAGGGCGGACAAGTACAATGCGTTTCACACGGTCACGCGTCATGGCATCTACGGCACTTGCAACGGCTAAATACGTTTTTCCCGTACCAGCAGGGCCGATACCAAAAGTAATATCATGGTCTTGAATTTGTTTTAAGTAATCAACTTGGCGTGGTGTGCGTCCATGCAAGTCGCCTCGTTTGGTCATTAATACAGGCATGCCAGAACTAGCCTCTACGTCATCAGGACTCAACTTTTCCACTTCTACCAAGCCTAATTGAACGTCTTCTAGCTCTATCGGTTTTTTAGCTCGAATGTAGAAGTTCTCTATCAACTGCGCAGCCATACGCATACTTTCTTGCTTGCCTGTAATGCTAAATGTAGCACCTCGTCGATTGATGTTGACTTCAAGCGCCGCTTCTATTTGCTTGATATTTTCATCTAAAGGACCACAGAGGTTGGCGAGACGGTTGTTGTCTTCTGGTTGTAGCGTAATTTCCATACGTTAGATTATCTTGCCTTTTAGGCGTTTTGGGTTCTCTACATCGGTAATGTTGACACGTACAAAAGTGCCAATTAAGTCATTACCTTTCTCAATAGCCACAATACGGTTATTGTCGGTTTTTCCAACAAGTACACTCGGGTCTTTTTTGGAGATGCCTTCTACCAGCAAGCGTTGTGTCGTGCCTAACATCTTGCGGCTAATGGCATCACCTTGCACAGTGTTAATCGCTTGTAGTTTTTGAAGCCGTTCTAACTTGGTTTGATACGGTGTGGCATCTTCAATAAAAGCGGCAGGCGTGCCTGGTCGTGGGCTATATAAAAAACTAAAGCTGTAATCAAAGCCTATATCTTCCATTAGCTTCACCGTGGCTTCAAAATCCTTTTCGGTCTCCCCAGGAAATCCAATAATAAAATCAGAAGTTAACGTTAAGTTAGGGCTGGCAGCTTTAAGCTTCCTAATAATACTTTTATATTGAAGCACGGTATGGTTGCGCTTCATTGCCATTAAGGTGCGATCGCTGCCAGCTTGCACTGGTAAATGCAGTTGAACAGCTAATTTAGGTATATTTGCAAAGCAGTCAATGAGGCGGTCAGTCATCTCGTTTGGGTGGCTAGTCGTAAATCGTATACGCTCAATTTGCGGAATTTCTGCTATGGTTTCAATCAGCATTGCTAAGTCAGCTTCTACATTTTCGTATGCTACACGGTACGCATTGACATTTTGACCAAGCAGAGTGATTTCTTTCACCCCTTGTTCTGCCAGTTGTACGGCTTCTGTTAGGACATCTTCAAATGGACGAGAAACTTCTTCGCCACGGGTGTAAGGTACGACACAAAAGCTACAATATTTACTGCAGCCTTCCATAATGCTTAGAAAGGCAGTTGCACCTTCAACACGTGGTGTTGGCAAATGATCAAATTTCTCAATTTCGGGGAAAGCAATATCAACTTGTGACTTTCCTGAGTCTTGTTTGCTTTTAATCATTTCAGGCAAGCGGTGTAAAGTCTGTGGGCCAAATACGATATCCACATAAGGTGCGCGTTTGATGATATTGTCACCTTCTTGTGATGCAACGCAGCCGCCCACACCAATCACTAAGTTAGGATTTTCTTTTTTAAGCGGTACAAATTTACCTAAATGGCTAAAAACCTTGTCTTCAGCTTTCTCACGAATAGAGCAAGTGTTGAGTAAAATAACATCTGCATTATCGGGGCTATCTATTTCCACCATGCCATCACTAGACGCGAGCATGTCTGCCATGCGGGATGAATCATATGCGTTCATCTGGCAACCGAAGGTTTTAATGAAAACTTTTTTAGGAGAGGTCAATGTTGAGATGCTCTAAGTGGTACTTGAGATTAAAAAAGAAGTACTGCGAATTATAAAAATATAAAGTTGGCAATATTTTAACGTACTTGTATCAATTGTTTGATAATATTTAGAATCAGAGAGAAGCAAAATGTTAGCTCGAATTGGCTATTTTAAATAACATTGGAATTCTCTATACTGGCAGCTATATAAAGAGGAAAGAAAAATGAAAAATAGTCTAATAGACGTTGAGCAACTATCTAAAGAAAATGTGAGTGAAGATCCAATTCCCAATTTTTGTTTAGAAAACTTTCTAGACCCCGATTTTGCGAATGAAGTTTACGATGCTTTTCCTTCTTATGAAGAGGCGCTGAAGGTGGGCGTGCAATTCAAAGCAGTGAATGAAAAGTATAAAGTACAGATAACGGACGCTAAGCACTTTCCTAAACCTATTTTAGAACTGCATGAGCTGTTAGCGTCTGATGACTTTGTCGCTAAAGTAGGCAACATGTTAAGCATTCCTAATTTATTAGCAGATCCGGACTTGCAAGGCGGCGGCATTCACGAAACAAATTCTGGTGGTCATCTGGATGTGCACATTGATTTTAACTACGTTAGGCAAAAGCAATGGCATAGACGGGTTAATATCCTGCTTTATTTTAACAAACAATGGAAAGATGAGTATGGCGGATATTTTGAACTTTGGGATAAGGACGTTAAAAATCTTAAAGCATCTGTTGCCCCAGTGTTTAACCGCGCTTGTGGCTTTACTACAAACGAAATTAGCTGGCATGGCGTGACACCAATCACTTGCCCGCCAGATATGATGCGTAAATCATTTGCTGTCTATTACTATACGAAAGAAGCGCCTGAAGGCTGGGATGGCACTGAGCATTCAACCATTTTTAAAGCAAGACCTGAAGAGTGGGTGAAGGGTAAAGTAGCCATGCCGGTAGAAGACGTAATACGCGGGACAAAGAATAAATTTGCTAGCTTTAAGTCTGGGCTTAAATCTCTTATTAAATAGCCAAAATGTTATTTAGTGATTGAAGTATCTTCTTACTTACATGACAATGTAGGGCCTGTTGTTTAGGTTACACTGCACCATGCAATCTCTCCCAATATTTTTCAATATTAACAACCGTCATTGTGTCGTCATTGGTGGCGGTGATGTTGCTTTACGTAAAGTCAGCATGCTACTAAAAGCGAGTGCTGCAGTGATGATTATTTCACCAAGTTTATGTCGAGAGTTGCAAACGCTAGCCGATGACGGAAAAATAAATTACACGCAAGCCAATTTTGAAGTCTCTCAATTAGACGGCGCTTGTCTAGTGATTGCAGCAACGGATGATACGACCATCAACGAAGCTGTTTCTAATACGGCGAAAGCGGCTAATATTCCAGTGAATGTGGTAGATGCACCCGCTTTATGCACCTTTACCATGGGTTCAATTATAGACCGTAGTCCGATAGTGATTGCCGTCTCATCAGAAGGTAATGCCCCAGTCCTAGCACGTTACATTCGCACTAAAATTGAAACTATGCTGCCGACCTCATATGGGCGCATAGCTTCTATTGCTGGGGAGTTTCGCGAGAAGGTAAAAGCTAAATTTACCACCATACAAGCGCGCCGCATTTTTTGGGAGGATATATTGCAAGGCCCGCTGGTTGAGCGTGTATTGTCCGGTCAGGAAAAAGAGGCAAGAGCTTATTTGCAAAACGTGTTGGATAGCTCAGATACCACTGCTAACAAAGGTGAGGTTTATTTAGTAGGTGGCGGGCCTGGCGATCCAGATTTGCTTACTTTTCGTGCGCTAAGGTTAATGCAGCAATGTGATGTGTGTGTGTATGACAAACTAGTAAGCCCCGAGGTGATGGAATTAGTCAGACGAGATGCTGAGTTAATTTATGTAGGAAAGCAGCGCGATCAACACACCATGCCACAAGAAGAGATTAATGATCTTTTGGCTGGGTTGGCACTTGAAGGTAAACGTGTTTTACGGCTAAAAGGTGGTGATCCTTTTATCTTTGGGCGTGGCGGTGAAGAAATAGAAACATTGATGCAAAGTGGTGTGCCATTTCAGGTGGTGCCTGGTATCACTGCCGCTAATGGCGTGTCGACTTATGCGGGCATTCCGCTGACGCATAGAGATTATGCGCAAGCTTGTTTATTCATGACAGGACATTTAAAAGATGGATCTCTGGACTTGGATTGGGAGGCAATGATGCGGCCAAATCAAACCATTGTGATGTATATGGGGCTGGTTGGCTTAGCAGACATATGTAGGCAACTCATTTCAAGAGGCATGCTTGCTAGCATGCCGATAGCGATTGTTCAACAAGGGACAACGCAGAGGCAGCGCGTTATAGTAGGAACCTTATCAGATATAGCGGAGAAGGTGATTTTAGCTGAGATGAAGCCGCCTAGCCTAACAATTATTGGTGAAGTGGTGCAATTGCGAGAAAAATTGAATTGGTTCAATCCATAAAGTATTTAAAAGAGCTTACTGCAAGCTAAGGCCTATCGTTAAGCACCGTGAATTGGCAATGACAACCTCGCTTCTAGCCCACCACTTTCTCGGTTAATGAGTTCTAAACTACCACGATGTAATTTTGCGATACGATTGCAAATAGCTAAGCCCAAGCCACTGCCACCTTCGTTTTTGGTGCGGGCACTATCTAACCGTTCAAAAGGTCTTAATAGTCGCTCAGCTTGCGCTTGCGGGATGCCGGGGCCACGGTCAAATACACTAATAATGACATTGTCAGCAGTCACTGTACTAACCACCTTCACTTCATTTTTGCTATAGGCATACGCATTTCCAACCAAGTTATCTAATAGACGCTGCATCGCAAGTGGTCGTATTGGAATGGCATATTTGGCCCCCAGTTTAACTTCTAGCTGTCGCCCGGCACGACTTTGGCGCTCTGCCAATGATCTTAGTAAGTCATTAATATCCATCATTTTCGTCGACTCACCTTCAACGCCACGCGTAAAGTCTAAGAATTGGTGAATAATGTTATCCATATCGGCAATATCTTCAATCATGCCATCTTTCATCAAGCCATTTTCATGGTCAGGGAGCATTTCGACTGCCAGCCTAAGCCGGGCTAGCGGTGTGCGGATATCATGAGATACGCCAGCAAGTAATAATGTGCGTTCGGCATCAAGTCTAATTAATGCATCAGCCATTTCATTAAAAGTCTGGTTAACTTCACGCAACTCATTCAGGCTATCTTCTGGTAGCTTAGGTGCAACTTCACCATTACGTAGTTTATCTGCTGCTTGTGCTAATAAATTGAGTGGCCGATTAATTCGTGCCGCAGTAATATAAGCACCAAATAAAGAGAGCAAGCCAATGAGTGCAGCCCACCCTAGCCAATGTAGCGGAAAAGGCCTATCCACTTGAATCTTTGGAATTACAACCCAAAAGTCATCAAGCTCTACGTTGAAGCTGATCCATAAGCCTGGGATGCCATAATGATTAACAGTGATAATGGTTTCTTCGCCCAGTCGTGAGCGAATCTTATTTGCTATTAATTGAACAAAAGGGTCATCAGGTAGCGGCTCAATTTCCTCCATAAAGTCAGCACCATAAACACGTACACCTTCACGTCCAGATAGTTCCGAAAGCAAAGCTGCTCTTCTACTGTCATGCGATGCAATCAGTGATGCGCGTGTGTAGGTGACAATGGTAACAGCTTGCAGCGCTGCCATTTCGGCACGTGGCTCACGGTCAAAATAATCAAATATTTTTAGTGAGCCATAAATGCTGATAGCCAAAAGAAGGGCGATTAACAACATTAACCTAGCTAAAATTGTACGGGGCAGTAATCTCAAGTTAACTTAAATATCTATGAAATGAACATCTATGGAATGAATATCTTTGGTATTTATGGTGACTCGGGCTGCTCGTCATCAGGAATAAACACATAGCCGAATCCCCACATCGTTTTCAAAAATCGTGGTTGTGATGGTTTTGGTTCAATCAACCGACGCAAGCGAGACACTTGCACATCAATGCTACGATCAAATACATCTAACTCTCTGCCGCGAGCTAGCTGCATTAGGCGGTCGCGAGATAATGGCTGTCTAGGATGTTCGGTAAACACTTTAAGTAGTGCGAATTCACCACTAGTGATGGTGATATTTTCGCCGTCTCGCGTCAGGCTACGATTGGCAGCATCAAAGATAAACGCACCAAATATAAATGTTTCCTGCACGCTTGGGTTATTTGAACCAGGGCTGTGATCGTGACGGCGCATCACCGCATTAATACGCGCCAGCAACTCACGTGGATTAAATGGTTTTGGCAGATAATCATCCGCACCCATTTCTAAACCGATAATTCTATCGACTTCATCCCCACGCGCTGTCAGCATGATGATAGGTGTGACCATATTGTTAGCACGTAGTCGTCGACATATTGCTAAGCCATCTTCCCCAGGCAACATGAGATCTAGTACTAACAGATCAAACTGTTCAGCTTTTAATGCGACATCCATTTCTGCTGAGTCAGATACTGTTTTAATGTCAAAGCCTTGCTCCGTAAGGTAGCGTTCCAATAACTCACGCATGCGTAAATCATCATCTACCATTAATATTTTTTTATGATCAGACATAGTGTTAGCTCATTTGGGTTGTAAGGGTTGTTTTTATCTTTCAATGAATTAGTATAGGTGTTCATGATAGATAAATCTAGAACTCGAAAAACTTTTTCTAAAAAAGTTACTCGAATAACGAAGATCAATCATTTGGTTACAACTTGTTACAATCAGGCGGTGTAATGAAACATTACGTTTACATAGTTGTTTCATTATACTTTTCCGCCTTAAGCAAAGGTTGTCGGTTAGTTTGTATAGAATGCTAAAAAACAAAATACTTTTCTCTTCACAAGTGAGCTTGTTCTTAATACTGAGCACAGCGACGATAGCCCCATTGTTTGCTGATACTAGCGAGCCAGAGGCTGTGATGACAGCTGAAGAGGTGGAAAAAGCAACTTCTGGTTTGGCACAAACACTAGACTACAATTTTAGTCCTGAAGATCGAGCACGCTTACGCAAAGCGCTAGCAGATTACGCAAGAAATAACGACCCTGAGCACATTCAGATAGAGCGTAGACGCAAAATCATGAAGCAAAGCCTGAAAGCGCGTTTTACGCGATGCAATAATGATTTAGATGATTCGCTAGACCGCCAAGAAGTCACGGCATGTTTGCCACAAGTGGCGCGACATTTTGGTGCCGTAGATGTGGATGAAGATAATGTCATTACTTTTGGTGAGCTAGAGTTAGCCGAAGCAAAATGGACAGAGCGCCACAAGGCAGCTGATGCGAAATTAGAAGCAAAGCGTATTAAAGAAGCTGAAGCCAAAATTAAAGACAAAGCGGCTCAGCCTAAGAAAAGTAAACAAGCGGCAAGTAAAAAAAGACATCCAAGCTAGTCATTCATTCAGTTTTACACAACCTTTCTTCATTAACCCCCAGTTATATTCTTTTAGACCTCCAGCCTTAAACATCTGGCCCTAGTTCCCTTGATTTTTTAAATAGCTACGCTAGAGTGGAGCCATGAGTTCTGCAAACACAGCCGCGACAGATAGTGAAAATCCAACGGTTCAAATCATTGGTTCTATCACCAATATTGACGCAGAAAAATGGAACGCACTAACAGCAGGCATGCCATTGCTTAGCCATGCATTTTTGGCCGCTCTCGAAACATCAGGTTCAGTCGGGAAAGGGACAGGTTGGGGGCCATGTACATTGATGATTACCCAGCAAGACCGGCTCATTGGTGCTATGCCCTTGTATATAAAAAGTCACTCTTATGGTGAATACGTGTTCGATTGGGCTTGGGCAGGTGTGTATGAGAAAAGTGGCTTAGCTTATTATCCTAAGCTGTTATCTGCCATTCCATTTTCTCCTATTACTAGCACACGCTTATTTGCAAATAATAACGAAATAAAATTACTGCTTATCGAGGCAATAGAATTGGTAATGGGGCAACACAAGCTATCTAGCGCGCACGTTTTATTTCCATCTGATGACGATGCTAAACTTTTTTCACAGCTTGGTTGGATGAAACGTACTGGCGTACAATTTAGATGGGAAAATGAGAACTATCAAACGTTTGAAAGCTTTTTACAAAACTTAAGTCATAACAAACGTAAAAAAATTCATCAAGAGCGTAAAAAAGTTGCGCAGGCTAATGTCACCAGCCGTCTTATCAAAGGCCAGGATGCGACAGTAGAGGATTGGGATTTTTTTTACCAATGCTATTGCATCACTTACGATGAGCATCGATCAACGCCATATTTAACGCGCGCCTTTTTTAGTGAGATCAGTAAAAGCATGCCAGATAATATTTTGCTCATCATGGCAGAAAAAAATGGAAAAAATATTGCTAGTACATTGAGTTTTTATAATGAAGATACGCTATATGGGCGTTACTGGGGTGCGACAGAATTTGTCTCTGGGCTACACTTTGAGCTTTGCTATTATCAAGCACAACAATTTTGTATTGATAAAAAAATAAAATATTTTGAAGGTGGCGCACAAGGTGAGCATAAGCTAGCGCGAGGTTTCAAACCACGCCCAACTTGCTCATATCATAAAATTGCCAATCCTGATTTTGCCCTAGCCATTAATGACTTTTTAACGCGTGAGGCTAACGGTATTGCCGCTTATACAACAGAGCTAGAAGAGCGGGTGCCATTTAAGGCTGTGGAATAGCATGACTACTGCAAAGTCTTACCAAGGAATCTCTCGTCCATCGTAAGCAATAAATCGTCCCGCATTACCTAAATTAAGCGCGTCAATCACCTTACGTAAGCCAGTAACACTCGTTTGTGTGTTAATTAACGCATTAGGGCCGCCCATATCAGTTTCTACCCAGCCTGGGTGTAAAGTCGCCACTGCAATACCCACTTGTTTTAAATCAATACTCAAGCTTTTCATCACACTATTCACCGCCGTTTTGGTACTGCGGTACATATAACTTCCACCGCTGGTATTGTCATCAATGCTACCCATTTTGCTCGATAACGTTACTAGTTTTTTGAGTTGGCTTCTTGCAATGTGTGAGGTGAAAGCAGTTGCCATTTTCAATGGCGCAATACTATTGACTTTAAAACTACCTAACCAATTATCCACTTCGACATCACTCAAGCCACCAGAGGGGTAAACCCCCGCATTGTTAATTAACACATCAATCGCCACTTGGTTTAATTGCTATGCTAACGCATCTGCCTGTGCAAAATTAGATACGTCTAATGTATGAATACTAATATTGCTTTGTAAATTCCAATCCTATGCCGCGGTTAGTACCTGTAATCAGTACAGTACTCATGTTTTTCTCCAATAAATGCTGTTTTATAAATTTCAGGCGTTTAAAACAGAAAATCAAACAACTTTCAAACATTGATAACCATGGCCAATTACGTAAAATCATTAGGCCTTATTACGTTAAGCACATAGTGTAGAAATGCAACAACAAGGTACTATAGTAGTCATACCAACACATCACTTGATGTGTTAGCAAGCCAAAGGAGAATTATTATGTGGACAACACCAGCAGCTACAGAAATGCGTTTTGGCTTTGAAGTAACAATGTACGTAATGAATAAATAAGCTAGACAAACGTTTACTTGCAAAACTAAAAGACTTAGTGAGAAATCACTAGGTT
This sequence comes from Methylophilaceae bacterium, assembly GCA_048595445.1. Taxonomy (GTDB): domain Bacteria; phylum Pseudomonadota; class Gammaproteobacteria; order Burkholderiales; family Methylophilaceae. Next base: position 23,810 of record JBJPGD010000043.1, read on the forward strand.
TTTTTGTATCTACGGGCTATGTGTTGTATATATGCTTAAGCAGGCGATAGAAAATATAAATTAATAATTTATTTAAATCACTACCTTATAGGGCTATTGCTTCGTTATAGAGCGTACTGCATAATGTAATCAAGTAATAACAACGCGGGAATAGCTCAAGAGGAAGAGCGCAACCTTTCCAAGGTTGAGGTGTCAGATCGAGACTGTTCTTCCCGCTCCAAATTTAAAAGCCAGTGATTAATCACTGGCTTTTTTGCTCAAAACGCATGAAAAATCAAGACAGTATTAGCGCGTATTGAAGTCACGCGTGTGTGATAAAGTTCCGCTTTCAATACGAAATGTTTAGTAAAAGGTCTTAAGTGACAAAAGCAACGATTAAACCAGTGATAAAAGCCGCCATATTTGATATGGATGGTCTGCTTATTGATTCAGAGCGTATGATTATGCAAGCCTGTATTAGTGCGGCAAAAGAAATTGGTATCACCTATACACAAGCAGAGTATGTAGAGCTTATCGGCCGCGCTTGGCCAGACTCTACCCGCATCATGACCAAACAGCTAGGTGGTGAAGAAAATTTTCAACACGTCATGCAATGCATCAATGCCAGCATGGACAATGACGGTAATGCCTTCCCACTCAAAACAGGTACTTTAGATTTACTCAAACACTATAAGGCTAACAACATCATCTGCGGCGTCGCCTCATCCTCACCCATCAGTCATATCCAAGAGCGCTTAACTGCTGTCGGCGTTATCGACTACTTTAGTGTTATCACTAGTGGGCATGAAGTAGAAAATGGCAAACCAAACCCAGATATATACCTACTCGCCATGGAAAGGCTAAGCGCGCATGTCACGTTTAATATAGAAGAGTGCATCGCCTTTGAAGACAGCGAGCCTGGCGCACGCGCAGCAATCGCTGCGGGATTGGATGTTGTTGTCGTGCCAGATTTAAAACAGCCTAGTGAGTTCGTTAGAGAAAATAGCTACACTGTAGTAGAGCGTTTAGATGCTTTCTTAACAACAATTATGTAGGTAATTAACCCAGTATAATAAGTGTAAATGAATACAATTTTCGACTGTTAAGCATGCGCATTTACCCACTACTCACACAAGCAGAACAAGCTGGGTTACCACAGCTAGCGGCTGCACCAACTTTGCTACCTAGCAAGTTTGAGGATAGTACACATCAGATTTGGTTGTGCGACACAGCGGATGGGCGCATGGTGTTGAAAGTGTGCGATCACGACGCAGTTGCCCAGTCAGGTTTTTGGCGCGGTGTAAATGATTTATTTAGTGCCGAGTTTCCAAAAAATTTAGGCCAAATTAAATACACCTATGCATTGCTAGCAAAACAAGGTTTATACGAGGTGCCAGTTTTTGTGGCATCGTCCAGCAACCGTTTTGTATTAACACGTTATGTAGCAGGTGAGGATATTGAGGCCGCGCAAGTAACGGATGCAATGGTGGAGGAGCTGGCCAGGCATGTCGGCCAATTGCATCAATATAGACATCAAACATGGGGTGCCTTACATGCGCCAGCTTATAAGGGTGGTAGCTGGAATATACGCTTACATGCGACTTTGTTAGCATTGGCGGCACAAAGTGCAGTAGCTATACCTAAGCTGTTATTAAATGAGGTGTTGGTGCAGGTTAATCACTTGCAAGAAACTGAGTTCGTACCAGTCATGCTCGACTTGCGATGGGATCAATTTAGAGCCATAGACGGCAATAATGAGTTGGCTTTAATTGATGTAGATGCATTTGTCATAGGGCCTCGCGCTTTGGAGTTGGTCTTGCTTGAGTATGTTTTAACGCCACAGCACTTTGCAATATTTAAGGCTGCCTATATTGCAAACAATGATTGGCCGGATTATGCAACGCAAAAGCCTTGTTACCAATTGCTATTATTTTTAATGGGGGTATTGGGCGAAACCGATTTGGCGAAATGGATGAAGCGAATTTAAGATTTAGAATCGGCCAGTTTAAGCAGATGCTTGTTGCTTATGCAATTTTACCCAACTGATATAGCCAGCAACAGCCAGTATGGTGTTGAGCACAAATAAAGCGGCTGTAACGTAGTAGCCTGTTTCTACATACAACACGACTGCAGCGGCATCGATAATGACCCAATATAACCAGTTTTGTAGAATTTTCTTCGCTATTAACCACGTATTCATCACGGCAAATACCGTGGTGTAAGCGTCCAGCGCAGGGCTTTGGGATTGCGCAGACGACTTTAAGTAATAAGTAACGACAGCGCTAATAATAAGGCCAGTGAAAATAAAGAACAGGTGCTTAGACCATCCCCAACTGGTGATTGCTAATGTATCCTCAGTATTGCCGTGTTTCTGCCATAACCAATAGCCATACACCGCCATACCCATATAGTAGAAAT
>JBJPGD010000044.1:0-8523 GCA_048595445.1 Methylophilaceae bacterium
CCGCCAACGCTACGGAAAGCACGAACGGGCGAGTTCACGCCGCCAGGAATTAAATGTTGAGATTTTTCGAATAATATTTGGTTTTGTGAAGTCATGGTTTTTACTTATAAAGTGAATTAAATTGTTGTGTAACAGTTGTAATATCTTTTGCATCAAATAATGCGCTAACGACTGCAATAGCATCGGCACCAGCTTGCTTTACTTGTTCGGCATTATCCAAGGTGATGCCGCCAATGCCTACAACTGGGATTTTTAATTGTTGCTTAACTTGCGTTAACAGATTCAATGGTACATTGACAGCATTCGGCTTAGTATCTGATGAAAAACATGCCCCAAACGCTACATAATTTGCACCTTCTGCTACAGCCTCTTGTGCCGATGCAAGCTGGTTATAACAGGATACGCCTATGATTTTGTCCGCGCCTAACAAACGCCTTACTGGGCCAGGCTTACAATCAGTAACGCCCAAATGCACACCGTCTGCATCAATTTGTGCACACAAGTCTATGTGATCATTAATAATCAACGGCACACCATATGCGCGGCAAGCTGCTAGTAAAGCAGTCGATTGCCTAAGCCGTAATGATTTACCAACTGCTTTGTTTCGGTACTGCACCAAACGTACGCCACCTCTTAATGCAGCCTCTACTTTTGCTACAAGCAATTTAGTATCTAGCACATTTGGCGTAACCGCATATAACCCACTAATGTTGGATAGGTGTTGGCTTATCAAAATCTCTTTCAGAAGTTTCAGCTTCGTCACGTGCCCAGAAAAACCGATCAGGAATAAATTGCCCCATGCCTGGTCTAAAGGCATTTTTAAGCGCTTGCCAAGTATACTCTTGCGCTTCTTGTAACGATTCTTCAATCGTTAAGCCGTGTGCTAAACAAGCCGCAATTGCACTTGTTAATGTACAACCAGAGCCATGGTAACTACCCGACAAGCGTTCCCAATGATATTCTCTGACGAGTCCCTCTGCACCATATAACGAATTCACAACATCAGCTGAACGTTCATGTGTGCCAGTAATCAACACATACTCTGAACCCATCCCCAACAAGCGCTGTGCACACTCTTCTAATGCCGTATATTTGACCTCTTCACCTTCTTCGTAAAAAGCCAATCGTCGCGCCTCTATACTGTTAGGCGTGATGATGGTAGCCTGAGGAAAAAGCAGTTCACACATTGCTGCTTGCATTTCATCATTACTGAGCTCATCGCCACGACCCGACGTCAATATGGGATCAATCAGCAAAGGCACATCAGGATAGTCCGCCATAATTTCTGCAATGACAGCAATATTTTCTACACTGCCAAGCAAACCTAACTTAAAGGCAGAAACTTTCACGTCTTCTAAGATAGTACGCGCCTGGTCGTTAATCCAATCGGCATCAAGCGCCATCACACTTTCTACACCTACTGTATCTTGCGCAGTGATGCCTGTGACGACTGATAAAGGATGGCAGCCGATACTGGACAAGGCCAATATGTCTGCCTGCAAGCCAGCACCACTACTAGGATCGGTAGCGGCAAAGGTCATCACGCATGGAGGGGTTGTTGTCATATATTCTCTATTGAAATCGGGCCGCTAACAGATATAGGGGCCGCATATAGGGCTTATAAAGCTAGCGTTCGGCAATTAAACTGCAGCATTATTTTATCTCTAAGTACAATCTCATGCACATAATTTTATCATTTAATAACACAAAAAAACGGCTTTATATCTATAGGCTCAATAGCATCTATACTTTAGTTTAACTAAGGCTCAAAAAGGATACTGTACTGATACATATATTCTCAATATAATGTTACACATACTAACTAATTACAAATTTCTCTACTATGTCAGATGTCACCCCCCAATCGTTTTACGATGAAGTCTCCAACCTTGTGATTGAAACGCTCAACCTTGAAGTTTCTGCAAGTGAAATTGGCCTTGATGATCCGTTGTATGGTGAGGGCTTAGGCCTAGATTCAATTGATATTCTTGAAATAGCGCTAGTAGTATCAAAGCACTATGGTCTACAGCTCCGTGCTGACAGTGAAGATAATCATGAAATTTTTAGCTCATTACGAAAATTTTCTGACCACATTCAAAGCAACCGCACTAAGTAATGTCCCTAACAGGCCGTAGTGCTCGACTGACGGCTGTACTGTTGCTAGTTTTAGCTTATTCTGCTTTAGCAAACTACACGCTACTGTCTAAACAAAATCCAGCCCTTGGTGCACTGGTGGCTATGTCGCCAATCATGGTGACTTTTATATTGCTGGCGCTGCGATCCAAGCGTCGAGTGTTGATGCTTGGGCTAATCATTCTAATTAGCCCTTTATTTTGGTTGGTTTGGTCGCAGATTAAGGCACATTATGATGTGGTTTACTGGCTAGTCCACGAAAGTCTGCAATTCGTTCTGCTGGTCACTTTTGCACGTACACTAACACCTGACCAGCAGCCATTATGTGCGCAATTTGCGCAAATTGTACATAGCACACTCTCACCCGAGCTTACCGACTACACACGAAAAGTCACTATTGCTTGGTCCTTGTTTTTTGCGTGCGTCATGGTCATGTCAACTTTTTTATTTTTTACTTACCCTATCAGGGTATGGTCCATATTTGCTAACTTCTTTTATTTACCACTTGTTGCACTCATGTTTATCGTTGAGTACTGGGTTCGCAAGCGAACGCTACCAGCAAAGGATCTATCAAATATGATGGAAGCAGTGCATGCCTTTACTAGCAGGCCGCGTAATTAAACTAGCTATTTAATTTACAAAATAAAAGGGACAAGCATCTTACTGCGCTTCATGTAGTCACGATACGCTTCACCAAAGAATCGTATATTCTCTAACTCTTCTACACGCGCAGTAGCCACTAAAAAACCACTTGCTACGAGTGCGATAACACCGCCTATAATAGATGGGGATTTGAAGAAAAACCCCCAGCAAAGAAAAAACAATGACCCATAAATGGGGTGCCGAATATAACGGTAAATACCATTGGTCACCAATACTGTGGTTTTTTCAAAATGCAGCATGGGCACATCGTCACGACTATCGTCTGGCTTCCCCATGAATAATAGCTGTAACGCACCCACGACAATCAAAAACAAAGAAATCATAAAAAAGACGCTTGCAAACACCTGATGAGGCATTCCAATATCTAGATCCCAAGCCTGCATATTGAGCACAAATAAAAGCAGCATGAGCTCCCAGGCAAAGAAACGGTAAAAACCATGCGTGCCAGGTTTAAGGATTGATTTACGTGATACCAATAACAAACCGAGTGTACCAAAGATAAAAGTTAAGGTCTGCAACACAATTAAGACTTTCTAAACGCTAAAATAGAATTGGCCAACGACTGTCGTTATGCCTCCAAATGAACATCACCATGCGGAAAAGGACAGCACAAAAGCATTATACACAAATATAAATTTGTTAACTGGCATGGATAGTTTGATAGAATTGGGGCTTTGGTAGGCCTGCTACGCCTTTACGGAATATTGTTTTGAAACCTATATTACTCTCTCACTTCACTGCAACAAGCTGCATTGGTCGAGGTTTAAATCAAACACTAGAAGCGCTACAACAAAAGTACACGGGGCTATCTAAGTGTGCTTTTGAAACGGTAGCACTCGACACTTTCATCGGTGAAGTTGCTGGTGTAGATGATATTGAGCTACCCAATCGTCTTGCAGAATTTGATTGCCGTAACAACCGTCTTGCACAACTGGCATTAGAGCAAGATGGTTTTGCACAATCTGTTTTCGCTGCAGCTGAAAAATATGGTCCACACCGCGTAGGGGTATTTATTGGCACCAGTACGTCAGGCATTTTACAAACAGAATTGGCCTATCGTAATGTAGACCCCGCCACTGGCTTGCTGCCAAAAGGCTTTCACTACAGCAAAACACATAACACGTTTAGTGTCTCTGACTTTACACGTCAATACTTTAATTTGGCGGGGCCTGCTGTCACGGTTTCTTCTGCTTGCTCCTCTAGCGCTAAAGTGTTTGCTTCAGCAAAACGCATGATGGCAACTGGATTAATTGATGCAGCTGTCGTTGGTGGCGTAGATTCTTTATGTCTCACCACTTTATACGGTTTTAATTCCCTAGAACTCACGGCTACCTCCGCTTGCCGCCCCTATGATAAAGAGCGCGATGGTATTTCAATTGGGGAGGCTGGCGCATTCGCCTTGCTTGAACATGCGTCAGAAAAACTAAAAAGCAATGATATTTTATTGCTCGGTATCGGCGAATCTAGCGATGCTTACCATATGTCTTCCCCACATCCTGAAGGTGAAGGTGCGCGCAATGCAATGCTAGCAGCACTTGAAATGGCTGAGCTACGCCCAGAAGAGATTGATTATATTAATTTACATGGCACGTCTACCCAAAGCAATGATGCAGCTGAAGGGACTGCTGTGGCAGCAGTTTTTGGAATGAATGCAGCTTGCAGCTCTACCAAAGGGGCAACAGGTCATACATTAGGTGCCGCAGGTGGCCTTGAAGCTGTGATTTGTGCATTGGCATTACAAAACGGGTTGCTGCCCGCTGGTTTAAATACCCAACAACTGGATCCCAGCATTAATATTCAGTATCTTTTAGAGAACCGATTTCATCCTATCAATTACACCATGAGCAACTCATTTGGCTTCGGTGGTACAAACTGTAGTTTGATTCTCGGAAAAGCACATTAAGCATGCGTAGCCTTTCAGAATCTACACTCACAGCATACATTGATGGCATTGGTCTTATCGGCCCAGGCTTAACAAGCTGGCACGATAGTCAAAACTTGCTTACTGAGAATGCAGCCTACCAAACAGCACCGACAATTTTTCCAACGCCCATGTTATTAGCCGCGGCAGAGCGGCGGCGCAGTGGTGATTTAGTGAGATTAACCCTAGCGGTAGGGTTAGAGGCAGCCCAGCATGCTGGGCTAGATGCTGCAAACCTTACTTGTGTCTACACTTCATCAAATGGTGATGGTAAAAATTGCCATGAAATTTGCAAAACGCTAGCCTCAGGTGACAGGCAAATATCCCCAACACGCTTCCACAACTCAGTCCATAATGCCGCAGCTGGTTACTGGAGTATTGCAACAGGGGCTAAAACGTCTATTTCTGTACTATGCGCTTTTGATGCAAGCTTTGGCGCTGGTCTATTAGAAACGGCAAGCCAAGTGATCACGGATGATATCCCAACACTACTAATCGCCTGCGATACGCCATACCCTGACCCATTAAACGGTGTTCGCCCAATATCAGGGGCGATGGGCGTCGCCATGGTGATGTCACCCAAAGCAAGCGATCACACGTTAGCTAGAGTTGACATTAAATTAACTGATTCGCGACCAGATCAATTAATGCATACTGAATTAGAGCGTTTGCGCACAGCCATCCCAGCTGCAAGGAGCCTACCACTGCTTGTTGCTATCGCACAGCGCAAGTCAACGGCTGTCGTATTAGATTATTTAGAAGATTTAGGCATTTCTATAGAAGTAATGCCATGCTAGAGACAAGAAACAATATAGACAAAGCGTGGATTGAAGCACACATTCCGCATCAAGGCACCATGTGTTTACTGGATAAAGTCACTAGCTGGAATGAAGAGGAAATTACTTGCCATGCGAGTAGCCACCACTTACCCAACAACCCATTACGCTATCAAGATCAGCTTAGTACGGCTTGCGGTATCGAATACGCTGCACAGGCCATGGCAGTACATGGCGCGTTGTTGGCGACATCATTAAATGCACATAATGGCCCACCGCGTGCAGGATTTCTCGTTAGCGTACGTGGTGCAACCGTACATCGTGCACGGCTTGATGACATCAAACATCCTCTTGAAATAAAAGCCACCTGCAGCCATCGTGCTGGTGACAATATTTTGTACAAATTTTCACTACATGCTGCTAATGAATTGCTGCTTGAAGGACGCGCAGCAGTGATGTTAAATGCAGATAAAGTTTTAGAAAGCGCCAAATGAAATATGCACTTATAACAGGTGGTAGCGGCGGTATCGGCTCCGCAATTTGTCGTACATTAGCCAGCGATGGCTATCATGTGCTCATACACGCAAATCACAACTTAAAAATGGCTAGCACATTAGCCGATGAAATTAATAGTAACGGTGGTAGCGCCCAAGCATTAAGCTTTGACGTCACCAACCCCGAAGCCGTTGAGACTGCACTAATGCCCATCATTGAAACCACCCCCATTCAGGTGCTGGTGAATAACGCAGGCATTCACGATGATGCGGTATTTCCGGGGATGAGTTTACAACAATGGCAGCGCGTCATAGATGTGTCAGTCAATGGTTTTTTCCATGTTACGCACACACTCATGATGCCGATGATACGCAGTCGTTGGGGTCGCATTATCAACATTTCTTCTATTGCTGCATTGGCTGGGAATCGGGGCCAGGTAAATTATTCCGCAGCAAAAGGGGCGATTAACTCAGCGACTAAATCACTGTCACTTGAGGTTGCTAGTCGTGGTATTACGGTGAATGCCATTGCTCCTGGCATCATTGAAACCGCGATGATTGAAGACTCCTTTAGCCCAGAAAATATTGCGCAGATGGTCCCAATGAAACGCGCGGGCAAGCCAGAAGAGGTGGCCGACTTAGTCAGCTTTCTAGCATCTCCACGCGCCGCATATATAACCGGGCAAATTATTTCTATCAATGGCGGTATTATTTAGAGATGTCTTCGGGTGTGGCTGCATCATTACCGTTAATCTCACATTCCGCACCGGAGTGTATTGTTGCATGGCACAAGGGCAAACCCATTACACGGCAGAGGTTTCTGAATGAGGTCAATCAGCTTGCAGAAAAACTATTGCCTGGGCGTCATTTACTCAATGTATGCAACAACCGTTATCACTTTAGCGTGGGCTTAGCCGCTGCTATCACCACTGGCAAGGTTAGCCTTTTACCATCAACTTACTCACCAGAAATCGGTGCGCAACTTAAAGCTTTCGCACCCGATGTATTTTGTTTAACTGATGATAATACCTGCACGATAGAGATGCCGCTTTTGCACTACCCTAGCTTGGACGCAAATGAAATGCCTGTCAATGTACCTGATATTGATCATGACCAGTTAATTGCCATCGTATTTACTTCAGGTTCAACAGGGGCACCTGTACCGCACCATAAAACGTGGCAATCACTGGTTAATTGCGTGAAAAATGAAGCTAAGAGAGTCGGGTTGGCCGACGATGCGCCACAGACCACGATTATTGGGACGGTACCGCCTCAACATATGTATGGTTTTGAATCTACAATACTGATGCCTTGGCAAAGTGGACATGCTTTTTCATCAGGCCATCCGTTTTATCCTGCCGATGTATGCCAAGCCATCGCTGACACACCAAAACCCCGGTTGCTGATATCAACCCCTATACATTTGCGTGCGTTACTTGATGCAGAAATCGAATTACCTGATATCGCAAGTGTCGTGTCGGCAACCGCACCTCTTTCTGCTGCGCTCGCCACCACAATTGAAATGCGCTGCAGTGCCCCTTTAACCGAAATTTATGGCTGTACTGAAACAGGCCAAATCGCAAGCAGAAACACGACGCACACTAATCTTTGGCATTTGTTTGATGGCATCACCTTATCAACAAGCAATGATCATATTTATGCAAGTGGTGGCCACATTGCGCAACCCACCATGCTAAACGATAAAATTGAGCCCCTGAACAGTGTGCAGTTTCTACTTCATGAACGTCTCACAGACATCATTAACATCGCTGGTAAGCGCCACTCACTAGCAAGTTTAAACCATTTGCTGACCAATATTCCTGGTGTGATAGATGGCGCTTTCTACATGCCAGATGAAAGCCATGATACCCACATTACAAGACTAACAGCCTTTGTGGTTAAAACACCTGAGGTTCACGCAAAGCAGATTGTAACTGTTTTGCGTGAACATCTTGATCCAGTTTTTTTACCACGGCCATTACTATTTGTAGATAAACTACCACGCAATAGCACAGGGAAGTTGCCGCAGACAGCACTCAAAAACTTATATCTAAAAAATAACGCTAGGAACCCATCTTGAATCAAATTGATTGGACTGTACCGCACGATCATCCTGCTTTTGCAGGGCACTTTCCACACATGCCAGTATTACCTGGTGTGGTACTACTCGATACGGCCCTCCATGCGATGATAAATGCCAATCAATTAGATGGCGCCAATTACCAAATTAATTCAGTTAAATTCCTTAGCCCAGTACAGCCTGGAGAAACATTAATGATTAATCACAGCACCTCTAACCAAGGCACCCTTACTTTTAATATTTCTGCCAGTGATCGTAAAGTTGCGACAGGAAAAATTATTCCTAAAATACGACAAGCCTCAGGGAGCATTAGCACGTGACAGACCAAAGTAAGCAAAATAAGGCTTCTTGGTTAACAAAAAAAGAACGCAGCAATATGCTGATGCTACGCATCATGACGTGGATTTCACTCAAACTAGGCCGACGAATAGGCCGCGTGGTCCTACACCTTATTGC
>JBJPGD010000045.1:0-93676 GCA_048595445.1 Methylophilaceae bacterium
TATTGCTAACTAATGAGTTATTACATACTTGTCATAAATTTAAGTGTAAGCATTTGTTTTCTGAGTTCATTAGATCGAAATCTAATGTTTATGACCCAGTCACAAACACCCACACTTATCAGTCATTCTGGTTTTTAAAGAGCAGTGCTAAAACGGGTTAAATTGTTACGTCTCGTTTTAGCGAAGCGCGAATTATACAGGGCTTTTGAGGCCGGTCAAGAATTTATATAAAATATATTTTTATATTCATAATTGAACTCTAAAATATCGCGTTTCTGATCGCACAGTTTCTGTAGCGAAGGCGCGCATTCTACAGGCGGCAGGGTTTTGGTCAAGGCTTATTTTGATGTGTTACAAATTTATTACATCTTACCGAAGGCTAGTGCCAAAATGAGCTGGCTAATTTTGCTTGGGCTTAAGTGTTAACGCGACCAATCTTGATACCACGATGGCTAAATACATCACCCCTGTGAACATTTGAAAAATGCCGATGACGCGCGCTTGTTTAGCGATTGGCATGACATCACCCATCCCAGTACCTGACTGAATGGAGAAACTCATAAACAGCAGCTCCATCCATGTGCGTGGCACGCTAGGCTCTAGTAATGCCGTCATACTTTGCGGGTATATTTGCTGGCACACAGAGTAAGCTAATGCAAAGCCCCAGACCAGCAAGGTAAAGGTAGCACCTGCAGCAAACAGTTCATCTACTGTGACTACTTCATCGTTAAACATGTACATGATAAGACCTATAGCAGCATAAAAGTACATGACGCTTTCTAGGCCATGCGCCCAAAGTAACAAATGATTTAGCCCTGAGAAACCAGCCAATAAAGTCAATAAGATTGCTGGCACAACTAATATTGTGGCTACCCATGTCACTGCTGGAGAACGAACCACAACAAGTAAAGCCAATATCGGCACAGCCAAGCCAAAGCAGCTAAAGATTAGGCGGCTTGTTGCTGAGTCGCTCATAAAGCCATAAAAAATGACACTTAAAAGCTGCACGGCTAATAAGCAGGCATAGGGGTAACGCTTAACAAAAGGAATAATAGTTTGCATCAATTTCTCTTACTTATTTAAGTTAACGTTAATAGCGCCGCCTTTTACATGCAGGTCTCTTTGCGGGAAAGGTATTTCTATGCCAGCTTTAGCCAGCTCTGTTTCTATTGCCCAAAGGTATTTAGCATGCACTTTCGCTGGCGCTCTAAGTCCTTCCGCACCGACCCATACAACCAGCTCAAAATCTAAGCTATTATCGCCAAAATTAGTCAGCCAGACATCTGTCTGCTTTTGCTTATCCTCGACTGTATAACTTAATGAAGTGGCGGCATTAAGCGCACATTGCTTGACGGCTTCTTTATCCGTGCCATAAGCGACCCCAAAAGGGATGTGCATACGACGATGCAAATTACCTAACGTCCAATTAATCACCCGGCCATTAATAAATTCTGAATTGGGCACGATAATGTCTACTTCATCGTTGGTGGTAACGCGTGTGTAACGCATATTAATTTCACTCACGCGCCCCATGACGCCTGATTCTAAATCGACAAAGTCACCTACTTTTAAGGTTCTCTCTAATAGGATGATAATGCCAGAGACTAGGTTATTGAAGATGTTCTGCAAACCAAACCCAATACCTACGCCTAATGCACCGCCGATAATGGCTAAACTGGTTAAATCAAAGCCAATAAAATTCAAACCAACAACCGTGCCTACAAATAAAATAATGTAGCGTGAGATTCGGCTGAGCGTGTAGATACTTGATGCACTTAAAGATGCGCCTGCACGAGAACTCGCAAAGTTATAGATAACTTTCTCTACTATTTTAGCTATCCAGTGGATGAGCAAAATAATTAAAACGAAGCCTAGCACTCTAGATAGCGTGATAGCGGTTGCGCCGATTTGAAACCACTCTTTATAAAAGAAGAACTCTATCCAATGTAATAATTTATCTGAGAGCTCCATTTTAGTCCTTTACTAATAAGGTCAAATTAACTAACAGTTATTTTGGCAAACTTACGTTTGCCCACTTGTGCGATTAAAACAGTGTTTTTGTTAATTTGTAGGCTTTTATCTTCCACCTTCACACTGTCTATTTTGACGCCGCCTTGTTGGATGGCACGCATCGCTTCGCTAGTACTTTGCACCAAACCTACTTGCTTGAGCAATTGGCTGATACCAATCGTGTCGCCTTCTATACTCACCGACACTTCAGGCACTTCGTCAGGAATACCGCCTTTGGCGCGGATTTGAAAATCACTCAATGCTTTTTCTGCATCTGCTTGACTGTGAAAGCGCGCGACCACTTCCTGCGCAAAGCGTACTTTAATATTACGCGGATTCTCTCCAGCTTCTACATCCGCCTTCCATTTTGCGATAGTTTCTAGTGACTCAAAGGAAAGCAGCTCAATATAACGCCACATTAAATCATCTGAAATAGACATTAATTTAGCAAAGATGACTTCAGGTGGCTCGTTGATACCAATATAGTTGCCGAGTGACTTCGACATTTTATTCACACCATCTAAACCCTCTAACAACGGCATCGTCAGCACACACTGCTGGCTCATGCCAGCTTGCTTTTGCAACTCGCGCCCCATAAGTAGGTTAAATTTCTGATCGGTACCACCTAACTCAACATCTGCTTTTAAGGCAACAGAGTCGTAGCCTTGTAACAATGGATACATGAATTCATGAATAGCGATTGGCTGGTTACTTTTAAAGCGCTTAGAAAAGTCATCACGCTCTAGCATGCGCGCAACTGTCAAGCTGGCCGCAAGCTTTAACATGCCAGCAGCGCCTAAATCTGTCAGCCAATGAGAATTAAAAACAATTTCTGTTTTGTCTTTATCTAAAATTTTAAAGACTTGCGCTGCATATGATTTTGCATTCTCAGCCACTTGCACTTTGGTCAGCGGTGGTCGTGTTGCACTTTTACCTGTGGGATCTCCAATCATGCCGGTGAAATCACCAATTAAAAATAGAACATGGTGGCCTAGGTCTTGAAATTGACGCAGCTTGTTAATAAGCACAGTGTGCCCTAAATGCAAGTCTGGTGCAGTTGGGTCAAAACCTGCTTTAATTCTTAATGGCTTACCTTTTTTGAACTTTTCTATTAGTTCTGATTCTATTAGTAGCTCATCTGCGCCACGCTTAATAATGGCTAATGATTGATCTATATCCGTATTCACTATGTTTCCCGATGTTAGTTAGAATGCATTATTAACAATTTGTTACTATTTCATGTCCTCAAATTTCTGCTAATATACGTTCTTTATTCAAGCACTTGTCAGACTTTTAATAATTTATGCGCCAAACCAACATAAACGCTAAGCGTTATATTTTAACGCAAAACAAATTTTTAGCTGTGAGCAAAGTGAATTTGCACTGGCTGTTTTTTGCTTTGCTGCTGCCAGTTGTCGTGTTAATTGCCACATTAAGTGCAGCACCAGACCTTGAAGCAGGCTTTGTCCCCGTCAAAACAGTGGTGCAAGAAGTTTCTTTACCACTACCGTCGTTTCAAGAAAATCTAAATGAAAATTTTTGGCAAACTGATCAAGTTCGTCGAAATGACACCTTAAGCACTTTATTTAAGCGCATGGGTCTGCGTGATGATGATGCAATGAAATTTTTAATGCTCAGCCCTGATTCACGCCCCATCAACACACAACTAATTCCAGGACGCACCATAGACATTAAAACCAATGCCAATGGCAAATTACTCTATTTAGAGTATGAGTTACCTGATGATGAAATTTTGATTGCCGGCTTAACATCTCGCGGCTATCAAGTCGCCACACAAAAGCTGATTTTAGAAAAACGGGAGATTTTAAAATCAGCGAAAATTGTCAGCTCATTATTTGGCGCCACTGATGACGCTGGCATTCCTGATCGAGTTGCGTTAAAAATTGCTGAGATTTTTTCAAGTCAGATAGATTTTAACGAAGATTTAAGGCCAGGTGATCGCTTTAACGTCGTTTATGAAGCTTCTTATAATGCTGGTGAACTCATGAAAACAGATGATGTACTCGCCGTTGAGTTTATCACTAAAGGTGAAAAACATCAGGCAATCCATTTTGGTAAAGCCGATAGCAAATATGCTTATTACACGCCAGAAGGCAAAAGTCTCCATAAATCCTTTTTGCGATCGCCTCTTGAGTTTACCCGTGTTAGTTCATCATTCAGCAGCGGACGTCGCCATCCAATATTACATCGTGTCAGAGCGCATAAAGGCGTAGACTTAGCGGCTAGAAGTGGTACGCGAATTAAAGCTTCTGGAGATGGCAAGGTTATGTTTATGGGCCGTAAAGGCGGTTATGGCAAAGTCATTATTCTTAAGCATCAAAATGGCATTCGTACTGTTTATGGGCACTTGTCTGGTTTTGCCAAAGGCTTGCACAAAGGTCAAGAAGTCGAACAAAGTGACATCATTGGATATGTTGGCATGACAGGGCTAGCCACTGGGCCGCACTTACATTATGAATTCTTACTCAATGGGACGCACCGCAACCCGATGACAGTGGAGCTACCCACGAGCATTCCACTTGATGCTAAGTATAAAGAAGAGTTTAAAGCAAAAACTCTGCAATATATGGCAAAAATTGAAATGCTAAACCGTAGCTTCATGACAGCCAGCAATTAACAATGTCCACTACGCTACTATTTATTGGCGTCATGTCAGGTAGTAGCTTAGATGGTATTGATGTAGCACTCACTGAACTACCTGTTTCAAATCGGCCAAATTCAAATTGCTCTGACTCTAGTTGCAAAGTCATTGCAACACACTTCCAACCCTATGATATAAGCATTAAAAATTCGCTACTAGCACTGCATTTTCCGCAAGAGAGTGAACTAGAAAGCGCAGCCTTAATGGCTAATCAATTGGCTCGCTTATATGCTGAAGCGGTTAATGCTTTACTCTCAAAATATAATATTAACCCTAATCAGATTAGTGCGATTGGCTGTCATGGGCAAACAGTCCGCCACCAGCCTCGGTACAAAGATGATGTCGGTTACACCATACAGCTAGGCAATAACGCCTTGCTAGCTGAACTAACTAATATTACAGTTGTAGGTGATTTTCGTAGCCGTGACATCGCTGCTGGAGGCCAAGGTGCGCCCTTAGTGCCAGCCTTTCATCAGGCAGTATTTGGCAGAACAGACAAAAACCGCGCCATCGTTAATATCGGCGGTATTGCCAATATTACCTACTTAGCAAAAACAGGTGAGGTGCTTGGTTTTGATTCCGGGCCTGGCAATATGCTACTTGATAGCTGGGTTAAACAAAATTTGGGTAAAGACTATGACGCTCATGGCGAATGGGCCTCAACTGGTGTTGTGCATGAAAGTCTTTTATCCGCCATGCTAACTGAACCTTATTTTTCTGAAGCACCACCCAAAAGCACCGGGCGAGATTTATTTAACGATGCTTGGTTAAAACAATATATATTGCCCCAAAACGGTCAGCCACAAGATGTTGCCCGCACCCTTGTTGCACTCACTGCACATACCATCAATCAAGCCATTAAAATGCATTGCCCGGCTGTAGATGAGGTGTATCTTTGTGGTGGTGGTGCACATAACAGCCTACTAGTAAAAGACTTAAATGCATTGCTCGATACAACAGTGGCTAACACGGACGTGCTGGGGGTGGGTGTTGATTGGGTAGAGGCTGTTGCATTTGCATGGCTTGCTAAACAAACACTAGAAAACAAACCTAGTAATCTACCAAATGTTACTGGCGCCTTGGCACCACGTATTTTAGGCGCTATTTTCCCTCACTAAGCCTTCCTACAGTACTACTATATTTCCAACAAAGGGCATATGCATATATGATGAAGCTGAGCTCATTATATATGCATATAAAATGCTAATTACTTGGAATATTACACTTGTACTACTTTCAGTTTTAGTCGCTGTCGTTGGCTGCTTCACCGCTTTAACACATGCCCAGCGCATGCGTGAAAGCGATGGGCGAGCTGCCATCATTTGGATGCTGATTGGCGGCATGACATTGGGACTAGCTATTTGGTCAATGCATTTTATTGGCATGCTAGCTTTTCACTTGCCTATCCAGCTTAATTACGATCTAACGCTAACATTATTATCTGCACTGCCTGCTGTCGCAGCTGCCATGCTGGGCTTTTATGTATTACGCGAGCAAGCTGTATCTAATAACAAAATTTTACTTGCTGGTACATTAATGGGTGCCGGTATTGCCATCATGCATTATACGGGCATGCTAGCACTCAAAATGCTTCCTGCCATTATGTACAATCAGCTCTTTTTTGTACTCTCCGTCGTTATCGCAATTACCGCCTCTTGGGGGGCGCTATACATCGTCATGTTAGGCGAAAAAACAAAAATACCAGCCTATTTACGTTTTACTTTAGGTAGCTTGATTATGGGGGCTGCTATTTCTGGCATGCATTACACGGGCATGCAGGGCCTTACCATTCCTCTAGGCAGTGTTTGTGGTGTCGGCAATGCATCTATTGACCATGACATTCTTGCCATCCTTGTATCGCTTACTTCATTGTTTTGGTTTATAGGTGGCAATATTGCCGCATTGCTTGATCACCGCAATGCGCAGCAGCATAGCCAATCCCTGAATCAACTCCAAAAAGCACATTTAGCACTAGAAAGCTCTGCCAATGAAATTGCAGCACTGATGACCTTAGAACTTCGCAACAGTGAAGCAAAAACACGGGCTGTAATAGATGCCGCGCTTGATTGTATTATTACCATCAATAACACTGGTAATATTGTCGAATTTAACCCAGCCGCTGAACAAACATTTGGTCATCTTCGTACAGAGGTGCTAGGCAAAAACCTTGGCAAGGTCATCATTCCTGAGCGCTACAGAAAACAACATCTATCTGGCATATTACGATTCTTCAAAACTGGAAATACTAAGTCACTTGGTAAGCGCTTAGAGTTAATGGCCATACGCAAAAATGGTGAAGAGTTTCCAGTAGAGCTAACACTTGCTTCACACCAACAAGGTGATGAACCTTACGTCACTGGCTTTCTGAGGGATATTACTGAGCAAAAAGAAGCGGAGGCTAGCATACACAACCTTGCATTCTACGACCCACTCACCAAACTCCCCAACCGCCGGCTATTATACGACCGCTTACAGCACGCTATTTCTTCAAGTACCAGGCACGATCAATACGATGCCATCTTATTCATCGATTTAGATAATTTCAAAATTCTTAATGATTCACGCGGCCATGACGTCGGTGATCAGTTGCTGATTAAAGCCGCAGACCGTCTTGTTAATAGTGTGAGAAGCGATGATACAGTCGCCAGGCTAGGTGGCGACGAATTTGTCATTATATTAGAAAGCTTGAGTAATAACGCTGATCAAGCCGCTATGCAAGCTAGGCTAATGAGTGAAAAAGTATCACAAAACTTAAACCTTCCCTACTTTTTGCAAGGAAGTGATTATTTTGGTACATCTAGTATTGGTATTTGCCTGTTTCATAATCAGGAGCTATCGGTTGATGAGCTTTTAAAACGTGCAGACATGGCGATGTATCAAGCTAAAAAAGCTGGGCGCAATACCATGTGTTTCTTTGACCCTGCGTTACAGTTAGAGATAGAAGCACGCCACGCTCTTGTTGATGACCTTTACCAAGCCATTAAGCATAAGCATTTTCAACTGCATTATCAGCCTCAAGTTAATGATAAGCTTGAGATTGTAGCTGTTGAGGCGTTAATACGCTGGGTACATCCTAAAAAGGGCATAATTATGCCTGATCAGTTCATCCCAGTTGCGGAAGAGACCGTGCTTATTGAGCGCATTGGTCAGTGGGTATTGGAATCTGCCTGTGCTCAATTAAAAGCTTGGGAAACAAACCCCAAAACAGCCAAACTCAAACTTGCTGTCAACATTAGTGCTAGGCAATTTCGACAGGTTAATTTTGTTGAAGACGTCGCGCTTCTTCTAAAAAATACGGGTGCACGCCCGAACAAACTGAAGCTAGAATTAACAGAAAGTTTGATATTAGATAATGTTGAAAGCTCAATTGAGAAAATTCTCACTTTAAAGAAAATGGGCATCTTATTTTCTATGGATGACTTCGGCACTGGCTACTCCTCACTGACCTACCTTAAGCGCTTACCAATGACTCAACTAAAAATAGAAAAATCATTTATCCAAGACATTGGCTCGGATAAAGATAACGAAACGATTGTCCAAACTATTATTGGTATGGCCAAAACACTAAACATAGAAGTAGTAGCAGAAGGTGTAGAAATGCTAGAACAATACAAATTCTTACTTAATAATGGCTGTAAATTATTTCAAGGTTATTTATTTGAGAGGCCAATGCCACTAGAAAACTTTAATAAGCTAGTTGAAAGCGGTCTTGATAAAGCCATTTTTAAATAGCGCCCCAACATGCAAGCGTCTTTAACATAGCTTATAATGTCCGCTGTATAAATAGCAGGCCCTTCTATGAAACCAACCAAACCAACCCAAGCAACTATTACCTTTGATAATGATTCAGCGCCAATTGATTTACCCATGCTTTCCGGCACGTTGGGTAATGATGTCATTGATATTCGCACCCTAGGTAAACATGGTATCTATACCTACGACCCTGGTTTTTTATCTACTGCATCATGTAGTTCAGATATCACTTTTATTAACGGTGAAAAAGGCTTGTTATATTATCGTGGTTATCCCATAGAGCAACTGGCAGAAAACTGTAATTTCTTAGAGGTAGCACACCTGCTCATTAAAGGTGAACTACCAAACCAAGCTGAAAATCAATATTTTAATGATTTGATACAAAGCCACACCATGATGCATGACCAAATGAACAACGTGTTTAGAGGGTTCCGTCGTGATGCGCACCCGATGGCCGTGATGGTTTCTGTCGTTGGTGCAATGGCTGCCTTTTACCCTGAGCACGCTAATGTAACTGATCTAACTTTACGAGAAATAGCAGCTATTCGCTTATTGGCTAAGGCACCAACCATCGCCGCTTGGAGCTATAAATTTACGATTGGTCAGCCGTTTATTTATCCACAAAACAAGTTAAGCTACGCAGAGAACTTTTTACACATGATGTTTGCAACACCATGTGAAGACTATGTCGTCAGCCCTGTATTGGCTAAAGCCTTTGAGCGCATTTTGATTTTACATGCAGATCATGAGCAAAATGCTTCTACTTCGACTGTACGCTTGGTTGGCTCTAGCGGTGCTAATCCATTTGCTTGTATTGCTGCAGGGATCGCTTCATTGTGGGGCCCTGCGCATGGTGGTGCTAACGAAGCCACGCTAAAAATGCTAGATGAAATTGGCGATGTTAGCCGCATTGATGAATATATTAAGCGCGCAAAAGACAAAACAGACAGTTTCCGCCTCATGGGCTTTGGTCACCGTGTTTACAGTAATATGGACCCACGTGCAGCCATTATGCGTACAACTTGTCATGAAGTGCTAAACGAACTCGGATTACATGATGACCCAATGTTTAAACTGGCAATGGCACTAGAAAAAATTGCCTTAGAAGATGAGTATTTTATTAAGCGCAAGCTCTACCCGAATGTAGACTTTTACAGTGGTATCGTGATGCGTGCAATGGGCATTCCAAATTCAATGTTTACCGCTATTTTTGCATTAGCACGCACCTCTGGGTGGATTGCGCAATGGGGTGAAATGAATGCTGATCCTGCACAAAAAATTGGCCGCCCGAGACAGCTGTATACTGGTGAGGGTAAGCGAGACTTTGTCCCTATCAATAAAAGGTAGCCGGTTGATTATCTGCAAAAGTATTAGCCAATAAAAAAGCCAAGCAACCGCTTGGCTTTTTTACATTGCCTTCTGATTTAAACAGAGAATGATGAGCCGCAACCACAAGTGCTTTCTGCTTGTGGGTTACGAATCACAAACTGAGAACCTTGCAAATTATCTTGGTAGTCAATTTCAGCACCCATTAAATACTGCAAACTCATTGGGTCAATCAGCAAAGTCACTGTATCTTTTTCAACTTGTGTATCGTCCTCATTCACTTCTTCTTCAAAAGTAAATCCATATTGAAAACCAGAACAACCACCACCACTTACAAATACACGTAGTTTTAAATCTGGTGAGCCTTCTTCTTCAATCAGCTCTTTTACCTTCTTTGCAGCATTATCGGTAAACACCAACGGTGCTGGCATTTCTAACTCGGCTAAATCAGTTGCTGTATTCATCATTACTCCTTCAATTCCATTCGTCTTAATTTCTAAGACAGCTAAACCCTTATAACACTAAAACTTATGACACTAAATCATGTCATCAGTTGCATTTTCTTCTGTGTGTACCAGTTTTCCGTCAATCACTGCGCCCATATGCATCTCTAATGATTTGTAATGCAAATCACCTGTAATACGCGCTTTCGTTTGTAACTCAATAAACTGACTTGCTTTCACAGGGCCAACGACAACACCATTTAATACAATTTTTGTTGTCGAAACTGCGCCTTCAATACGTCCATTTTCACTCAAAATAATCGTACTTTCAGAGCCTTCTTGCTCTAGCACATTACCACGAATAGTGCCGTCTACACGTAGACCGCCAGTAAATATAATATCGCCTGTGACGATAGTCTCTGCTCCAACCAGCGTATCAATACGACTATCTATTTTGTTTGCTTTTTTAAAAAACATATCAATTCCCACCTTCTTTTAAACTAAATACTTAACGCGTTTTTTTATTAAGCATTTTTTTGTAAAACAGCAAATCTTCTTTGACTTTAAGACTCTCATCTTGAACTTTTGCAAGATCTTTAGCAAGGTTATTATTTGTCGCTAGTTCAATTTGTAATTCACGTTGCGCCTCTATGAGCTTAAATTCAAGCATTTTATTTTCATGCGTCATTTCTGATAATTGACTACTCACGGTTCCATAATCACTACTACGAAACATTAAATATGCCAAGGCATAACCTAAGGCGACACACAAAAGGCCTATCACTACGCGATAGTACCATGGCCGGTCGGCTTTTACAGCAACGCGCCTAGCTGTATAGCCATAATGCTTACGTACTCTACGTTCAATTCTTCTCATAATCTACTGCGCCTGTCTATGGCATTAATGGCACAACATCTAGGCCTAGCGTTTCTTCAAGACCAAACATGATATTCATATTCTGCACTGCTTGACCTGCCGCACCTTTGACTAAGTTATCTTGCACAACAACGATCGTTAAATAATCATTAGCCTGTGGCTGCAATGTAATACGCAATTGATTAGAGCCTCTCACAGACCGCGTCTCTGGGGACTTTCCTTGCGGTAAAACATCTACAAAACCTTCGCTTGCATAACGCTGTTCATATAAAGATTGTAAGTCTACATTTTTAGCACTACCTGTCAATTTGATATAAATGGTAGATAGCATACCTCTAATCATAGGAATCAGGTGTGGCACAAATATAAGCTGCAAATCACAGCCTGCTAACTGCTTAAGCTGTGCATCGATCTCAGGGTGGTGCCGATGTCCGCTCAGGCCATAAGCTTTCATATTATCACTTGCTTCTGAGAATAATGCTGCTACTTCCGCCTTCCTGCCTGCCCCAGAAACACCTGATTTTGCATCAGCCACAATCGGTGCTGAAAAATCAATATATGCTTTTTCTAACAACGGTAGCAAGCCCAACAATACTGTCGTTGGATAACAGCCTGGATTAGCAATGACATTCGCTTTTTTTACTTGTTCTCGGTTGAGCTCAGGAATGCCGTAGACTGCCTCTTGCAGAATATCAGGGCAACTATGTGGCATTTTGTACCATTGTTCAAATACGTCGGTATCTTGCAGCCTAAAGTCTGCTGCTAGATCAATCACTTTAGTATTGGATGCCACTAATGCTGGCGTCTGACTCATTGCGACACCATGTGGCGTTGCAAAAAACACAACATCACAAGCTGCTAAGTTTACATTTGCAGGGTCACTAAAATTAATACCAACATAACCACGTAAGCTAGGGTACATATCGGCTACCGGCAACCCTACCTCACCCCGTGACGTAACGGTAATAATATCCGCATTAGGATGGACAGCTAGCAGACGTAACAACTCTATACCGGTATACCCAGTGCCGCCGACAATGCCAACTTTTAGTTTTTTATCTGCCATAGTTTTAATAATTACCAAGTATACCTGAAACAAAAAAGGCCGCACTAGCGACCTTTTTATTAAACTTTACACCCAACAAAGGGAGCAGAGAATCTTTATCGTTTAGAGAACTGCTTACGACGGCGCGCTTTGCGGAAGCCAACTTTTTTACGTTCAACTTCTCTTGCATCACGTGTCACGAATCCAGCTTTTGATAAGTCGCTTTTCAATCCAGCATCAAAATCAATCAACGCACGTGTAATGCCATGACGTACTGCACCTGCTTGACCAGACTCACCGCCACCAATCACATTGATTTTAATATCAAAGCTGGACAGATTTTCTGTCAATGCTAACGGTTGACGCAAAACCATACGTGAAGTCTCACGTGAGAAATATTCATCAGCAGGCTTATCATTAACAATGATATTACCTTTACCTGTTTTCAAAAATACGCGCGCTATTGAACTTTTGCGACGTCCTGTACCGTAGTTATATTTACCAATCATCTCTTTTACCTTAGATAGTCAATGCTTGCGGTTGTTGTGCAGCATGTTCATGCTGGTCACCAGCATAAACTTTTAATTTTTTAATCATTGCATAGCCCAAAGGGCCTTTTGGCAACATGCCTTTAACTGCCTTTTCTAATGCACGACCAGGAAAACGGTCTTGCATTTTAGCAAAGCTAGTTGTTGAGATACCGCCAGGATAACCTGAATGCGTATGGTATTCTTTATCAGTGGCTTTGGCCCCTGTTACTCTTAATTTCCCAGCATTAATAATAACAATGTAATCACCTGTATCAACGTGAGGCGTATAGATTGTTTTATGTTTTCCGCGTAAACGGTGTGCGCATGCACTAGCGAGTCGACCCAAAACAAGATCTGTTGCATCAATGACGAACCAATCACGTTTTACTTCATGGGAT
Source organism: Methylophilaceae bacterium (assembly GCA_048595445.1). Lineage (GTDB taxonomy): Bacteria > Pseudomonadota > Gammaproteobacteria > Burkholderiales > Methylophilaceae. The sequence continues at coordinate 13,045 of JBJPGD010000045.1, forward strand.
TTTGCTGAGAACGTTTTCATAATATTACTACCAATTTATATAGCTTAATTAAAATCAAGAGGGCGGATTATATGCCCTTGACAGCTCTTCGTCAAACAAAATTAAGCGCTAATTTGCTTTAATGCTTACAAGCGTTGTAATAACGTCGCGGTGAAGCTAAAACGGCTTTAGTTTAATATCACTTTCAAGCACAATCAACCTATTATTTATAGCGTAAATAAAGATTTTGGCATGACTATTGCTGACATCACCTTAGCATCTACTATGGTCTATGTTTAGTTAGGACTGTACAACTTAGAGTTATATAGCAAAAAATTGTTAAAAGAAAATAAATATTATGTATCAAAATGATAAACTAAAACTTACTTTCACACTCGCTTTTAGCCTAATGGCACTGGGCTTCCAACACCCATCTTTTGCCCTTGGCTTAAGTGATATAGAAGTTAGATCGCATCTAGGTCAGCCTTTAAAAGCTAAACTTAATGTGCTAGGCGCAAACGCGCTGAAAGACAACGCCTGCCTAAGGCTAGGGCCAAACAGTGATTTAAGTCATGCCCACTTTTTGCTAGGCCCACTCAGTGGGGATGTTGCTAAATTAACCGTTACTAGTAATAAGTTAATTAATGAGCCTATCGTAAACCTGTCTATTATTGCCGGCTGCGATAGCACGGTAAAACGTGATTACGTATTATTGATAGACCCACCATTAAGTAATCTAAGTAACCATATTGAGAGTTCAGTTGTTGTTCAAAAAACTGACACAAGTGCCATAAATTCTACAGCTGAATTAACTGAGCAAACCCAAACAATTCAAGAACCTACTGCCGCTCCAAAGAAAAAGCAGCGTAGTAGTAGAAAAAAAACAAACGCCAAAAAGCGCCAAAAGCCTCAAACTATTACAAAAAAATCACATCGCGTTACTCAGGTCTACTTAGAAAGTACATCTGAAAATAATCCAGTTAATAATAAAGCTCGTCTATCGATATCTGGTGGTAACAATGCAATTCTTGCAAACACAGTCCGCCTACGCTTAGAAAGACATCTAAGGTTCACACCTGATGCAAATGCACCCGTTATAAATGACAACATTGAAATCGAAGACGAAATCACAGTCATGAACAATCGCCTTAAACACTTACAAGAACAAATTACTGGGTTACAAGCACAAAATAGCCAGCTTGCATTGGACAATCAATTAAAAACTGAACAGTTAACACAAGCCACTTCATGGCAACCAAAACTATCTGGCATACTGCCATTCATCGGCACGCTATTATTGCTAGTTGGTGGTTATATTGGGTTCCATTGGTTACGTCGTCGACATAACCAGAAACAAAATCACTATGCTGAAGCCATTTGGGTAAATACTAAAGAACAAGAAGATAATGCGAATACTAGTGAGCCAGAAAGTGTTAAAGAAGAAGACATCTTTAATGATGTTAATTTTGGCATAAAAGACTCAATGGACGATAAATTGCCCGCCCCTTCGATGGAGGACACGTTTGAATCCACAAAAGCAGATGGTCAGCAGATTGTTTTAGAAGATGAACAGCCATTATCTGTGCTAGACCATGCTGATGTATTTTTATCACATGGCCGTACTACGTTAGCGATCCAGTTGCTACAAAACCACTTATTAGAGCACCCAAAGCAATCTGTCACTATTTGGTTATTTTTGCTTGATTTGGTAGAAAAAGAAAATTTACAAACCTTGTATGAAGAAACTGCTATTGACTGTAAGCTACACTTTAATGTGAAAACTGCTGATTTCTCAGCGTCAGAATCAACCACCAATGAATCATCAGGGGAAAACTCTTTAGAAGACTTTCCACGTTTAGCAAAAGGGCTTGAAGAAATTTGGAATACACCCGCTTCTATTGTTTACTTAGATGATTTAATTTACAACAACCGCTTAGAACCCCGTGCTGGCCTACCAAAAAACTTGATTGAGGAACTCGTGCTATTAAAATCAATGGCGCAAGAAAACACTAGCTCAGCTGAAGTGATTCAACTAGATAAAAAGAAACTAGCCATCATTGAAGAAAAAGAAGCGATGTTAGAAAGCAAAAAAGCAGATAAATTAAAAGCAATGTCAGATGCAGAGAAGCTTACGAAAGAGAAAGCAAAAGAAGATGCGGAGGCGGAAGCTAATGATACAGATTTTGAGTTTACTTTAGTTGAGCGTTAACAGTTCATTCATTAAACCCGCATCACGGAATCTAAGTTTGCAGATAATATTCTGCTGCTAGCCCAAAAAATAAAGCGCACCCAATCCAATGATTCATCCTAAACGCTTTGAAGCAATTGACTGGTGTGCGTTGTTTTATCATTCGATATTGCCAAACAATAAGCGCCAGCACAGCTGCTAGCCCAAGATAATAGTAATGGCCAAAATCTAACAACTGGCCAACACCGGCAAAAACACCTAGCATGGCAACGTAGCACACCATAATTGCTAACACATCATATTTTCCAAAACAAATCGCTGAAGATTTAACCCCTATTTTTAAATCATCATCTCGATCAACCATTGCATACTCAGTATCATAAGCAATAGCCCAAAACACATTGGCTAATAATAACCACCAAGCTACTGCTGGAATATGGTTATTAACTGCCGAAAAAGCCATGAGGATGCTACATCCAAATGCAATGCCTAAATACGCTTGTGGAATGGCTAGAAATCGTTTTGTGAGTGGGTAAGTGACCGCTAAAAACAATGCTGCAACGGATAGCAAAATAGTCATTTTATTTAAAAAACAGACTAATATAAATGCGGCCACACTTAGACTTGCAGCTAACAATGCGGCTTCTTTAACGGTTACCTCACCACTAATAAGTGGTCGATTTTTCGTGCGCTCTACACCGCCATCATAATTGCGGTCTGCTATGTCATTCATAACACACCCTGCACTACGCATCAGCACAACACCGGTCACAAATATCAGCACTATTGGCCAATGCGGATGCCCTTGGCCTGCTATTAGCAGGCCCCAAAGCGTCGGCCACATTAGCAACAAAATACCCACAGGTTTATCTAAACGCATTAAACGTTCATAGGTATCTAGTTTTTTTATCAGTAATTGCATGTTCATTTTTCTAGTATTCTAGGTAAAAATATTTCTGTGACTAAAATACTAACGCAATTTAAACTGAAAACTGAGCGCCTCGCCCATAAATATTCGGATGAACACTCACTATATTGAATAGCTTCTTTGTAAAGTGGATGTTGTCGAGACAACTTTTTAAACCTAAAAGATGTACGTTGTACTTTTGGGTTAGCAAATAAAGCCTCGCCTAATGGTTTACTGCCTAACCGGCCAAACCCATGCCAATCGCCGCGCAAACTGCTTTTTGGTAATACGCTATGTGCAAACACTAGCGGTTGATTATTACTTATTAACACCACCTCGCGCACAAGTGATTTTTGGTCGCGCTTAAGGTTCAATATTGCCTGCTCATCAGTTAAAGCCTTTGCATAACGGACACTAACTGGCTTTACTCTAAATTTTGGATGCCGCAACTTTAACCTTAGTGTTAAAGATGCATTATCTATTAGCCAATGCTGATAACCATACGCTAGCACTGGTTTTTTAAGCCACCGATTATTTTTATATTTTTGTAGCGTTACACGCACGTTAATTATACTTTCACCAATTCTGCGCCATGGCTCATCCAGCGCTGTAAGTGCTGCTCTACAGCTTTCGGCTGTTTTAATAACAAATTATCGGCCACACCTTTTGCCGCCTCCAACAAATCAATGTCACGATCTAAGTCAGCTATCTTAAGCATGGGCGTGCCACTTTGCCGTGTCCCTAAATACTCCCCTGGGCCACGCAATTTAAGATCAGCTTGTGAGATTGCAAAGCCATCTGTATTTTCATAGATGACTTTAAGCCTAGCACGCGCTATTTCAGATGGATTTTTTTGATACATCAAAATGCAAGTGCTCTTTGCCGCACCGCGACCAACTCTTCCACGCAATTGGTGTAACTGACTTAGCCCCATACGCTCTGCATGCTCAATCACCATTAAGCTGGCATTGGGCACATCTACACCGACTTCAATGACAGTCGTTGCTACCAATAACTGTATTTCCCCTGAAGCAAATGCTTGCATTACCTCTTGCTTCTCTGCAGACTTCATTCGCCCATGTACTAGACCGACTTGTAAATCAGAAAAATTCTCTTTTAAGTTTTCAAAAATTTCTGTTGCGGTTTGTAATTGTAATGCCTCTGACTCTTCTATGAGTGGGCATACCCAATAAGCTTGGCTACCTGCATTGCAAGCTTCACGCACGCGTTGCAAAATTTCATCTCTTCGCGCATCTGACACCAGTTTGGTCACCACTGGTGTACGGCCTGGCGGTAATTCATCAATCACTGAAACATCTAAATCGGCGTAATAACTCATCGATAATGTACGGGGAATAGGTGTTGCTGACATCATCAACTGATGTGGTTCTGGCTGGCCTTTTTGTCGCAGTGCTAAACGTTGCTGCACGCCAAAACGATGCTGTTCATCAATGATCGCTAGCCCTAACTTTTCAAACTGCACAGCATCTTGAAATAACGCATGTGTACCAATTGCCAACTGCGCCTTTCCCGTGGCTATATCATGTTGAGCGACCTCTCTCACTTTTTTACTTTGGCTGCCTGTTAACCAAGCGATTTCAATATTCAATGGTGCTAGCCATGTCACAAATTTTTTGAAGTGTTGCTCTGCCAAAATTTCAGTTGGTGCCATCAAAGCCACTTGCCACCCATGCTCTATCGCTTGTAGCGCGGCTATGCAAGCAACAATTGTCTTGCCACTACCTACATCGCCTTGCAAGAGCCGCTGCATAGGGTGTGGCTGGGTTAAATCATGACTAATTTCTCGGATAACTTTTTGTTGCGCACCCGTTAGGTCAAATGGCAGCTCCGTTAACAATTGTTTGACTAACTTTTCTGATGGCGCAATAGTTGGAGAGTTTATACTACGCCTTTTAGCATAATGCTTGCGCATCGACAGTTGCTGCGCCAGTAATTCATCATAAGCTAATCGCCGCCACTCAGGTGTTGTGCGGTTTTCTAGCGCGTCTAGGTTGGCATCTGGTTGTGGATAATGTAGTGCTTGAATACTGTCAGAAAAGCTAGGTAGCTGCAATGATGCATATACATCCGGTGGCAAAGTTTCTATCAACATCGGTGCGTTTATCACTGATTTAATGGCCTTGCGCATTGCCGCTTGTGTTAGTCCGGCTGTGGTTGGATAAATTGGTGTTAATTCTTTATTGATTTCTGTCGCGTCATTTGCAACTTTACATTGGGGGTGCACCATCTCATAACCAAAAAAACCATGACGTATTTCACCATAAACACGTAATTGATTACCCTCTTTTAACGCATTAATTTGACTAGGGTAAAAATGTATAAAACGTAAAGTAATCTGCCCACTGGCATCTTCTAAACGTGCAATCAGCGCTTTGCGCGGTTTATAAGTGACTTCAGCATGCACAATCTCACCCTGTACTTGTGCTGAATCACCTAAACGTAAATCCCGTATTAGGACAATACGCGTTTCATCAATATAGCGGAGTGGTAAATGCAAGAGTAAATCTTGCGTTTTGACAATACCAATCTTAGCAAGGTTTTTAATCAGCGGTTTAGTAAATGATTTCAGTTCTGCGAGTTGCATCTATGTTGCTGACTATATATAACTTAAAAGCGTTTAACTCAATTCCATCACGGCATCAGCTTCTACCAAAGCACCTTTGGGTAATGATGCTACGCCAACTGCGGCACGTGCCGGATAAGGCACTATAAAGTATTCCGCCATAATGGTATTTACTAAAGCAAAGTGGCCTAAATCTATTAAGAATACATTCAATTTAACGATATCTGCCATTGATCCGCCTGCAGCTTCTGTTACGGCAGCAAGGTTATCAAATACCCGGCGCACTTGTGCCTCTATACCTTCCACTAACTCCATACGTTTAGGGTCTAAGCCAATCTGGCCAGATAAATAAACCGTGCTACCTACTTTAACCGCTTGTGAATAGGTGCCAATTGCTGCTGGCGCTTGAGATGTTTGAATAATTTGTTTGTCTGTCATCATTTTCCTCTGACTATTTGCAATCGTTTTTATTGAATTTTTTGATTCTTGTGCCTGCCTTTGACTCGGTTAATGCGAACAATTTGAGGAATTTTACGTAGATTACGCATGAGCTCTGCTAGATGCACACGATCATGCACTTGCACCGTAAAATTAACGATCGTGTACTGACTGCCATCCGGGTCTTCGACACTAACATGGTCAATGTTAGACCCGGCATCTGAAATACCAGCAGCTATTTTTGCTAACATCCCTCTTTCATTTTCCACGACGATACATAAATTCACGCTAAATAAGCGCTTGTCATCTGCATCCCATTCAACATCCAGCCATTTGTCAGGGTCTAACTTGAATTTACCGATAGCTGAACAATCGTGGGTATGAACCACCAGCCCTTTATCTTTATTAATAAAACCTAAAATTGGATCGCCTGGAATAGGGCTGCAACATTGTGCAAACTGCACTGCCATGCCCTCAGAACCACGGATCGTAATTTTATCAAATGATTTTTGAGCCTTAGCATCTGTATTTTCATCATGCGCACTAGCTAATAACTGATGTGCAACCATCAAGCTGACACGCTTACCTAATCCAATATCAGCCAAGATTTCAGACTTATCTTGTGCATCATAATCATGCATGACTTTAGTCCATTGCTTTTCTTGCACATCTGAAGGCTCTGCATGTAAAGCCTTCAGCGCTATATTGAGCATGCGCTGACCCAAGTGTGTTGACTCTGTCACTTTTATCGATTTTAAATAATGGCGCAAATGTGAACGTGCTTTACCAGTCACCACATAATTAAGCCAAGCGGGATTTGGTTTAGCTAACGCTGAAGTAATAATTTCCACATGATCACCATTTACCATGACTGTCCGTAAAGGTGCTAACTCATGATTAATTTTTACAGCAACACAACAATTACCCACATCAGTATGCACAGCATAAGCAAAATCTACAGCTGTCGAGCCTTTTGGTAACGCTAAAATATTGCCTTTAGGTGTAAATACATAAACTTCATCTGGAAATAAATCAATTTTGAAATGCTCTAAGAACTCGTTACTATCATCACTTTCCGTTTGAATTTCAACTAAACGTTGCAACCATTGATGTGTTTGCTGCTGTAGCTGCGTTAAATGCGCATCCGTTGTTTTATATCGCCAATGTGCGGCAACGCCGGCCTTAGCGATGTTATGCATCGCCACACTACGAATTTGTACCTCTATAGGCGTACCATATGGGCCAAATAGTGTTGTGTGTAAGGATTGATAACCGTTAGCCTTAGGGATCGCAATATAGTCTTTAAATTTACCAAGGATAGGTTTATATAAGCTATGCAAACTCCCTAATGTGAGGTAACAACTTGCAGTATCTTTAACCAATACTCTAAAACCATAAATATCATTCACTTGTGATAACTTAATGGTTTTTCCGGTCATCTTCTTATAAATACTATAAAGATGCTTTTCTCTACCTTGTACATCTGCATCTATTTCAGCATCCGTTAATTGTATCTGTATTGATTCTAAAATTTTAGAAATGACCTCTTTACGGTTACCACGTGCGGCCTTAATCGCTTTGGCAATAACTTTATAGCGGTTAGGGTATAAATAGCTAAAACTTAAGTCTTCCAATTCTTGGTAAACTTCATTGAGGCCCAAACGATTGGCAATCGGTGCATAGATGTCTAATGTTTCACGCGAGATGCGTTTCCGCTTTCCTGACTTCATCACATTTAAAGTCTGCATATTATGCAAGCGATCAGCAAGTTTGACCAAAATTACGCGCACGTCTTGGCTCATTGCAAGCAGCATTTTGCGTACGTTTTCTGCTTGCGCTTGTACGGCAGTTTGTAATTCTATTTTATCGAGTTTCGTTAGCCCGTCGACCAGCTCAGCGACTTGCTGGCCAAAACGCTCTTTAATTTCTGAACTATCGACGCCAGTGTCTTCCACCACATCATGTAATAAAGCGGCAAGTAATGTCGGTACATCCAAATGCAATTTGGCTAGAATGCAGGCGACAGCGACAGGGTGGCTGATATAGGACTCGCCAGATTGACGTACTTGCCCTATATGGGCCTTCTCACTATAACGATAGGCTAGCCAAACCTGCTCAATTTCTTCTTGAGATAAATATTCTTTTAGTAATATTGTAAGCTGTGATTTTTCACTGTCTGCAGGCAGCATCGGTGGCTCTACAGACTTTAATGGCGCCGCTGAAGAATTTTTAGCGGTTTTAGACATGCTGCTTAGATGCTGCTAACTTTTTTGTAAAAGGTCTACGCCCACTTTACCGGCAGCGATTTCACGCAACGCGATAACAGTCGGCTTATCACGTAAGCCATGCATGCTTACCAATGGGTCAGAACCATTTGAAATTTGACGCGCGCGTTGTGCAGCAACCAACGTTAATTGAAAACGATTAGGAATGTTGTCTAAACAATCATCTACAGTAATACGTGCCATGGGGTCATCCTTTAATGTTAAGTCAGTGTTTGAATCAGCGCATGGTGGCGCTTGATTTGTGTATTGGTTCTAAGGCGTTGCGTTTGAATAATCGCAATTAAATCTTGCAAAGCATCATTAAATTGGTCGTTGATTGTAACATAATCAAACTCGACTAAGTGGCGCATCTCTTCACGCGCTGCTGCTAGGCGTTTTACAATCACTTCCTCGCTGTCTTGTGCGCGATTTTTTAACCGTTCTGCAAGTACGTCAAGGGATGGCGGTAAGATGAACACAGTAACTGCTTGTGGAAATATTTTTCTGACTTGCTCAGCACCTTGCCAATCAATTTCTAAAATCACATCATGGCCTGCTGCTAATGCTTCACTGACTGCTTTTTCAGACGTGCCATATCTTGCATTATGAACATGAGCACTTTCTAAAAAGCCTCCCGCTTCTAATATACTTAAAAACGCTTTGTCATCCACAAAGTGATAATCCACACCATTTTCTTCCCCTTGACGTGGTTGTCTAGTGGTGTGTGAAATGGATATCTTAATGCGCGCATCTTTTCCCAACAACGCTTTTACCAAACTGGTTTTACCTGCACCCGATGCCGCTGTGATAATAAATAAATTGCCTGAAATCATGCTGCTATTTTAGACGATTTTTGCGTAATTTAATTGTTTAATGATAGCTAAATTATTCAATATTCTGAATCTGCTCGCGCATCTGCTCTATCAGCACTTTCAGTTGCATAGAAATTTGTGTTGTATCAATAGCAACAGATTTTGAACCTAACGTGTTTGCTTCGCGGTTCATTTCTTGCATTAAGAAATCTAATTTTTTGCCTACCAGCCCACCTGCAAACAAAATACGTTTTACTTCATCCACGTGCGCATCTAAACGAGATAACTCCTCATCAACATCGATACGTTGTGTATAGAGCATAATTTCTTGACGAATACGTTCATCATCGTTGCTTTGTTGCGCTTCTTGTAATTTTGTTAATAATTTTTTTTGATAGGCTTTAACCATCGTTGGTAACATGGGCTTAACAGTCACAACTAACGACTCTACTTCAGCTATACGCGCTAAAATCATGGCCTTTAATTTTTCACCCTCACGCGCACGTGCTGCAATCAGTTCTTTAACTGCAACATCGAGCACGACTTTCAAATCTTGCGCTAATGCATCTGGGTTAAGCGCGTTACTGGCTAATACGCCTGGCATACGTAATACATCTAAAATATTCACTGCTTGTGTTTCAGGAAAGTATCTTGAAGCGGCTTTAACTGATTCGGCAATTTGCGCCAACGCGGCAGTGTTCATTTGAATACCGACTGCTTCAGATGTAGTTTTAGCCAAGTTAACGCGGCATTCGACTTTGCCGCGCCCTAGCTTAGCTTTAAGTGTTTCACGGACTTGCGGCTCTAGCGCCCGACAACTTTCATCCAACTTAGTCTGCAGCTCAAGATAACGCTGATTGACGGAACGAAGCTCCACCTGTAAAACACCGTTTTTAGTGTTAAGTTCATGCGATGCATATCCTGTCATGCTCTGTATCATGTCTCATTATTACCAATATTAGGCAACACTCTTAAAGTAATTGTTGATAATTGTATCAAATCTATCTGATTATATGCGAGAATATCTAAACTTTGTACTGTTGTATTTCTATCAACAAAAACTTTTTACATGGCAACCTCTAAAAATCAAACATTACCCGTCGGCTATATGCTGCAAGACTATATTATTACTAAAGTCTTGAGCACGGGTGGCTTTAGTTTTGTTTATCTTGCAAAAGATATAAACAAACAGACGGTAGCAATTAAAGAATATATGCCGACTGGGCTTGCTTTGCGTGAAGATGGTGCAACGGTGATGCTGGACTCAGATGACGATGCAGCCACTTTCAAACATGGGCTTAAATGTTTCTTTGAAGAAGGGTTAGCACTCGCAAAAATCGATCATAAAAACATCATAAGGGTGACAAATTTCTTCAGAGAAAACAATACCGTTTATATGGTCATGCAGTACGAACGCGGCAAATCACTGCAAGAATATATTCTCTCGCAAACTACGCCAGTGAGTGAAAGATTTGTCAGACGTGTATTTAGCCAGCTATTGAATGGACTTCGCGAAGTTCATTTGCAAAAAATGTTGCATTTAGATATTAAGCCCGCCAATATCTATATCCGCTTAGATGGCTCACCAGTTTTGCTAGATTTTGGTTCTGCAAGACAAACGCTAACACTAGCACAGCCCAAACTATCACCGAGTTATACCCCTGGATTTGCACCGCCAGAACAATACTATGACCGACAAAAACTAGGGCCATGGAGTGACATATATAGTGTTGGTGCTAGCATGTATTCATGCTTAGCAAGATCAGCACCTATCGCTGCAAGCGAACGTGTGAAAGCAGATCAATTAACGCCAGCGACCAAAATAGGTAATGGTTTATATAGTAAAGAGCTGCTCTCTATTATCGACAGCTGCTTAGAGTTAGATTATTTAGAAAGACCGCAAAGCGTATTTTCATTACAAAAAGCATTGGTCAATAATATCTCTCAAAAATCGGCAAAAAAAATTAGTTTTGCCAAGAAAATTCAAGCGGTACTCAACAAGCCACTATAACGTTAACGCTACTTACTTAATATGAAATTTACCATTTTCCAAAATAGCCGCCAAGGGCCAAGACCATACAACCAAGATAGGCTTGCCTATTCCTATAGTAAGGATAGCTTATTACTGGTACTTGCAGATGGCATGGGTGGTCACCGACATGGCGAAGTTGCAGCACAGCTTGCTGTTAAAACCTTGACCGATGCATTTCAACGTTTGGCAAAACCTTTGCTCAACAGCCCTGCAAAGTTTTTAACCGATCATATTCAACAAGTGCACGATATGATTGAAAATTTAACGCAGACAGAAAATTTAGTTGAATCCCCACGTACCACGATTGTGGCTGCAATTATTCAGCGCGGTTATCTTTACTGTGCACATGTGGGTGACTCGCGTTTATACCATTTCCGCAATAACCACTTATTATTCCGTACAGAAGATCATTCTGTCGTGCAGTCGTTATACAACAAAGGCATCATAAGCAAAAGTGAGATGGCCATCCACCCATATAGAAATAAAATCCACAATTGTGTAGGCGGTGAAGTTGCACCGAAAATTGATCTTTCAGATAGAATTGAACTAATTGAAGGTGACACCATGCTGCTTTGCACTGATGGACTTTGGGGTTGTTTAGAAGATACTAAAATTAAAGAAATTTTAAATGAAAGCAATGACGTTAGTGTCATGACCACAACATTAATGGATAGTGCAGAAGCAGCCGCGGACGAAAATGGTGATAATTTAAGTGCGATCACTCTCCAATGGGGTGACAAGCAATTACACCATGACACCGTTTCTACTGGATTAATGCCGCTAGGTGAGACAACCACTATTATCAACCCTGTTTCACATCAAATAGCAGATGAAAATGATCAGCAAGATCTTTCTGATGATGATATTGAAAGTACGATTGCAGAAATACAAGCAGCACTTACTAGAACTAAGCAAAAAGCCTGAATTTAGAAGCAAGTATTTGCGGCATGTCTTATAATTGGCTTTTTATCAAAAGCTAACCCTATGTCAACATCATCAAATCGCCCTAGCGCCCGTGCCAATAATCAATTACGCGACGTAGAAATTACCCGCCACTACACCAAACATGCAGAAGGCTCTGTGCTGGTGAAGTTTGGTGATACACACGTACTTTGTACAGCCAGTGTAGAGGAAAGAGTCCCAGGCTTTTTAAAAGGTCAAGGCCAGGGCTGGGTCACGGCTGAATATGGTATGTTGCCACGTTCAACTGGTAGCCGCATGCAAAGAGAAGCGGCTAGAGGCAAACAATCTGGCCGTACGCAAGAAATTCAGCGTCTTATCGGCCGTAGTTTACGCGCAGTGATAGATCTAGAAAAACTAGGTGAACGCACTATCCATTTTGATTGTGATGTCATTCAAGCGGATGGCGGCACACGTACTGCGAGTATCACAGGTGCATACGTCGCAATGCACGATGCAATTGCCTATTTGCTTGAAAGCAAGTTGATTACAGAGTCACCACTCACAAACGCAGTCGCCGCGATCTCTGTTGGTGTATACAAAGGCACGCCTGTTTTAGATTTAGACTACATTGAAGATTCTGACTGTGATACGGACATGAACTTTGTCATGACCAGTGGCGGTGGCTTTGTAGAGATTCAAGGCACAGCAGAAGGCGAGCCGTTTAGCCGTGACACAATGAATGCGATGACTGATTTAGCTGATCATGGTATTCAACAGCTACTAGTATTACAAAAACAAGTGCTAGGCACATAAAGTCATATGTTTAAAAAACTTATCATCGCTAGCGGTAATGAAGGGAAATTGCGTGAGATACAAGCCATGCTTTCTCCACTCAATATCGAAGTATTACCACAGTCTGAATTTAATGTATCTGAAGCACCGGAGCCACATTGTACATTTATAGAAAATGCTTTAGCAAAAGCACGCCATGCAAGCCTTGCAACAAAGCTCCCTGCTCTAGCCGATGACTCAGGACTATGTTTAGAAGCGCTTAATGGTGAACCTGGGGTGCAATCGGCTTACTTTGCTGGCAAGCCTAGCAATGATGAAAACAACAATACGCATTTAATTAAAATATTAAAACAACATGACAATCGCTACGCCTACTACTACTGCTGTTTAGTATTAGTACGCAGACACGATGATCCACAACCATTAATCGCCGAAGGTATTTGGCAAGGTAGCATTCTGAAAAAAGCGCGGGGCAGTAATGGCTTTGGTTACGACCCGTTATTTTTAGATAGCATTACTGGCAAATCTTCCGCGGAACTTAGTCCAGAAATTAAGAACAAAGTAAGTCATCGCGGACAAGCCTTGCGTAAAATGTTACATTTAATCGAACACTTAACTTATTAAACTGAACTTCATATCTTTTTATCATGGCAAATAAACCTTTACCAACGTGGATACGTGATGACGACAGCATCGTTGCTTGCACAGAAAAAATCCGCGTCATGAAAGAGAACTTTGACGAGATTAAACAAATCACCCAAGATGCATTTGAAGATGGCCTGCTAATGGAAGTGTCAGAAAAACAAATGCGTGAAGCATTGCATCAACTGGTGGATGAGTTATTGAATCCATATCCAAAGAAGTAAGTACTTGCTACCACGCCAACCCTGACGATAAGTGCCCACTCCTTTAGAAATTCTAGAAACCACATTTGGCTACACTAGCTTTCGTGATAAGCAACAAGCGATAGTCGACCATATAATTGCAGGGCAAGATGCTTTAGTACTCATGCCGACGGGTGGTGGCAAATCGTTATGTTATCAAATACCTGCTATCGCCCGTGATGGTTTGGCCATTATCATTTCACCATTGATTGCCCTCATGCAAGATCAAGTAGAGGCATTACAACAATTAGGCGTTAATGCCGCTTTCTTAAATTCTAGCTTAAGTGCTGAAGACAATGCTCGCATTACCAGCCAAGCATTATCAGGCGAGATTAAAATCTTATATGTTGCGCCCGAGCGGCTGACTGCTGGCAGCTTTTTAAATTTACTGGATGAAGTACACGCCCATGTTGGCTTAGCTTTATTTGCCATTGATGAAGCACACTGCGTATCGCAATGGGGCCATGATTTTCGCCCTGAATATCGTCAACTTACCGTATTACATGATCGCTATCCAAGCGTACCGCGTATCGCATTAACCGCCACCGCCGATGCACCGACAAGAGCAGAAATTGTTTCGCAACTCGCATTAGAGAGTGCCGCACAATTCGTTTCTAGTTTCGACCGCCCTAATATTCGTTACCTCGTCACGATTAAAAATAATGCGCGTCAGCAACTGCTCACTTTTTTAGAGCGAGAGCATGCGGATGATGCAGGTATTATTTATTGTTTATCTCGTAAGAAAGTAGAAGAAACAGCCGCATGGCTAGCCGATAAAGGTTGGAATGCACTGCCTTATCATGCTGGATTACCTGCTGCGACACGAGGTCAGAATCAACGTCGTTTCCTGCGTGAAGAAGGCATAATCATAGTAGCAACCATTGCATTTGGCATGGGTATTGATAAACCCAATGTGCGCTTTGTGGCCCATTTAGATTTACCAAAAAGCATGGAAGGCTACTACCAAGAAACAGGCCGTTCTGGGCGTGATGGTTTGCCCGCTAATGCTTGGATGACCTACGGCATGGGTGATGTAGTGTCCATGCAGAAAATGCTAGATAGTGGTGATGCTTCAGAAGAACGCAAACGCTTAGAACAACTTAAGTTAAACGCCCTGCTCGGTTTTTGTGAATCAACGGATTGTCGTCATCAAACTATATTGCGTTACTTTGGTGAAGAGCACCCCGGCAATTGTGGCCAATGCGACAACTGCTTGAACCCTGTGGATACTTGGATGGCAACGCAAGCGGCTCAAATGGCCTTGTCTTGTGTGTTCCGTACTGGACAACGCTTTGGGGCTGGGCATTTAATTGATGTACTGACAGGCAAGACCACCCAGCAAATCGAACGCTTCCATCACCACGAAGTGAGTACTTACGGCATAGGCAAAGAGCTTAACCAGGCTCAGTGGAGCAGCGTCTATCGCCAACTCACTGCAGGCGGATTTTTAGAAGCAGATGTTGCAGCCTATGGCGGGTTGCGATTAACCGAAATAGCAAGGCCGATACTTAAAGGCAAACAAGAAATCTGGCTACGTCGTGATGCGACGCCAGAAAAGCGTGCCAGCAAAGCGGAGCGCTCTGCGCGCCTTAAAGAAGCCTTCGAAGGAGCCAATGATGATCCAGTCTGGCTGGAATTAAAAGCCAAGCGCATGGAGTTGGCCAAAGAACAAGGCGTACCACCGTATGTGATTTTCCATGACGCAACGCTCATCGAAATTTTGAACCAAAAACCTCAAGATTTGAATGCGATGAGCCAGATTAGTGGCATTGGGCAAGCCAAACTAGAGCGGTATGGCGAAGCATTTTTAGCCGTTATCGCTGAAGCTTAATAATTGATGTACTAAATTTTAGTACAATACTCAACATGATTCCAATTATCCCAGTCGCTAATATTGATAGCATCAACAGTCCGGCGCCAGTGACTGGTAGCCAAACACTATCTGGATTAAAAAACTCACCGCCGTTTTCACTTTATATTCATATTCCATGGTGTGTGAAAAAGTGTCCGTACTGTGATTTTAATTCACATGAAAACCGGACCGAGATTCCAGAAAAGCGTTATGTCGCTGCATTAATTGCGGACCTGGAGCAATCGGTACCACGTGTCTATGGCAGGAAGATACAGAGTGTATTTTTTGGTGGTGGTACGCCTAGTTTGTTTAGCTCGGAATCTATTCATGAAATTTTGACCGCTGTGAACATGTTAACGCCATTAGCATTTAATGCTGAAGTGACATTAGAAGCGAATCCAGGCACTGTTGATACCGCACATTTTGCTGACTATAAAGATGCCGGGGTGAATCGAGTATCTTTGGGTATACAAAGTTTCAATCACGATTACTTGAAAGCTTTAGGCAGGATTCATGATGATAAACAGGCTATATTAGCTGCTGAATTAGCCCTAGAAACCTTTGACCGCGTTAATCTAGATGTAATGTATGGCTTGCCTAACCAAAGCTTATATGATGCGTTAGAAGATGCTAAGCAAGCGGTTGCACTCAAGCCAGATCATTTATCGTTTTATCATTTAACACTAGAACCCAACACACCGTTCTACCGTACGCCACCTAGTTTACCTAGTGACGATGCCAGCAGTGAAATGCAAGAGCAGATTGAGGCCCTATTAGCCACACATCGTTATGAGCATTATGAAACTTCAGCATTTTGTCAGCCAAAAAGCAAAGCCAGACATAATATCAATTATTGGTCATTTGGGGATTACCTTGGCATCGGTGCAGGTGCACACAGCAAGTTAAGTTATCACGATAAAATCACCCGAGAAACGCGGCACAAACATCCAAAAGCTTTTATGGATAATACCGAACAAGGCAATGCTGTGGATAATACTTGGCACATCGCGCAACAAGATCTAGGTTTTGAATTTATGATGAATGCGCTAAGGCTTACCGGTGGTGTTAATACAGGCTTGTTCCAAGAGCGAACTGGACTGCCATTGATTACGATTGCTAAACGTTTAGCTGAGGCAGAAAAAAAAGGCTTAATCACACAAGACCAACAATTGATTAAACCAACATTATTAGGGCAACGTTTTTTAAATGATTTGCTTGCAAGTTTTCTAGACTAGGTTTTAATTACTTTACTCTTTTTCACGCATTTCAAGCACATCAATTAATAACAAAATCTCTTCTATGACAGTTAAAGAGAATCCTGAGCGTTGACCACCTCTGTTATCTGAAATCAATTTATGCAGATAGCTCAGTATTTTTTCATCTGGCCATTGTTGCATAATCAATTCTACAATATGCGGGTGTTCTTCTAGGCTCTGTGGCACCACCATCGCAACAGTTTGTGCTTCCCATAAAGGGGTCATCACATTAAAGGTTTGGTGCAGTTCAGATGCAAACCGTTCAAACTCCTCCTTTAAGTCCTGCTGTCTAAAAATTTTCAACAAGTACAACCAAAAATGAATAGGCGTTTTAGACTTTGCTCGAATGGCCCATTTAAGGTGTGCGATAGCCTCAGTCGGTAAGTTTTTATTCATTAATGTTTTAGCTTCATGCATGATAGATTGATCGTCATGCTCTTCTATAGCCGTGTCATTGACAAGAGAAGAAGGCAAGACATCCTCATTAATGACTAGTTCTGGTTCTGCTACACTAGTACTTGTCACTCTGCTCTGATGACTAATAGTATCTACATATTTAATATAGTTGTTGTTTTTGTATTTTTTTAAAAAATACGATCCGGTTGTCATCAATAAGCCTAAGCCAAGAAGAGCCAACCATAACAATCTATTTGATAAATCAAAGAAACCTGTTTGCGATTGCTGTTTAGTTTTTGATGTGGTCAAGACGGCTTTGTCTTTATGTTTAATTTGTACTTTTACCGTTTTTTGTTTCTGCACTACCTCTTTTTCAGCATCTAAATTTTTAAACATTTTTTTAGTAGGTGGCGTTAATGTTTTATCAAAAATTAGTTTTAATTCACCTAACTTATTTTGTAAAAAAACTAGCTTTTTATTCAACTTAGCAATTTCCTCCTTTAAAAAGGTATTCCTAGCAACTAAGTTTTCATATTGTTTTATCAAGTGATCAGGGATGTTCCGAATAGCTTCTTTAGCTTTTTCGGCTGTCGACTTAATGTTGTAACTCAAATGCAAAGCTTTCTTACTAGAAGACTTATGTGAACGTTTAATTGCGCTTGTGCTAGCAGAAAGTGTTTTTAAATTTGGAATTGTAATTGCTGTTAATGTTGAATACGGAATATTTGGATTTAAATTAGTATTATTTAAACGTTTAGTCTTTAAAATAAATTCACGTTGCATGAGTGTATTGTTGGGATAAAACTTTGCTGCCAGCGCTGATAAACTTTCATTGGGCAACATGGGCCAAGCCATACTATCTTGCGTATCAGTAAGTGCATCTGTCGCACTTAAATCATCCAAACCTGCTCTCACGGTATTTGCTAGCAATAGCGCTAACAACAACAGTAGAGTGAGCTTGTACTTTTTTAAAAACATTAGTTACTTGTCTGAATTAAGCAACTGTCTAGCGCGCTTTATCGCTGCAATCACTTGTGCTGGTGCTGTACCGCCAATATGGTCACGACTTGCTACAGAGCCTTCTAATGTCAACACAGAAAATACATCATCACTAATCATATTGCTGAATTGCTGAAGGTCGGCTAACGGCAACTCAGATAAATCACAACTCTTGTCTATCGCATGCTTAACCGCCAGTGCAACCACTTCATGTGCATCTCTAAATGGCATGCCTTTTTTAACTAAGTAATCTGCCAAATCTGTTGCTGTTGCATAACCTTCAAAAGCAGCTTGACGCATATTCGGCTTATTCACGGTAATACCGCGTAACATATCTGCATAGATTTCTAACGTCACCAATAACGTATCTGCTGTATCAAATAACGGCTCTTTATCTTCTTGATTATCTTTATTGTAAGCAAGTGGCTGGCCCTTCATTAGCGTAAGTAAAGCGACTAGGTGTCCATTTACGCGGCCTGTTTTACCACGCACCAGCTCAGGCACATCAGGATTTTTCTTTTGCGGCATGATGCTAGAACCGGTACAGAAACGATCGGCAATTTCAATAAAACCAAATCTAGGTGAAGCCCATAAAATAAGTTCTTCTGAAAAGCGTGATAAGTGCGTCATGGTTAGCGCACTGGCTGCCGTAAACTCAATCGCAAAGTCGCGATCAGAAACAGCATCTAGTGAGTTCTCACATAAGCCATCAAAGCCCAACAAGTCTGCTACCATTGCACGATCTATCGGGTAACTCGTACCAGCCAAGGCCGCTGCACCTAGTGGCAATTGATTAAAGCGTTTTCTGCAGTCTGCTAAGCGTGTCACATCGCGTTTTAACATTTCGTAATATGCTAACAAATGATGGCCAAACGTTACCGGCTGTGCCACTTGCAAATGCGTAAACCCAGGCATGATGGTGTCCGAGTGTTGCTCTGCTAAATCCAAAATGCTCAATTGTAATTTAGTAATGCAGGCAATCGCGTCATCGCAAGTCGCACGCAACCATAGGCGAATGTCGGTGGCCACTTGATCATTACGACTACGGCCTGTATGCAAGCGCTTTCCTGCATCGCCAACTTTATCCGTTAAGCTCTTTTCAAGATTAAGATGTACATCTTCTAAGTCTAACAACCACTCAAAAGTATCTGCCTCAATGTCTTGCTTAACCTCAGCCAAACCTTTTTGTATTGCCTTAAAGTCTTCTTGCGAAATAATTGATTGCGTTGCTAACATCTGCGCATGCGCTAGCGAGCCTTGGATATCAAACGCCGCTAAACGTTTATCAAAATCTACAGAAGAGGTGTAGCGCTTAACTAGCTCAGCCACTGGCTCATTAAACCGCCCTGACCATGCCTCTGTTTTTGCGTTAAGAGAGGATTTAGTATCTTTGTTATTTTCTTGCACGATAGGGTTTCTTTATATTTTCTAAGGTAAATTCGAAAAATTGTTTAATAATAATACACTTAGATGTACTATTTATACACATTTTAACTTAGAACACGCTGTGCGCAAAAATAGTCGGCTACCCAATTTACACAATTTAGGCATTCTGCTTCGCATTTTACTTGTCGTAAACTTGCTTGCTGTACTTGCGACATTTCTACTGAGCAAAGAACTCAATGATTTTCTACCTTTGTTAACACAGCTTTCGGTGGTTATTCAACCTATTTTATTGATAAGCATACTCATTTTATACGTGCTATACCCAATACTTAAAAAACTCAAATACTGGCAAAGTATCGCCATTACAATGGTGCTAACAATGATAATAGCCGCACTCGTTGTTATGTTAGTTACCTACTACTTTTCGTTTGATGCAGTTGCTGTTCCCTATCGCCCTATTGCTTTAACGGGCTTAACCTCAGCGATTGTGTTGTATTACCTGCATTTACAACAGCGCGCGTATTCACCAGCTATAGCGGAAGCGCGCTTACAAGCTTTACAAGCGCGTATACGCCCGCACTTTTTATTCAATAGTATTAATGCCGTACTTTCACTGATACGCAGCCAGCCTAAACGTGCAGAAAGTGCATTAGAGGATATGGCTGATTTATTTCGCGTGCTGATGGCAGAAAATCGCGACCTAGTTCCGTTAGAAAAAGAAATCGCGCTATGCAAACAATATTTAGGCATTGAAAGCTTGCGTTTGGAAGACCGCTTAACAATTAATTGGCAAATTGATGATGTGCCCGCCGATGCGATGAAAAATGCGTTAATCCCGCCACTCATATTGCAGCCGCTTTTAGAAAACGCGGTATACCATGGTATAGAACCTATTCCAGAGGGTGGTGAGGTTTTAGTTGCTATTGAAACTAAACTGAATGAATTACGCATTAAAATTAGCAATCCTTGCAATGCAAAAAATAAGGATCACATTGGTAATAAAATGGCGCTTAAAAATATTAAAGAACGGTTGGCCTTGCATTTTGATTTAGAAGCTTCAATCAGACACAGAACAAAAGACAATCAATATACTGTGAATATCCGCATGCCATACGAAGTGAAACAATGACGACTCCATTAAAAATTTTAATCGCTGATGACGAAACACCCGCGCGTAATCGATTAAAAGAGTTGCTGGATGAAATAGCACACGTCTCTGTGGTTGCAGCAGCAAAAAATGGTAAAGAAGCGATTGATTTAGCAATGGAAGCCCAACCAAACTTAATGCTACTCGATATTCGCATGCCACTCATGGATGGTTTAGAGGCCGCAGAACATGCACAAAAGCTTGAGCCAAAACCCCACATTATTTTCACAACGGCTTATGATGCATATGCCATTCGTGCATTTGACCTTAACGCAATAGATTACCTGTTAAAACCGATTCGCTTAGAGCGGTTAAAAGCAGCAATAGAAAAAGTACAAGCGCTGCAGCCTCAACCCTCTCAAACCATGGAAGCCCTTAAGCCACTACAAAAAACGCGCAGCCATTTGAGCATTCACGAAAGAGGTCGTGTAGTGCTAGTTCCCATTGAAGACATTATTTATTTGCGTGCTGAACTGAAATACGTGACGGTGCGCACAAGTGAGCACGAGTATTTACTAGAAGAGTCTCTAACCAGTTTGGAAACAGAGTTTGATGAAGTATTCTTACGGCTACACCGTAATTGCTTAGTGGCACAGCAATATATTACTGGCTATGAAAAGCGTGTGGACGATAAAGGCGACTCACAATGGCACGCCACCTTAAAGGGCGTGCCGGAAGCTATTGCGGTTAGTCGCCGGCAACAACATTTAATTCGTAAAGCCTAAAACATCGTTGCCTACAGACTAAATATTATTTATTTTTATTACTAAGCTCTTCTATCACTTTAGCGGCCCACTCTCTACCACCTAAGCCAAAAGCTAACGCAAGCGCTAAGAATATTGCGCCAAATACAATCACAAATAATGAGTGTATTAGCTGCACACCAATGCCTAATTGCTCTAGCGCAACAAATAAAGCCAAGATTTGAATACCATACTCAACTGATGTGCTCACTATTAAAGCACGATCAAATTTAATGCTGTGTAACCAAGCAAACACCAACTTGTTAATGAAGCGCGCTAATAGCGTACCAAATATCATCACCAAGATAGCTACAATTATTCTTGGTAAGTAAGCTGCAAAATCGCGCAAGATACTGACAACTTCTGTAAGTCCTAAATAATTCGCGGCTGTAGTCACAGATATAATGATCACTAACCAGTACATCACCTGACTAATGATGCCACTTAAGGTAACATTTGCACTTCCAGTCGTCATAAACGCTTCAAGTCCTGACTTTTCAGAGAACTTGTCAAACTGAACTAAAACTAAAACTCGTTTAACAGCAGTTCTTACCAACTTCGCCAATAGCCAACCTAGAAATAGAACGACAATCACAATTAATAATTTTGGAATGAAATTAACTAACTCCACCCAAAACTGATTCATTGAGCTAATAAAAATATCTAACTGGTCTTTCATATTAAGCCTCCAAAATAAATATATGGCACCATAGTAACTTTTTAAAAAGAACCCTATTTGTTGAGCGCCGTTACTGCTAAACCGTAAGCTTAACCCAAAAAACACTATTTTTAATAGCATTTTATAAAGCTTACCCTATGCTAAAATTCTAGGCATGAACAAAACTACAAGCTTTGTCGACCCAAAAAAATTAGTCATTGCCTCCCGAGAAAGCGCGCTTGCCATGTGGCAAGCCAAGCATATTCAAGCACGTTTACAAGCCTTATACCCAAGTTGCGATGTTCAAATTTTAGGCATGACAACAACCGGTGATCAAATCTTAGATAAACCACTAGCCAGCATTGGTGGTAAGGGTTTATTTATTAAAGAGTTAGAAGGTGCTTTGCTGGATGGCAGTGCCGACTTTGCTGTGCACAGCATGAAAGACGTCCCAATGAATATGCCAGAAGGCTTTACGTTGATAGCGACGTGTGAACGAGAAAATCCGCATGATGCATTTGTTTCTAATGATTACGATAGCTTGGGTGGATTGCCGCATGGCAGTATTGTTGGCACGTCTAGTTTGCGCCGCCAAAGCCAAATTCAAGCACGCTTCCCACACCTTAAAATCGAATCGCTGCGTGGCAATGTACAAACGCGTTTACGCAAATTGGACGAAGGCCAATACGCTGCCATTATTTTGGCTGCTGCTGGTTTAATTCGCTTAGCGCTAGACGATCGAATCCGTGGTTTTATTTCAGCAGAAGATAGCATACCGGCCGTTGGTCAAGGTGCTTTAGGCATTGAAATTAGAGCTGATCGTCCTGATTTAATTGATGTGCTGTCTCCGCTTAACCATACGGATACAGAACAATGCGTTGCAGCCGAACGTGGGTTTAGCCGTACCTTAGCAGGTAGTTGTACCGTACCTTTAGGCGCTTACGCCATCAAGCGAGACAACACCATTAACATCTCAGGCTTTGTCGCCAGTGTTGATGGCACACAAATGCTGCGCGAAACGATGTCGGGTGATGCTAATGATGCAGAAAGCATTGGTCAAACGTTGGCCAACAAGTTAATCAGCTTAGGCGCAAATAAAATCTTAGCCGAACTGGATGGCGTAAAGAAATGACAACCGAACTGCCGCTAGCTAATATCAGCGTTGCCATTACACGACCAGTTAACCAAGCCAAGAAACTTACGCAACGCATTGAATCTGCCGGCGGAAACGTCATCCTGTACCCTCTAATCGAAATTGTTCCTTTAGAAGACTATTCCACATTAAAAAATGTCATAGTTAATATTAATCAATACGACTGGGTGCTATTTATTAGCAGTAATGCCGTACAAAATGGCATGCCCCATCTAATCAAACAGGGCATACCTAGCACACTAAGGTTTGCTGCCATTGGCCCTAAGACTGCAACAGCGCTTAGTAAATTCGATGTTAATAACGTGTTGATTCCAAGCGGGAGTCGGTTTGATAGTGAGTCTTTACTTTCCCTGCCGGAAATGTACGCGATGCAAGGTAAAAAAGTAATGATCGTACGTGGCAATGGTGGGCGAGAAGTATTAGCCAATACGCTTAAATCACGAGGTGCAGAAGTCACCTTTGCAGAATGCTACCAACGTATCAATCCACAAAGCAATTGTGACATTTTAAGTAAAGCATATGCGAACCACCAGCTACAAAGTATAATTATTACTAGCTCAGAAGCCATGCGCTATTTTTTAGATTTAGCAGAAAATGCAACATGGCTTGAAAACATTACCATCTGTGTTAACCACGCGAGAATAGCTGAACAACCATTAAAAATGGGATTAAACGTTCTCACGGCAACTGCGCCTGGAGACGAGGCTATGATGAATTTATTATCTGAAGCACAGTTCAATTAAAGGCACTGTTTTAACAATATGAAGAAAATTAATAAATTCCCTAGATTGTCTACCCTCAGCTTCTATACTTTTTTTGAATCTGAGAAGACCAGTGGTATTTTTCTTATTCTTTGTACCATTGCTTCTCTAGCAATTGCCAACAGTATTTTAGGCCATGATTACTTATCTTTTTGGCAGTTGAAACTCGGGCCACTTAGTACTGAACATTGGATTAATGATGGCTTAATGGCCATATTCTTTTTACTGATTGGCCTAGAGCTAAAGCGTGAGCTTATTAGTGGGGAGCTCTCAAATTTCAGGCATGCCTTATTGCCAATCACTGCCGCTATCGGCGGCATGGTCGTCCCCGCCGCCATTCATTTCGGTTTAAATGCAGGCACGGCGACACAAAGCGGTATTGGTATTCCAATGGCAACAGATATTGCTTTTGCTTTAGGTATTTTGGCGCTATTAGGTAGCCGTATTCCATTATCACTGAAAGTGTTTGTAGTCGCCTTTGCTGTAATCGATGATCTTGGTGCTGTCATTATTATTGCTTTGTTCTACACCACCAAACTATCAATTGCTTACCTAGCAGGTGCTGCTATCTTATGTAGCGTGCTATATGCACTCAACAAGATGAAGGTCATGTCACTCATTCCTTACTTAATTGGTGGTGCCATTATGTGGGTGCTCATGCTTAAATCTGGCGTACATGCCACCATTGCCGGTATTGCCCTTGCCTTTACTATTCCATATTCACATAAAAATGAAGATCAAAAATCACCATCATATCAACTAGAACATACGTTACACAAACCTGTCGCCTTCTTCATTCTGCCCATTTTCGCACTAGCAAATACTGGCGTAACCATCAGCCCGACATGGATACAAGACATTATGCAAAGCCAGAATAGCTTAGGTATTATCTATGGCTTAGTATTAGGTAAAGTAATTGGCGTGACCTTGTTCTCTTTAGTCGCTATTCGCATCGGCATATGTCAATTACCAGATCGCCTAAGCTGGCATCACCT
Source organism: Methylophilaceae bacterium (assembly GCA_048595445.1). Classification (GTDB taxonomy): domain Bacteria; phylum Pseudomonadota; class Gammaproteobacteria; order Burkholderiales; family Methylophilaceae. The sequence continues at coordinate 38,174 of JBJPGD010000045.1, forward strand.
GTTAGGAGCCGGCTTGTTAGGTGGCATTGGTTTCACTATGTCTATATTCATTACCAACTTAGCCTTTATCGGTAATGCTGAAATAATTAATGCCTCTAAAATGGCCATATTACTCGCTTCATTTGTAGCCGGCGCTTTAGGGTTTATTTGGCTAAGGTTTATGACACCAGTGAAGAAATAGACCCAAGCATGCCACGAATAAATAACATCTAGACAAAAATATCAAAGTGGTTAAAAATATTTGGTGTAATGAAATTGCTAATTTTACTTAGGTGCAAAAGTAAACGCATCACTGAAAAAACTTTCCTGATCTAGGCCATGGGTAGCAAATTGCTTTTGCGCATCATCCACCATGTCTGGTAAGCCACATACATAGGCTTCATGCCCACTTAAATCAGCAATATCTTCTGTTATTGCTTCTTGTACATAGCCTGTTCTACCATCCCAATCAGGCTCTGGCTTTGATAGTACTGGTACATAAGTAAAACTTGGCACATGTTCTGCCCAGCGCTTGCATAACGCATCCATGTATAAATCAGCTGGTTGTCGACCACCCCAATACAGGGTCATTGGGCGCTGAATATCGTGATACAGCATATGCTCAATGATGCCTTTAATTGGTGCAAACCCTGTGCCTGTTGCAGCGAAGATAATCGGCTTGTCAGAATCTTCTCGCAGATAAAAACTACCGAAAGGCGCTTCTAAGCGCAGTATTGCTTTTTCTTGTAGCGCGTTAAATACATATTCGGTGAATTCGCCACCTTTGACTAAACGTAAATGTAGTTCTAGGCCAAACGCTACATGCGGTGCATTAGCGATAGAAAAAGCACGGCGCTTACCATCTTTTAATAAAAACTCAATATATTGCCCTGGCATAAATTGCAAGCGCTCGCTACTGGGCAACTGCAGGTGTAAGCCAATGACATCTGGTGCGAGCATTTCCTTCTTTGTCACTCTAGCAGGTAGTATGCGTGGCTTAATACCACTAGCACCAGTCACTTCGCGTGTTTCAATCACCAAGTCTTCTAACGGTCTTGCACTACAAAAGAGCGCATGACCCTCTTCAAGTTCTGCATCTGTCATGGCGCTGCCCTGATAGTCATCGTGCATCACTTTGCCTGAAATGACTTTGCCTTTGCAGGACCCACACGCGCCATTACGACAGCCGTACGGAATGTTAATACCTGCTTCTATGGCAGCTTCTAATACGGTTTGGCTTGGGCGCACTTCAAACGTTTGCCCACTAGGTTGAATGGTGACTTTCGCCATTACTCTTTCCCCGTGTCTTTATCTTTAGCACTGATGTCGTCATCTATGGGTTCTTTAATCTCTGTATATTCGCCTTCAATAATATCGTCATTTGCTGGCTGTTGATTCGCCTCTTCAAAGTTAGCTTCATAACTTGAATCATCTGTGTGATAACTACCCGCATTCGGGTTTACTTTTGGCTGCTGAATGGGGATTAACAATAATATTGCTGCAATCACATCGGTAATCACACCTGGGATCATCAAGAAAATACCCGCTATCATATTGCGGGCACTACCCATCATGCTTTTCATTGGATTGCCGCCAGCCTTGAGGCTTTGCATCATTTTGGCAGACATCATTTGCTTTTCACCACGAATAAGTTGTAAGCCTAGATAGCCAATCAAGACTAAGTATATTAATAGCCATATACCATAGCGTTGACCAAGTGTAATCAGCAGAAATATTTCTGCTATAAGAAAACCAAGTAAAATAATTGGAATAAATAAACGCATAAGCCCCTTAACTCACAAACCTATTGATAAATAATACTAATGCCTAAAAACGATATTATAGTAGTGTTAACACATGTGCCAGACCAAAATTGCGCAGAACGTATTGCAAAAGCACTAATAGAGTCTAAACTAGCAGCCTGTGTAAACATTGGTGGCGCTTGCCAATCCATTTACGAATGGCAGGGTAACATTGAGACACAAACTGAGTTTCCCATTCACATTAAAACAAGCCAAGGTTGTTATACAAAAATTGAAAAGCTCATTTTAGAAATGCACCCGTACGAACTTCCTGACATCATTACACTCAATGTACATGGTGGCTTAGACCGTTATTTACAATGGGTGGATGCCCAACTTTCGCATTAGGACACGCATGTTTAAACGTTTTGCAACTTTAATATTCTGCATTAGCACTCTTTTGCTACTGGTAGTACAACCAAGCTTAGCTGCAAATAGCAGTTCCGTTTTAAATGCCTTTACCGAAGGTGCCGAAGATGAATTTCTACACCCTGATAAAGCATTCAAACTCGATGTTGCCGCCACTGGCAGCCAAACACTAGAAGGCATATTCACCATTGCCCCTGGTTACTATCTATATAAAGACCGCATTAAATTCGAAATTAAAGATACCGGCCAAGGCAAAATTACGGCTGTAGACTTGCCTGCAGGGGATGTGAAAGATGATCCCAACTTTGGTATTAAAGAAGTGTATCACCGTGACTTTGCCGCTATTGTTAAGGCCGAAAACGCTGCTAAAAATCTTGTGATTAGCGCCAAATTTCAAGGCTGCAGTGAAAAAGGCTTATGCTATGCGCCTCAACTAAAAATATTCAATATCAGCATGTTAGCCAATGCCGGCAATAGCAATACATTAACAACTAGTCCAGTAACAACAGGTGATGACAAAGCAACCAGCTTACTGAAAAGTGGAAAGTTATGGCTAATTGCTGCAGGCTTTTTTGGTTTTGGCTTATTGTTATCTTTCACACCATGCGTATTACCAATGATCCCTATTCTTTCTGGCATCATCGTCGGTGACGAAAAAGCGCACCGCCACGAAACTAGCCGCCTACATAGCTTTAACCTCTCACTGGCCTATGTACTCGGGATAGCACTCAGCTACACTATCGCTGGTATTGCCGCTGGTTTATCTGGCCAGCTGTTAAGCAATGCACTGCAAAGCCCGTGGGTGCTCACTGCTACTGCTTTAATTTTTGTCGTTTTATCATTTTCTATGTTTGGCTTTTACGAGCTTAGATTACCGCATGCCATTGAAGACCGCATGGTCAACACAACAAACAAGCTTAAAGGCGGGCAGTTTCTGGGCGTGTTTATTATGGGTGTTATTTCTGCCCTTATCGTCAGCCCATGTGTAGCAGCACCATTGGCAGGCGCCCTACTTTATATTAGCCAAACACGTGATGTTGTACTTGGTGGTGTAGCATTATTTGCACTGTCTATTGGCATGGGTGTGCCGTTATTGATGATAGGTGCTTCCGCTGGGCATATACTACCAAAAGCTGGCGCTTGGATGACAGCTGTGCGTAATTTCTTTGGTGTCCTAATGTTGGCGGTCGCTATTTATATCGTTTCTCCAATCATTCCTGTGATCGTACAAATGATATTGTGGGCAGCGCTACTGATTATCCCTGCCATGTATTTACATGCTTTAGACAACTTACCATTGGACAGCACAACTGGGAAGTCGCACCCATGGATGCGCTTTTGGAAAGGTATTGGTATTATTCTTTTAATATTAGGCATTACCATGTTGATCGGTGCAGTGTCTGGCGCTAAATCACCTTTACAACCACTTTCTGGCTTACTGATTGCCAATAACAAACAAGATGAAAGTCACTTGCCCTTTGTGCGTGTTAGAAATACAGCAGAACTAGATGCTAAAATCGGTGCTGCTAATGGCAAAATAGTCATGCTAGATTTTTACGCTGATTGGTGTACATCATGTAAAGAAATGGAGCTATTTACTTTTAGTGACTCAGCTGTCCAACAATCATTAAAGGACGTGGTTTTGTTACAAGCTGACGTGACAGACAATACCCCTCAAGACCTTGCTTTACTCAAACGTTTTAATTTATTTGGCCCACCAGGCATTATATTTTTTAACCGTTCTGGACAAGAAATTAAAACCATTAAAGTCATTGGCTATGAAAATGCTACTAATTTCTTAGCCACCGTTAACCGCGTTAATTCGCTAAAGTCAGATGAATGTAATCCACTCATTGTTTGTTAATCTCGATATAGTAGTTTAATTTCAACAAAAAATGATTAAGTACAGCCTATGTTAAATAAATTAGCCTCTCCTCTTGGTGCAATCCTTTTATTCATTATCGTTGCTGCAAGCACCGCTTATTTCAAGGCTGAAAAAACCATTGAGCAACCCATAAACAATTCAGCTACTGCTGCTTTATTTGGTACAACGTTGCCAGATGAGAATGGCAAGCAACAAAAGCTCAACCAATGGCAAGGCAAAATGATTGTTTTAAATTTCTGGGCAACTTGGTGTGGGCCATGCCGTGAAGAAATGCCTGAGTTATCAGCACTGCATACCGAATATCTAGATAAAAACGTTGTTGTCCTTGGCATTGCATTAGATAAGATGAGTGCGATTAAAGAGTTTACAGCTGAAACACCAGTAAGCTACCCACTATTTGCCGCTGAAGATATTGGTGGGCAATTAGCTGCTAATCTTGGTAATGATAAAAGCGCTCTTCCTTACACCATCATCATCAAGCCAAATGGCTCTATCGCCAACACCTATTTTGGGCGTATTTCTAAAGCACTTTTAGAAGAAACTTTGGTTAAATTATTGTAGAAATAATTTAACCATTTGATTCAGTTGCTTAGCTTTATACGATGATATAACTTCGCTTAAATGTTTTAAATTTGCTGGACAAAATAGCTTAACTTCGGCAAACTTGCACACTATGAGCATCTCTAAAACTGCGTCGAAGCGATAAAAATGGCCGCTAAATCAATTTTAGTGCTGCACGGCCCTAACCTAAACCTGCTTGGTGTGCGTGAGCCAGAGCATTATGGGCACGACACACTCGACAGTATTAATGAAGCACTAAGTGCCACTGCGAAAGCAGCGAGCGTTTCATTAGAAACCTATCAAAGCAATGCTGAAGCAGACATCGTAGCCAAAATTCAAACACTAGCAACCGATAAAATCGACTTCATTATTATTAACCCAGCAGCATTCACACACACCTCAGTGGTGATACGTGATGCCATTGCTGCGGTGAACACCCCTTTCATCGAAGTACACTTATCTAATGTTTTCTCACGTGAAAGTTTTAGACATCATTCTTATTTTAGCGATATTGCAGTTGGCGTTATCAGTGGCTTAGGTGCAGAAGGTTACAACGCTGCCTTACGCTATGCAATCAATCAACTTAATAACTAATTATATAAATTAGCTTATTTCAGGAGTCATTATGGATTTACGTAAATTAAAAAAATTAATTGATCTGGTTGAGGAGTCTGGCATTACTGAGCTAGAGCTCACTGAAGGTGAAGAAAAAGTTCGCATCAGTCGTGCAGTGACACAAACTGCTGCACCAGTCATGCAATATGCGGCGGCACCAGCGGCAGTAGCTGCTGCCACGACCACTTTACCAACTACTGAAACAGCACCACCAGCTGTCGATGGCCATACTGTAGGGTCGCCAATGGTAGGTTCCTTCTACCGTGCATCATCGCCAGAAGCCAGTGCTTTTGTAGAAGTTGGGGATAAAGTTGAGGTTGGTGACACCCTATGTATTATCGAGGCAATGAAGCTGCTGAATGAAATTGAAAGTGATAAGGCTGGCGTTGTTAAAAAAATATTGGCTGAAAATGGCCAGCCAGTTGAATATGGCGAACCTTTATTTGTGATTGGTTAATTAGACATGTTTGAAAAAATCTTAATTGCAAATAGAGGCGAGATTGCGCTTCGCGTACAGCGCGCTTGTCGCGAGCTGAATATTAAAACCGTTGCTGTACATTCAGAGGCGGATAAAGACGCAAAATACGTCAAGCTCGCAGATGAGTCAGTCTGTATTGGACCAGCCGCATCTAACCTAAGTTATCTAAATATTCCAGCAGTGATTAGCGCTGCCGAAGTAACCGACGCACAAGCCATTCATCCAGGTTATGGCTTTTTATCTGAAAATGCTGACTTTGCAGAACGTGTTGAACAAAGTGGTTTTGTCTTTATCGGCCCGCGAGCAGAAACTATACGCTTAATGGGTGACAAAGTTTCCGCTAAAATTGCCATGAAAAAAGCTGGCATCCCATGTGTGCCCGGTTCTGAAGGTGAGTTACCAGATGACCCTGCGCAAATGATGAGCATCGCCAAAAAAGTTGGCTATCCGGTGATTATCAAAGCGGCTGCGGGGGGCGGGGGGCGTGGTATGCGTGTCGTCCATACCGAAGCTGCATTGGTGAATGCTGTCAACATGACCAAGACTGAAGCGCAAACCGCGTTTGGTAACTCAGTGGTTTACATGGAAAAGTACCTGGAAAACCCTAGGCACGTTGAGGTTCAAATATTGGCTGATCAATTTGGTAACGCCGTCTACTTAGGTGACCGCGATTGCTCAATGCAACGTCGCCACCAAAAAGTGATTGAAGAAGCACCATCACCGCTATTACCACCTAGATTACGCGCCAAAATTGGCGAACGCTGTGCTGAAGCGTGCCGTAAAATCAAATATCGGGGTGCTGGTACTTTTGAGTTCTTATATGAAAATGGTGAATTCTTTTTCATTGAAATGAATACACGTTTGCAAGTTGAGCATACTGTTACTGAGATGATTACGGGTATTGATTTGGTGCAACAGCAAATATTTGTTGCTGCTGGTGAGAAATTAAAATTCCGCCAAAAAGACGTACACTTAAATGGTCATGCCATTGAGTGCCGTATCAATGCGGAAGATCCTTACAGCTTTGTCCCATCGCCAGGTACCATTAATCGCTTTCACATGCCAGGCGGCCCAGGCGTACGTATTGATACGCATGCTTATGGTGGCTATGTCGTACCGCCACACTATGACTCAATGATCTGCAAACTGATTACCCATGGTGCAACACGTGAACAAGCCATTGCGCGTATGCGTATCGCATTATCTGAAATGTCTGTAGAAGGCATTAATACCAATGTGCCGCTTCATAGAGACTTAATGGCAGATGCAGCTTTTCATGTAGGCGGCACTAGCATTCATTATCTTGAAGAGAAACTGGGCATATCTAGTAAGTAGTGGCTTGGCTATTACTTAAAATCCAAGCTACCGACCAAAATGCGGACGCCATCAGTGACGCATTAATGGAGCTCGGTGCACTTTCTGCCAGTATCGAAGATGCGCATGCAGAAACGGTAGCTGAACAAGCTATTTTTGGTGAGCCAGGCGACCCGCCCCCTGGCATTTGGCAGCAAAACATTGTCACGGCAATACTAGATCAATCAACGGATCTTGATGCCTTATTGCAAAACCTTAAAACAGTCATTGACATCAAGCAGTTTAGCTATACAACTGAAACTATAGAAGAGCAAGACTGGGTCCGTGCAACGCAAGCGCAATTTGATCCAATTAATATCACGGACAACCTTTGGATTGTGCCTACATGGCACACCAGCCCAAACAAAAGCGCAATCAATATTGTTTTAGATCCTGGGCTAGCCTTTGGTACAGGCAGTCACCCAACGACACATTTATGTTTAGAATGGCTTACCCAACAAGGTGCTTTAAAAGATGTATTAGATTATGGTTGTGGTTCAGGCATATTGGCAATTGCTGCTAAAAAACTTGGCGCACAACATGTGGTTGGTGTTGATATTGATGATCAGGCGATTATTGCTAGCCGCTTTAATGCAGAACAAAATAAAACAGACATTGCATTTTTTGATGCAAATGCTTTTGGAGATCAAACTTTTGATATCGTCGTTGCAAATATTTTATCTAGCGCCCTAATGGTATTAGCACCAGCACTTGCAAAATATTGCAAAACTAACGGTAAAATAGCGCTATCAGGAATATTAGAAGAGCAAACAAATGCACTCCTTGCTCGTTATAGTGAATGGTTTAAAATGGACACTCCAAAACAACAAGATGCATGGATATTGCTAACTGGCGTTAAAAAATGAATTACATTACCTCATGTCCAAAGTGTGAGACACAGTTTGTGCTCAACGATGATCTTATTGAAGCTTATCAAGGAGACGTTCAATGCGGCAGTTGCGAGCATGTGTTTAATGCACAAAATCGTCTCACAGGGATTGATGACGACATCACTAGTGCTGAAGACTATCAAGCCAGTTTAGAAGACACTGTTACATTAGAAGAAAACGACGATAATCAAGATGAAGAAATAATACTTGTAGCAGAAGAGGCTACAGAGTTAGATGACCCAATAGAAACAAAACACACCATTGGTGACTTACCAAGCAATGCAGAAATCACGTTAAACCCCGAGCCAACGCTAGACATTAATAAACCGAGCTTTATAAAAGACTTTTCAACGGAAGACATTAAGCCCGCTAAAACTAAAAAACATCTTGTTTTATTTAGTATGTTCAGCTTACTACTTTTGCTGACAGCCGCCCTACAAACGATTTACTATATGCGCGTTAAGATTGCTGCGGAATACCCCCAATTTAAACCACTACTAATGAAAGCTTGTGCTCAACTTCAGTGTGAAATTGGCTTACCTCAAAACTTAGATTTTATTACGATAGGCGATTCTGACATGCAAGAAGATGACAATTATCAATCTGTCATTAACTTTTCTAGTTCGTTCAAAAACACTGCTAATTATGCACAAGCGTATCCTAGTATTGAGCTGACATTAACAAATTCAGCTGAAAAAGTGGTTATTAAAAAACTTATCCGACCCGAAGATTACTTAACTGAAGATACAAAAATTGAAAGTGGTATCCCTGGAGGTGAAATAAGCGCCATTAAGTTACCACTTCATGTGCATGAAGATGCCGTAGCAGGTTACCGTATGCTATTAGTTTATTAATAATCTGCTGTGATCTAATGATTTTCATTAGTTGTTTTTAATCACATTACATAAGTTGCAAATCTAACAAAGCTGTATTATTTACCCATAGCATTACATATTAACCATTAGGAGAAATATTATGTGGACAACACCAGCAGCTACAGAAATGCGTTTCGGTTTTGAAGTAACTATGTACGTAATGAACAAATAATTTTTGTTCCTATGTATTTAAAAAGGCGCTTTATGCGCCTTTTTTGTTTTTTGCTACCACTAACATTAATACTTCACCATCTTCCCATTTGCTTGCATCACCGCCTCTACCAATGCATCTATCGCCTGTATACGCACAAAGCTTTTGCGCCAAGCAATCGCTATTCTTCTAGTTGGTGCTGGTTTTGCAAATGGAATCACCTTTAATAAGGTGTTTTCATAACGTGCCACTGTCGCTGATGCAGGCAACACAGTAACCCCTAAATTGGACGCCACCATATTACGAATCGTCTCTAGTGAGTTGCCCTGCAGCACTTCACCCTTGCGAGATAACTCAGGACAAGCCTGCGTTACTTGATTACTAAAACAATGCCCACTATTAAGCAATAATACCTTTTCTTCAGAAAGCTCATCTGGTCTAATTTGTTTTCTATTTTTCCAATGATGATTAACAGGTATGACGACTGAGAAGTCTTCATCGTACAAACTCTTTACCTCTATGCCTGGTATATCAAATGGCAATGCCACGATGGCAGCATCTATCACGCCATTTTTAAGTTGCACTTCTAAGTTAGCCGTTAAGTTCTCCTCTACTTCTAGCGGCATTTGAGGGACACTAAGACGCAAAATGGGAATGATTTCTGGCAGTAAATATGGCCCGACTGAATGAATCATGCCTAATTTAAATAAGCCCTGTAAAGGGTTAGTACCAAGCTTAGCCATTTCTTTTAAACGCGCCGATTCTTCTAATATCACTTGCGCTTGTTCTATGATTTTTTCACCAACTTCCGTAGGTGTCACTTCACTGCGACTACGCTCGAAAATACTCACTCGCAATTCTTCTTCGAGCTTTTTAATACCTAAGCTTAATGCTGGCTGCGTGACAAAACATTTTTCTGCCGCACGCCTAAAATTAAGTTCTTGCGCGACAGCCATTACAAATTTAAGCTCAATTAAAGTCATGTCTTACTCCATATATTTATGATGCTTATCATATATTGATTAATATTATTAATCAACAATATCAAAATATACAATTATACAAATCAATTTCCCCGCTCTAGAATGTTTTATGCACTTCGCATTTTTAAAATTTATTTTAGGAGGTGACCATGAACAAATTTTTTGAACAGCACAGCCAGGTTTTTATTGAATGCTTAGCAACTTACGCATTAAGCCATTAACTTTTTATTAGGAGAACAATCATGAGTAGTAAAACCAAATTAACGACCGCTGCTGGTGCACCAGTACCAGACAACCAAAACACCATGACGGCGGGCCCACGTGGCCCAGTATTATTACAAGATGTCTGGTTACTTGAGAAATTAGCGCATTTCGATCGTGAAGTCATACCTGAGCGTCGTATGCATGCAAAAGGCTCTGGTGCCTATGGTGCGTTTACGGTTACTAATGACATTACAAAATTTACACGTGCTAAGATTTTTTCTGAAGTTGGTAAAAAGACTGATTTATTTACACGCTTCACAACAGTTGCAGGAGAGCGAGGCGCGGCAGATGCAGAGCGTGATATCCGAGGCTTTGCTATTAAATTCTATACCGAAGAAGGTAATTGGGATATGGTAGGCAATAACACGCCTGTGTTTTTCCTCCGTGACCCTTTAAAATTTCCTGATTTAAACCATGCTGTCAAACGTGACCCTAAAACCAATATGCGTAGCGCACAAAATAATTGGGATTTTTGGACATCATTACCTGAGGCGCTACATCAAATCACGATTGTTATGAGTGACCGCGGGCTACCTGCTACCTATCGTCACATGCATGGCTTTGGTTCACATACCTTTAGCTTTATTAATGACAAAAATGAACGCTTTTGGGTTAAATTTCATTTCCGTTCACAACAAGGTATTGAAAACTTAACAGATGAAGCAGCAGTTGAATTAGTTGGCAATGACCGTGAAAGCCATCAACGTGATTTACTTGATAGCATTGAAAATGGTGATTTCCCTAAATGGACTTTATCTGTACAAATCATGCCTGAAGCAGAAGCGGGCTCTTATCATTTGAACCCTTTTGATCTTACCAAGGTATGGCCACACAAAGATTATCCCCTAATCGAAGTCGGTGTTATGGAGTTAAATCGCAACCCGGAAAACTTTTTTGCAGAGGTTGAGCAATCAGCATTTAATCCAGCTGCCGTAGTACCTGGTATTAGCTTCTCTCCAGATAAAATGTTGCAAGCTAGGTTATTCTCTTATGGCGATGCCCAGCGTTATCGTTTAGGTGTTAATCACCACCAGATTCCTGTTAATGCACCAAAATGTCCATTCCACAGCTACCACCGTGATGGTCAAATGCGTATAGATGATAACCAAGGTGCAACCATTGGGTATGAACCTAATAGTAAACATGAATGGCAAGAGCAGCCTGATTTTTCTGAACCGCCTTTAGCGGTTAACGGCATAGCTGATCATTGGAACCATCGAGAAGATGACGATTACTACTCTCAACCAGGTGATTTATTCCGCTTAATGTCGCCAACACAACAACAAGTTTTATTTGAAAATACAGCCCGTTCTATCGGTGGTGCTTCGATTGATGTTCAAAAACGCCATATTGTAAACTGCACTTTAGCGGATTCTGCTTATGGTGCTGGTGTTGCAAATGCCATTGAACAATTAAAATAATTTGATGTGTGATGACATTAATATAAACATATAACTTCCTTCTCTAGCCTGCTTATGCAGGCTTTTTTACTCCAATAAATAATTTTGTAATTTATAGCTTACATTCACGACAAAATTATTATATTTATCATAAAATATGTTTATCACTTTAAAGAGGAAAATCATGAAAACTTGGGTATGTAATGTATGTGGTTTAATTTACGAAGAAGAAAAGGGCTGGCCTCAAGATGGCATAGCACCTGGTACTAAATGGGAGGATGTTCCCGCTGACTGGACATGTCCTGAATGCGGTGTGACTAAAGCTGAATTTGATATGGTGGAATTTTAATTCCATTCAGCATCATAAATTGTTGTTTTAAACATCATGCATGAAGTCGCTTTATTCGGTGAAATGCTTGCTGATGTTTTTCCGGATAAAACTATACTGGGTGGTGCACCATATAATGTCGCCAGACATCTGCATGGCTTTCTTCAACACCCGGTACTGATTACTAGATTAGGTGGGGATCCTCTCAAAAATCAATTTTTAACTGAATTATCAAGGCTAAATATGGACACTGCTGGCCTGCAGTTTGATTCTGTGTATCCAACAGGGCAAGTCACTGTTTATATTGAAAACGGAATGCACCGTTTTGAAATATCTCCACATCAAGCATATGACTATATTGATGCGAATGAAGTGATATACAGCGCCCTGTCTGTTAAACCTAAGCTCGTATATTTTGGCTCGTTAGCACAAAGAAATAAAGAATCCTGTGTTGCGCTAGGCAGTCTTTTAGAAAAAACCGACTGTCTAAGGTTCTTAGATATTAATTTGCGCAAGCCTTGGTATAACAAGAGCATTATTCAACATTCATTAAGCAATGCTAATTTCGTCAAAGTGAGTGAAGAAGAACTAACAATTATTGGTGATATGTTTGAATTAAGCGCTTACGACAGCAAAATACAGGCTTCATTTCTGATTGAAAAATTTGAACTCACCACCCTATTTGTTACCTGCGGAAAATATGGTGCTTGGGCATTATCAAATACAGGGAAAGAGTTTAAGACTGAACGCCAAGACTTAAGCTCTCAACTGATAGATACGGTAGGTGCTGGTGATGCTTTTTCTGCAATCAGTATTTTAGGCATTCTAAACCATTGGCCTATTGAGCTTACCATCAATAGGGCAAATACTTTTGCCGCTGAGATTTGTAAAATAAGCGGAGCAACGCCTGCAACAAATGACTTTTATTTACCATTTTTACTATGGCTAGACGATTAATTGCTTATTTAGTATCCAGTTGCACTACAAATAGTGGTGCATCTCTATGGTGCGGTGAAGGCTGTGATAATAACAACACACATAGTATTAATAGTATACGAACTATCATCATAAACTTCCCCCTATGTTAATTTCTCCCGTAATAAAGAGATACATAAGTACTGCAATTACAGCTACAAGCAATAATATCGTGACCAATTGAGACTCGCCACGTTGATAACTTACCATTTTTATTTTCTTATTGTTGATCTACTATTTTCAAACAAATGTTTTTATTTAACAAATTAACCACAATAGTTATTTCATTTGACTAAAAACAGTAGCAAATGCGTGCAACATGCTAACGTTTACTGTTTAATAATGCTCATAACAATTAAATAATTAGCTATCTGTATACACGTGTATATAATATCACATTTTTTATACATGTGTATTACTTATACTGGTTTTTATGTTTGGTCTGGTCTTTAAAATATGAGTGAAAAGCGATCTAGAAGTAGACAAGTAGAAGAAGAAAGACTTCAAGAAATTACATTAATTGCTGAAGGTATTATTGCTAAAAAGGGGGTTGGCGGCCTTACTTTACAGGAAGCCATTTCAAAAAGCAGTATATCTAGAGGCACGTTCTACAAACTTATTCCGTCTAAAGAAACACTGATTACTTACCTTGGTATCAAAGGGGTGAACTATTGGCTGGAGTTAGTCAGAAAGTCTATTAACAATAATGCATTATCCAGAGAGCGGTTATTAGTATTATCTGCGACGCATGTGTTATTTAACAAGTTAAAGCCCATCAATTATCAATGTTTATTCATTGCTAATTCAGAATCAAACAAACTATTAGTCAATGATGAGCTTAATGATATTTTGGATGTCAGAATTCATGATTTAATTAACTATATCGATAGCTGTATCCGGCTTGGTGTAAGTGAAGGCAACTTCAAAATCGATGCCAACATTGATTCAATAGATTTAGCTTTCTTTTTATGGGCGGTGCGTTATGGCGCAACAGTCACTGCAAGTAATTACAAAATCAGCAACTCTGACTTGAGCCAAAAATACAAACTTTTTGCTAGTTATAATTTAGATAATATGGGCTGGAAACCATTATCCAGTGAATTGAATTATGACCGTGTGCTGACAGAAATTTTTAATGAATTTTATGGAAAAGAAATGAAAATGGCTAAAAAACTAGATGCGCCTAACAATCCATTTTCAATTACCGAACATCCGTTTGCGTAATAAAAGCAGCTATTAATAGCTGCTTTTAATTCAACCTTGCACGACATCTGGTTCTGGCACACCACATTTGCGATTTGCCGGCACAGCAATATCAATTAGCTTCGGTTTAGGTAAGTTCAAGGCGTTCATTATCTCTATAAACTCATCTCGAGTTTTACCGGCCAAGCGCGGGTTGATCGCTTTCTCTTGCCCAACATTGCTCACTCTTCGCCCATTATAATCATGTCCTGGATATACCAATGTTTCTTCTGGCAGTGTGAAAATTTTATTGTAAATGCTGTTGTATAGCTTCTCTGCGCTTCCGCCTTGAAAGTCAGTTCTTCCACAACCATTTATTAATAATGTATCACCGGTAAATAGTCTATCTTGATATAAAAATGAAACACTGCCCGCAGTATGTCCAGGCGTAGCAATTACATTTATTTTATTTTTTCCTAATATTAATACATCTCCATCATTCAATTGCATATCAGCAGTCGTAGCACCACATAATTCACTGACGCCTGTTTGGATTTCCATGCGCTCTCTTAAGATACCGCTAGCCGTAATATGATCTGCATGTACATGCGTTTCTAGTGAATATTTTAGTTTTAAATTATGCTCATTTAACATCGAAATATAATCTTCTACGTACGTAGCAACGGGATCTATCAATACTGCTTCAGCGGTGTTTTCATCCGTAATTAAGTAGGTAAAGGTTGATGATTCTTTATCAAACATTTGCTTAAACATGTCAAAACTCCTAGAAACTTTCTAATTATGTTGAAACATATTATATATTAAAATATAATATAAATAAAACAATCTATAAAGGCGTATATTTTGACAGCAGCAGCAACGATTAATTTTGATGTGCTTAGGGCATCGGCGGGTAAGGCAAGCAACCTTATGAAGGTGATGGCAAATGCCGATCGCTTGATGTTGCTATGCCAACTATCTCAAGGTGAAAAATCTGTGGGTGAGCTAGAAGGTATTTTAGACATTCGTCAGCCAACACTGTCACAGCAACTTACTGTATTGCGAGAATCAGAATTAGTATCAACACGACGTGTAGGCAAAAATATTTTTTATTCTATATCGAGTCAATCTGCACTGGCAGTGATGCAAGTGCTAAGCCAACAAATTTGCAGTCTTTAAAGTGAGGGTCACATGACGGTTCAAATTACCAAATTATCTGAAAACTTTAGCACTGCACCACAAATTAGTGCGGATGATGTCGCGAAAATTGTTCAATTAGGATTTAAAACCGTTATCAATAACCGCCCAGATAATGAAGGCGGTGCAGACCAGCCGACTAGTGCGCTACTTCAAGCTGCAGCTGAAGCAGCAGGCTTGGCCTATGTTCACATCCCAGTTATTCCAAACAATATACGGCCTACCCAAGTTGATGCTTTTACTGTTGCCTATAATGCGGCTGGAAAACCTGTACTTGGGTTTTGTAGAACAGGCAATCGTGCTGGTAGTATTTATAAGCTCTCGCAATCGTAACATGAAGATAAATCATGATTAAACCTAACCTAACTTTTGATATCGTTATTGTCGGTGGTGGTACTGCCGGTAGTGGCGTAGCCGCCAGCTTGCTTAAACGCAATCAACATTTAAATGTTGCCATCATCGACCCCGCTGATAAACACTATTATCAACCCGCTTGGACATTAGTAGGCGCTGGGGAGTTTGATGCAGCTAAATCAGAACGCGGCATGTCTGATTGTATTCCTAAAGGGGCTAAGTGGTTACAAGCTTCAGTAACTGGTTTTGATCCAGATAACAACAACCTGCAAACAGATAAATTTGGTGGTATTTCTTATCAACACCTTATAGTTACCGCAGGTTTAAAGCTCGACTGGGGGGCGATAAAAGGCCTAACTGAAACATTGGGTAAAAACGGCGTTACATCCAACTATCGTTTTGACTTGGCACCTTATACCTGGGAGTTAGTACAAAACTTAAAAGAAGGCAAAGCCTTATTTACTCAGCCGCCCATGCCGATTAAATGTGCTGGCGCACCGCAAAAAGCCATGTACTTATCATGCTCACATTGGGAGCATGAAAAAGTGTTAAACAACATTGACGTCGATTTTAATAATGCCGGTGCTGTTTTATTCGGGGTAAAAGAGTATGTCGCGCCTTTAATGGAATATGTAGAGCGCTACAACGCCAACCTGAGCTTTCAAAGCACTTTGGTGGAAGTGGATGGGCCTAATAAAAAAGCTTGGTTTAATGTAAAAAATGCCGATGGCAATGTTATAAAAGTAAAAAAATTATTTGATATGCTACACGTTGTACCGCCACAAGTTGCACCAGATTTTATCAAACAAAGCGTATTAGCCAATGAAGGTGGTTGGGTAGATGTGGATCAACATACACTACAACATGTGCGTTACAACAATATTTTTAGCTTGGGTGATGTTTGTTCTACGCCTAATGCCAAAACCATGGCAGCAGCGCGTAAACAAGTGGTGGTAGCCGCAGAAAACTTGCTTGCTTTACGTGCAGGCCAAGCCATGACTTCACGCTACGATGGATACGGCTCATGTCCTCTTACCGTAGAAAAAGGCAAAATTATCCTAGCTGAATTTAGTTACGGCGGAAAGCTAGCACCAACTTTAACTGGGATTCAACCAAACCAAGAAAGTCAGCTTGGTTACTTAAAAAATATGGCTTGCCTTGGGTTTATTGGAATTTAATGTTGAAAGGCCGTGAATGGCTAGCGCGCTGTGGTGCATGTGGGTAACGCCTTGTGATTGATTTACCAATCATCAGCATAAGCTTAGGTCTGTTTGTTGGTTTCATCATGGCGCTCACAGGCGCTGGTGGCTCTGTATTAGCGATACCATTACTGGTGTTTGGCCTTGGCCTGAGCTTTACAGAGGCCGCACCGATTGCATTACTTGCTGTTATGTCTGGCGCCAGCGTCGGCAGTATACAAGGGCTGTATAAAGGCATTGTGCGTTACAAAGCCGCGCTATTGATTTCTGGTTTCGGCATTGCTTTAGCGCCGCTTGGTGTATGGCTTGCTAAACGCGCACCAACGCAAATGCTGAGCTTATGCTTTGCTATCATTTTGATTTATGTTGCTTGGCATATGTGGACTAAAAACACAGAATCACTTCATGGTGATACTACTAAACCTCCCTCACCCTGTGAAATTAACCCTGCGACATCTAAATTATTTTGGACGGCTTATTGTACTAAAAGGCTTGTCACTACTGGGGCCATATCCGGGTTACTCTCAGGCTTACTTGGCGTCGGTGGCGGTTTTGTCATTGTGCCTAGTTTGCAAAAAGTCAGTAACTTTGATTTTCAAACGATTATTGCGACATCACTTACCGTTATAGCGCTGGTGTCTGCAGGTACTGTTGCTGCTCATTTATTACACGGTAGTATTAACTGGGAAATCGCTGTGCCATTTGTCATTAGCACGATGGTTAGCATGCTGGCTTTTAGATTGATAAGCCACAAGGTTCCCACAACCATTACTCAGCGCATATTTGCTGTTTTTGCTGTTTTTGCTTCTGTTTTAATGCTGATTAAAACATTTATCACTTGAATTAAAAAGGCT
The DNA here is from genome assembly GCA_048595445.1 of Methylophilaceae bacterium. Taxonomy (GTDB): domain Bacteria; phylum Pseudomonadota; class Gammaproteobacteria; order Burkholderiales; family Methylophilaceae. Next base: position 55,868 of record JBJPGD010000045.1, read on the forward strand.
GCCTAAGGTTTATTGACAAACCACTTTTATATATAAATAAAGGCCCTTAGCAAGCATTTAATAAAATTACAACAAATCTAGAGTTTTGATAAGTATCTAGAAATCAGTGAAAACTTACAAACCTAAACATCCAATGCACCAACATTTAAAGCGTTGTTTTCAATAAATGCTCTTCTTGGTTCTACATTGTCTCCCATTAATGTGCTAAAGATTTCATCTGCGGCAATGGCATCATCAATCTGCACTTTGAGTAGGCGGCGTGCTTTAGGGTCCATGGTGGTTTCCCACAGTTGTTCTGGATTCATTTCACCCAGCCCTTTATAGCGCTGAATGTTTAAGTTGTGTTTTGCTTGTCCTAGTAACCAATCTAACACCTCTTTAAAAGTGGTCACGCTTTGTTCTTTTTCACCACGACTAACCATAGCGCCCTCGCTAATTAAACCTTCCAGCATGGTCGACATACTATTAATTTGCTTATAATCACCACTACCCAAGAACTCTGCATCAATCACACAGCTTTGTAGGTTGCCGTGTACATATTTGTTAACCTCTAAACGGTAAGCACTTTCTTCCTCATCGTATGCAATTAACACTTCTGAACCAGTTGCACCTAAAATAGGGCGTAATTTTTCTGCTGCTTTATTCGCATTTGCTTCGTCGCTTAAATTAATTGCCCCTATATCTTGAATCGCACGCAATACGCTTTCATCATACAAACCGGAGATACGGCGAATAACCGCTTCAGTTAATACCATTTGCTTAGCAATATCTTCTAGTGCTTTTTCTTTAATGACGTCAGCACCTTTTTTGGGTAATAGCTCCGCATCTTTAAGTGCTGATTCTAGTAAATAAATTTCTAGCTCTTGCTCATCCTTTAGGTAGCGCTCATCACGTCCTTGTTTTACTTTATACAGTGGTGGTTGCGCAATGTAGATGTGGCCACGCTCAACTAACTCTGTCATTTGACGGTAGAAGAATGTGAGTAAGAGTGTACGGATATGCGCACCATCCACATCAGCATCGGTCATGATGATGATACGGTGATAACGTAGCTTTTCTACATTGAAGTCAGCTTTACCGATATTGGTACCTAACGCTGTAATCAATGTCGCGATTTCTTGTGAGCTTAATAGCTTATCAAAACGTGCTTTTTCTACGTTCAGAATTTTACCTTTTAGCGGTAAAATCGCTTGGTTTTTACGATCACGGCCTTGCTTGGCTGAACCGCCAGCTGAGTCACCTTCGACTAAGTATATTTCACATAATGCAGGGTCTTTTTCTTGGCAGTCGGCCAGTTTACCCGGTAGCCCCATGGTGTCCATCACGCCTTTACGGCGGGTTATTTCACGCGCCTTTCTAGCGGCCTCTCGTGCTCGCGCGGAGTCTACGATTTTGCCACAGATGATTTTTGCATCCGCTGGATTTTCTGCTAAGAACTCTGCTAATTTTGCACCCACCACTTCCGAAACCACTGGCTGCACTTCGCTAGAAACGAGTTTATCTTTAGTTTGTGATGAGAACTTAGGGTCTGGTACTTTTACTGACAGTACGCAGGTAATGCCTTCACGCATATCATCGCCAGTCGTCGTCACTTTTGCTTTTTTTGCAACCTCGGCTTGTTCGATGTATTGATTCAGCGTACGTGTCATGGCAGTCCGTAAACCGGTCAGGTGGGTTCCGCCATCTCTTTGTGGAATATTATTGGTGAAACATTGTACTGTTTCTGAATATGAGTCATTCCATTGGATGGAGATTTCAACCGTCATGCCCTCTTTTTCACCAATAGCATAAAATATTTTGGGGTGTAGTACGGTTTTTGAACGGTTCATGTACTCCACAAAGCCTTTGATACCACCAGAGTGGGCAAAGTTTTCTGTTTTACCATTCGGTCGTTGGTCAGTTAGCTCGATTTTGACGCCATTGTTCAAGAAGGATAGTTCACGAATGCGTTTCGCTAGAATATCAAAGTGAAACTCGACATTCACAAATGTTTCCTCTGATGCTAAAAAGTGAACCTCTGTGCCTGACTTTTCTGTTTTACCTGTTACGGCTAATGGTGCTTGTGGCACACCGCCCCTAAACTCCATCTGGTGCACTTCACCATTACGGTAAATTTTTAAATGTAGCCAGTCAGATAATGCATTAACCACCGACACACCAACGCCATGTAAACCACCAGAAACTTTATAAGAGTTTTGGTCAAACTTACCGCCTGCATGTAGCTCGGTCATGACAATTTCTGCTGCTGATCGTTTTGGCTCGTTCTTATCGTCTGGTTTAATACCGGTTGGGATGCCGCGGCCGTTATCGCTTAGACTGATAGAGTTATCTGGATGAATCGTAATTTTAATATCATCACAATGGCCTGCTAGCGCCTCATCAATGGCGTTATCGAGCACCTCAAACACCATATGGTGCAAACCTGATCCATCGGAAGTATCACCGATGTACATGCCTGGTCTTTTGCGAACGGCATCTAAACCTTCTAATATTTTAATACTGGATGAATCGTAATCTTCTTGCTGTTTTTTTGCCATAATCTTTCGTTTCTTTTAAATCTTTTTAAGTAAATTTTTATTGTTTAAATGCGCATTGGCATGACGACATATTTATAATCACTATCTTCTGGAATGGTAATTAAACAGCTACTGCTTTCATCTGCAAAAGAGAAGTTAATGTTTTCTTGTTGTGTATTATTCAATACATCAATTAAGTAAGTCACATTAAAGCCGATATCTAAACCTTCTTGCTTATAATCAATATCTAATTCTTCCTCTGCTTCTTCTTGCTCGGTATTTGTACTGATGAGTTTAATATTGTTCTCACTGAGTACCATACGAATACCTCGATATTTTTCATTCGATAAGATCGATGCGCGCTGCATTGCTGTCAGTATTTCTACTCGGTTTACTGTAAATATATTGCTATGTGCGGTAGGAATAACGCGATGATAATCTGGAAATTTTCCATCAATAACTTTAGATATTAAGCTGATTTCTCCAAATGAGAAATTCACTTGGCCATTTGCTATTTCAATCGCCACCTCTTCATCCGAGTCTTCTAGCAGTTTAATTAATTCTATGACTGTTTTGCGCGGCAAGATGACATCTGTTTTTTCATAGCTTTCATTAAGGGTTGTTGATGTAAAGCTGAGTCGATGACCATCTGTACCGACTAAGTTTAATTTATTTTCATTAACCTCTAGCAGTAAGCCATTGAGATAATAACGAATATCTTGTTGTGCCATGGCAAACTCTACTTGTTTTAGCAAACGCTTAAATTCTACTTGGCTGATTTGTATTTTAATTGATTCGCCTGTGACTTTAGTCATGATAGGGTAATCGGCTGCAGGTAGTGTTTGTAAATTAAAACGGCTTTTGCCTGCTTTAACCATCATGCGGTTATCTTTGCTTACCATATCAATATCAATTGATTCTGGTAGGGATCTACAAATATCTAAGAACTTTTTTGCTGAGATTGTCGTCGAAAACTCTTCTTTTAATTCACTTGCTACATTTAGTGAGATTTGCATCTCTAAATCGGTGGCAGTGAGTTTAATGGTATTATTTTTAGCCTCCACTAATAAATTTGAAAGGATGGGTAATGTGTGACGTCGCTCTACAATGCCCGTGACATTTATTAATGGTTTTAGTAAAACTTCTCTATTTATTTTAATCTGCATAGCTGTGCCTAATTATGTATTTAATATATATATAAATCTAATAATAATAATAATGTTCGTTTTTTCTGTGTATTACTTCTATTACCTAAACTAATCAATAGTTTAGACTAAACAAAACCTTGTTTAAAACTCTGTTTATTATTGTGGATTAAATGTGCATTAACTTTGTTAATATTTAAATCAGTCGTTAACACTACCTTTATCCACAGTATTATATTGCTTAACTCATATTCATATTGCTTTAATTAATCACGTATGACTTGCGTTAAAAACCCAATATCACGCGCTATATTTTGATCGTTTAACCGCAGTTGTTCTATTTCGTCGCATGCATGCATCACGGTTGTATGATGCCGGTTACCAAACGCCTCACCTATTTCAGGGAAGCTGTGATTAGTCAGTTCACGTGATAAAGACATTGCTATCTGTCGTGGTTTAGAAAAGTTACGAGACCGTTTTTTACTATGCATTTCCGTGACTTTAATTTTGTAATAATCTGCTACCGTTTTTTGTATGTTTTCTATCGTAATTTGACGACCACGAACAGCAATTAAATCACGTAAAGCCTCTTTCGCTAAATGCACATCAATAGCATTTCCCGTAAATTTAGCCATTGCAACAATACGATTAAGCGCACCCTCTAATTCACGCACACTAGAACGTATTTGTTTGGCTACAAAAAACGCAACATCTTCATGTAGGTTAATTTTAGACTCTTCTGCTTTTTTAAGCAAAATGGCAACACGCATTTCTAGCTCAGGCGGTTCGACAGCAACCGTTAAACCCCAGCTAAACCGAGTGCGCAGCCGCTCATCCATATCCGTAATTTCTTTTGGGTAAGTGTCACAAGTAATAACAATCTGTTTCTTTTCTTCAATCAAGGTATTGAAAGCGTAAAAAAACTCCTCTTGCGTACGGGTTTTTTTCCCAAAAAATTGAATATCATCAACCAATAATAAATCTAGTGAATGGTATTGTTTTTTAAACGCATCAAATGCTTTGTTTTCATAGGCTTTAACCACATCAGATACATAACGCTCTGCATGTAGATAGCGAATTTTAGCATCCGGGTTTTGCTGTTTAAGCTGGTTACCGATCGCTTGTAATAAATGGGTTTTACCTAAACCCACACCACCATATATAAAGAGCGGGTTATAAGCTTGACCTGCATTGTCCGCTACCTGTATCGCGGCAGCGCGTGCCAATTGGTTGGCTTTACCAGTGACATAATTATCAAAATTAAAACTGGGGTTTAAGCCAGATGCCACTTCATTTTTTTTACTTATGGTTTTTTTAGCGTTGAGATTTTTTTTAACAGCTTGTTCACTACTGGTGTTTACAGAAGATATTGATACTGGCTTTTTACTGCTAGTAGAAGTTGTTTTTTTATTGCTGGTTGTAATCTCGATTTCGATATTATCAGAAAACAATTCTTCAGCAATACCTTCTATTTTATTGAGAAACCGTTCCTTGACCCACTGCTGAACAAACCTGTTTGGCGCAACCACTTTAATGCTATTTCCTGAAAGCTCTGTTTTAAGCGGTTTAATCCAGGTGTTGAATTGCTGAGCTGAAAGCTCTTGCTCAAAGCGGCTAAGGCAGGCAGGCCAAAATTTTTCCATCGGTATACCAACACCCCAGTTAATGATTGATTTAAGTAAATAGTTTATTATGTCTGTCTAAATAAACGGTTTTATTATTATTAATATTGATTGATGATTTTAACCTGTTTATACAGACTTATCCACAGGCAATTACAAGTTTATTAAACTAAATTATGATTGACAAACAAGCACATTATCGGGTTTAATGTAGGGCTTTGTCGCATTCGCAATTGGAGATTTAAATGAAACGTACTTATCAACCGTCTAAAACACGCCGCGCACGCACGCACGGGTTCTTAGTACGCATGAAAACTAAAGGCGGTCGTAAAATTATTGCAGCACGCCGCGCAAGAGGCCGTAAACGCATAGGGTTGTAATTTAGCAGTATTTTTATGCTTGCTAAACACTAAATGTATAGCAATGACTAAATCAGCAGTAAGTAAATTAGTAATGATTAGAAAAACGGATGAATTTTCATCCGTTTTTAGTTTTAGAAAACGCTTTTCTACTGAATATTTGGTGATTCACTATAAGCCAAATGAGCTGATGCAGCCGAGAGTTGGCTTTGTTGTGGCAAAAAAAACAGCAAAATTAGCAGTGGATAGAAATTACATGCGCCGTGTATTGCGAGAGTTATGTAGACAAGAGTTATCGCTATTAAATAATGTAGATATTGTAATACAAGTAAAGAAACCTTTTAAAAACAGCAGTTTCTTAAACTTGAAACAAGAGCTTGCAACATTATTTGTTAAAATACAGCGTAAGACCGGGCAGGAATAAAAAAGTAATGCGTAAGCTATTGATTAGTTTAATAAAGTTGTATCAATGGTGTTTAAGCCCCTTTTTTGGCCCAACATGTAGATTCGACCCTAGCTGCTCTACTTATGCAATTCAAGCAATTAATAAGTATGGTGCATTAAAAGGGACATATCTGGGTGTATTGAGGCTGGGACGGTGTCACCCGTGGTGCGAGGGCGGACATGACCCAGTACCTTAGCATTTTCATTTAACAGTAATTTTATTGAATAAAGAGTTGTATGGATATTAGACGTTTAGTTTTATTTGTTATATTTTCATTCTCAATCATGATGGTATGGGATGCTTGGCAAGTTAAAAATGCACCCAAAACAGTGGCGACAGAAGCCACGACCAGCACGACAGCAGTGGATGCAAGCATTCCAATAGCATCAACAGAAACAGCGGCAAGCAGTGCAGCCGTTGATACTGGTCAATTTAAACTAGAGGCCGGTGAGCGCATTAAAGTAAGTACTGACTTATATCGAGCGGAGATTAGTACTACCGGTGGTGATTTGCGCCACCTAACACTGAACAAACATCTAGCAGATGACAAAACAGCAGGTAGCTTTTTCTTAATGGATGATGCGGCTGATCCAATGTTATATGTAGCCCAGTCTGGTTTGATCGGTGCAGATTTACCAAACCACAAAACACAGTTTACTAGTGCAGAAAACAGCTACTTAATGGAAGGCGGTGCTAATACCTTGGATGTTAAATTGTCTTGGGAAAATAATGGCATCACGGTAGATAAGGTATATACATTTCACCGTGGAAGCTACGTGATTGATGTGGCTCATCATATCAACAATGCAAGCGGCAGTGATATTACACCTTCTGTATATTATCAAATTACGCACGATAGTGAGTCGAATCAAGGCTCTGCACTTATGCCTACATTTACTGGGGGCGCTTATTACACAGCAGAAAATAACTTTAAAAAAATTAGCTTTGCGGATATGGCTGATGCTAACTTATCGTTAAAAAGTAAAGATGGTTGGATTGGCATTATTCAACATTATTTCGCTAGCGCTTGGATTCCTAAAGCGGGGCTATCTAACGAGTTTTATACTAAAAAGTTAACAGATGATACGTATGCAGTTGGTGTTGTTAACCCAATCGGCAAGGTTGCAGCAGGTACAACAGTCGATGCGAAAGCAAAACTATTCTCTGGCCCACAAACGGCATCTGACTTGGAAGTTGCAGCGCCAGGTTTGGAGTATGCAGTTGATTATGGATGGTTAACGGTTATTGCTAAACCCCTCTTTTGGTTGTTATCAAAAATACATGGCTTGATTGGTAACTGGGGTGTTGCCATTATTGTGCTCACTATTTTAATAAAAGCGGTGTTCTTTAAGCTTTCAGCAGCGAGTTATCGTAGCATGGCACAAATGCGCGAAATGGCGCCACGTATGCAAAGTATGAAAGAAAAGTTTGGTGATGATAAAGCCGGCATGCAAAAAGCCATGATGGAGTTGTATAAAAAGGAAAAAATTAATCCGTTGAGTGGTTGTTTGCCAATTTTAGTGCAAATACCTGTTTTCATTGCACTTTATTGGGTATTGTTAGGCTCGGTAGAGTTGCGCCATGCACCATTTTTTGGCTGGATTCAAGACTTATCTGCAACCGACCCTTACTATATTTTACCGATTCTTATGGGTGCAACCATGATTATTCAGACGTATCTGAACCCAGCACCAACGGACCCAATCCAAGCAAAAGTGATGAAAATTATGCCAGTTGTCTTTAGTGTATTCTTCTTCTTCTTCCCAGCAGGTTTGGTTTTATATTGGTTGGTAAATAATATTCTATCTATTGCACAGCAATGGGTTATTAACAAAACGATTCACGCAGAAGCGCTAGCTAAAAAAGGCAGTGCTAAACGCTAATTCACAAGACACTATTGCCGCCATCGCTACAGCGAGCGGTGCAGGCGGCATTGGTGTTGTTCGGGTTTCTGGGCCCTTAAGCCAGCAAATTGCTACGCAAATTCTAGGGCGCTGCCCTTCCCCACGCCATGCTGCTTATTTAGATTTCAAGCAAGCAGGTGGTGACCTCATCGACCGCGGTATAGCGATCTATTACATTGGGCCTAACTCCTATACCGGTGAAGAAGTCTTAGAGTTACAAGGTCACGGCGGTACGGCGTTGATGCAAATATTACTGGCACGCTGTATTGAGCTAGGCGCACGTCAGGCTTTACCAGGCGAGTTTACTAGACGTGCTTACCTCAATGACAAGTTAGATTTAGCGCAAGCAGAAGCCGTTGCCGATGTCATTAACGCTGCAACGACAGAAGCAGCAAAAAGTGCAGTACGCTCTCTTTCCGGTGAGTTTTCACAAACCGTTAACCAGTTACTGAATAAACTTGTTGAATTACGGATGTATGTAGAGGCCTGCCTAGATTTTCCTGAAGAAGAAATTGATTTTATTACACAGGGCCGAGTCGCAGAAAAAATTCAGCGTAACCAAAAAGCGTTAGACGATATTTTTACTAAAGCAAAACAGGGTGTGTTGTTACGTGATGGTATTAATGTCGTTTTAGTCGGCCAGCCGAATGTTGGTAAGTCGAGTTTGATGAATGCACTGTCTGGTGAAGAGGTTGCGATTGTGACACCGATTGCTGGTACGACTCGAGATGCAATCAAAAGTGCGATTCAAATTAATGGTGTGCCGCTTCATGTTATTGATACTGCCGGATTACGAGATACGGACGATGAGGTCGAAAAAATTGGTATTGCACGAACATATCAAGCCACAGAATCGGCGCATATCGCATTATTATTGCTAGATGCATCTACTGGTATTGGCGCTCAAGAAAAGTCGATTATAGGTAGCTTGCCGCAAGAAATAGCGAAAATTTGGGTACATAATAAAATTGATGTATCGGAAGAATCCGCACGGGTAATAGAAAAAGATAATGAAATACATATTTACCTTTCAGCTAAAACGGGTGAAGGTTTAACTCTATTAAAAGAGCGTTTATTGACGCTAGTTGGATATCAACAAAATGCTGAAGGTGTTTTTATGGCGCGTGCTAGACATTTGGAAGCGCTGGATCAAGTGAAGCAGCATTTAGCATTAGCAGCTAAGCAAATAAACTCTGCTGAACTGTTGGCAGAAGAGTTACGTTTATCACATGAGGCTTTGAGCACCATTACTGGTGAATTTACTCCAGATGATTTACTTGGCGAGATATTTAGTAAATTTTGTATTGGTAAATAAACAAAAACCCCTTGCTTAAAGCAAGAGGCTCAATATGACTACTTGTTTTTTTAAGCAGCTTAAATTAAGCAAACACGCCCAATTTATTATATTTTTCTGCAAGAAGGTAATAAAATACCAATCGGTTTTTCATACGGTCTTCTTTCATTGTTGCGCAAACCGCTTCAATAGCAGCATCAAGATCATCATTAGAGTTCGTTAAGCCGAGTTTTTTCTTAAGAAAGTTATTGCGGACAGTTTCTTTTTCAGCAGCATCACTACATGCTACATTTTGAGCATCTCTGTTAGACATAACTAAAGCATATGTTTTTGTCATTTTTTCTAAAGCAGCATCATTGACGCTTGAAGTATATTTTGCAAGTGCAGCTTTGTATTCGCTAGTATCAGCCATTTTCTTCTCCTTAATTTATTGTAAATAATGGATTACAAACTATTAGTAATAACGCTAAGTATAAAATGTTGGTGATAATTTGAAGCTAAGTTTACTATCAACTATTACGAGGTTTATACTATATCGCTCACATCACTATAGGCGTTAAATTATATACCCGTCAATATATTCTTATCTTATTTAGCTACATTTAACAAAATTTAATTTTTCAGCTTTAAGGACTTTAAAGGGCCGGTTATCACTAATCGTGCGTTTATACTATTTCTTTTAAGCATTATTTTTGATGAGATATTAGATGAGACAATATTATTTGGGTCAATTTTTAATTGACCAGAGGCGCTTAATTGGTTGTCTTGTAGCAAGATTTTATTAAATTGGTAGGTTTTATTCTTCAGTAAAACACGGCCTGTGAGCTTGTTAAATTCAGTTGACCCACTTAGATTGCCACTGCGCATCGCCTCAGCTAAATCTACTTTTCTAAGGCTACCATTATTAATTTCAAAGGCTGCATTTAAATTAGCAGTGTCGATGCTATTTAAAGGCTTGTTAACATTAAAAGAGAACTGGCCATTACCGTTTAACTTACCATCCAGCAAGGTGTCAAGCTTTAGCTCTTCTGCCATATCAGCGATGAAGAGATTCTTTACTTCAAACTCACTTTTAGAAGCGAGCTGTGTAGACGCTAAATCCATATTGAGCTGCGCTGTTATATCCCCGTTATAAAGGGCGCCCGTAATATTTGGTAATGTCAGGACGCCGTTATTAATTGAGCCCTTTGCATTGAGCTTAGTGAATATTGGATAAGGTGATATGGGCGCCCGCCACCGGGCGGCTGATATATCGATTAGATAATTATTATTAGTATGATTGATAGTGACAGTAAGATTTTTGCTATCCGTAACAATAGCGGCCTCCTTTAGTAAGCCCGCTGAATCCAGTAGAAGATCAGCATCTAACTTGGGCAGCTCTATACTGTTGAGCTGAATAGACATGCCTTTTAAAGTAATTTTATTTACTTTTAATTGCTGATCTCTAGAAGAGGCACCCTCCCATGAGGGAATGCGCGACAAATCTTTTTGGGCAATTTTGAAGCCTTCAATGGTAATGGATTGAATTTCATAAGGCGCTTTAGACGAGTTGAACAACTTTTCTTTTAGGTTTAATAAGTTAGGGTAAATGCGTACTTTGTTAGCATTAATGGTAGTTGAATCAGCAATATTAATACCTTTTAAGACTAAGTGAGGACTTGGAAGAAGTGCTATATGAATGGTTTTTATGTTTACCTTGTCTTGAATATTTTTTGTCGCTATTTTTTCAATAGGGTTTATCAATATGTGTATGTTGATAAATTGTGCTGCGACGATTAGTAAAAATAGAACCGCAATAGCATAAATAGATAAAGGTTTAATACCGCTATAAATACTGATTAACCACTGCTTTACTCGAGTAACTGGTTGAAGGGTATTAAGTATTTCCAAACGATTTTCTTTAGTAGCCGCTTTTGCGGCAGCCTTTTTCTCTGCCCTAACAACGCCTTCTCTTCGTGCTTGCTCTTTAGTCTCTGCCTTTTCTAGCGCTTTCTTTTCAGCGGTAGCTTTATCTTCCGTTTTTCTTCTAACTTTTTCTTCTTTTTTCGCGGCAGCCTCTAATTTAGCCTGCTCCTTGATAGCGGCTTTTTCTATGGCCACTCTTTCAGCCTCTGCTTTAGTTCTTGCTTTAGCTTCTGCTTTTTCACGCGCCTCTTCTTCCGCTTTAGCGATTGCTTCTTGTTTGGCCTCTTCTTCCGCTTTAGCGATTGCTTCTTGTTTAGCCTTTTCCTTCGCGGCCTCAACCTTTCTTATGGCCGCTACTCTTTTTTCCGCTTTGGCCTCTTCTTCCGCCTTGGCAGCCGCTTCCTTCCGGGCAGCTTCTTCGGCCTCTAGCTTGGCTTTTTCCTTAGCCGCTTCAGCTTCTCTCTTTTCTGCTTGAGCCTCAGCCTCAGCTTTTTTGCGCACCTCTTCTTCCGCTTTGGCAGCCGCTTCCTTCCGGGCAGCGTCTTCCGCCTCTAGCTTAGCTTTTTCCTTAGCCTCTTCAGCTTTTCTCTTTTCTGCTTGAGCCTCAACCTCTGCTTTTTCACGCGCCTCTTTTTCCGCTTTGGCAGCCGCTTCCTTCTGGGCAGCTTCTTCCGCCTCTAGCTTAGCTTTTTCCTTAGCCTCTTCAGCTTCTCTTTTTTCCGTCTTAGACCCAGCCTCTGCTTTGACCCTTACCTCGGCCTCTGCCCTTTCATGCGCTTCTGTAATTGCTTGTTCAAGCCTTTTCTTTTCGTCTTCTATTTTGGTTCTTTCTTTTGCTCCTACCGCCCTTTCCTTTTGCTTCGGTTTTTTTGCGATAGTAATAGGCGGCTTCTCAGAAACGGTAAATTCATCCATACCGATTTCACTTACTTGTACTGAACTCTCATTGCTAGATACATCCCACATAGAGTTGGGGAAAGGGTCGACAACTAAAGCTTTGATAAAGCCACCTTCTAATAACCAATTAATAGCGAACTCAAAACTTTCCTCATTGACATCGGGTAGTTTAGACAGCAGCTCATCGGCTGTTAAACCTTTGTCCATGACAGACAACACTAAGCTGGCGTCCCGGGGTAGTTTTTTGACTAATGCCCGTAACCCCCTAGCCGTTTTTGTATAGGTAGTGTTTGAGTCCATATTAAAGTTTATAAGCGTTACAGGCCTTAAAGTTTGTGAGTTTTATAGAACAGTAGTAAAGATTAGCACGATGTTATTAACTTTGGAACAGAACTTGATGTTTTTAATAGCATTTTTATGATATTAGCTGAATGTTCCACGTGAAACATACAGCTAATAAATGGCCAAAGAAGCTTAACATGCGCCAAAAACCTTTAACATTAGCTAGTTTTGCTAATTGTTCCACGTGAAACAAGGTAGATAAAATGACGTAACACATTGTTTTACGTTAAAATTCCATCTTTGTTCTTTTGCTTATCGTTGTGATTAAACTATGCAGTTTCCAGATAAATTTGATGTCATTGTAGTTGGAGGTGGTCATGCAGGTACCGAAGCTGCACTGGCCGCGGCACGTATGGGTCAAAAAACACTGCTTCTATCCCACAATATAGAGACATTAGGGCAAATGTCATGCAACCCTTCAATAGGCGGCATTGGTAAGGGCCATCTGGTTAAAGAGGTGGATGCACTTGGCGGCGCAATGGCGATGGCGGCTGATGAAAGCGGTATCCAGTTTCGCATCCTAAATGCCAGCAAGGGGCCGGCTGTACGCGCGACCCGCGCGCAAGCTGACCGTGTGTTATATAAGGCTGCCATTCGCTACCGTTTAGAAAATCAGCCTAACTTGTGGCTGTTTCAGCAAGCAGTGGACGACATTATTTTAGAGGGTGACAAGGCCGTTGGTGTCGTCACGCAAATTGGTTTGCGCTTTGCCTCTAAGTCTGTCGTGCTAACGGCGGGCACGTTTCTGGGCGGATTGATCCATGTGGGTATGCAGAGTCACAGTGCTGGCCGTGCCGGCGATCCCCCGGCGGTTTCTTTGGCGGCAAAATTACGAGAGATTGGGTTGCCGGCTGCTCGATTAAAAACGGGTACGCCGCCTCGTATAGACGGGCGCACCATTGATTATAGTATGATGACCGAGCAACCTGGCGACCGCCCATTGCCAGTGTTTTCTTTTTTAGGCGTTGTCGCGCAGCACCCTGCTCAGCTTTCCTGTTGGATTACACATACAAACGAAGCGACGCATGATGTCATACGTGGTGGCTTAGACCGCTCGCCTATGTATACTGGCACGATTGAAGGTGTTGGCCCGCGCTATTGTCCGAGCATTGAGGATAAGATTCATCGCTTTGCAGATAAGGATTCGCATCAAATATTTTTAGAGCCAGAAGGCTTAGATACGCATGAGGTTTACCCTAATGGTATTTCTACTAGTTTGCCGTTTGATGTGCAGTTGGATTTGGTGCGCTCCATTAAAGGCTTGGAGAACGCCCATATTCTGCGCCCAGGCTACGCGATTGAATATGATTATTATGACCCGCGTGGACTTAAGAGTTCATTAGAAACGAAAGCGATTCAGGGTTTGTTTTTTGCAGGCCAGATTAACGGCACAACGGGCTACGAAGAGGCTGCTGCGCAAGGCCTGCTGGCCGGTGCTAATGCGGCGCTGTATACACAAGACAAAGAAAATTGGTGCCCTGCCCGTGATGAGGCTTACCTGGGCGTGCTGGTGGATGATTTAATCACGACAGGGGTGACAGAGCCCTATCGTATGTTTACCAGTCGTGCTGAGTATCGCTTGCAGCTGCGCGAAGATAATGCCGATATGCGCTTAACTGAGATAGGCCGCAAGCTGGGCTTGGTAGGTGATGCGCGCTGGGAAGTGTTTAATCGCAAGCAAGAGGCGGTGGCGCGCGAGCAAGAGCGCTTAAAAAAGACTTTTGTGCAGCCTGCTAATGTTTCACGTGAAACACAGAAGGCGGTGCTGGGTAAGGTGCTGGATCATGAATATAGCTTGTTTGAGTTATTGCGTCGTCCAGAGGTTCGCTATGAAGGTTTGTTAGATTTAATACCACATACAGAAACGTTGTCTGATGATGTGCGCGAACAGGTGGAAATTGCAGCTAAGTATCAAGGCTATATTGATAGACAAAGAGATGAGATTGCCAAGCAAAAAGGCAGTGAGAATATTAAGTTGGGTAAAAGCATTGATTATGACAAGGTGCATGGCTTAAGTAATGAAGCGCGCCAGAAGTTGGCAGAACACAAGCCAGAAACGATAGGTCAAGCTGGGCGTATCTCAGGTATTACCCCTGCAACGATTTCCATACTGTTGGTCTATATCAAGCGCAAGTATAAAAAAGAGTCTGGCCAAGCTAATATAGAAGCAGCATGAGTAACTTGGCTGAAAAGTTAGCCACAGGCGTGGCGCTAATGGGTTTGCCAGTGTCGTTAGAAACGCAGGAAGTGTTGTTACAATACTTAGCCTTGCTAGATAAATGGAATAAGGTTTATAACTTAACGGCGGTACGCAAGCCATCAGAAATGATTACATTGCATTTGTTGGATAGCTTGAGCGTGTTGCCGTATATTAAGAGCAAGAACTTGCTGGATGTAGGTAGTGGTGGCGGCTTGCCAGGCATTGTGTTGGCGGTTTGTTTGCCAGAGCTGCAAGTGACAACGATTGATACCGTGCAAAAGAAAGCAATTTTTATGCGCCAGGTAAAGGGTGAGTTAGGCCTAGACAATTTAAACGTTGTACACGCGCGTGTTGAGCGTTTTGAGCCAGAAGATCCGTTTGAGGCGATTATTTCTCGTGCATTCTCTGAGATTAATGTCTTTATGGCGCTGACGCAGCACTTATTGATAGAAGGTGGTTGTTGGTTTGCGATGAAGGGCGTGTCGCCGAATCAAGAGTTAGAAGAATTAGGTATTAAGGTAAGTAAGGTCTTTCCCTTATCTGTGGCGGGGCTGGATGCTGAACGCCATCTGGCAGTTATTGAAAAATTTTAAAAAGTGCATTGAAAAATAAGCGATGAAAATATTAGCAATTACGAATCAAAAAGGCGGCGTAGGCAAAACGACAACTTCGGTTAATTTGGCGGCTAGTTTAGCGGCAAATAAAAAAAAGGTGTTACTCGTAGATTTGGACGCGCAAGGTAATGCAAGTACAGGGAGTGGCATTGATAAATCACACCTTAAAAATAGTATATATCATGTGTTGATAGGGGCTAAAACACTAAGCGAAGTCATTGTCAGGAGTGAGAAAGGCGGTTTTGATGTTGCACCTTCTAATCGAGAGTTGGCAGGGGCGGAGGTTGAGTTGGTCAATGAAATTGCACGAGAAACAAGGTTAAAACAAGCAATTTCGACCATCGCTGGCTATGACTATGTATTGCTAGACTGTCCCCCAGCCCTTAATTTTGTCACTGTGAATGCATTGACGGCTGCAGATAGCGTCATGATTCCAATGCAGTGTGAGTATTATGCATTAGAGGGCTTGTCGGACTTGGTGAACACCATTAAAAAAGTGCGGGCACATCTTAATTCGAAGTTAGAAATTGAAGGTTTATTACGGACCATGTTTGATACACGTAATATGCTTGCTCAGCAGGTGTCGGCGCAATTAGAAAGCCATTTTGGCGATAAGGTTTATAAAACAGTAATTCCACGCAATATCCGTTTGGCAGAGGCGCCTAGTTATGGTTTGCCAGTATTGATTTATGATAGATCTTCAAAAGGCGCAAAAGCATATTTGGCTTTGGCCGAAGAAATTATTAAAAATAATTAATAGAATCAAATAGTTAAAGTACATAAGGAAATAATATCATGGCAAAACAAAAAGGATTAGGGCGAGGCTTAGATGCGCTGTTGGCAAGTGATATACCGACTGTTAGTGAAGGCAATACAACGAGAATGTTACGTATCAGTCAAGTGCGGCCAGGTAAATATCAGCCACGTTCACATATGGATGAAGCCGCTTTACAGACGCTAGCAGACTCCATAAAAGCCCAAGGTATTATGCAGCCAATCTTGGTAAGAGAGGTCGCAGCAGAAAAATACGAAATTATTGCTGGCGAGCGTCGCTGGCGTGCTAGCCAGATGGCTGGTTTAGAAGAAGTGCCAGTGCTGGTGCGTGAAATTGCAGATGAGTCTGCATTAGAAATGGCGTTGATAGAAAATATACAACGTGAAAATCTAAGCCCATTAGAAGAGGCCTTGGGTATTAAGCGGTTGATTGATGAGTTTGACATGACGCATGAAAAAGCTGCCGAGGCGGTAGGAAGGTCGCGCACGGCAGTATCTAATTTATTAAGATTGTTAACTTTAGCGCATGGCGTGCAGGCAATGTTGATGTACAACAAGCTTGATATGGGACATGCACGCGCTTTGGTTGGGTTGGATGCAGCAGAGCAAGTGATGTTAGCGAATAAAATAGTGAAGCAAAATTTATCTGTACGCGAAGTAGAAAGCTTAGTTAAAAAAACCGGACTAGAAACAAAGGCTCATACACAGAAAACACCTATAAATCGTGATATTTTAGTTTTGCAGAATGCGCTGAGTGACAGGCTTGGAACAGGCGTGAGTATTTCTGCAAAAGCAAATGGCACAGGAACATTAAAAATTAATTACAGTAATTTAGATGAGTTAGATGAGATTATTAAGAGTATTTCATCTAAAGCATCTAATTAGACTTGACTAAAGCCGTGTAATAATTCAAAATCTCGGGCTTTGCTGAAGCCCATTAGTCTATCAGTCACAGCACGAAGAGTTTTTGGGATGAAAAATATGGGGAATACGAGTACTACTTTTGTTTTTAGCAAAATGTTGCGCTTACAGTTAATGGCAACATTGGTAATCGCAGTTGCTTCATTGGGTTTATCAGGTAAGCACGCAGGCTTGTCAGGCTTATTAGGTGGATTAGCGGTAATAGTGGGTGCATTTTTTGCCTCCAAAATTGCACAGCGTAGCCATATAGAAGCCTCTGCAGTATTGGTCAATCTGTTAAAAGCGGAGGCCGTAAAAATCATAATAATTGTGACAATATTGTTTGTCATATTTAAGGTGTATAAACAATTGGTGCCATTCGCACTCATTGCAGGCCTAGCTTCAGCCGCACTAGTTTCAGGCGCTGCAATGAGTAAGCTTGATAAGACAGAGTTAGAAATATAACGAATATTATTTAGGTATATATTAATAGATATGGCAACAGAAAACCTACTACACGCAGAAAAGGCAATGAATCCAACAGATTATATTTCTGGTCATTTAAGCTTTAACACTTATTCGTTTGGCGATGGTGGTTTTTGGACATTGCATGTTGACTCATTAGTGATGTCGGCTATTTTGGGCGTGTTGATTATGGGGTTGGTATGGTGGGTAGCACGTGGTGCAACGTCTGGAGTCCCCACTAAAGGTCAAGCGTTTGTGGAACTGGTTTTTGGTTTTATAGATGACCAAGTTAAAAACATATTTCATGGCGATCGCCATAGTTTTATTGCGCCAACAGCGCTAACCGTTTTTTTATGGGTGTTCGCCATGAATGCAATGGACTTTTTACCTGTGGATATTATGCATAGTGTGTACAGTTTCTTCGGCTTGCATCATTGGCGCAATGTCCCTACTTCAGATATCAACACCACATTTGCACTGGCTTTAGCCGTGTGGATGTTAATGATCTTTTTCGCTATTAAAGTAAAAGGTTTGGGTGGCTGGATACATGAGCTTTTCTACACGCCTTTTGGCAGTCAATTTTGGGTATTACCACTTAATTTCTTGTTTAATCTAATCGAGTATATTTCGAAACCACTTTCACATTCATTGCGTTTATTCGGCAATATGTATGCAGGTGAAGTTATTTTCTTGCTTTTATGGTTATGGGCTTCAACAGGCATAGCTGGAACAGTGTTTGGTGGAATTTTGGGCCTTGGATGGGCGATTTTCCATATATTAATTGTGACGTTACAAGCATTTATTTTTATGATGTTGACAGTCGTTTATCTAGCGATGGCACACGAAAGCCATTAAATAATTTTTAGTAGTTTAGTTAAGGTAGTTTAATTTTTTAGAGAGGGTAACAAAATGGACGCATTAGCAATGATTCAAGCCTACACAGGCATTGGTATTGGTTTAATTATCGGTTTAGGCGCTGCAGGGGCTTGTATCGGTATTGGTATTATGTGCGCAAGTTTTTTAGATGGCGCAGCACGTCAACCAGAGATGATTCCACAATTGCAAGGTAAAGTATTCTTGCTATTAGGTCTTATCGATGCTTCTTTCATTATTGGTGTTGGTTTAGCAATGATGTTTGCATTTGCAAATCCACTATTGGCTGTTGTCGCTAATTAATTTGTTTGGGTAGTTTTAATTTTAAAGCCTAAACAAAGGAGCAAATATGAACATTAACTTTTCACTCTTCGCGCAAGCCGCAGTATTTTTCATGTTGATTTGGTTTACCGTGAAATTTATTTGGCCGCCGCTATTAAACGCAATCGAAAAACGTCAAAAAGAAATCGCTGATGGTTTGGCAGCAGCTTCAGAAGGTAGAAATGCTTTAGAAGCCGCCGCAAAAAAATCAGAAGGGACGCTTACAGAAGCGAAACAAAAGGCTAGCGAAATTATTGGCCAAGCAGAAAAACGTGCTAATCAAATAGTTGAAGAAGCAAAAGGGACTGCAAAATCAGAAGGTGATCGCATTATCGAAAGTGCTAGATCTGAGATTGATCAAGAAGTAAACCGTGCAAAAGAAGGTTTGCGTGCGCAAGTGTCTAGTTTGGCAATCGCCGGCGCAGAGAAAATTTTGCGTAAAGAAATTAACGCAAAAGCACACTCTGAACTACTTTCTAAACTTGCAGCAGAACTCTAAGAGAATATAGGGGAACGAATGGCTGAATTATCCACCATCGCAAGACCATACGCGGTTGCTGTTTACAAGCTTGGTAAAGAGCAAAAAGCCTTGGCGAAATGGTCAGAAATGCTTGGCTTTGCAACACAGGTCGCAAGTGATGCGCAAATGCAAGCTTATATTAATGACCCCAATGTTGTGGCGAGTGATTTGCAAGCAACCTTTTTTAAGGTGTGCGGTAATAAACTAAACGACAATGCAGAAAATTTAATCAAAGTATTGGTTGAGTATGGTCGTTTATCTCTATTGCCAGCAATTACGACAGCTTTTGAAGAGTTAAAAGCGAAAGAAGAAGGCGTGCTCGAAGCTGAGATTATTGCAGCAGTTAAGCCAAGTGCGACAGAAGTAAAAGATTTAATAAAACGATTAGAAGCTAAGTTTGGGCAAAAAGTAGAAGCCAGTGTTTCGGTTGACCCAGAAATTATTAGCGGTATAAAAATCATTGTGGGCGATACAGTCATCGATGCGTCTGTTAAAGGCCAGTTACAAAATTTAGCTTATTCGCTAGCAGCGTAAGCCGGCGAACAAAAACTTTAGGAGTTTAGTAATGCAATTATCAACATCAGAAATCAGTGAACTGATTAAAAGCAGATTAGAAGACTTTTCGGTAAGTAGCGAAGCGCGTACCCAAGGGACTGTAATCTCTGTAACTGACGGTATCGTACGTATTCATGGTCTTTCAAATGTCATGTCTGGCGAAATGATTGAGTTCCCAGGGAATACATTTGGTTTGGCACTTAACCTTGAGCGTGATTCAGTTGGCGCGGTGGTGTTAGGTGATTACGAGCATATTACTGAAGGTGATATCTGTAAATGTACAGGGCGTATTTTAGAAGTGCCAGTAGGCCCCGAACTTATTGGCCGCGTTGTAAACGCACTAGGTCAGCCAATTGATGGTAAAGGCCCAATTAAAACGAAATTAACAGATAAAATTGAAAAAGTTGCGCCAGGCGTGATTGACCGTAAGTCTGTTTCAGAGCCAGTGCAAACAGGTTTGAAATCAGTTGACTCTATGGTGCCGGTTGGCCGTGGTCAACGTGAATTGATTATTGGTGATCGTCAAACAGGTAAAACTGCTGTAGCTGTTGATGCGATTATTAATCAAAAAGGTCAAAACATGACCTGCGTATATGTTGCGATTGGTCAAAAAGCTTCAACCATTGCTAACGTAGTCAGTAAGTTAGAAGAAAACGGTGCAATGGCATACACCATTGTCGTTGCTGCTACTGCCTCTGATTCTGCCGCACTACAATTCTTAGCGCCATATGCTGGTTGTACAATGGGTGAATACTTCCGTGATCGCGGTGAAGATTCATTGATTGTTTATGATGACCTGACTAAACAAGCGATTGCTTACCGTCAAATTTCATTATTGCTACGTCGTCCACCAGGCCGTGAAGCTTATCCAGGTGATGTTTTCTATATTCACTCACGTTTACTAGAGCGTTCAGCACGTGTAAACGAAGCGTATGTTGAGAAGTTCACTAAAGGCAAAGTTAAAGGTAAAACAGGCTCATTGACAGCATTACCAGTGATTGAAACAGCCGCCGGTGACGTTTCTGCCTTTGTACCAACAAACGTGATTTCAATTACTGATGGTCAGATCTTCTTAGAAACTGATTTGTTCAACGCGGGTATTCGTCCAGCGATTAACGCAGGTATTTCAGTCTCTCGTGTGGGTGGAGCAGCACAAACTAAAGTGATTAAGAAATTGGGTGGTGGCGTACGTTTAGCGCTTGCGCAATATCGTGAATTGGCTGCTTTTGCTCAGTTTGCTTCTGATTTGGATGAAGCAACGCGAAATCAACTAGACCGTGGCCGCATGTTTACTGAATTAATGAAACAAGCACAGTATTCTCCATTAAGCATATCTAATATGGCTATTTCCTTGTTAGCTGCTAATAAAGGCTACTTTGACGATGTGCCAACAGAAAAAGTATTAGCTTTCGAGGCTGGTTTACACGGACATATGAAATCTAAATACAAGAAACTGATGAATGCGATTGAGAAAAACAAAGCATTAAGCGCTGATGACGAAAAAGCAGTTGAAGACGCGATTAAAGACTTTAAAACAACAACTGCATATTAATCTCTAGAAAATTAGGACAATAAAATGGCTGGTAGTAAAGAGATTAGAACCAAGATCAAGTCGGTAGAAAATACCAGCAAGATCACGAAAGCAATGGAAATGGTTGCGGCTTCTAAAATGCGTAAAGCGCAGGATAGAATGCGCGCATCACGCCCATATGCTGAAAAAATTCGTAATGTAGCTGCTCACCTTTCATATTCACAGCCTGAATATAAACATCCGTTTTTAATTAAACGTGATGTGGTTAAGAACATTGGTTTGATTGTGGTGAGTTCTGATAAAGGCTTATGTGGTGGTTTGAATACCAATATGTTGCGGCTATCTGTTAACCAAATGCAAACTTGGGAAGCCGAAGGTAAAGGGATTAAAGTCAGTGCGTTTGGTAATAAAGGCCTGAGCTTTATGACGCGAGTAGGTGCAGATGTGACATCTAACGTAACGGGCTTAGGTGATGTGCCACATTTGGAAACACTGATTGGTTCAATAAAGGTGATGTTGGACGCTTTTGAAGCTGGCGAGATAGACCAATTATTTATCAGCTACACCAGGTTTATTAATACAATGAAGCAAGAACCGGTGATTGAGCAATTACTACCACTATCGGGTGAAAAAATGGGTAGCCCTGAAGGTAATTGGGCTTATATCTATGAGCCAGAACCAGAGCCTGTGATTGATGAATTAATGACACGCTACATTGAGTCATTAATCTATAACGCAGTAGCCGAGAATATGGCGTCTGAACAATCATCACGTATGGTGGCAATGAAGTCTGCTTCAGACAATGCATCAACAGTGATTGATGAATTGAAATTGGTTTATAACAAAGCGCGGCAAGCAGCGATTACAAAAGAGATTTCAGAAATTGTTGGCGGCGCTGCAGCAATCGCTAATTAAGATTTTATTTATATTAAAAGTATCTGACTAAATATTGGGTTAGGAAAAAAGATGGCAAAAGCAAATCAAGCAGTAGTAGGTAAAGTAGTTCAATGTATTGGCGCGGTTGTGGACGTTGAGTTCCCTCGCGATAATATGCCAAAAGTATATGATGCATTGATTATTGATGACAAAAAATCTCAAGCGGAAGCTGGCTTGACATTGGAGGTGCAGCAGCAATTGGGTGATGGTATCGTGCGTACGATTGCCATGGGCTCATCTGATGGTCTTGCACGCGGCACTACATTTAAATCAACAGGTTCACAAATTACCGTGCCAGTTGGTATAGGTACTTTGGGTCGTATTATGGATGTGCTGGGTCGTCCAATTGATGAAGTTGGCCCAATCGATTCTAAAGAGCGTCGCTCTATTCACCAAAAAGCACCTGCTTTTGAAGAGTTATCACCTTCTATTGATTTGCTAGAAACAGGGATTAAGGTTATTGACTTGGTTTGCCCATTTGCTAAGGGCGGTAAAGTTGGTTTGTTTGGTGGTGCGGGTGTTGGTAAAACCGTTAACATGCTTGAACTCATTAACAACATTGCTAAACAGCACTCAGGTTTATCCGTATTTGCAGGTGTTGGCGAGCGTACCCGTGAAGGTAATGACTTCTACCATGAAATGGCAGAAGCAGGCGTGATTAAGCTTGATGACATGAAAGAATCAAAAGTTGCGATGGTGTTTGGTCAAATGAACGAACCACCTGGTAACCGTTTACGTGTTGCACTTTCTGGCTTAACAATGGCGGAGAAGTTCCGTGATGAAGGTCGTGATGTTCTGTTCTTCGTTGATAATATTTACCGTTACACGTTGGCTGGTACTGAAGTATCTGCGCTGCTGGGTCGTATGCCTTCAGCTGTTGGTTACCAACCAACTCTAGCTGACGAGATGGGTAAATTGCAAGAACGTATTACCTCAACTAAGGCTGGTTCTATTACTTCTATTCAAGCGGTTTATGTGCCAGCGGATGACTTGACTGACCCATCGCCTGCAACAACGTTCCAGCATTTGGATTCAACCGTTGTGCTTTCACGTGACATTGCTTCTCTTGGTATCTACCCTGCGGTTGACCCACTAGATTCATCTTCACGTCAATTAGACCCATTAGTCGTTGGTGAAGAGCATTACGAAGTCGCGCGCGGTGTGCAACAAACATTGCAACGCTATAAAGAGCTACGCGACATTATTGCTATTTTGGGTATGGATGAGCTATCACCTGAAGATAAATTAGCGGTGGGCCGTGCACGTAAGATTCAACGTTTCTTATCACAACCATTCCACGTTGCAGAAGTGTTTACCGGCGCGCCTGGTAAATATGTACCATTAAAAGAAACAATCAAAGGCTTTAAAGCAATTGTAAATGGTGAGTATGATCACTTACCTGAACAAGCTTTCTATATGGTTGGTGGTATCGAAGAGGCTGTTGAAAAAGCCAAAACTTTAAACTAGGCTTGTGAGAAAATAATAATGGCAAATACTGTTCGTGTTGATGTAGTCAGCGCTGAAGAAGAAATATTTTCAGGCGATGCTGAATTTATAGTGGCACCTGCGTCTGCGGGAGAAGTGGGTGTTTACCCAAATCACGCGCCTTTGCTTACTACGATTAAACCAGGCGCATTGCGTATTAAGTTGCCAGATACAGCTGAAGAAACACTGATCTTTATTTCTGGCGGAATGCTAGAAGTGCAGCCAGGTTTAGTGACTGTTTTGGCTGATACAGCGATTCGTGGTGGTGATTTAGATGAAGCGAAAGCGCAGGCAGCTATAGACGCTGCAGAAGAAGCGATGAAAAACCAGTCATCTGATATCGATTATGCAAAAGCCAAGGCTGAGCTGGCTGAAGCGGTTGCACAAATTCAAGCGATAAAAAAATTACGCAAAACTAAATAATTAAGTCAGTAATAAAAAAGCGGCTTTTAGCCGCTTTTTTATGGTCTGTACATATGGGTCATATCATAAGCAACATAGCCGTAGTAAAATAAGTATTAATATGCAAAATACAAAACTCAATATTATTATCTTAGCTGCTGGTAAAGGCACGCGTATGCATTCTAATAAGCCGAAAGTATTACATGAGATTGGTGCTAAACCTATCTTGGGACACGTGCTAGATTGTGCAAAAAATTTAAACCCACAAAAAATCATCGTGGTCTATGGTTATGGTGGCGAAAAAGTGCAGGAAGCTTTTGGTCAAGAAAAAATTATATGGGCGGAGCAAAAAGAACAACTGGGTACAGGCCATGCGGTACAACAAGCAATGCCACATCTAGATAATGATGCAAATACGTTGATTTTGCTAGGTGATGTACCTTTAGTAAATGGTGATGCATGTAAAAAGCTTATTGAAGAAGCACACGATAAGATGGTGATTCAATCATTTAATAAACTAGACCCTACAGGGTATGGCCGAATCATTCGTAATGATCAGAATTTAGTTAAGGCTATTGTCGAACATAAAGATGCGACAGGCGAGCAACGACAAGTAGACGAGGTCAACACAGGTATTATGGCAATGCCAAGTAACCATTTAAAGAATTGGTTACAACGGTTGACCAACAACAATGCGCAAAAAGAATATTATTTAACAGATATCGTAGGCTTTGCAGTAGAAGATGGTGTGAATGTCAGTGCAGTAGTCACTGCTGATGAGTGGTCAGTGACTGGCATCAACAGTAAGCAGGATTTGGCGCAAATAGAGCGTGTTTACCAAAACCGTAATGCAGAAGCATTGTTACAAAAAGGGGTTACTTTATTAGACCCTGCACGTATTGATATCCGTGGACATTTAGAAACAGAAAAAGATGTAGAGATAGATGTTGGTTGTATTTTCGAAGGTCAAGTTCAGCTAGGTGAGGGCGTAAAAATCGGTGCTTACTGTGTGATTAAGGATGCAACGATTGCAGCTGGAGCGACTATTGCTCCATTCACACACATCCTCGAGGCAGAGGTAGGTGAAAATAGTAGAGTAGGACCCTATGCAAGATTACGTCCTGGCACGGTGCTTGCATCGGAAACACATGTAGGTAATTTTGTTGAACTTAAGAACGCCCAAGTCGATGTTGGTAGCAAAATCAATCACTTGAGTTATGTCGGCGACACTACTGTTGGCAAAAAGGTGAATATAGGTGCTGGCACCATTACATGTAACTACGATGGTGCCAATAAATTTAGAACAGTGATTGAGGACAATGCATTTATCGGATCAGACACACAACTAGTAGCACCAGTAACTGTCGGTGAAGGTGCAACGATAGCAGCTGGTTCAACCATCACTAAAAATGTGCCAGAGAACTCACTAACCTTATGCCGTGCTCGAGAGCAAAAATCGGTAATAGGCTGGCAGCGACCAAAAAAAATCAAAAAGTAATATCAGGAAAGATTAATTATTATGTGTGGAATTGTTGGTGCAGTATCCAGTAAAAATGTTGTATCAAACTTAATCGAAGGGTTGAGCCGATTAGAATACCGTGGATATGATTCAGCAGGTGTTGCGGTTTTAAACAGCAATGGTATTGAGCGCGTACGTGCAGTTGGGCGAGTCGCAGCGATGCAAGAAAAAGCCATCGATGCCAACTTAACAGGTTTAGTCGGCATTGGGCACACACGCTGGGCAACACATGGTGGCGTGACTGAGAGCAATGCACATCCACATGTATCTAAAAACGAAATTGCTGTCGTACATAATGGCATTATTGAAAACCATGATGAGCAACGTGACCGCTTATCTAGTTTGGGTTATGAGTTTACTTCGCAAACCGACACAGAAGTCATTGCCCACTTGATCCACTATTACCATGAAAAAGGCGAGTGCCTATTATCGGCAGTAAAGCTGGCAATTAAAGAGTTAACAGGCGCATTTGCAATCAGTGTTATTTCTGTGAAAGAAACAGACAGCATGATTACTGCACGCCAAGGCTGTCCGTTATTACTAGGTATTGGTGAAGGCGAAAACTTTATTGCCTCAGATGTATCAGCAGTACTCGCTGCAACGCGTAAGGTGATTTATTTAGAAGATGGCGATGTTGCTGAAATCAAAGCAAGTGGCGTGACTATCTGGGATAAAACAGATACGCAAATAGAACGAGAAATCCATGTCAGTGATGTTTCATTGGCAAGCCTAGAGTTAGGCCCTTATGCACACTTTATGCAAAAAGAAATTCATGAACAACCACGTGCATTAACAGATACGATTGAAGCCGTGATTGATGATGCAAGTTTTTCGCCAGAACTATTTGGACAAAATGCTGCTGAAGTATTTAATCAAGTGGACAGTGTTTTGATTCTAGCAGCAGGCACCAGTTATTATGCAGGACTAACCGCTAAGTATTGGTTAGAAGGTATTACAGGGCTACCAACTAATGTAGAAATTGCGAGTGAATACCGCTACCGTACCTCTGTGCCAAACCCAAAACAATTGATTGTGACCATTTCACAATCTGGTGAAACCTTAGATACGATGGAAGCGCTCAAGCATGCACAAAGCTTAGGCCAACACTTAACTTTATCCATCTGTAATGTACAAGAAAGCGCCCTACCACGCGCCTCTAAGTTAGTCTTGTATACGCGTGCGGGTGCTGAGATTGGGGTTGCTTCAACCAAGGCATTTACCACGCAATTGGTTGCTTTGTTTACGTTAGCAGCAACTTTAGCAAAGCAACGCGGCTCATTGAATAAGACACAAGAAGATGAGTATTTAGATGCATTACGTCACTTACCAGTTAGTGTACAGTTTGCGCTTAATTTAGAACCGCAAATTAGTGAGTGGGCTAAGCGTTTTGGTGATAAAGAGCATGCGTTATTTTTAGGCCGTGGCGTGCACTACCCTATCGCAATGGAAGGCGCATTGAAATTAAAGGAAATTTCGTATATTCATGCTGAAGCGTATCCAGCAGGTGAACTTAAACATGGGCCATTAGCATTGGTAGATAGTAATATGCCTGTTGTTGTCATTGCGCCAAATGATGATTTACTGGAAAAAGTAAAATCAAACATGCAAGAGGTGAGCGCGCGCGGAGGTGAGCTGTTTGTATTTGCCGATGCGGATAGCCACTTTACTGAATCTGAAGGGGTACATGTGATTCGTACTCCGCGTCACGTAGGTGTGCTCTCCCCTATTTTGCATACGATTCCCGTACAACTACTGTCGTACCATGTAGCTCTGTTAAAAGGCACGGATGTTGATAAGCCTAGGAATCTAGCGAAAAGCGTGACGGTAGAATAATAGCAATTAAATGAAGCACACCCGCAAGGAGTGTATCCACCCTCACTAGCTGCTAAAGCAGCAAGTCGGTTGCTATAACCAGTCCCAATTGGTTCTCTCTTTATGTGGTGCTTTCCGCATGCTCCAATCCCATAACACAGGTGGGATAAATCGCATCAACCTTGCAACCCAACCCATTTGCCAAGGGATAATAATAAAACGGCGTTTGTTTTCTATCGCTTTAATCAGTTTTTGTGCAAAAATATTAGCATCCATTAGAAAAGGCATTTTATATTGATTGATGTCTGTCATTGGGGTGCGGATATACCCAGGTGCGACAGTTGTGACATGAATATCGTATGCGTTCATTTCTACGCGTAAGCTTTCAAGGTAGCTAGTCGCAGCTGCCTTGCTTGCACTATAAGCGCCAGCGCCCGGTAAACCACGAATACCTGCAACACTAGCAACACCAACAAACTGTGCTTGTTGACGTGTTTGGTTTTGCATAGCAGCAACAAAAGGACTAAAGGTGTGCACCATTCCCATGACATTAATATCGATCACGGCTTGAAAAGCAGCGATGTCTTCTTGATGCTCTGTCAATGTGCCGCGGCTCACACCAGCACAAGCAATGACAATATTAGGAGGGCCAAAACGTGAAATATAGTCTTTGGCAGCGGTATGTAGAGCAGCATGATCTCTTACATCAACAGCATAAATGGCGCAGGTAGCGTTGTAATCAGTTTTGAGTTTGTCCGCCAACTGTTGCAATGCATCAATCTTGCGCCCTACTAAACCCAGTGTAATCTGCTGGTTAGTATATTGGGTGGCATACTCAAAGGCTAATGCTGAGCCAATACCACTTGATGCACCCGTAATAAATACTTTTTTCATGAGGTAATGTTTAATCTTATAAAAAACCCGCTGATGTAATATACATAGCGGGTTTGGTTTTAGTTATTTGAGCCTACTGGGCAACTTAATTTTATCAGCTGCCTTATTTACTTTTTTACAGGTTTAGCTGCTTTAGCTCTTGTAGCACGCACATTTTTAACAATGTAATTGACCACTTCTAAAGCTTTGGCGTTACCACCGGCCATGGTGCCTGAAGTGATATATTTACCATCAACGATTAAGCTAGGTACGCCAGTTGCTCCTGAAGCGCGAAATACTTGTGCTGCACGTTTGAGGTTAGTATTCACTGTAAATGAATTGAAGGTTGATTCAACTTTGGCACGATCTAAGCCACTTTTGTTCGTGAGCCAAGCAAGCGTTGCTTTTTCATCTTTGGGGTTTAACGTTTTATGTTTGTGTACCGCTTCAAATAAGCTGTGGTGTAGCTTATCTTCGATACCTAGAGACTCCATAGTGAAATATGCTTTTGCCATTGGTGCCCATGCAGCACCAGGTAATCCAGGCATACGTTTAAAATTGACATCAGCTGGTATTTTTTTAAGCCAAACTTTTAATGGTGTTTCCATTTGGTAGCAATGATCACAGCCATACCAAAAAATTTCCATCACCTCAATTTTTGCAGGATTTTCCGTTGGGATGACTTGCGCAACAGCATCAAAATCTTGGCCTGGTTTTGGTTCAGCAAATACAGCATTACTTAAGCTAGCTGTACTTAAAAGTAATATCAAAGAGAGTAATATGTTTTTCATTCTATATCCTAAGTTTTTTTGTTTAATTAGCAACTACATGTAACAACGATAACAGACATCAAAAGATGACAAAAGATTCCATCTGGAGTTGAATTATCTAAAGTTTATTATTGTTTGATCTTAATGAGATCTACATTAAAATTATTGGCAGTTAAATTATTGCGTGCTTTATTAATGCTATCAATACTATTTAATGGGCCAACACGAACGCGGTGCCAAGTTCCTTTTTCAGGTATGTTTGCCGTTTGCACAATGGCTTCGAAACCTTGCAGCGCAAGCTCTGCTTTGAGGTTATTAGCATCTGCTTCTTTTTTAAAAGAACCTATCTGTAAAAAATAGCTATCATTTTTAATTTCAATGTTTGCATCATTAATTTCTTTTACCGTAACGGCACTTTCTGTCTCTGGCAAAATGGTATAGAAATCAAGATCGTCTTCAGGTTTGACAACCTCCAGATCTTTTTCACTGATAGCTTCTTGAGGTAATGATTCAATTTTAGGCGCATTGATTTTTTTATCTTCGAAAGGGCTGGTATCGCCCTTAATATAAATGGTTAGTGCTACCGATGCTACTACACCAAGTAAGAAGCCGAAAAGAAGCCCAGATAAAAATGGGCTACCATTACTTGTTTTGTTTGTTTTTGGTTTGTAATCTCTGCTCATTTTATTTTTACCTATTGATAATAATTACATTTTACTCGGCGCGTTAACACCAAGCAAATCTAAACCATTTTTGAGGACTTGTTGTGTCGCTGTTATGAGTGCCATACGAGCCAGTTTGGTTGGTTTATTATCGACCAAGAATTTAGTATCGTTGTAATAGCCATGCAAATCACTTGCACATTCTTTTAAGTAGTTAGCAATCATATGCGGCGCTAAATCATTAGCTGCATTTCTAACCACCTCAGGAAATTCGCTTAACTTCTGCATTAATGTTGTTTCATGTTTGGTACTTAATGCGCTCAAGTCATTGGATAGGAGGCTAGATGAATCGCCGCCCCATTGGCTTAGTACGCTACAAATACGCGCGTGCGCATATTGAATATAATACACTGGGTTGTCATTGGTTTGTGCCCGTGCAAGATCGATATCAAATACTAATTGCGAATCTGCACGTCTAGCGGCTAGGAAGTAACGAGTAGCATCGCAGCCGACTTCCTCAATCAAATCACGCAGTGTGACATAACTACCAGCACGTTTTGAGAGTTTCACTTCGTCGCCACCGCGCATCACAGTGACCATTTGATGTAGTACATAGTCTGGCCAAGCTTTAGGAATGCTAACATCTAGCGCTTGTAGCCCAGCACGGACGCGTGTAATCGTACTATGGTGATCTGCCCCCTGCTCATTAATCACTTTGGTAAAACCACGGTTCCATTTTTCTAGATGGTAAGTAACATCTGGCACAAAGTAGGTATAACCACCCTCTTTTTTACGCATGACGCGATCTTTGTCATCACCGTAATCAGTAGTTCGTAGCCATAGTGCGCCCTCACTCTCGTAAGTTTTTCCGCTTTTAATTAAGGCTTGTACAGTTTCTTCTACTTTACCCGATGTATATAAAGCGCTCTCTAGCGAGAACACATCAAATTTAATTTGAAAAGCGCGCAAATCTAAATCTTGCTCGTGTCGTAAGTAAGCCACGCTAAAATTGCGGATAGATTCGGCATCAGTGAGATCGCCGCTGGCAGTGACTTTCATGTCATCTGCAGTGATGGTTTCTTTGGCGATAAATGCTTTGGCAATATCGGCGATGTATTCGCCGCGGTAACCATTTTCTGGAAAGCTAGGGTCATCAGCTGCAAGTCCTTGCGCGCGGGCTAATACAGATTTCGTTAGGTTATCTATTTGCGCGCCAGCATCGTTGTAATAAAATTCACGGGTGACATCCCAACCATTAGCTGACAGCAAACGTGATAAACAGTCCCCTACTGCTGCCCCACGACCATGCCCCACATGCAGTGGCCCTGTTGGGTTTGCAGATACAAATTCAACTTGTATCTTTTCGCCTTTCCCTGTTTGGTTATGTCCAAATTTGTCACCAGCTTTTAAAATCTCTTTTACGATAAGTTGCTTTGTGCTTGTTGCCAAGTGGAAGTTAATAAAACCTGCACCAGCGATGTCTACTTTTTCAATATAATCACTTGCTGGTAAAGCTTGGACTAATTGTTCCGCAATGGCTCGAGGATTTTGGCGTAATGGCTTGGCTAACATCATGGCCAAATTGCATGCAAAATCACCGTGTTCAGCGGACTTTGGGCGCTCTAATATGATCGACAGTTCTGACGTATCGGCAACCAGTGTTTGAGCGGCTTGCAACAGCAAATTTGAAATGATGTCTTTCAAGGGTCGTGTCTTAAATATAGGCTTGTTGTATTGAATGGTTGCATTAAATCTGCGAAGCCAGTATTTTAACTCAATAAACTGTTACACAAAAACCATACACAAAACTATTTACTGACTTCATTTATATGGCATCACAAATCCTCAGAGTTGGACTGGATGTACCGCTAAACCGTTTATTTGATTATGCAAATGATGGGTTTAAAGCGCAGGTCGGTGCACGTGCAGTGGTTTCATTCGCAGGGCGACATTTGGTGGGCGTGATCGTTGAAATAACAGATACAACTGATGTACCGCTAGATAAGTTAAAACCAGTACAACATGTGTTTGATGATGTCGTGTTTGATGCGCGCATGTTTAAGCTTTTGAAGTTTTGTGCGGAGTATTATCACTACCCGCTGGGCCAGGCGATGATTTCTGCCCTACCCCTACGGTTACGTCAGATTAAACCGGCGGTGACGCGTAAAAGTTTTATCTACAGCCTTAGTGCTAAGATCAATGTAGAAGAGCTGCCAAAACGGCAAGTTGTTTTGCAAAGAGTTGTGAAAGCGTTGCAAGAGAATGCTAGCTTAACTGAGGTGCAGTTAGCAGAGGTCTCTCCAGGTTGGCGTAAAGCGATCACCCACTTAAATGATATGGGATGCTTGCAACAAATAGAGGTGGTTGCAGTTAAGGCATCAATGAAATCATCTAACGTAGAGCCGGTACTCAATAGCGAACAGCAGAAAGTGATTCAATCTGTATTAAATGAGGCTGGTGGTTTTAAGCCGTGGTTGCTTAACGGCATTACCGGTAGCGGTAAAACAGAAGTCTATATTCAGATACTGAAAACCATCTTGGCAGAAAAAAATGCGCAGGTATTGGTACTAGTACCAGAGATTAATTTAACCCCGCAATTAGAAGCGCGTTTTAGAAGTCGCTTAAGTGAACATCCTTTAGTTACGCTGCATAGCAACTTGAGTGAAAGTGAGCGCTTACAATCATGGCAGGCAGCCAATACTGGTGCAGCTAAGATTGTAATTGGCACACGTTTAAGTGTGTACACGCCCATGCCGCATTTAAAAGCCATTATCATAGATGAAGAACATGACGGTTCGTATAAGCAACAAGATGGTATGCGCTACCACGCGCGTGATGTGGCTATTATGCGTGCGAAACAATTGAATGTACCGATTGTCATGGGTAGTGCGACGCCTTCTCTGGAAACTTGGCACTTAGCCAAAAAAGCGCAATATGGATTATTACGTTTAAAAAACCGCGCAGTAGAAAATGCACAACTACCAAAAATAAATTGTATTGATGTCGGTAAGTCACCAACCGAAAATGGCTTATCACCGATTTTGATTAAAGCCATGCGTGAGCGTTTAAGCCGAGGCGAACAAAGCCTATTGTTCCTTAACCGTCGTGGCTACGCACCAGTCATGCATTGCAATGCATGCCAGTGGATTGCCCCGTGCATACGCTGCTCAGCTCGGCTGGTTGTGCATTTAGGTCAAAAGCGCCTCAAATGTCACCATTGTGGGCATGAACAAAAAATCCCTATTCAATGTCCAGATTGTGGCAATCCAGATTTAAGCCCAGTTGGCCAAGCGACCCAACGTTTAGAACAAACCTTGGCAGCACTATTCCCTACCGCCAACATTGCACGAGTGGATAGAGATAGCGTACGTAATAAAGACGCGCTGACCGATTTGTTAACGAAAGTGTATGACAAAGAAATTGATATTTTAGTCGGTACACAAATGTTGGCGAAAGGGCATGACTTTCCGCATTTAACGCTAGTTGGCGTGATTGATACAGACACTGCATTGTTTAGTCCAGATTTTCGGGCAAGCGAACGCTTATTTTCACAATTGATGCAAGTATCAGGCCGTGCCGGCCGTGCAGAAATTGCTGGCGAGGTGTTGATACAAACCACCTTTCCACAGCATGATTTATTCAACGCGCTACGGGTGCAAGATTATGAAACTTATGCTGATACCTTACTCGATGAGCGCGGTACGATGCAGTTTCCCCCTACTAGCTATTTTGCCTTATTAAAAGCAGAGGCTAGCGATTACAACCAAGTACTACAATTTCTACATCAAGCAGTTAATTTGGCGCGTGCTATTCCTCATGAAGTCACTATCTATGATCCATTACGGCCACAAATGGAGCGCTTAAAAAGTATGGAGCGCGGACAATTACTGCTTCAAGCATCGAGTAGAAAAAGTTTACAGCAATTGCTAAGAGTCTGGATGCCACAACTACGTGAACAAAAATTAGCCAGCAAATTACGCTGGGTGTTGGATATAGATCCACTAGAGTTTTAATTGACGTAAATAAATGATAAAAACAAATTTAAAAAGGTGTGAATGCCTGTATATGCAGGTAAAATAACCTATTGTTTTAGATATGTAATTTAATATGAAAAGTGTTTGTATTGTTTTAGGGTTGTGTTTATTGTCAACCTCCTTCCATGTTGTCGCTGCCGGTGGTGTTCCTGATACAGGGGATATCCCAAGAGCGGAGCAACCACGTGCTTTACCATCTGTGCCGCAAACGGAAATAAAAAAAGAAGTTAAGCCTGCTATTCAAGCACCTGATACCGGAGACAATATAAAAGTAATCATTCAAGCATTCACGTTTAGCGGCAATCAATCATTTAGTAATGAGCAGTTAAGTGCGTTGCTAATGGATTTTGAAAAACGTGAAATAGGGTTTAAAGACCTGAATGAAGCAACCAAAATAATCACTGCGTTTTATAGAGAAAATGGCTATTTCTTAGCGCAAGCGTATTTACCCGCACAAGACATTGCAGCAAATACAGTAGAAATTGCCATTTTAGAAGGCAAGCTAGGTACATTAAAGTTAAGTGGCGCAGATGACCTTAATAAAGCCTTCATGGAAAAAATGGCGATTTATCAGCTTGGTGTAGGTGGTTCCGTAAGCGAATACAATTTGGTTCGTAATGTAACGCTATTGAACGCACTGCCAGGTGTGGATGCAACGGCGCAACTTAATCCTAGCAGTATCGTTGGCGCGACAGATATAGAAGTTACGTTAGCGCCGCAACCACGTTTACAAGGCTATATAGGCGCAAATGCCTATGGTAATCGTTTTACTGGGCGTGAAGTAGTCTTGGCTGGCGTCCAATTGAATAATCCAGCAGGCCTTGGTGATCAGTTTAGTTTGAATGTAAAACGATCAAACAATAATGGCCAGCGTGGTGTAGACCTTAGATATATCACCCCAATTTTAGCTTCGGGTACGACGCTAAGTCTTGGTTATAACTATGTGGATTACAAATTAGGCCGTGAGTTGGCGCCACTAGACGCATTTGGTGAAAGCCAGTATTTTAATATCTCGATAGATCAACCAATTTTGCGTGATGCGCATAAAGGCATTTCTTTTCGTTATGGCACTTCTTATAAAGTGATGAATGATGAGGTTGCAACAGCTTCACTTGAAAATAGACGCAATATATTCGGAGCAGACTTCGGCATTTATGGTGATTGGTTGAATGAAGCGGGCAGTGTGAGTAATCAAGTAGGTCTCAATATACGCACTGGCAAGGTCATGTTTAAAGATGATACTGCACAAGCGTTGGATGAGTCTGGCGCAAAAACAAAGGGCGGTTTTGTTAAATACAGTCTTAGTGCTACAAGGTTGCAGTATTTTGAAAATGGTATCAGCCTTGCTTTGCAAGCGGATTATCAGCGTGCTAGTAAAAACCTTGATAGCGTAGAAAAGCTTTCTATTGGTGGCATTAATCGTTGGAGGCGGTTCGCAGAATTGCCGAGTTTGGCTGATACAGGGCTTGCCGTTGGCGCTGAACTGAGAAAGAGAATTTCAGCAAATAAATTATTGGCAAGCATATCACTTGTAGATATTAGTCCTTTTGGCTTTATAGATGTTGGTAGAGGTAAGGTCAATCAAAAAACATCCGCAAATGATAATCATGTGAAATCAATGCATTTTGGTTTAGGGTTGGATGCAACATTTAAAAATACATGGCTGTTTAATGTGACAGCATCTCATCAAAATCGTGATTTTGAAGGTGCAGATGCTGAAAATGAAGTCCGTGTTTGGGGGCAATTAATTAAATATTTTTAAGACGGAACTTTACTCATTATATTAATCGCTTATAGCAAGTCGTTAGTAATGAGGGCTTCTACAGTATTTTTGGTTTAGAACAAAACTTCTATGTTGTGGCCGTGTAGAATATTCAAATCTCTATTTTCCTTAGAAAATATTCACTATATAAATTCTGGCAAGATTATTGCTTATATCCATATATAAACAATTGTAAAGTTAATATAACATCACTATTGCTTGTGCTAAAACGGTATGAATAGCAATGCTGACTATTGGAGTAGGGAATGAAAAAAACATCATTAAATCATAGGTATCGCTTAGTCTGGAGCCGAGTGCAAGATGCATTTGTGGCGGTTGCTGAGCATATAAAAAGTGATGGAAAGAACGCAACGGCGGTACATAATAATAATCAAGCTGTGTCATCATTTCAGTCAATGAGCATTATGGCGTTAACAAAGAAAACCCTATTAGGGTTAGTAGTCATATCTGCATTATTTGGCGCTACCCAAAATGCGAACGCGCAATGGACAGACCTCGTTATACAATCTGGTCAAGCGACTTCACAACAAACAGGCAATAACTTCAATCTAAATGTAACAACTAGCCACGTAATTGGCGTAGCAAGTTCATTAGATATTGCTGCGAATGAAAGCGTAAATGTATTTTTTACGCAGGGCGACGGTCAAGGTCTGTTTAGATCGACTGGCAATAGTGCTACCAACATTATGGGTGGCTTAACGTCAAATGGTAACTTATTTCTAATTAATCAAAATGGCGTTCTGTTTGGCCAAGGCGCACAAGTCGATGTAGGTGGCTTGGTTGCCTCTAGCATGAACATCTCTAACGCTGACTTTTTGAACGGCAATTACCAATTTAATGCTAATGGCAGTAGTGGTGGCGTTAATAATCAAGGCGTGATTAAAGTCTCTGATGGTGGCTACCTTGTTATGTTAGGTAAAGAAGTTAAGAATAGCGGCACTTTAATTGCTAATAATGGCAGTGTTGTGATGGCCTCTGCAGATTCTGCAGTATTAGATTTTTATGGTAATGGCTTAATCAAAGCCAAGTTATCAGGTGATGCATTAGAAGCGGTTGTAGCGCAAGCAGGTAATGTGCAAGCAGATGGTGGCACAGTGCAAATCGCCACGAATTCACGTAGTTCAGCAATTAATGTTTCAGGTATTACACAAGCCAATAGCCTAGTAGAGCACAATGGCGTTATTCGCTTAGAGGGTGGAGATCATGCACGCGTTTCCGTTAGCGGTACGTTAAGTGCAAAAGGCAATCAAGCGAATACGACAGGTGGCAATATTGAAGTCACTGGAGAACAAGTTGCCTTGTTTAGCGGTGCTAATCTAGATGCTTCTGGCAATGCTGGTGGCGGCCAAGTATTAGTAGGCGGCGATTATCAAGGTAAAAACATTGAAGCTTATAACGCACGGACGGCTTATGTTGATCAAGCTGCAAGTATTAAAGTAGACGCTAGTGAAACAGGTAATGGTGGTAAAGCCATTGTTTGGGCTGACGATACTACACGTTACTATGGTGACATCTCTGCTAAAGGCGGCACGCAATCTGGCAACGGTGGTTTTGTCGAAGTTTCTGGCAAACAGAACTTAGATTTTATTGGTCGTGTGGATGTGAGTGCTGCTAATGGTTTAGGTGGTAATGTGCTACTTGATCCAGAAAATATTATCTTAAATACTAGCGCTCAAACACCCCCACCAAATAATGCTGATGGCACACCAGACCTTGCATTTTCTGATGCGCCAGACCCTGGTACGACGACCATTCAAATCGCAGATATCACTGGCTTTTCTGAACTCTTTTTACAAGCAACTAATGATATTACAGTGGCAAACAACATCACGATGGTAACGAATAATTCTATTCGCTTAGAAGCTAATAATAATCTAAATGTAAACGGCCAAATTTTTACGCAAGGAACAGGAAATATTGATTTAAAAGCTGACGCAGATAGTAGTGGCGTAGGTGACTTAACACTTAATAGAAGAGTATTTTCACGACAGGGTGATATAACGTTAAGTGGGGCAAATGTAACGAGTGTTGCTGCAGGGCAAATTCTTACACAGGGCTTAGTCGGGCAAGACTCAGGAAATGTATCAATAACAGCAAGTAACTTAGTTAATTTAGCAGGGTCTATCGTTACAAATGGTCGTAACGGTACAGGAGTTATTGCAGGCGGCAATGCCGGTATGGTTAATATTAATGCCGCTGGTGCTATTAGCACTGCCAACATAGCAGCCTCTGGCGGTCACGGTGGCACAGGTGGTAATACAGTGGGCGGCAATGGCGGCTATATGGATATCGTCTCAACAGGTGTTGGGGATATAACAACAGGCAACATTACCTCACGCAATGGAGCAGGT
>JBJPGD010000046.1:0-98357 GCA_048595445.1 Methylophilaceae bacterium
ACTAACTCACCAGACTCAATATTATGTACAGTGATTGTATTGTCTGCTTCGTTTGTAATTACAATCTCTTTACCATCTGCAGAGAATTCAATGCCTTCGGTTTCTGGGCCACCAACGATATCGCGAATTTTTTCGCCTTTCACTAAATCAACTATCGCTATGCGTGCTGGTGTTTTGTCATCATCATCATCGTCATTTTCTTCAGCTTCTTTTGAACCTGGTTTTGGTGGTGGGCCACCTTTGGCACTTGGTTCTGAGGAGATGTAAGCATAATCACCATTCACACGAACAAACTCAGGGTTCTTGCCGACGTTAATTTGTTGCATGACTTCACCCGTCGCTGGGTCGATGACAGAGATGCTCTCATTTTCTCTAGTTGCAACAATCAATTTTGAACCGTTTGCAGTTATACCTAAACCACGTGGGCCTTCAGCTTTAACATCAAATGTGTTGACTACTTCCATGGTCGCTAAATCAATCACGCTCACGCCAGATGTATCTGATTTTTGACTTGTGACGTATGCATAGCCAGTAGGGGTAACGCTAGATTCAGCGCTTACTTTTTCTGCTGTTTGGTCTTTACTGCAGCCTACAACACCAACAATGAGTGCAAGCACTAGTAAGCTGATGTGAGTTTTGTTTATTACAGGTGTAACTTTCATTTCTATCTCTCCAAAGTCTTTTAAACAGACTGTTTAATATTAAGCAATTAGCCCAAAAATAATTGATAGGCTGGATTCTTCGTCTCTTCCCAGTATGGATAACCTAAGCTGTTTAGGAAATCAGTAAAATCATTAATTTCATTTGGCGGCACTTCTAAGGCTACTAAGATGCGGCCAATATCAGCGCCATGGTTACGGTAATGGAATAGGCTGATATTCCAATCGTGCCCCATCTCATCTAAGAAGTGCATGAGCGCTCCAGGCCTTTCTGGAAACTCAAATCGGTATACTACTTCATGTTCTGCATGCGGCGCATGGCCGCCGACTAAATGGCGTAAATGTAATTTTGCCATTTCATTATCAGTGAGATTTAAAGCAGCTAAGTTTTTAGCTTCTAAATTTTTAATTAGTTGCTCGGTTTCTACAGGGTCGTGGACGGTGATGCCAACATAGATATGTGCCTCTTTTATGTCAGAATATCGATAGTTGAATTCCGTGATGTTATGGTCGCCTAATTCGCCACAAAATGTTTTAAATGCGCCAGGTTTTTCAGGAATCGTTACCGCTAAAACCGCTTCACGTTTTTCACCAATCTCTGCGCGCTCTGCCACAAATCTTAGCCTGTCAAAATTCATATTGGCACCAGATGCAATGCCAATAATGGTTTTATTTTTTATGCCTTTATGCTCGACATAAGCCTTAATACCTGCAGTGGCTAAGGCACCAGCCGGCTCTAAAATGCTACGGGTATCTTCAAACACGTCTTTAATCGCAGCGCAAATCGCATCGTTATCGACTACAATCATTTCATCTACAGTTTGTTGGCAGAGTTTGAATGTGTGTTCACCAACTTGCTTCACAGCCGCACCGTCTGCAAATAAGCTGACTTGTTCTAATATGGTGCGTTCACCGGCGATTAATGATTCTGTCATCGCTGCAGCATCTTTCGCCTCCACACCAATTATTTTTATTTCAGGGCGTTTAGCTTTCACGTAAGCGGCGATGCCAGCAATTAAACCACCACCACCGACACAGCAAAAAATAGCTTCTATTGGTTCAGGGTGCGCCTCTAAAATTTCCATGCCTATCGTACCTTGCCCAGCAATAATGTCTGGATCATCGTATGGGTGCACAAATGTCAGTTGCTCAGATTTTTCTAGTATTAATGCATGTAAGTATGCATCTGCATAGCTGTCACCGACCAATATGACTTCAGCGCCGTCATTTTTTACTGCATTGACTTTGATGAGCGGCGTTGTTGTTGGCATGACAATGACAGCACGGCAATTGAGCTTTTTAGCGGCAAGTGCCACACCTTGCGCATGGTTGCCAGCACTCGCAGTGATCACACCACGTTTCAGTACCTTTGCAGGTAAGCCTGCCATCTTGTTGTAAGCGCCCCGTAGTTTAAACGAGAATACCGGTTGCATATCTTCACGCTTTAACAATACACGGTTATCTAGGCGTGCAGAAAGCGTGGGCTGGAAATCTAACGGCGTATTAATCGCTACACCGTAGACATGTGAGCTTTTGATTTTAGCTAAATAGTCTTGTAAGTTATCTTCTGACATACGGAATTCTAACGCTTAGTAATTTTTAAAACCTGCTGACCAGTGTATAGTGATGTTTTGGTTAGATTATAAAGACTTTATAGAGGATTTACTTAAAATGGCATATACGCAAGACGAATTAAAACAGCAGGTCGCTAAAGCGGCGGTTGAATACGTAAAAGAGGGCATTATTGGTGTGGGTACAGGATCTACGGCCAATTTCTTTATTGAAGAGCTTGCTAAGGTGAAGCATAAAATTGAAGGCGCTGTCGCGAGTAGTGAAGTAACGGCTGAACGTTTACGTGGCCATGGTATTGAAGTGTTTGATTTGAACAGTGTTGATGGCATGGATATCTATGTAGATGGGGCTGATGAAATTACTGAGCATATGCATATGTTAAAAGGTGGTGGCGGTGCGTTAACACGTGAGAAGGTCGTGGCTGCAGTGGCTAAGCAATTTATCTGTATATGTGATGAAACAAAATATGTACCTGTATTAGGTAAGTTTCCACTACCAGTAGAAGTGTTACCAATGGCGCGCTCACAGGTGGCACGTGAATTAGTAAAATTAGGCGGCCAGCCTAAGTTACGTGATTTCACAACAGATAACGGTAACGTGATTCTAGATGTGCATAATCTAACGATTAGTGATCCAGTCGATTTTGAAGCAAAGCTCAATCAAATCGTTGGTGTAGTGACCAATGGGTTATTTGCAGCACGTCCTGCTAATGTATTATTGTTGGCGACAGCTGAAGGTGTTAAGACTTATAAATAATTAAGTTTTCTGATATAAAAAATCCGCTTTAAGCGGATTTTTGTTTGGGTATAGTACAAAAACAATTACATTAAATTTAGCTGTTTAAAAATAGATTCCATATTTTTAACACTATAGCCATAAATGACAGTGCCTTTAATATCTAAGACAGGCACACCTTTTCCACCTAGGGCTTTATGTTGTTTACGGCCTTCTTCAGACTTCTCAACATCATATTCTGTGTACTTAATATTATTCTTTGCTAAAAATGCTCGGGTTTTTTTACAATAACTACACCAAGAAGTTGCATACAAAATAACATTGTTATGTTTGATTTCGCCGGCTTGAACTTGTGGCGTTCCAGCAGTATAAAAATGTTGAAATAAGAATGCGGCTGTGACTAGCAATATAATTTTTTTAATCATTGTATTTAAAGCTAACTTCCTTATTTATTTTCCGGCACGTAACCTTCGGCAGTATCGGCACCATCACCAAAAAAATATTTTTCGGTTTGCTCTGTTAAGTATTTACGTGCAGCAGGGTCAGCCAAACTTAATCGATTTTCATTCACCAACATCGTTTGTTGTTTAAGCCATTCTGCCCATGCTTCTTTCGACACTTCTAAATAAATGCGTTTACCTAATTCACCTGGGTAAGGTGGGTAGACCATGCCTTCAGCTTCTTTGCCTAATTTAATACAGCTCACCATGCGTGCCATGTGTATAACCTTTAATGTCTAAATATTCAATAAAACAACATGATAACGCATGTTAAAATTCACTGATAACAGTTTAATGGTTTAAATATGGATAAACAGACACAGACGCACGAAGAAAGCCCTTTTAAAGGTAAAACTGGTTTACGTCGTTTAATCAATGCTTTTGGTTATTCGATAGACGGTTTTAAAGCT
Organism: Methylophilaceae bacterium; assembly: GCA_048595445.1. Taxonomy (GTDB): domain Bacteria; phylum Pseudomonadota; class Gammaproteobacteria; order Burkholderiales; family Methylophilaceae. Next base: position 3,877 of record JBJPGD010000046.1, read on the forward strand.
GCATTTAAGCATGAGGATGCTTTTAGGCAGGAGGTCTTTTTAACAGTAGTCCTCATTCCGTTAGCACTCTATTTAGAGTCTGAAACACTGCATCGCGTGTTAATGATTGGTAGTTTATTTTTATTGTTGATAGTCGAGTTACTTAATTCTGCGATTGAAGCGGTCGTTGATCGTGTATCTACTGAGCATCATATATTAGCCAAACGTGCTAAAGATATCGCCAGTGCGGCTGTATTTGTAGCACTCACCAATGTCATCGTTACTTGGGGTTTAGTACTGCTTGGCTAAGGATGGAATTGGATTAAGTTGTTCTCGCCTCATTTTGTGCAATGTGGTCACCTAACCGCAAAGCTAGTTGGACGATAGTATAGGTTGGGTTGGCATGCCCGCCTGTTGCAAAAACAGATGACCCACTTATATAGAGGTTGTCCACACCAAACACTTTACAATTTCCATCAACAACGCCTTCAGATGCATTTGATGTCATTCGAGTGCCGCCCATGTGATGATACCCTATTCTTTCTGGATCATCTTCTGGATAATCAAGCTCATTCGCCAGCCAATTACTAACCTTTACGCGCCCTAAATCTTGCGTGCTGAGGTGGCGACCAAAAAGCTTTAAGGCTGTTTCTGCAGTACGCCTATCTTGAGGTTGTTTTTCCCAGAATAGATTTGTTTGCGGTACGCCTGTAGCGTCTTTCTCAGTACTTAACTCGATTCGATTTGAGCTTACGGGTACTTGCGCCCAAGCTAGCTGGAGCTTCGCGCTACATATATCTTTATTAGCGAGTTTTGAGAAAAAATTAGGGGCAACACATAGGCCATCTTTGATCAATGATTTTACATACCCTCTACCAACCCTTACGCGCAGTCCAAAGTTGTCAATATTGTGTGTGCGCAAAAATTTTGCAGTAGGGGAGTAAAAGCGCTGACCTTCATGTTTTCTATGCATTTTAGTAAAATTATAAAGCATACTTTTCCCAACGTCATATATGGGATGCTCCATCCAGTACTTCCCTAAGGCTTCTGCATTCGGTACCACGCCACCATTGTGTAATTGATTTGACCATAGTAGTAAGCGGCTATTTTCAATACCACCAGTACAGAGGCAAAAATATTTTGCAGATATTTTTGGGTTAAGGTTGTTTTTAGAGTGAACATTTATATGTGACACCTTTCCCTTACTAGGGACTATATCGGTAATTGGGCTATTGATGAGTAATGAAATAAGTGGTGATTTTTTAATATAATCACGATACTTATCACCAAACCTTACAGGAGGGCTGAAATGAAAGAACACTTCATTTATGTCACTATTGATTCGTTTATCAGGTGAAAAAGCGTTAATTTCTAGAATGGATTCGGTTGTTTTTGCATATGGGTCTAAGTCCTTTTTACGAATAGGCCACCCAGAATGTTTAATGCCATTGCGAACCTCAAAATCAACTTCATCAAGTGGTCGACACCACCCTGCCCAATGCCCAGAAGACCCTCCGAAATAACGTAGCCTAGCTAATTCAAGCGGAATGTAGTCATCCCCTATTACTTTTCCGCGATAAGCTCTTTGTGACTCTACAGAATATTGCATACTGCCAGCCTCAACAATAAGGCATGAGATTTTTTGCTTTTCTAACGCCAAAGCTAATGATATACCTGCTGGGCCAGAGCCTATGATACATACGGTTGGTGAACCTTCTGAAGTTTTGTAGCTAGAAAAGCTATCAAATATCACAAATCTGTTTCCTTTAATATCCAGCCATCTTTCATGATAATTCCATCCTCAGATGGGTGAGTCATTAATGATCTGAGGGGAAATAAACTTGCTATTTGATAGTTTGTTGTAAAGGCAAATATAGCTGAAATAAAGTTTCTTCTGGTCACAAGATTTGTTTTTCAATCTAAAGGGTAATTAATTATAGCAGCATTACATAAAGCTTCATGCTAGCCCTGTAGGACTAAGTTTTTTCTAAAGTTAACGAATAAATTATAACCTTTTAAAAGTCTACCCTAGCTCCGATTAAGAGTGAGCGCTCACCAGCAGGGAAAATATCTTTTAAGAATGAAGCATGCTCTCTGACTTTCTGATTCAGCAGATTATTCGCTTTAGCAAATAACTCGATGTTTTTTTGATTGGCAACTTGTATGCTAGTAGTGCGCTGATATTGGTATAGCTATCAGTTGCTAATTCATTTGCTGCTGCTGTCTTGTTTTGCTTAAATGCATGCAGGACATCTAATTTTGCACTAAACAGATTCTGTTTATATATCAAGCCTGCCCCTAAGCGTAAAGGTGCGATACGAGGTAAATATGCACTGCTAGCTTATTCCCCTCTAACTGAAACCTTAAATTGATCTGTTATTGTAAATTTACCTTCGCCTTCTAGGCCTCTGAATACAGCAGGCATTGCTTGAAATGCGGCAATTGGTAGATCAGAGCCCGCATCTACGTTACCGGTACCACGCAACTGTCTTAAATAGACGGTAGTTTGCTGCTAACTAAGATGACTTTTCTCAATGCATCAATAGATTCTTGTTTGCGAGCGGCTTTAGCACGTTTCAGATTGGAAATCCAAGTGGATGTATGTTTAATGAGTTCCCAAAATGAGATGGCTGAAACTATTTCAATCATAGATTTTCTTGGTTAGTTAGGCGCTGCAAGTACTGTGTTTAAAAATTGTTGGGTGTTGTATACCTGATATTTTGGTTGATGGTGATTACTATCAATAATTAACACTTTATTAATTTTCTTTAGATTCACACCATATCCAAAACTCATGTTTTTTTGATTAAAAGTAGTGATTGATAGTATTCCATTTTTTGGGTGAGGTATACCTACTCTATCTTTAGAGTCTATGCGTGCAATTACGCCTTTCCAAGCATACATTCGAGTAGTGTAAATCTTAAAGCTTGGATTTTTTTCCCATATTAATAAAGTGCCAACACTGTTCTCTTTTTGAATAATTTGTTTTAACTCTTTTAAAGTAGCATCTTGTTTTTGAAAATATGTGCGGCTGACCCTATACAGAGGGTTAGGTAAAAAGTCCGTAGCAGTAAAGAAGAACAATAGTTGAGCACTTGCGATCAGTATAATTAAGTACCAGGCATGGGCCCCGTGCTTATTTTTGAAAATAGAGAATGTTAATGTTGAAAAGGCCAGTAGGATTGGTGGCAATAAAATCATTAAATAAACGGGTTTATGAAAATAAATTAAAGAAAAAAGCCCTAATGATGGTAATACCCAGCATGTAAATAGTATTAACTGTGCTCTCGGAATTAGGGATTTTCCTTTATTTTTAAGTAAAAGATAAGCTGTTAATAATACAGTGGGTAGAGAAGCAAAAATTAGCCAGCTAATTAATTTTAATAACATATAAGCATGTGTTTCAATAGGTGCGCCAGCTAACATTGACTTAGCTGCGAAGGCTGTGCCCATTACACGAGATGTAGCTTCACTATGTGCAGCATATCCACCTGCAAGCCATATCGTTATCAGGTAAGCAATTAATGCGCAAGATACAATAGATAATATTGTGATTGCAACTTTTGTGATAGGGGAGGTTCTGTTCGTGAAATATACGCATGCAATGGCAAGTAAGCCTAGTTGTGCACAGCTAACAATTCTAAACAGTCCAAGTGCAAAAAATATTAAAGATAAGCCTATTACTTGAGTTTTAAAGTTTTTTGATTTTATAAATAACCATGTAACAATTAAACATCCAAAAAGAGCATCAGAAAAATAAGACTCTTGGACGATGGTTGAAGAAAAAGTCAATGGGTGCGTAATCAATAGTACTGTGGCAGCAAGCCCTACTTCGGCATGGCCTTGATGTTTCGCAAGTAAAAAAAGACAAGCACTTGCAGCTAGTATCATTAATAAATTAATAAGTTGGTAGGCGTATGCATCACCAACAATATAGGCAGCAACTTTGGCTAGCCCTACGTATAGCGGATAGCCAGGAGCGTGAGGCTTGTCGGCAGAAATATCGTACTTATCAAGTGCCAAGGTTAAGTTAACAGAGTCCACTCCTGGTGGCTCGTCGCTCCAAAGTCCGATATGCATTAAAGTATAAGCGACCATTACAATAATAAATAACAGGTATACCCATCTAACATTTCTTTTCATTGGGATGATAGCTTTTATTTAAAGAAGTGCTTTAATAAATATCGAGACAGAAATAAATAGAACGAAGATGCTTTGCCAATCTTTTGCAGCAAAAACGACTGGGTCATCATCTACCTGACCACGATGCGCTTTCATCCACATCCGGCTAATCCAATATAAAAGTATTGGCGGCATCAGCCATAGCCAGATGGTATTTTGATACATTTGGTTGGTTTCAGGACTATTGATGTATAAGGAGAAAATGAGCACTGAGCCTAAACCAGCACTAACGCCAATCGCCATTAGTACAGGTAAATCATCAACGGAATAACCCCTACCTGCAGGTTCTTTTTTATTTGCTTGTAGGGTTACTAATAATTCCGAATACCTTTTTACCATGGCTAGGCTAAGAAAAATAAACATTGAAAATGCCAGTAGCCAAAATGAAGGTTGAATGTCAGTTGCAGCTGCACCTGCAATAATACGCATGGTATATAGACCTGCCAGCATCATGACATCTACAATGACTTGCTTCTTAAGCCAGATTGAATATGCAAGTGTGATGAGAAAGTATGTGAAAAGCACCAATGAGAATAACTTTGGAAGCAGTGTGGCAACGCCAAAAGCTGCAATCAATAATATCGGAATCATTAGCATGCCTTGCCAAATTGGAATGCTGCAAGCGGCAAAAGGACGCTTACGTTTGCGAATATGCATTCTGTCAGATTCCAGATCTAAAAGATCATTTAATACGTAGACGGATGATGCACAAAGGCTGAATGCAATAAAAGCATAGGCTGCTTGTAGTAAACCTTCAATAGTGCCAATTTGGTGAGCAGCTAATAGGGGTACTATCACAAGTGCATTTTTTAACCATTGATGTATGCGTAATGCTTTAATGTAAGTGATTATATTAGCCGATGTAGGTTTAATGACTTGTAAAATTGGAGTTGATGTTTTTGCAAGCGTATTGGTCAGACTGTCTTTAGAAGAAACCACAACAGCGCCAGCAGCATGCTGCCATACCGTAAGGTCGACCATATTGTCTCCAGCGTAATCAAAGCCGCGTTCTCCATATAACTGAACAAGTTTCGCGGCCTTGTTTTTTCCAGATAGGTTTGTATCTTTCGTAGTTGCTAAGACTTCGTCAAAGCATTGTAAATGGCCAGCAACTCCATTAGCCCAAGCCAATGGTGAGGCTGTCGCTAATATCACTTTTCGCTTGTTTTTTTTAGCTTCTTCAATCAGCTCAACTACTTCCTCACGATAAGGTAGCGTACTCCAGTCGAAAGAGACTTTTTCAGCTAAGCGTTGTTTTAAGTGCGCCTTACCTTTTAATAACCAGAAGGGAAGAAGGAAAAGTCCGAGTGGATACTGTTTGAGCATTAGGAAAAATGCTTCATAAAGCAAATCTGTTGCAATCAGTGTATGGTCACAGTCAACGCATAAAGGTTGGTCATTATTTTGGGACATTGTTTATCCTTGGGCAATAATGGCTACGCCAAGGGCAATACATAAGGTCCCAGCGATTTTGGTTGCAGAAAGCATTTCACCATTAATAAAGAATGCTAGTAGCATTGTAATGATAAAGCCAAGTCCAACAAAAGGATAAGCAAAACTCACATCAACTTTTGCTAAAACCAGCAACCAAACAGCGGCGCTAGCAAAATACAGCCCTAAACCACCTATTACATAAATATTGGTGGAGATGGTTTTTACAATACTAAAAGTATCTGCAGATTGAATAGCACTCAACACAGTTGGATTGCTCATGCCAGTTTTGAGCACAATCTGCGCAAAAGAAGAAAGCAGTATGCTACTCAGAATGAGGGTTATTAAGTAAAGGCTCATTTTAGGAATCTTTCCCATCAGTTGAATTTTTTAGAATCAAATATATTATTAAAATTTAAGTATTACTCTGTACTTGTTTGCTTGAAAAGGTATTGAGGTAATAGGCTGCAAACATTGCTAAAAATGGGTTAATCGGCATATGGTAGCGGTCTTGCGCTACTGTGAGTATAGGGAATACAAAGAAAAACCCCAGTGTTACTAACAATACATGGAAGGTGGGCATTTCGCCTTGTCTAAGAATCTTATAGATGCCGATGCTAGCTAAAATAAGTATTATCCACCAATATAGTGTAGAGGTTAATTTCATGCCTAATATTGTTTGCGCACTTAGTTTTTTAAAAAGCGCCCCATTCCATACAATACCAATGGTTTCTGCTTTATATGTAGTGATTACTCTTTTAAATGCTAACTTTAAATACTCAACTGGATTGTCCGTAATAAAGTTGATGGCTTCTTTTTTTAAGTGAGCGTCTCTTTTTGCTTCATTGTCAAAACCCAACTCAGGCAGTGGTGTATAACCGCCAGTCGTGCCTTCATGGTTACCCATCCATAAGTTGGAACCACCATTAGTAGAGACTAGAACAAACTGACCAAAAACTTGGTGGTTTCTATATACCCAAGGTGAAAACAATATAGCAGCTGTAATGGCTGCAATACTCAAGGAAGTGAAGCACTGTTTTAGCGTGCCTTTAGCAAGCCATTCTAATACTGGGAAAAGCACAATTAAAGCTAACGCAGTTGGGCGTACATAGGTTGCAGCACAGATTAGTGCTCCCCAAATGAGCGCTCTAATGATGGGTGAAATATTTTTGTTTCCCCAAATATAAATGGCTGATAACACTAAAAAAATGAAAATTAATTCACTGGCATATATAGTCGTAAATTCAATCAAAATGGGCCATATTGCAACGATTAAGCTGGCAAGGATAGCGGTTGATTGATTGAAATATTGCTTGGTAATGGCATAAGTAAGCCAAACAATAAGTACGCCAATAACAATATTAAACATCACAATAGGTGTAGTAGAAGAGCCGAATACTTGATATAGCAATGCATAAATAGCAGAAGTACCTACCGGCCAAAAAGCGGTGAGGTTGCCTGCAGGGTATGCATAACCTTTGCCTGTAGCAATGCTTTTTGCGAAAGCGTCGTATATAAATGAATCAGATATCAACTCAACAGGGACTAGAGATGCCCATATAACCCTTAAGACGATTGCCAAAAATATGACATATTTAATGTTTAAACGAGATAACTGATTTATTATTTTCATCTTCATCAATGCTGGTGATTGCCAAGTGTTAACGATTTTACAGTAAATTTAATGTTTGTTGGGTACCCAACTAGGTCAATCAAATACAGCTATTTCATGATAGTGGGCAGCATTCAATTCATTTGTGTCTGTTGCTACGATCTTGAGTAGTAAACTGGGTATTTTTTAGTAAGCTAAAATAAGTGAAATTAATAGGTGTTTTCCTAATACCGAAGGCTCTGTGATCAACATTTGATATGGCTTTTTCCCAACTGTTAACGTGAAGGCATCTCTATATGTTTTAAGTATTTCAACCTAGGGGAATAATGACGTAAAAAAGCCAAGTGGCAATCACTTGGCTTTTCCAAAACAATGCGCGGTTAAGCTGCGAAATTTGCGCTGGCAAAGTCCCAGTTAGCTAGGCTTGTTAAGAACGTTTCAACAAACTTAGGACGTGCGTTACGGTAGTCGATGTAGTAAGCATGTTCCCATACATCGATACAAAGCAATGCAGTGTCACCTGTTGTTAATGGTGTGCCTGCAGCACCCATATTAACGATGTCTACTGAGCCATCTACTTTTTTTACTAACCATGTCCAGCCTGAGCCGAAGTTACCAACTGCTGATGCTTGGAATGCTGCTTTAAAGTCATCAAAGCTGCCCCATTTAGCATTAATAGCACCTGCTAGAGCGCCAGCAGGCGCCGCACCGCCATTTGGTTTCATTGAACTCCAAAAGAATGTGTGGTTCCATATTTGTGCTGAGTTGTTGTAGATACCGCCAGAAGATTTTTTGATGATGTCTTCTAATGATGCATTTTCAAACTCTGTGCCAGCGATTAATTTGTTTAGGTTGGTCACATAGGCGTTGTGATGTTTGCCATAATGAAAATCTAATGTTTCAGCTGAAATATGAGGTGCTAGTGCATCTCTTGCAAAAGGTAGATCTGGTAATTTATGTTCCATTTTATTTTCCTAATAGTTAACAGTTTTTAAAATCGTAATGAGTCTCTCTTAATTTAGAGGCATATTTTATGGTGTGTTTTTCTTTTTGGCACGAGGATGCGCCGTATCGTACACTTTAGTCAGATGTTGATAGTCTAAATGCGTATACACCTGTGTGGTGCTGATGTTGGCATGGCCAAGCATCTCTTGTACTGCGCGCAAATCTCCACTGGATTGTAGCACGTGTGAGGCAAAACTGTGACGTAACATGTGTGGATGCACTGAGGAGTCGATACCTTGTTTTATGGCCCACGCTTTCAGTCGATATTGAACGTTACGTGTCGACATGCGCTTGCCTTGCTTGCCAACAAACACGGCTTTTTCTTCTGGATTTTTTATTAATAAGCTAGGACGACGTTTGAGCCAGTTTTTGATGGCTATCATCGCATGCTCACCCAAAGGCACAATACGCGTTTTGTTACCTTTACCTGTCACTGTTACCGTGCCTTCTGAAAAGTCTAGTTGATCTAAATCAAGATTAACTAACTCACTTAAGCGCAAGCCAGATGAGTAAAACAACTCTAATGCTGCATGATCACGTACGCTTAGTATGTCATCACCTTTGATGTCGACCAGTTTAATGGCTTGCTCGATAGAGAGGGCTTGCGGTAGGGTTTTTGCAGACTTGGGAGCACGCAAACCCTTTGCCGGGTTATTGCTATAGCCGTGGCGTTGGTTTAGATAGTCAAAGAAGCCACGCCAGCTTGAGAGCATGCGTGCGATGCTTTTCCCACCAAGCCCTTTGCTATGTAAGCTGGCAATCATACGGCGTATATCGGTGTTGTCTAGTTTATCTAAAGCCGTATTGGTACTTAAATTTAGCAGTTGCTTGATATCGCGCGCATAGTTTTCTCGTGTGAGCGGGCTTAAGCCACGCTCAAAATTTAAAAACTTAAGATATTCGGCTAATAAGTCCACATGCTTAATTTAAATTAAAGATATCTTGAGATGGCAGCACTAACAATTTCACCAATCTTAATCACAAAGTCCTTGCCCATGTCGGTATTAAAATGATTTTTATCATTACTCGCTAACGCTAAAAAACCTACACATGCTTCACCTTTCAACGGGATAACTGCCATAGATGCGACAGTATCAACAAACCAATTCTTGTCAGCGATTTCTGGTGGCGCGCCGCAGTAAGGTTTGTCTTGGGCGGTAATCCAAGTCTTTGTTTCCTCAGAGACCTCACCAAAAGCTGCCTTAATGTACGCAGTTTTTTCCGGGTTATCAGTCCAAACGCTTAAATGAGAGCCGTTTAAATTAAAGTTTTCTGGCAGATACATATTAATAAATTGCTTAATTGCATCAAAGTCGTTGGCTTGGTGTAGGCCAACGTTTAAACCATGTACTTTATTAGCGATGGCATCATTTTCTTCAGCATTGAGAACGAGCTCTGCAAAGCGCTCTTGTAGTGCATCTATTTTGTCACGTTGCGCCAATTGCTGGCGTTCTGCTAAAGAGATGGCGCCATCTCCATGTGGGCTTGGCAAATGAATGTCTGCCAGCAAGCTAGCATTTTTTTCAAAAAAAACTGGGTTATCTTTTAAATAGGCTGCGATTTCATCTTCTTGCATTGTTAATCCTAATGTTTAGTTTCTTTAAACTTCTCTTGCTCTAGATATCAATAGTTTTAGATATGAATGGCACCTTCAAATACAATTTCTGCAGGCCCTGTCATCATGACAGGTTCCTCTCCACCTAGCCATTCAATATTGAGTTGGCCGCCACGAGCATTCACTAACACAGGTGATTGTAGCAAATCCAATTGAATGCCACTAACAACAGCAGCACATGCCCCTGTGCCGCATGCAAGGGTTTCACCACTACCACGTTCAAATACACGTAGATTGATTTCATGAGGATTAACCACCTGCATAAAGCCAGCATTTACATGTTCCGGAAAATGCTGGTGTGATTCGATTTCTGGCCCTAGTTCACTGACGTTTGTAGTGTCAATATTATCAACGACTAGCACTGCGTGAGGGTTACCCATCGACAGCACAGAAATTTGCACTTCTGAGTTTTTTAGCGCAAGCGTGTATTGCATAGCTTGTTTATCTGCTAAAAAAGGCAACGCTTTTGGCAGAAAATTAGGTAGGCCCATGTTTACTGTTACATCACCATTATCTTGAAGTTTAAGTGTGATAATGCCACTTGCCGTTTCAACAGATATTTCACGTTTTTGCGTCAGCTTTTTTTCAACGACAAAACGCACAAAACAACGTGCCCCGTTTCCGCATTGCTGTACTTCACCACCATCCGCATTAAAGATGCGATAACGGAAATCTACATTTGGCGTATCGGTCTTTTCTACCATTAATAACTGATCGCAACCCACACCAAAGTGGCGGTTAGCAATATGTTTAATTTGGGACGTGTTTAGTTGAACCGGTGATGTGACGCTGTCAATAACAACAAAGTCATTGCCTGTGCCCTGCATTTTTGTAAAGTTAAGCTTCATGTTGCTGATGATACTGTAAAGAGATGCATTGTGGTGTGAGCGCTAACTAAAATTTTGTATATGTAAGACTCATAATCTACTACAATAGCAAAATCGTTGTTTTGATGCACTTGCTTTAGCCTTTAGTCGGTGTGTTATCCCCTACTTTTTTTAACTTTAAACTTTTCAAGGCGCATAATGAATGAATTTCTTTTTACCTCAGAATCCGTTTCTGAAGGCCACCCTGATAAATTAGCAGATCAGGTTTCCGATAGTATTTTAGATGCCATTTTAGAACAAGACCCAACCGCACGTGTTGCAGCTGAAACATTAGCGAACACTGGCTTGATCGTGTTAGCTGGTGAGATTACCACTACCGCCAATGTGGATTACATCAAAGTCGCACGTGAAGCTATTAAACGTATTGGTTACGATAACGGTGATTATGGCATCGACTATAAGTCTTGCGCCGTGATGGTTGCATACGATAAGCAATCGCCAGACATCGCACAAGGTGTCGATAGTGCGCACGACGACCCGTTGGAAACAGGTGCGGGTGATCAAGGTTTAATGTTTGGTTATGCTGTGAATGAAACGCCGCAATTAATGCCAGCGCCAATCTGGATTAGTCATCGTATTATGGAGCGTCAGGCTGCATTGCGTAAAGATGGGCGTTTGCCTTGGTTGCGCCCTGATGCAAAAGCACAGGTTACATTACAATATATAGATGGGAAGCCGCATAAAATTGACACTGTATTGGTGTCAACACAGCATGCCCCAGAGATGACCTTGGAAGACATTCGAGAGGCAACCATTGAAGAAATTATTAAACCAATGTTGCCGCAAGACTTAATTAAGGGGGATATTAAATACCTCGTGAACCCGACAGGTCGTTTTGTCATTGGTGGGCCTCAAGGCGATAGTGGCTTAACAGGCCGTAAAATCATTGTTGATACCTATGGTGGTTCTGCACCGCATGGTGGAGGCGCATTCTCAGGCAAAGACCCGACTAAAGTGGATCGTTCGGCTGCTTATGCAAGCCGCTATGTAGCTAAAAACATTGTGGCTGCTGGTTTGGCAGATAAATGCTTGGTGCAGTTGAGTTATGCAATTGGCATGGCGCAACCAACATCGATCATGGTAGAAACGTATGGAACAGGTAAAGTTTCAAATGAAGTGTTAACAAAATTAGTGCGTGAGCATTTTGACTTGCGTCCTAAAGGCATCGTGCAAATGTTGGATTTACTTCGCCCTATTTATGCTAAGACGGCGGCTTACGGTCACTTTGGTCGTGATGAACCAGAGTTCACATGGGAAGCGACGGACAAGGTGGCAGCACTAAAAGCAGCGGCTGGTATTTAAAGCTAGTTGTTGCATTAATTGTAAAGGGAGCTTTTTAGCTCCCTTTATTTGTATATTTTTAATTAGTGTTTTTTGCAAATTATTAATTTAACGAATATAATGCTTCACTTCTGAGGAACGTTGCGAGAGTACTCCCATACTCCCAGGCTCAGAGATGCTTTAACAGCGTTCACTTTTTACTGTGCGAGCACGGAATATAAAAGGTGAGCGATTGCTTCCAAAGATGTATTTCCTTGCTCAGTTTTTATTCATTATAAGGATTATTATGAATACTGTAGCTAATCAAGACTATATAATTGCTGATATTACTTTAGCAGACTTCGGCCGTAAAGAAATTGCGATTGCCGAAACTGAAATGCCAGGTTTAATGGCGATTCGTGAAGAGTACGCAAAAGCGCAACCACTCAAAGGGGCGCGTATTACCGGCTCACTTCACATGACGATTCAAACGGCGGTACTGATAGAAACGCTTAAAGATTTAGGCGCTGAAGTGCGCTGGGCGTCATGCAATATCTACTCAACACAAGACCATGCGGCTGCGGCAATTGCTGCAGGTGGCACACCTGTGTTTGCCATTAAAGGTGAGACGCTAGATGAGTATTGGGACTATACACACCGTATTTTTGATTGGCCTAATGATCAAGATAGTAAGCCACAGTATTCAAACATGATTCTTGATGATGGTTGCGATGCAACTATGCTATTGCACATCGGGCAAGATGCAGAAAAAGATTTATCTGTTTTAGATAACCCAGGCTCAGAAGAAGAGATTTGCTTATTCAACTCAATTAAAGCAAAGCTAAAAACGGATCCTAAATTTTACTCAACACGTGTCGCTGAAATCATGGGTGTGACGGAAGAAACCACAACAGGTGTGCATCGTTTATACCAAATGTTTGAAGATGGCAAATTGGCTTTTCCTGCTATTAATGTGAATGACTCAGTGACTAAATCTAAGTTTGATAACCTATATGGCTGTCGTGAGTCACTAGTCGATGCAATTAAACGTGCAACCGATGTGATGATTGCGGGTAAAGTTGCTGTAGTGATTGGCTATGGTGATGTGGGTAAAGGTTCTGCACAAGCATTACGTGCGCTATCAGCGCAAGTATGGGTAACAGAAGTGGATCCAATTTGTGCATTACAAGCGGCAATGGAAGGCTACCGAGTGGTAACGATGGATTATGCTTGTGAGCATGCTGATATCTTCGTGACAACGACTGGTAACTACCATGTGATTACACATGACCATATGGTTCGAATGAAAGACCAAGCCATTGTGTGTAATATCGGCCACTTCGATAATGAAATCGATATTGCTTCACTAGAGCAATATGAGTGGGACGAAATTAAACCGCAAGTCGATCACGTGATTTTCCCTGATGGTAAGCGTATTACCTTACTGGCTAAAGGGCGTCTAGTGAACTTAGGTTGTGGTACAGGCCATCCAAGTTATGTGATGAGCTCAAGTTTTGCGAATCAAACAATTGCACAAATTGAATTGTTTACTAAAACAAAAGACTATCCACTGGGCGTCTATACGCTAGCTAAGCATTTGGATGAAAAAGTGGCTAGATTACAATTGAAAAAATTGAATGCTGAGTTAACTGAGTTAACGCAAGAGCAAGCGGATTATATTGGTGTAGATGTAAAAGGGCCTTATAAGCCAGCACACTACCGCTATTAAGCCCTTAAGATGCTATTAGCTTAGGAGTCAGAAATGAAGTTTTTACTAAATTGGGTATTAAAAGCGCTAGCACTATTGCTAGTGGCTTACTTTGTTCCTGGTATCCATATGAGTGGTTTGGATGTTGCTCTAATTGCAGCCATCATAATAGGCTTAATGAATATGTTGGTTAGGCCAATTTTAGTCATTCTTACCTTGCCTATCACGATTCTGACACTAGGGTTGTTTATATTAGTGATTAACGGGCTCTTGTTTTGGGGTGTCGGTCACTATCTGCAAGGCTTTGAAGTGCGGACGATTATGGCTGGCATTATTGGTGCGTTAGCTTATAGTCTAATTTCTTGGTTGCTCTCAACCCTCTTAGTGGGCAAAAAGTAGTTATAAATAAGATATAAAAGTTGAAAGTTAAATATGAAAAACATTCCTTTAAGCTTCGAATTTTTCCCACCTAAAACAGCGGATGGCATTGCTAATTTACGTGAAACACGTAAGAAACTTTCAGTGTTTAAACCTGAATTTTTCTCTGTTACTTTTGGTGCAGGGGGTTCTACACGTGACCGTACGATGGATGCTGTATTTGAGATTCAAAAAGAAGGGCATGCAGCAGCACCACATATTTCTTGCATTTCTGCTACCAAAGATGAAGTGCGCGAACTATTAACAGCCTACCAAGAAAAAGGGATTAAACGTTTAGTGACTCTGCGTGGCGATCTCCCCTCAGGTGTGGTCAGTGTTGGTGACTTTAAATATGCAAATGAATTAGTCAGTTTTATTCGTCAAGAAACAGGAGATTGGTTTCATATTGAAGTCGCTGCTTATCCGGAGGTTCACCCAGAAGCACGTTCCGTGCGTAAAGACCTAGCAAATTTCAAACAAAAAGTAGACGCGGGTGCAAATTCGGCTATTACACAATATTTTTATAATGCAGATGCCTATTTTCAGTTTTTAGAAAGCTGTCAAAAAGAAGGTATTACAGTGCCTATCATCCCTGGTGTGATGCCTATCTATAATTACACGCAGCTAGCACGCTTTTCTAGTATGTGTGGGGCGGAAATTCCACGTTGGTTACGTTTGCGCCTAGAGGCCTATGAAGATGATTTGCCTTCACTGCGTGCTTTTGGTGTGGATGTGATATCGGATCTTTGCGAGAAGTTATTAGCAGCTGGTGTACCAAGCTTGCATTTCTACACTCTAAACCAAGCTGGAGTAATTTCTAAAATTATCAATAATGTTAATCTAGGCTCTAGTAAATAGAACCTAGATTGTCTTATTGAATTGTTAGCCCGCGGGGGTTAAATAAAGCATCTTCCACAAAGGAGTAGTCTTTTTCACGGCCTTGATTCCATAATGCCATCATGGTAATCCAGCGTGCTTCTTCAATGGTAATAAGCGTTTGTTTTAATGCCATGGCACGGTCAATGATTAGGTCACGCTCCATATCGTTAATGACATTTGCTTGCTGTAGAAAAATCAAGAAACCTAAACTCTCAGTATTAATCTTTTTTTGTTCACTTTTGGTGAAAAGGCGTGTTGCAGTTGTGTGGTGCGAATAACCTAGTTCGGGTGTGTTCAGTATTGATTTCATGCCTTCAAACCAATCAAATGCACCTAAAATATCATTTTTCTCAAAACCTGCCTCAGATAACTCTTGTTCTAAAGTAGCGTCATCAGGCATTGTTTGGTTAGCAAAATAATTCTCGAACATGAAAATCAGCACTTCAAACATATATTTCCTCGTATTTATAGCTTTATAATAATTATATTAGGCGCTGATAGTTGCCGCCTGCTAGCGCGGTTATCTTGCCTTCTAGCTCCAACAGCATCAGCATGGATGAAAGTGCTTCTGCCGTCAATGCTGATGACGCTAACAGTGACTCAAAATTAATGGCTTCAAAACCCATCAAAGCCAATAGGCTATTGGCTTTTGGCGATGTTTCACCCATTTGGGTCTTTGGCCCAAGTGGGCTATGTTCTGGCATCAAGTTTTTTAATTCTTCGAGAATATCTTCAGCACTTTCGACTAATTTGGCTCCTTGTTTGATTAGCAAGTGGCAGCCTTTGGAGACAGGAGAGTGGATAGAGCCGGGTATCGCAAATACTTCACGACCCTGTTCCGTTGCTAAACGTGCAGTAATGAGTGAGCCACTACCAATGTTTGCCTCAACAACCAAGCAGCCCAAACTCAGGCCGCTAATAATTCGATTTCTACGTGGAAAATTTTGGGGTTTAGATGGCGTGCCTAGTGGAAATTCAGAAATGATCAACCCACGTTCAGCAATTTGATGGGCTAGCTCGCGATGTTTGGCAGGGTAAACAATATCTAAACCAGTGCCGACCACGGCTATCGTTGCACCAGTGCTTTTGATTGCCCCACGATGTGCTGCACCATCGATACCAAGCGCCATCCCGCTGACGACACATAAGCCTTGATGGCACATCTCTTGCGCAAAATTGTCAGCATTTTTCTCACCTTGTGGCGTTGCATTTCGGCTGCCGACCATAGCAATAGCATGCTGGTTTAGCCATTGTAGATTACCGATGGCATACAGAATCGCAGGTGGGTGGCTAATCTGTAAAAGGCGTTGTGGGTATTCACTATCTGCTAGTGTGACAATATGGGTATTATCTTTTTGAAGCCAGTCTAGTGTGGGTTGAATAGCATCTGTTTGAATGCCTTGATGGATTTTCTTAGCAACGGTATCAGTGACCACTTCTTTTAGCTGACTGACGCTTGCACTAAAAACTTTATCAGGTGAGCCGAACTTGGCTAACAGCTGATAAATTTTTGTATTGCCTAAACCTTGAATCTGACTAAGTGCAATCCATGATGCATCTTCGTCAGATTCGTGCTGGCTTTCTTGCATTTAAGGTGTGTGCACTGCGTCCAAGGTAAACACGGCATTCGAAGAGTTCATGATTAGTGCATATGAAACACGATCAAATGTCCTAAAGACCATCATTAAACCCACGCGTTCGTTAGGTAATTTTATTTGACCTGGTTTTAATGAAGATTCAGTAGATGCTTTTTTTGCGGTTTTCTTATTGAACTCAGGATCTTGAATGATGCGACCATGGCGGCTAATAGCCAACACATGGCCTGCTTCTAAGCCATCTTTTTTGCCTAAGTTTATGGCAACTACTGTATTTGGCCCAGCCTCTGCAACACCACCTTCAACACCGCCAACGACACGAATGATGCGACCTTTTACCTCATTTTCTGGCGCATGTGGTACAAAGCTGCTTTGAAACTGATCTGAAGCAGTTATTAGACGGTCTTTAACTAGAATTTCTTCTTTAGCCGTTACAATATCTGCAGATGCTGGCTCACCATATTTTGTAATGTTTAAATCACCTAGATGTATTGCCTCTGTACCAAGAACCTCTTTAGTATCTGGGTCAATGAATTTTTTTCCTGCTCGATAAACATTCCAATGTTCACCGTTACCTTCTTTGATATCATTGATATAAACACGGCTGCCTGGGCTTAATATGACGCGGTTATCAGGGCCGGCAATAATGCGTGGTGATGATTCTAATTGATCATTTTCTATGAGCAAAGGCTGATTGAGGAATGGCGTAATGACGTTAGGTGAAATGGTTTTAATGGCTTCTTTTTCTAGCTCCTCTATACGCACCGTTGGCTCAAGAGTAATCGTTTCACTAAGTAGTTTTAATTGCGGGTATTGTCCACTGGTGTCTAGTACAACGACATCACCTGGGTAAATTAAATGTGGGTTCTTAATTTGTGAGCGGTTCATTCTCCAAACCTTTGGCCATAACCAAGGGTTTTTTAGAAACTGACCAGAAATACCCCATAGCGTATCGCCTTTAACAACAACGTGGCGGTATGGATGGTTTTCTTTCAGCTGAACTTCGTCAGCAAATGCATTTAGGCTTAAGCAAGTAAGCATAAGCAGCGTTATAATGTTGCGAAGCAAGTTTTTTTTATACATCGATGATCTCAGTCAAAAAAGCGGAATTTATCCGCGAAGTTGGATTAAATTTATCATGTAATCCATTAAGAAATCAAGCTTTTTTAGAATAATTAACGACTTTATGACGACCTTAACTATATTAAACTACCCAGACCCGCGTTTGTATAAGATAGCAAAGCCTATTTTAAAAGTGAATAGTAATATTCATCGACTGATTGGTGATATGGCAGAAACCATGTATGCCGCGCCAGGTATAGGGTTGGCGGCAACTCAAGTGAATGAACACATTCAATTAATCGTCATTGATACCTCGAAAGAGCAGAATGATTTGCTGGTGTTGATAAATCCCAACATTGTTGCAAAAAGTGGACTACAAGATCATGAAGAAGGCTGTTTGTCTGTGCCTGGCGTATATGAAACAGTTTCTCGTGCTGAAAAAATTACGGTTGAAGCGCTAGATAAAAATGGGAAAAAATTCAAATTGGATGTGGAAGGTCTGCTGGCCGTTTGTATTCAACACGAAATGGACCATTTGTTGGGTAAGATGTTTGTCGAATACTTATCTCCGCTTAAGCGTAATCGCATTAAGACGAAAATGCTTAAGCATGCCCGAGAAATTTCTAAAAATTCATATTAGTTTATAAATGAAAATTATTTTTGCAGGTACGCCTGAATTTGCTGTTCCAGCATTAGATGCTTTAATAAATGCAGGGCATGACATCGTGATGGTGTTGACGCAGCCAGATCGCCCAGCGGGGAGAGGGTTGCAGTTACGCGTCAGTCCAGTTAAACAACTGGCTTTACAGCATGGCATCCCTGTGTATCAACCTGAGTCATTAAAGCCTGAAGAAGTACAAGAAAGTATTGAAGCAATGCAATCAGATGTAATGGTGGTAGCGGCATATGGGCTGATTATCCCAAATGCTGTATTAAATATGCCTAAGTTGGGGTGCTACAACATTCATGGATCACTATTGCCAAGGTGGCGTGGTGCAGCGCCTATTCATCGAGCAATTTTAGCTGGAGACAAAGAGGCTGGCGTGACCATTATGAAGGTCGTGTACAAGCTTGATGCTGGTGCAATGGTGAGCAAAAAAGCTGTGCCTATTTTAGATACGGACACAACACAAACTTTGCATGACGCTATCAGCTCACAAGGTGCATTATTAATGGCAGAGGCGATGCAAACGCTGAAACAGGTTGGCCATTTGGATGCGAAGCAGCAAGATGAAGCCTTAGCGACTTACGCGAATAAGGTAGAAAAAGCCGAGTCAGTATTAGATTGGCAGAAAACGGCAGTCGAATTGTCACGCCAAATACGCGCATTTAACCCGTTTCCTGTTGCCACTGCACAGTTTAGAGATAAGACTTGTCGAATATGGTTTACGACAGTGTCGGATGAAACAAGCAATGCTCAACCTGGTGAAATTATCGACATAGATTCCATCGGCCAGACAATAAAAGTGGCCTGTGGGCGGCAAGCCTTGAATATTAAGGAATTGCAAATTCCAGGTGGAAAACGTCAGAACGCCGCTCAATTTATGCAAGGGCAACATGTAAAAATAGGTGAATTTTTTAAATAGGTGCTTGAATTGTTTAGAATTTAGTTCAGTATTGGACTTGTTGGCTTTTAAAGGAGATTTGCTATGTTAGGTAATTGGCTTAAAACATTCATGCTAATGGCGGCAATCACAGCATTATTTGGCACAATAGGGGCGTCAGTGGGTGGTTTTGGTGGCATGTTATTAGCGCTCGCATTTGCAGGTGCGATGAATATCTATGCATACTGGTTCTCAGATAAAGCGGTACTGAAGATGTATGGTGCACAAGAAGTGACGCCAGATAATTCAGAGTTTCGTGGCTACTACAATATGGTGAAAGAGTTGGCTGAAAACGCCGCGCTACCCATGCCTAAGGTTTATGTCATCAATGAGCAGCAGCCTAATGCTTTTGCCACAGGCCGAAACCCAGAGCACGCAGCTGTTGCAGCAACTGCTGGCATTATGGAAGCTTTAAATGAGCGCGAACTGCGTGGTGTTATGGCACATGAGCTGGCTCACGTTAAGCATCGTGATACGTTGATTTCTACTATTTCTGCAACAGTGGCTGGTGCTATTGCCGCCTTTGCGAGATTTGGCATGATGGGGGCGCGCGGACGAGGCGGGAACCCCATTATTGGCCTGTTAACGATGTTCTTAGCACCGATGGCCGCATCACTCATTCAAATGGCTATTTCTCGTGCACGTGAATATGAAGCAGATAGAGTGGGGGCTGAAATAAGTAAAGATCCTAAAGCGCTAGCCAGTGCATTAGAGAAAATACACAACTATGCACACCAAATTACGAATCCAACAGCGGAAATGCATCCAGAAACTGGACAGATGATGATTATTAACCCGTTATCAGCAGGTCGCTTTAAACGTTTGTTTAGTACGCATCCGAAGACTGAAGAGCGGGTGAGGAGATTGTTGGAAATGGCGAATAGGTTTTAAGTATCAAAAATGAATCAGCGTCGTCGTGTACAGGAGTTGCATGAAAGGTTTAACGTTAGACTATTTCTAAAGGAGTTTAATGCTCGCTATCACGCAGACTTTAAAGTGATTGAGGAGCCAAATCCACCAGAAGCAATTATTCAGTCTAAAAGTTCGATTCGCTGGGTTGAAGTGACGACGGCATATTTAAGTGAAGAATACGCTATTGACCTTAATACCTATGCTGTCGAAGGTGAAAAACATAAGCCGAGAAGGCAGGCTGTTTATGTTGATTCCGATGAGCAGTTTGCTGAACAATTTGTGAGGACTGTTTCAAAGAAACTAGAAAAAGTGACGTATGAACCCTTTTTTAGGGAGCATGGCAAAGGATATCTTGTCGTGTCAATAAAAGACCCTTTATTCGGACAAAGTATTTTGGGCGCCATCCAGAAAGCTTGGGATGAAACTGAAGTCGTAGATAAAGGCTTTTTTAAATCCATTTACATTGTATATCCTGTATTTGGTGAATATAAGGTTTCACTTTGGAAATCTAATCTAAGTTAAGAGTTGGGCGCCTACCAACCCAGCTCTTATGCGGAGATATAAAACCCAATAACCTGTGAATCAAGTAAAATCCCAACAACTTGAATTTGAAAGCATTTTTTGTATATTTCCCAACAAATCGCAGCAATGGCTGTATCGGATGTATTAGGCGGTCGTAATCTTACATTGGCTCTGCCAGAATCCCTCAGTGCTTTTCCTAAAGCGACTCCTCAGCAAAAAGGCGGTGCAGCTGATTTAAGTTATGGTACTTTACGTTTTTATGGTGAAGTGAACGCATACTTAGAACAGCTATTACAGAAGCCTTTAAGCAATATCGATATTAACTCTCTATTATTAGTTGCGATTTATCAGTTGTTACATGACCAAGCTGAAGATTTTACGGTGGTGAATCAGGCAGTAAAAGCGGCAGGTTATGCTAAACCACGTTGGGCCAAGAGCCTGGTAAATGGTGTGCTACGTAACTTTTTACGTCAAAAAGACGCATTGTTAGAAAAAATCAAAACGGATGAGGCCGCGCTTTATTCCTACCCAAAATGGTGGGTGAATAAGCTTAAAGCACAATATCCAAAAAATTGGCAAGCTATCTTATTAGCTGGGAATGCGCACCCACCGATGACCTTGCGCGTGAATAGTCAGAAAACTAGTGCACACGAGTACAGAACATTATTGGCACGCCAAGATGTCGAAGCAAATGAATTGGGGGAAGGGGCGGTGGTGCTTGCTAAACCAATCCCTGTCGAGCAAGTGCCGGGCTTTGCTGAAGGTGTCGTTTCTGTGCAAGATTATGGGGCGCAGTTAGCACCGCATTTGCTAGATTTAAAGACTGGCCTTCAAGTGTTGGATGCATGTAGCGCGCCTGGGGGGAAGGCAGGGCATATTTTAGAGCTGGAAGATGTCCAGCTAACGGCTTTGGATAATGATGCAAAACGTTTGCAGCGCGTTGAGAGTAATCTAAAGAGGTTAAATTTACAGGCTGATTGTCAGCTGGGTGATGCCGGCACTTGGAAAACTGAAAAAACATACGACCGTATTTTGGCCGATGTGCCTTGTACTGCTTCAGGCATTGTACGTAGGCATGTCGATATTAAATGGTTGAGACGTGAAACAGACATTCTTTCCTTTGCACAACAACAAGCGCTAATTTTAGCGAATTTGTGGCATTTATTATCAAAAGGCGGTAAATTGCTTTATGTAACTTGCTCAATTTTTGCTGAAGAGAACCAGCAGCAGATAGATCATTTTTTGGAACATAATGCTGATGCAACTCAACTACCACTTGAGTTGATAGATGATAGGATTAAAAACTTTAATATTAAGCATGGCCAACTTACCCCCACAAACATTCACGATGGTTTCTTTTATGCATTGTTGCAAAAAAATTAGTTTCTTTTGTGTGTTGGTGTTTGCCAGCCTGTTGGCATTTGCTGAGCAGAGTACCATCATCATTAGAAATGCTGATTTAAAAGCTGATGGAGAGGTTTATAAGCTGAATGCTGATTTAGAGTTTGCGCTAAGCGAAAATATTAAAGAAGCGATTAATAAAGGTGTCCTAGTAGCATTCGTATATGAGTTCAAACTGGTTAGCCCGCGCTTGCTTTGGTTCGATAAAGAAATAGTAACTAAAACAACTAGTATTGAAGTGAGCTACCATGCATTAAGCCGTCAATATTTGGTGAGCCAGGGTGGTCGGCAAACTTCGTACGAGATTTTAAGTGAGGCCATGATTGAGCTAGTGCAATTATATGACTGGAAAGTATTTGATCAGCCTGTCATTGAAAGTGGCGAAGAATATGTGGCAACATTAAATGTGAAGTTGGATCAAAGTAAACTACCTAAAGCAATACAGGTGGAGGCGATAGGTTCTGAAGATTGGAATTTAGGCGCTGAAGATTTTGAATGGTTACCAAAAGATCTGAAACAGTAGCATGAGATATATTGTATTTTTTAGTGCAGCCTTGGGATTGATTCTACTATACTTGCTATCTTTAGCGAGTGCCAATACCGCTGTCACTGGGGACTACTATAAGATCCTGTTGTACCTCAATATTGCCCTTGCAACAGTCCTTGTTGTACTAATCACCATACAGTTTAAAAATTTATACAAGAACATTAAAAACCATGTAGTCGGTAGTCGACTCAATTTACGTATGGTGAGCGCGTTTGCCATGATGGCAATTATCCCTGGCGTAATTGTTTACTCTGTTTCAGTCAACTTCCTTTCGAGTTCTATAGAGTCTTGGTTTAATGTCAAAGTAGAGTCGGCGCTGGATGGCGGCTTAAGTCTAGGTCAACGTGCGCTTGATGCCTTGCTTTCAGACATGGAGCTTAAGGCGGAAGGTATCGCGACTTCACTGTCATTACAACCAACGCGAACACGGTACCGGTTATTAAATGACTTGCGAGAAAAATCTGGCATACAAGATGCAACTTTATTATCCCCAGGCGGACGTATTATGGCGGTATCGAGTGGCGATTCATCTAGCTTCTTACCAGAGCTGCCTAGCCTTACAGAATTGCGCCAAGCAAGATATCAGCTATCAGGAAAAATAGAACCTATACCAGATAAAGGGTTGTATCTGCGTGTTTTAGTACCGGTGAATACACAAGAGTTAACTGGGGATACGCTAATATTACAGCTTCTACATCCTGTGCCTAGATCTTTATCTAATACTGCAGAAGCTGTACAAGAAGTGTATCGTGATTATCAAGAGCTTTCATACAGCCGTGACTCACTTAAAGATGTATTTAAGCTTACATTAACCTTAGTGTTAATGTTGGCAATGCTATCTGCGTTGGCTGTTGCCTTTGTGCTTAGCCGAAGATTGTCGCAACCCCTTACGGTGTTGGCTGAAGGTACAAGGACGATTGCCGGCGGTAATTACAGCAAAATGTTGCCAGAGCATGGCAAAGACGAGTTAGGTGTATTGGTTAAATCATTTAATAGCATGACGCGCCAGTTAGAAGACGCGAATAAAGCGACAGAGCGTAACCGTGCCAGATTAGAGGCAGCTCGCGGCTACTTGGAAACAGTTTTAGCGCATTTATCATCAGGTGTGCTTGCCATCAATCGTAGCGCGGAGTTGCGAACGTTTAATTTAGCAGCGGTTGATATTTTAGGCCTTGATTTAGCGCCATATGAAAATCAGCCATTTACTAAAATAGCAAACGAACATCATTTTCTAGCAGAGTTTGTTAAAGTGGTGCAAACGCACTTTGAGCTTACCTTTAATGAAGAGCAAGTCGAAGCTGAGCTTAGTCGGCAGCTAGAGATAATGGGTCCTCAGGGCAAGCAATTATTGTTAGTACGCGCAACACGATTACCTACTAACACTAATAGTGGTTTTGTTGTTGTGTTTGATGATGTGACGACAATGGTACAGGCACAACGAGATGCTGCTTGGAGTGAAGTGGCAAGGCGTTTAGCGCATGAGATTAAGAACCCATTAACGCCGATTCAGTTATCTGCAGAGCGGTTACAACATAAATTATCAGAGAAATTAAGTAAAGAAGACGCAGCTTTGTTGAAACGTGCTACTGATACGATTGTTAATCAAGTAGGGGCAATGAAATCGATGGTGAATGAGTTCAGTGAATATGCTAGAGCACCATCTGTCAGCCTGACTAAAATCAATGTGAATAAATTAATTGAAGATGTATCTGGATTATATGAAAACTCTGAAGTTAACATTAACTATGATTTGGCGGTAGACATGCCAGACTTGGCCGGTGATGCAACGATGTTAAGACAGGTGTTACATAATTTAGTGCAAAATGCACAAGATGCATTGGTAGAAGAAGCCTCGCCAGAAATTTTGGTTAAAACAGATTGGGATCAGGCGTATGTTAAGCTTACAGTCACTGACAATGGACAGGGCTTTCCAGAGCATTTGTTAGCACATGCACATGAGCCATATGTCACGACAAAAGCGCATGGTACCGGTTTAGGATTGGCGATTGTCAAGAAAATGGTTGAAGAACATAACGGCCATACTACGATAGAAAACAATGCTTCTGGAGGTGCTAGTATTACGGTAGCATTGCCATTAGAAAATGAAGTTCAATTAGAAACGAATATACAAGCAAATAAGTTAACGCCAGTTAAAAAGAAAGTTACTGAAGTTAAAAAGCGTAGCAAAAAATAGTAAAAGAAGAGGGTAATATAAACATGGCATCTAGAGATATTTTGGTGGTCGATGATGAAGTCGGTATTCGTGAATTATTGAGTGATATTTTGCAGGATGAAGGTCATCGTGTGACGACAGCAGAAAACGCTCAAGTTGCACGTGAAATGCGATTGGCTAAACGGCCTGATTTGGTTTTGTTGGATATTTGGATGCCAGATTGCGACGGTGTGAGTTTGCTGAAAGAGTGGGGTAATGCTGGATTGCTCAATATGCCAGTAGTGATGATGTCTGGTCACGGTACGATTGATACAGCAGTTGAGGCTACAAGAATTGGTGCTTTTGATTTTTTAGAAAAACCAATTGCTTTGCAGAAGTTATTAAAAACTGTGGATGCAGCATTAACGCATGCTGATAATTTACCTAGGGCAGAAATGAATTTGGCCAGCCTAGGCAAAAGTCAAATCATCAATGAGCTAAAACAAAGATTAGAGCAAATATCTCGCACTAAAACGTCATTATTGCTAATGGGTAAAAAGGGAGGTAGTGTTGAACTATGTGCACGCTTCTTGCACTTACCAGAAACGCCCTGGGTGGGTTTGAATGAATTTGAGAAATTAGCTAGCGCACCACTAGAGATATTGGAACAAGCACGTGAAGGGGTGGTCTATATAGATGAACTAACAGCGCTTAGTAAAGCAGAGCAAAAAGGGTTAAGTTTGCTAATATCTAATGCTGGTAAATATGCTACTCGTATAATTTGCGCGACTATGCATAGCCTCCCGCAGCTTGCTGAAAATACACAATTAGAGCAATCTTTACTACAGATGCTATCTAATACCACTTTAAAAGTTCCTAGCTTAAATGATCATGCAGAAGATGTTCCTGATTTGGCATTATCTATGTTGGCTTTGCTATCAGAGTCATCAGGCGTTGCTTACAAAAGTTTTGATGTGGCCGCACTTAATTCCCTGAGAAATGCAGAGTGGGCTGGTGATTTGAAGCAATTAGAAGCGGTTGTTCAAAACCTAATGTTAACGAGTTTAGGTGAAAAAATTACACAAGAAGATGTTGTGCGCGTATTAGGTCAGTTTAATGATGAACCCGCCGAAAACGGTGGTATTGCGTTGCCGATTGACTTGGTCCAACCCTTACGCAGTGCAAGAGATGAGTTTGAGCGCTATTACTTTAGGCATCACATGAAATTGGTGAGTAACAATATGAGTAAACTAGCAGCAATTTCTGGCCTGGAACGTACCCATTTATACCGAAAACTCAAACAATTGGGTGTGAGTATTAAAGGCTGATTTTCTCTTTTTAAGTATTTAATTCAAGTAATACAGGCGTGTGATCACTGGGGCGTTCTAACTTTCTGGGTGCCTTATCAATGATGCAAGAAATGCACTTATCTTTCAGTGCATCACTTACTAATATATGGTCAATCCGCATACCACGGTTACGTCTAAAGCCCATCATGCGGTAGTCCCACCAGCTATAGTGCCCGCCATCTGTTTCAAGCATTCTAAAACTATCATGCAAGCCTAGTTCTATTAGCTCCTCAAATGCATCGCGTTCTCGTGGGCTTACTAAAATATCGCCTTCCCATGCCGCCGGATCATGACAATCACGGTCATCTGGTGCAATATTATAATCACCTAAAATCACTAAGTTTGGGTATTTTTTCAACTCATCGACTAACCATCCATTTAGTGCTTCAAGCCAACGCATTTTATAGTCATATTTTTTAGAATCAACTGCTTGCCCATTGACCACGTAGACACAGATGACACGTATGCCATTGATGGTGGCAGAAATGATGCGCTTCTGTTCATCTTCAAAATTTGGGATTCCATGTTCCACATCTGACATTTCATGTTTGCTTAAAATAGCCACGCCATTATAGGTTTTTTGGCCACTATGAATAGCGTTGTAACCAGCACTTTTTAAATCATCATAAGGAAACTTAAAGTCCTCTTGCTTGGTTTCTTGCAGACACAATACATCAATTGGGTTCTCTTTTAACCAGTCGAGCACATGTGGTAGGCGAACATTTAGAGAGTTTACATTCCAGGTGGCGAGTTTCACTTTTTAATCTTTAAATTAGTTAGATTGGTCTTCACTTTATTACAAAGTGAAATAAGTTGTTGTGCTTCATCATTATTTAAACCCGTTGCACATAACGCTTTTTCTGCTGCCTTATTGGCTTCCTTTGCATGAGATTGCCCCAACTTAGTTAGTGCAATACATTTTTGGCGGTCATTTCCAGCTTCAAACTCTTTTGTTATGTACTTTAATAACGCTAGCCTTGTTAATAACGGGGTCATGGTCGACTTGCTTAATCCAACAGTGTTAGCTAATTCAGTAACAGAAATATGATCTTTTTGCCAGAGTGACATCATGACTACAAATTGTGGATAGGTTAATTCTAACGGTGCTAACAATGGCCGATAAGCTTGGGTGACTATGCTAGATGTTGAATAAAGTGCATAGCAAACCTGGTTATGAAGTACTGGCCCCATCTACAACTCACCTAATTAATGATAATAATGATTGACACATTATACATAAACGTAGATAGTTTTAACACGAACTATTCGTGTACATACTTATCTATTAATTTTACATATAAATTATATTAGGAGAATTGAAATGAAGAAATTATTGACTTCACTCGCTATCGTCACAGCCTTAATGAGTTCAGGCATCAGTGTTGCAGATGAGCACGCCAAGAAAAAACATGTTGATTACATGCCTAGCCTTATTACAGCAACACCACTTGAAGGCAGGATGCTTGCAATGACAATTGTGAGAAAAACGATTGGCACAATACAGACAAACAAAAATGCTAAACATCGCGTAAGAAAAAACTATGCAGAAGATCCAGCCCTGTTGATGCGTGCTGTAGAGTTAGTGAACCTTGAGTTTAGAATTATTGCTGAAGCAAATAATTACTGGCGCAAGTAGCGATTAGTTCAAAAGGGCAGTAATAGCTGCCCTATCTGCTGTTTTTCTGCTTAGTGAATTGATCTAAAAATGCTTCAACATCCCACTCACAACCACCACAACCTGAAAGCACGCCTTTTTTGCTGCAGATGCCATCCAGATCAAACCCTTGTTCAAACAGGCTTTGTATCTGCCCGCGCGTAGTCCCTGTGCAAGTACAGATTACCTAGTCAGATGAATCGTTATTGTTTGTATTCATGCAAAATAGATATGTTTATGAGCTCATACCATTATGACGAAGCAACGCATCCATATTTGGCTCTCTACCTCTAAATGCAATAAACGACTCCATCGCAGGGCGAGAGCCGCCTTTAGCTAGTACTTCACTCTTAAAGCGTTCACCTGCCTCAGTAGAGAGCACACCAAGTTCTTCAAATAGGCTATAAGCATCTGCTGATAATACTTCTGCCCATTTGTAGCTGTAATAGCCTGCAGCATAGCCGCCTGCAAAGATGTGACTAAAGCTATTAGGGAAGCGGTTCCACTTTGGTGGCCGAACGACGGCAACTTCGTCACGCACTTTTTCTATTAAATCTAATGCGGTTTCCTCACTATTAGGGTCAAAGTCACCATGTAAACGCATATCAAACATTGAAAACTCAATTTGGCGAATAGTTTGCATGCCTGCTTGAAAGTTTTTAGCAGCAACCATTTTGTCGAAAAGCTCACGTGGCAATTGCGCGCCTGTTTCTATATGAGATGTCATGTGACGAAGTACATCCCATTCCCAGCAGAAGTTTTCCATAAACTGACTGGGCAGTTCTACGGCATCCCATTCCACACCTTTAATACCGGAAACACCGTACTCATCTACCTGTGTCAGCATGTGATGTAGGCCGTGCCCAAACTCGTGGAACAATGTGATCACTTCATCATGTGTAAATAATGCAGGCTTGTCAGCTATTGGTGCTGAGAAGTTGCAGGTTAGAAATGCAATTGGCAGTTCTAAGTGCGTTATTTTTTGTTGGCGACTAATGCACTCATCCATCCAGGCGCCACCACGTTTGTGGTTGCGGGCATAAAGGTCTAAGTAAAAGTAGGCAAGCGGTTTATTTGTACTATCACTAATTTCATAAAACGTCGCGTCTTTATGCCATACGGGTGCTTCAGCCTGACGTACTTGTACACCAAATATAGTCTCAGTAACTTTGAATAAACCAGCTAGCACTTTACCTTCAGGGAAGTATAGTTTAACGTCTTGATCTGAAAACGCATATTTATCTTGCCGAAGTTTTTCACTCACATAACCTACATCCCAAGCTTGCATGTCATCAATGTCAAGTTTGTTAGCGTAAGCGGTTAGTTCCTTCATATCGCGTTCCGCATAAGGTTTGGTTCGTTTAGCTAGCGTATTTAAAAACTCAGTAACCTGTGCTGGCGTGTCTGCCATTTTGGTCGCCAGAGATAGTTCTGCAAAATTATTGAAACCTAACATCTGGGCTTCTTCTTTTTTACGTCTAAGAATGTCGCGAATTAAATTAGTGTTATCCCATTCCGGCTTACTTAACTCAGAAGCGCGTGTTGCATAGGCACGGTAAAGCGTCTCACGTAACGCACGATTATCTGCGTACTGCATGACAGGTAAGTAAGAAGGGAAGTGTAGGCTGAATTGATAACCGGCTGCGGCACCTGCCTTTGCTGCTTCAGCTGCAACTTCAACCGCATCGGCTGGTAAGCCAGCTAAGTCATCTACATTGTCAACGGTGTGTTTAAAGTCGTTGGTATTGTCCATGATGTTCTCTTCAAATTTGCTACCCAACTTTGAGAGCTCTTCACTGAGTGTTTTGAAACGTGCTTTTTGATCAGCAGGCAACTCAGCGCCACCTAACTTGAAATCACGGACTTCGTGATTAACAATAGTTTGTTGCGTTGCTGTCAGTTTTGCAAAACTAGCGCTAGATTGAATCGATTTAAATTTCTTATATAAGCGTTCATCTTGCGCTAAGTCGCTACCGAAGTCAGTCAACTTCTGCAAGCCCGCGTTATAGGCATCACGCAGTTCCGGGCTATTCACCACGGCATTCATATGGCTGACTTGGCTCCAAGAACGGCCTAGCTTCTCGCTATGATCTTCTAATATAAGCGCAAAGTTTTCCCATGTTGGGGTGTCGCTGCTGGTGGCTAGCACTTCAACCAGCGTTCGCCCCTCTGTAATTAGGCTATCGACAGCAGGAATGACGTGCTCAGGTTTTATTTTGTTAAATTTGGGTAAACCAGCAAAATACAACAATGGGTTTGATGGCACAGGTAATCCTTAAATATTAAATTAATTGATTAAGCGTAGACATAATGGGTAGCGATAGGTTTCACCTTTGCTCGTGGCAATTGCTGCAATAATGCAAAAAACAATATTAGCAAGCCATACAACGGGAATGAATGCTAAACCGATTAGAATCCAACTTAGCACTGCACCACAAATAAACATGGTGATAGCAATGGTAATTTGAAAGTTGAGTGCTTCTTTCGCTTGGTCTGAAATATATTCGCTATCATCTTTTTTTAGTATCCAGACAATAAGCGCAGGGATAAATGAAAATACCGTACCACCTAAATGGGTAATAGTAGCAATGTTTTTATCATCGTTACTGGGAACTGTAATTACATCTGACATGATTTTCTCCTGAAGGTTATGGTTAGTGTTGCAACTTTAGTCAAGTTCTCGATGGCGCGCGATGACTTTGTATTGAGACGCTTTAAAGTGGCAGTTTAATTGTTCTACAAAGTAAACAGAGCGATGTTGGCCACCAGTACATCCAATGGCAACTGTAACGTAGCTGCGGTTGTCTTGTTCAAAGCTTGGCAGCCATTTTTGAACATAGTGTTTAATATCATCAAACATTTCTAACACCATCGGTGCACTTTCTAGAAATTGTATGATGGCTTTGTCTTTGCCTGTTAGTGGACGTAAATCTTTGTCGTAATGTGGGTTAGGTAGGCTGCGCACATCAAATACAAAATCTGCATCAAGCGGAATGCCATTTTTAAATCCAAAAGAAGTAAACAGCAATACTAGTTTGTTAGAGGGCTGTGAGATAAGCTCACCAATATGGTTGCGCAAAGCCTTAGCACTAATGTTGCTGGTATCAATACGATGACCTAATTGACTTAAATTGGCTAGTAACTCGCGCTCGTGCAAGATGCTTTCAGCTAGCGTCGTTTTGTCATTGCTTAACGGGTGTTTGCGCCTTGTTTCACTAAAGCGCTTTACGAGTGTTTCAACATTCGATTCTAAAAATAATAAATCAACTTGGTTGCCACCATCTTTTAACTGTTCAATCGCATTTGGTAGTTCTTCTATCGCTGCACTGCGACTATCGATGCTAATAGCAAGCTTGCTGTGCAGGCTTGCTTCGACATGATGCGAGATAAGGGGTAAGAGTGTCGCTGGTAGGTTGTCAATACAATAAAAGCCACTGTCTTCTAGTGCCCGCAGCGCAACGCTTTTACCTGAACCCGATAGCCCTGTCAGTATAATTAAATGCAATCTATCATCTCTGTCTTAATAATCTTTGTCATTAAAATTACTTGATACAACATATTAACATTCTCAGTTTAACCCTATACTAATATGAGGACAAAGATGAAAAATTCAAGATGGTTGATCGTAACGAAAAAGGTTTGTTTGTTACTGGTGAGGTGAGGTGTTGATGGCCACCTTCAAGCTCAGTACCCAGATAAGGTTGAGCTTGAGAGGGTGTTGTTTAGATAACTTCGTCTATTGTTTGGTGTTTAACAGCGCCATTTACTTTGTGATGGTTGCCATTTTTTTCTTTATGTTTAATAACTTGACGATCGAGCTTATCCGTTAGAATATCGATCGCACTATACATATTGTCATCGCTACTTTCCGCGTGCAAGTCATTGCCTGGAACATGGAGAGTTGCTTCTACCTTTTGGGCAAGCTTTTCTACGCGCATGGTCACTTTAATATCAATCACATGGTCGAAGTGATTGCTAATTTTTCCTAGTTTTGTTTCTACGTATTCCCGCATTGCAGGTGTTACATCTAGATGATGCCCTGTTAATTGTAAATTCATAATTAGGTCCTTTTTGAAATTGTTCTTGATTGCTAGCCTTAGAAAATCCGGCTATTTAAAAATTAAGAACAATTTCAGTGTACACCATTGATGAGCCGATGCAACTAACCAGTTGGGCTAATCAAGAAGTTTTTTTATAAGGATTTACGTAAATTAGCAGGTGGGATGTTTAGCGACTCACGGTATTTAGCAATGGTTCGCCTAGCAACAACAATACCTTGTTTTGATAGGATCTCGCTAATTTGATTGTCTGAATGTGGCTTCTTGGTATTTTCTTCAGCGACTAATTGTTTGATTAATGCGCGGATGGCAGTGGCAGAACATTCTCCACCAGCATCCGTGGAAACATGACTGCCAAAGAAATATTTAAGCTCAAATATGCCACGAGGGGTCAGCATATATTTGTGTGTTGTCACGCGAGAAATTGTTGACTCATGCAGCTCAAGCTCATCTGCAATCTCGCGTAGGACTAACGGCCGCATTGCAATTTCACCATGTTCAAAGAAGTTGCGCTGCCTATCTACAATGGCTTGTGATACACGTAATATGGTAGAGAAACGTTGCTGAATATTCTTAATCATCCAGCGTGCTTCTTGCATTTGGCTTTGCAAATATTGACCAGAACTATTTTTACTGCCTTTTAAAATATTTGCATACAATTGATTAATACGTAATTTTGGCATCACGCCATCATTTAATGTCGCCACCCAAATACCCTTCACTTTTTTAACAAGCACTTCGTGTTGGATAAAATGATCATGGCTAAACTGCGCAAAGTCAGCACCAGGCCTTGGGTTTTGAGCCTTGATCAGCTCTTGTGCATTTTTTAAGCTTTCTTCATTGCAGTTAAGCAGTTTACGTAGCTTGTTAAAATCTTTATTTGCTAGCACCTGCAAGTGCTCTTTTACAATGGCCTTAGCAATATTCAAATCAGGCGTGTCTACAGGCAGCATATCAAGCTGCAGTAAGATGCACTCCTGTAAATTGGTTGCGCCAATGCCGGGCGGGTCTAAATTCTGAAGGTGCTTAAGTACTGTTTCCAGCTCCACTAGTTCCATTTCTAGCTCAAGCGGTAGAGATTCTAAAATCTCTTCTAGTGAAGTTTCTAAGTAGCCATTTTCATTAATGCTATCAATTAACATTAATATTAACTTTTGGTCGCGCTCTGATAACGTTAACAGTTTTAACTGATCTAATAGGTGGTCACGTAGACTCACTTCAGCGGTCTCCTGACGCGTAAAGTCATCGTCATCATCGCTATTGTTATTTTGTTTGCTAGCTTCATCCCATGAGCTTGAACTGCCATACTCTTCGTAGTCTTCATCAAAATCATTTTGTTTAAAGTCTTCGTCTGAGATTGGTGTTTCTGCTGCAGATGCATCCTCTGGTGTGGGGTTGCTAATTTCTTGTGGTTCTAAAGTGTTTGAATCTGCCACTTTGTCGGCTTCGACACTGCCTGCATCTTCTGCAGATGCAGGACTTTCATCCGTGTCGTTACCATACTCATCTTCACCATCAACAAGCTCTAATAGTGGGTTTTCTTCTAAGATGGTTTCAAGTTCTTGATTGAGTTCTAGCGTTGATAGCTGTAGTAAGCGGATAGACTGCTGCAACTGCGGGGTTAGCGCTAGGTTTTGCGACATCTTTAATTGTAGATTTTGTTTCATCGCTTTAACTTAGAGCTTAAAGTCTCTACCTAAATATACTTCACGTACATCTTCATTGCTGACAATCTCTGTAGGGCTGCCTGAAGCAAATACAGTGCCTTCATTGACAATATAGGCGTGGTCACAAATGCCTAATGTCTCACGCACATTATGGTCAGTAATCAGGATGCCAATGTTACGTGAGGATAAAAATCGGATAATCTTTTGAATGTCTAATACAGCAATTGGATCAATGCCGGCAAATGGCTCATCTAATAAGATAAAGCTAGGATTCGCAGCCAAACAACGTGCAATCTCAACACGTCTACGTTCACCACCGGAGAGGCTTACTGCAGCATTGCTGCGAATGTGCATAATATGTAAATCATGTAAAAGCTCCTCTAGCCGTGCATCCCTTGCTTTATCCGTTAGATCTTGTAGTTCAAGCACTGCCATGATGTTTTCTGTGACAGTTAACTTGCGAAAAATAGATGGCTCTTGTGGTAAATAAGCCAAGCCCATTTGTGCGCGTGAATGAATAGGCATGCGGCTAACGTTTTTGCCATTTAATATAATCTGACCAGCATCTAGCGGCACAAGGCCGACCATCATATAAAAGCTAGTCGTTTTACCGGCACCATTAGGGCCGAGTAAGCCGACGACTTCACCACTTTTAACTTCCAAAGAAATGTCATGCACTACCGTACGTGCTTTGTATGATTTGCGTAGATTTTTTACAACGAGTTTACTCATCTTATATTTACTCTATTGGCATAGTAAGCTGGTTGCTGAATTTAAGCTTATTAGTAGAAACAGGTTTTTTAGGTTTGGCTGGGTCAGTAGGTTTGGCAGGCTCAGAAGGCTTTGGTTTGTTTTTTGGTTGAATAATCGCTCTAACCCGACCGCTAGACGGTCCAGCACTCTCAGACTTAGTTCCGCCTAGTACTTCAGCATACTCTGCATTGGCATCGTAGCTAATGTAATCCCCGTAGACAATATCTTCGCCACGTTTGACCCACGCCTTGGTATAGAGTTGTACTTTATCCATACGGCCGTCGTATTCGATACGTTTACCACTGCCCGTCATGTATTCGTTTTTACCCTCACGCTTTTGTTTAAAGGTTGTTGGGTTGCCAGTAGAAGTGCTGTGCTGAAAGCCATTTTTGTCTTCACGTACAATTAATTTAGCTGCGCGGATGATTAATGTGCCTTGCGTCAGAATGACGTTACCTAAATAGGTGCTGATCTTTTTAGCATCATCCACAATCACGCTATCGGCTTCAAGCTCGATAGGCTTATCACGATCAGTTGCCTCTGCATATGCGTTTAAACTGATGCAGAAGCTTAAAAATGCGACACAAATGCGAATAAAAATATTCATTATTTCACCATCGTTTCTAAAACCAACATTTCTAAAATGGTTTCTATTTTGGTTAGTCGTTTATCTTTTTTTGTTTTTAGGTTTTTCATAATGCGCATTCACTCGTTTAAATAACTGCATGGTTTTCTTCTTCTTGTCATAGATCATGCCAGTGGCATGAATGACCGTTTTGGGCGCCTGTTTAATGACGACCGGCCTATCTGTTTTTGCTAAATCCTGGTTAGGAAAAATAGTTAATTTATCTGTTAACACCTGCATTTCACCTTTTTCACCAAACGCTTCGCGTATCACAACAACATCATCAAAAATTTCAATTTCTTCACCATCGGGTGACACATTTGCGCGTTGCCCTTCAATTTTTGTGTAAGGCTTATCAGTGGCGTACTGCGTAAATTTTGGTTGCTCGAGTACTGTCGTATCATCATCAGGATAATGCACCATCTTAGCTGCAGCCAATACGTAACGGAGCTTCCCCGAGGCATCCGTTTGTGTTGTCACAAAATTATCCATTGTGTAGTCGGGGTCATGACGATTGCTTCCATCTACCGAGGACGCTTGCTCCTCTACTGTTTGGTATATCCAAAAAGTAAAGAGCGCCATTAACCCTGCTAGGATCATTGGAAAAAGTATCGTGGTTCTATTTAGCATGCTTTACTTAACACCAGCATAAAATGCTTATTTAAAATAGGATGCTGTAATGGCATCAAAAGTCCCTTGTGCGCGCATAATAAGTTCGCAGACTTCTCTTACGGCACCTTTGCCAGCTTGTCGTGTCGTTACATAGTGCGCACGTTCTTTTACTGAATCAAAAGCAGCTGGCACGCTAATCGCCAAGCCGCAGCGCAACATAGGTGGCACGTCGACAATATCATCACCCATAAAGCCAGTTTCTTCAGGCTTAATACCAAGCTTTTTGATTAAATCATTGTAGGCCGCTAATTTATCTTCTACGCCTTGGTAGAAATGTTCAATGCCGGTACTCTCAGCACGCGTTGTCACTACCTTTGAAGTGCGGCCAGTAATAATTGCCATTTGAACACCGCTCTTTTTTAGCATTTTCATGCCTAAGCCATCATGCGAGTTAAACGTTTTATATTCTTGACCGTCATCACCTATTGTTAGGCCGCCATCAGTCATCACACCATCTACATCAAAAATCATAACTTTAATTTTTTTAGCACGGGCTAATACGTCATCTGTTGCTGTCTTGTTACTCAATTTTTTCTTCTTTCCAATTAAACAATTTTTGCTTTTAATAAATCATGCATGTTGAATGCGCCAATTAACTTTCCACCTTCATCTGTGACCAGTAAACCATTAATTTTTTTCTGCTCCATTATTTCGACCGCTTCCGCAGCTAATTTATCAGCGGTGATGGTATTGGGTTTTTTATGCATCACCTCAGCTATTTTAGTCAATTCTGGATTTACCCCTGTTGCAAAAACACGGCGCAAATCACCATCGGTAAAAATGCCGACTAAATCATGCTGTTGATTAACGACTGCTGTTAGCCCTAAGCTTTTTTGCGTCATTTCAATTAAAGCATCTGCTAATAGGGCGCTATCGAACACATAAGGTACAGCACCCGCAGTGCGCATGATATCTTTTACGCGCGTTACTAAGCGTCTGCCTAAGCTGCCGCCAGGATGAGATTTTGCAAAATCTTCAGCAGAAAAGTCTCGACAATCTAATACACAGACAGCTAGTGCATCGCCTAGTGCCAAGGTAACCGTAGTGCTAGCAGTAGGTGACAAACCTAAGGGGCAAGCCTCTTGTGATACTTCTGCGCTAAGATGGACATCTGACTCTTTCGCTAAAGTAGAAGTGGCTTTGCCAGAAATGCCAATGATTTTAGCGCCGAGTCGTTTAATGGTCGGTAGGATGTTAAGTATTTCGTCACTCTCACCTGAGTTTGACAATGCAATCACGACATCGCCGTCAGTTATCATACCAAGATCACCATGACTGGCTTCGGCTGGGTGCATAAAGAAGGCTGGCGTGCCTGTGCTTGCCAACGTGGCTGCAATTTTGCCGCCAATGTGGCCAGATTTCCCCATGCCGCTTACCACAACACGCCCTTTGCAATGTAGAATAAGCTGTACAGCAGTTTCAAAATTTGTATCTAGCCTTGTTGCTAATGCTTCAATTTCTTTTGCTTCAATACGTAATACCTCGCGTGCAAGATCAAGCGCCTTGCGTCTGGGCATATGTGATAGTTCCGTTTGAAGTAATGTAGGACTCATATACAATTAGTATAAAAGGGAATGGACATTGAATAAAGAAAAAAAAGCTGCTTTTGATATAAATTATAAAAAGTAGGCACAATTTTTGCCTAAAGCTCCATTTTTTGCACTGAATAATCAATAATATTAAGAAAGGTCGTCATTGTTTAATTCGCTTGCCAGCATTTTATTGGTATTAACAAGCTCAGTATTGTTAGTAGCATTGTTTCGTGCTTTGCGTTTGCCGCCAATGCTGGCTTACTTTATTGTCGGTGTTTTATTTGGGCCTTATGCTTTCAGCTTGCTGCCAGATACAGAGTCAGGACGCCATCTAGCAGAGTTTGGAATTGTTTTTTTAATGTTTAGCATAGGCTTGGAATTTAGCTTGCCTAAACTGTACGCAATGCGAAAAACATTGTTTGGCTTGGGTGGTGCGCAGGTAGTAATCACCATGTCAGTTGTTATGTTGGCAAGTTGGTTGGCTGGCTTTACGTTAGTTGTTGCTTTTATCGTCGCTTCTGCGTTGACGATGTCATCGACTGCCATCGTCTCTAAGATATTGATGGAGCGTGTTGATCTTAATTCTAGACATGGGCGTTTAAGTATTGGCATTTTGCTCTTCCAAGATTTGGCCGTTATTCCTATCCTAGTATTGATTCCTGCACTCGGTTCAGAAACCGCCAACTTAACGACGATACTTGGCTTGTCATTTATTAAAACAGTCGTGCTGTTATTCATACTATTCAAGTTTGGTAAGTCAGTGATTAATTTTTGGTTTGGTTTAGTTGCACGGCAGCGATCACGTGAATTATTTGTGATGAATGTATTAATGGTGACGCTGCTGTTGGCTTTTGCAACTAACTTGGCTGGGCTATCTTATGCGCTAGGCGCTTTTATCGCAGGGATGCTGATTTCAGAAACGCGTTACCGCTATCAAGTGGAATCTGACATCGCTTCATTCCGCGATATATTGATGGGCATATTTTTTATCAGCGTGGGAATGTTGCTTGATTTCAATTACCTGATTGAGAACTTTGGTTTGGTGGTTTCTTTATTTCTTGCTTTTGTCTTGTTTAAAGCCGTTTTAATTGCTGTATTAGTCCGTATCTTTGGTTTTGAGTGGGGCGTTGGTATTAGAACAGGTGTTATCCTTGCGCAAGCTGGTGAGTTTGGCTTTGTGATTTTGACGTTAGGCTTAGGTGGAAGTTTGATTGGTGGGGATGAGTTGCAACTTGTTTTATCTGCCTGTCTGTTATCAATGGTTCTCGCACCATTTATCATCCAATATAATGGCCGTATTGCAGGTAAGATGGCTAAAAACTACTTTCTAAACATTAGGAAAAAAGATGTTGAAATCGAGCAAGTTGGTAAGGGTTTAGTTGGTCACGTGATTCTTTGTGGTTATGGCCGTAGTGGGCAGTATCTTGGGCGCTTCTTAAAAGAGGAGCATATTCCTTTTGTTGCTTTAGACATTGATCCAACACGCGTACATGAAGCAGCCGCAGCCGGGGAGAAAGTGATGTATGGTGATGCGGGTCGAAGTGCTGTATTAGAGGCGGCAGGTGCAGATCATGCAAAAGCGCTTGTAGTCACCTATTCTGATATGCGAGCATCGATGAAAGTATTACACGTCACGCAAGAGCGTTATCCTAACCTGCCAGTGATCGTCCGTACGACTGATGAAACACATATGGAAGAATTTAGGCAGGCAGGCGCAACGGAAGTTGTGCCAGAAGTGTTAGAAGGCAGCTTGATGCTAGCTTCGCATGCGCTCATTATTCTTGGTGTACCACTCAAACGTGTCATTAAGCGCATTCGCTTATTTCGTGAAGAGCGTTATCAAATGTTTAAAGGCTATTTCCACGGCGTCTCAGATGCGGTTGATGAATTCGAGAATAAGCAAGATTTAAGGCTGCACCCAGTAGAAATTAGCAAAAATGCTTATGCGCATAATATGCGTTTGGATAGTCTTGATTTGATTAAATCCGAAGCTGAAATACACCATTTACGTCGCCCAAATATGCTGGAAGAAATTACACCTCGCCCAGATATTGTTTTAGGTGAGGGTGATGTGATTGTATTACTCGGGCCGCAAGAAGCCATTATTTCTGCTGAAATTTATTTGATTTCTGGTCAGTAAGTATGTGCGAAAAGATTATTGTTGTTGGCGGCGACATTATGGGCTGCATGACTGCACTATCGTTAGTGCAACGAGGTCGCCAAGTTACTGTGGTAGAGCGTAACCAAATTGCTGCACAGACCTCAGGTGAGGCCTCTTGGGCTGGTGCTGGTTTGTTATTTCCTTTGCTCCCTTGGTCTTACAAGGAAGAAGTGAACCAGCTAAGCTTGCAAGGTGCAGCGCTATATCCAGAACTTTGTCAGCGACTATTAAATGAAACAGGTATTGACCCTGAATATA
Source organism: Methylophilaceae bacterium (assembly GCA_048595445.1). Taxonomy (GTDB): domain Bacteria; phylum Pseudomonadota; class Gammaproteobacteria; order Burkholderiales; family Methylophilaceae. The sequence continues at coordinate 43,376 of JBJPGD010000046.1, forward strand.
TCCAAAGTGGCATGCTAATCAAGCATTAGCATTAGCATTAGCATTAGCTTTAGACTGGTGTGAACGAAACAATATTGTAATAGAGCAGAAGTCTGATGATTTATTTTTACCTGGCGTAGGTCAGGTGCGTAACCCAAAATTAATGTTGGCGTTAAAACAAAGCTTGATACAAAAAGGCGTCACACTTATCGAAAATACACAGCTTGAACCGATTGAAGAAACAGATAAAATTACAGGTTGGGCAACCACAACTGGTGAGGTGTTAGCAGCCGATAAGTATGTGGTCACTTCTGGTGCATGGAGTTTTGATTTGCAAAAAGAAACGGCATTAAAGCTAGATATCAAACCAGTGCGTGGGCAGATTTTGTTGTATCAACTACCCGTAAACAGTTTGCCGCATATTGTCTATCAAGATGGTTTCTATTTGGTGCCATGTAGCGATGGTTATTTATTAGCAGGTAGCACTTTAGAGGATGTTGGTTTTGATACTGGAACGACTGAGACGATTAAGCAAGATTTGCAGATGAAAGCAGAAGCCATTTTGCCTAGTTTAAAAGAGGCGCCTATTGTTAAGCATTGGAGCGGCTTGAGGCCTGGCACCCCGACAATTTACCGACAATTGCTGTACACCCTACGATATAAAAACTTATATCTGAATACAGGACACTTTAGGTATGGTCTAACAATGGCACCAGCTAGTGCAAAACTGATTGCCGATTTAATTTAAAAATTTTTATTGGCTAGTGCTTGGCCCTACTGTATTTTTTTGGAAAAGTTTATTATTTTTTAATGGTTTAAATAATGCAGATAGATAAAGATTTTTAGAAATAAGCGCACCTAAAAACACCGAAAATGTGATGGATAAAAGCAGTAATATACTTATTTTAGCGGTAGTATTGGGTAAATTAAATGCTGTATCTATACAGTACATAACTGGCACATGGAATATTAATATAAATAGGCTATTGACACCCATAGCTAAAAATAGTTGACTGATATATTTCATTTTTGAGAGCAATGTGGAAATTGTGAGTCCACAGTAGATTGCAAATAGTGATGATGGAATTGCCACAAAAGGGTTGCCTATGTTTCTATAGAATAATTTAATACTTGCATCAAAATGATATGCAGCAATATATACACAAAAGAAACTAATAATAAATAGATAAAGATTTGGTTTGAATTGATAGATGTAATTTTTAACGGTGTAGCCTAGTATAAAATAAAATGATGATAACACTACTAAATCCAGACTGAATGGTAGACCCCAGAAATCGGTGTAGGCTATTCTTAATGGCCAAAAGTAAGTGGTTAGCTGTTGGCCAAGCATAATGAGCATTATAAGGAAGGTGATTTTAAATATTAGGCTTTTCTCATTGTAATTAGTTAATCTTAAACAGCATGATGAGAACATATATACCGCCCAGAGGTGAGGCAAGAACCACAAAGAAACCCAAGGGAAAGGTATATGGAATCCAGATCCATATAGCATGGAGATTGCGTCTTTGAGAGGGCCTTTAATATTAGTGCCCATGAGTAAGCTTACCAATAAAGTTATAAGTAAGATGCTAAGATATGGTTTGACGAAGGCGTCAAACTTGTAAGTTAAGTAATTTAATAGAGGCTTATTGGTGGATATAAAAAGACCTGAAAGAAAAAAGAAAAAAGGAATTCTCAATAAACGTAGAAAGTTATCTAGCTGTGTTGGTAGAAGCTCCCCATGACCGAAAGTGGCGTTAGCATGTCCTAGAGCCACTAGGAGTATTGATAAACCTTTTGCGACATCAATGTATGCGATTCTATTTGGTTGAATTGAATAGTTCACTGGAAGTTCCGTTATAACCGTCTTAATGATGGTCCCAGTCTACGGATTTTCCACCTTGTTTCTCTAGCAGCCTAATCTCGCTGATCGTCATGCCTCTATCCACAGCTTTGCACATGTCATAAATGGTTAGTAAGCCGACACTGACGGCACTAAGTGCTTCCATTTCAACGCCAGTTTGGCCTGTTGTTTCGGCTGTGACATGACAAGCAATGCTACTCGCACTTTCATCAATATCAAAACTAACTGCAACTTTGCTGAGGCTGATAGGGTGGCATAGTGGAATTAAGTCAGCCGTTTTTTTGCTGGCTTGTATCGCAGCGATACGTGCAATACCAAGTACATCACCTTTTTTGGCATCACCTGATTGAATCAGCGTTAATGTACTTGGCCGCATGCTAATTTTACCACTCGCTATGGCGATGCGACGTGTGCTGGCTTTATCGCCAACATCAACCATATGTGCTTGTCCGTGATTGTCAAAATGCGTTAATTTAGCCATCTATCACTTTCTATTTACAATTTGGTGTGAACTTGCAGCCCAAAAACATTATCATAGCAATACTTATACGATAACAATATTTAAATGTCACGCTTAATTACTACATTATTAACACTAAGCTTGTTAATCACAAACCCAAGCTTTGCTGAAAAGACCTTATCAGGCAAGCTATATACTAAATCCATAGAGTTGGATACTCGCTTGCCTAGTGATTTACATGATGAGCTACCTGAGTTGGGCGATGTTTCGCAGACCGTTATGTCCGCGCAGGATGAACAGCGGATTGCCGAGCAAATATTACGTGAAGTGGCCGTGAGTGATGAAGTGTTGCAAGATGTGGAAATTGTAGATTACTTGCAGGTATTAGGTAATCGTTTAGCAGCAGCAAGTGATGATAAGCAGCAAACTTTCCATTTCTTTATCGTAAAAGATCCGTCTATCAATGCGTTTGCGATGCCTGGTGGGGTCATTGGGGTGCATACAGGTTTATTTATGGCTTCTAATTCTGAATCTGAATTAGCGGGCGTGATTGGTCATGAAATTGGCCATGTCACACAGCATCATTTGGCACGAATGCTGGCGAAACAGAAAACAGATACGTTTAAAAATATTGCAGGTATTGTGTTTGCTTTATTAGTTGCACGTGCAAACCCAGAGCTCGCAAACGGCGCACTGACGGCATCATCTGCTGCAGGTATCCAAAGGCAGTTAGATTATACGCGTGCACATGAGCGTGAGGCAGACCGTGTGGGCTTAAGCATATTAGATAATGCTGGCTTTGATCCGCGTGGCATGCCAGGATTCTTTACTGTATTACAGCGTGGTTCTCGTTTTGTAGAAGGTAGTGCCCCTAGCTTTTTACGGACACACCCATTGACGAGTGAGCGTATTTCAGATGTCGAGAATCGTGTAGCAAGTATGCCCTATAAGCAAGTTGCCTCTAGTCAAAATTATCACTTTGTACGTGCGAAGCTGCGTGCTAGTAGCGGCCTAGCTCAGGCGGCAATCGATCAGTTTAGAAATAATATTAAAGCAGGGCGGTATGCGGACAAAACAGCAGAACACTATGGTTTGGCATTAGCGCTGCTACGTAGAAATGATGTGGCTGGCGCAATAGACGAGGTAAAGTGGTTAAACCAGCACGATGCCAAAAGTGCATTTATAGAAAACCTAAAAGCCCGTGTAGAAGTGGCACGTAATAACCCGCAAAATGCGGCTAAACAATATGCGAATGCATTAAAACGTTTTCCTGAAAATCGGGCATTGATTTACGGCTATGCAGAACATTTTATAGCAATAAAACAAAGTAAGAAAATGATTGCATTAGTGAAACAAAAGCTAAGGCTATATCCAAGAGATCCTTACTTGTATCAGTTGTTAGCAAAAGCTTATTTTATAGAGAATAAAGACTTGTTAAGGTATCAAGCGCAGGGTGAGGCATACTACCGACAGTATAATTTGGATAAGGCCGTCGAGCAGATGGATTTTGCGACCAAGTCTAAAGACGGTAGTTTTTATGAAAAATCGATTGCGGAAGCGCGTCTGAAAGAACTGCAGCGGCTACAAAAAAATAGAAAGCCTGTTTGAATACAACATATAAAAAGCATATTGAGTTAAAAATGAAAAGAAGAGCGTTTCTAGAATTAAGTTTTGCAGCAGCATTGTTAATACCAATGCGTGCTGTTGCGGCTATATGGAATAAGGCTGCATTTGACGCGACTAATATTGAAGCTGCAGAAAATGGCCTATCTATCGCTAACGAAATACCAAGTAATGAGATAGAAATTACAGCGCCGAGTCATGCCGAAAATGGCGCTATTGTGCAGGTGGCTGTGAATAGCCGCATTCCAAATACAGAGGCTATTGCTATATTGGTCGATAAAAACCCTACTGCGCTCATTGGTAATTATATGTTTAGTAATGGCGCACTCCCAAACATGGTAACGCGCATTAAGATGGCTGAAACCTCAGATGTTAAAGTGATTGTGAAGGTTGGCAATCAATATTTTTCAGCAATTAAAAACATACAAGTGTTAGAAAATGGTTGTAGTGGGACGAGTAGTGCTAGCGAGAAATTTAAATTTAGTATGAAAATCCGCGCGAAGCGGGTAAAGGGGGGGGAGGCAGTACAAGTGAAAGCCATTATTACGCACCCAATGCATACTGGCAGTGGTAAAGATGATTTTGGAGAGTTAGTGCCAGCACACTTTATTCAAGTTATTACGATTAAACACAATGGCAAACCAACAGTCGATATGCAATTAGGCACTGGCATTTCTAAAAATCCATATTTAACCTTTCATCTAGGTGATGCAAAACTGGGTGATGCAGTGGTAGTAGAATGGCATGATAATCTTGGCAATTCAGGTAGTGCTAAGACTAAAGTAGTGGCATAACTATTACATAAAAGGATTAAAGTGTGGTTCTGGATTGTTTATGGAGGCGCTGCAATTATGATAAATAATATTTATCATATTGATAAAAACAATCAAATATACTAATTATAGAACTTTCTCTATAATTCGTTCATCAAATAACTTTCAATAACCAACTAGAGGAAAAAACAATGTCATTAATTAATACAGAAGTTCAACCATTTAAAGCTGATGCTTTCCATAACGGTAAATTTATCGAAGTGACAGAAGCAAGCTTAAAAGGCAAATGGTCAGTTGTGATTTTCATGCCAGCTGCATTTACGTTTAACTGCCCAACTGAAGTTGAAGATGCCGCAGAACACTATGCTGAGTTTCAAAAAGCGGGTGCTGAAGTGTATATCGTGACAACAGATACACATTTCTCACACAAAGTATGGCACGAAACTTCACCAGCAGTTGGTAAAGCACAATTCCCATTAGTGGGTGACCCAACTCACCAATTAACAAACGCATTTGGTGTGCATATTCCTGAAGCTGGTCTAGCATTACGCGGTACTTTTGTGATTAACCCAGAAGGTGTGATTAAAACACTTGAAATTCACGACAATGCAATTGCGCGCGATGTAAGCGAAACACTACGTAAATTAAAAGCAGCGATCTTTGTTGCTAACAATCCAAATGAAGTCTGTCCAGCTAAATGGAATGATGGTGCAGCAACATTAACACCATCACTAGACTTAGTTGGTAAAATCTAAGTCAGTAAGATTTAATTGAGTTAAATTAAGTCAACGTTAACCCGCTAAGACAAAACCTTAGTGGGTGAATAAACAGGGCGTTATTCATAAAATAGCGCTTTTTTTGTAAGAAAAATTAAGTAAAAAAGAGAATAACCATGGCACTAGACACCCCAATCAAAGCACAATTACAAACGTACTTAGAGATGTTACGCGAGCCAATCGTATTGGCAGAATCCTTGGATAGCAGTGCGGGGGCAACAGAAATGCACGTACTATTAGAAGAAATTGCTAGCATGTCTGACAAGGTTACGCTTGAGCAAGAAGATGATGCACGTAAACCTTCGTTTGCGGTTAAGCGTGGAGCGGGACATACCGATGCTAAAAAAACAGTTGGTGTGCGTTTTGCAGGAATCCCTTTAGGTCATGAGTTTACCTCTCTAGTATTGGCGTTATTGCATACAGGTGGCCATCCAATGAAGTTAGAGCCTGAAAAAATTGCGCAAATTGCAGCAATTGAAGGCGAATTTCATTTCGAGACTTATGTTTCGCTCACTTGCCATAATTGTCCAGATGTTGTGCAAGCATTGAATATGATGGCGGTGATTAACCCCAACATTACCCATGTGATGGTAGAAGGTGGCTTGTATCAAGGAGAAATCAAAGCCAAAAACATTATGTCAGTTCCTACCACCTTCTTGAATGGTGAAGAGTTTGGTGTTGGTCGTATGGAGTTGGATGAGATATTACCTAAGCTTGATACAGGAGCGGATGCTAAAGCGGCTGAACAATTGTCAGCTAAAGCGCCTTTCGATGTCTTGATTGTGGGCGGCGGCCCAGCAGGTGCTTCGGCAGCCATTTATGCTGCACGTAAGGGCATTAGAACTGGTGTTGTCGCAGAGCATTTTGGCGGCCAGGTCATGGATACTTTATCGATTGAAAATTTTATTTCTGTTAAGGCGACTGAAGGTCCACAATTAGTGGCTGCTCTTGAAGAGCATGTGAGGGACTATGAAGTGGATATTATGCCATTACAAAAAGTAGCATCGCTTAAGAAAGGCGATGCAAGTGCAGGTGGTCTTATTGAGATTGGGTTAGAAAATGGCGGTACGCTAAAAAGCAAAACTGTCATTGCAGCAACAGGTGCTCGCTGGCGTAAATTAGGAGTGCCTGGCGAAGTTGAATACCAAAATAAAGGTGTCGCTTATTGCCCACATTGCGATGGCCCACTGTTTAAAGGTAAGCCTGTTGCCGTGATTGGTGGCGGCAATTCTGGTGTAGAAGCATCTATTGATTTAGCTGGTATTGTCGGTCATGTGACTTTGTTACAACGTAGTGATGCATTAAAAGCCGATGCGGTGTTACAAGATAAATTACGCTCGCTTGATAATGTAACGATTATTTTAAATGCAAAAACGTCAGAAATTACTGGTGCTGACAATAAAGTGAATGGCTTGGTCTATACCGATAGTGAATCTGGAGAATCTAAACAAGTGGATGTAGAGGGCGTGTTTATTCAAATAGGCTTGATACCAAATACCGATTGGCTAAAAGGTAGTGGCGTGGCGTTAAGTCCATTTAATGAGATTGAAACTAATAGTCATGGCGCAACCAATGTCGATGGTGTGTTTGGCGCTGGCGATGTCACCACTACGCCCTATAAACAAATTATTATTGCCATGGGCGAAGGTTCAAAAGCATCGCTAGGCGCATTTGATTATTTGATTAGGCAATAAAGAAGCAAGGTGACAAGCACTAGCTTATCACCTTGCTAATCTATTTCGTTTTGCAGCTATTAACCCCAAGTAAACTATATGCAGGGCAGGAACTTAACAGGCCTGTGACCAACGGGATAATGCCAACCCATGCCCATGTTGGGCCTGAAGCTAATAAGACCCAAGCAATTAATGCTGCACCAGCAATAATTCTTAATGCACGATCAGCGTAACCTACATTCTTTTTCATCTGTTTCTCCTAAATGGTCAAAAGTTATATTTAAAGCGTAGTTTACACTTTTAGTGTGTACAGGTTGTTGATGTAAATCAAGCAAATGTTGTCACTACTGTTGATTATTTAATTCGACACACAACGTGTGTAAGTAAAAAGAGCTGTCGAAAGGATACCCTTTTTTATTAAGCAGTCAAAGCAATGGTTTGATTGGCATCAACTGGAATTTGATAACTTTTAGACGCTTTTTAAAAGGCGCAAACTTGTCAGCATTGATCGTCGTAGCGTTCCAACTATTCTCTGGCAGCATGTCAGTTAGAATGGTCTTTTCAACTAATTGACTCAAATGCGCATCGTTAGCGATCACGCCAACTTCGGTATTGAGGTTTTCTGACCGCGGGTCAAAATTAAACGTGCCAATGTAAACCGTGTGTTTATCTACCACCATGGTTTTTGCATGAATAGCAAACGTAGGCGGTTTCTTTTGATTGGCAGTTTCATGGCGCATTAGTTTTTTAGTAATGCTTGGATTGGGTTTAAATTCATAAATTTCTATACCCATTTTAATCAAATTTTCACGTTGGTTTCTATAACCACTGAACGCCGCTAAATTATCGGTAGAGGCCAGTGAGTTCGTACTAATCTTGATGCGAACACCACGTTTGCGTGCGCGCTTAAATAATTTGATGGCTTCACTAGACATCACTAAATAAGGAGACTGTATCACGACACTTTTCTTCGCATGTTCTACTAAGCTGGCAAGCTTCTCTGTTGTTTTGCCACCGCCTCCTAGCAGCAGTCGATTACTATTTTTCCCTGGCGTGTCGCTAATAAATTCGACATTTGTCCAAGTAATTTTATTCACAATGTCATTAAAAGCCTGTGGCGTATCATTAATCGCTTTGCGTACGTCTAGGCTAAAATTTTCAGGATCTTTAGCATAAGCGTGCAGCTCGGCATAAATTTTACGGATTTCTGCATCATTGACGTTGACGTTTTTTTGTAGGATGCCCAGCCCGTCATATAGCTCTTCAACTGGGGCACTCAGTGGGCTTGCCCAAAATCGATTAAAACTAGATTGCATTGATGACGCTACTTTGCCAATGAGTAAAGCGTCACGATCACGGAAATTATAAGTTTGATTGAAATCAAAATATTCATCCGCCATATTGCGGCCACCTGTAATACCGAGCTTGCTATCCACAATAAACGTTTTATCGTGCATACGTTGATTCACTCCGCGGAAATCAATCGCAATGTTCAGTAAACGTTTATGAAAAGGCGTACCCACTTTATGTTGTGGGTTATAAATGCGAATATCAATATTGGGGTGTTTAGTCAGTGCGAGTAATGACTTGTCGGGTGCATCTACTAAAAGATCATCCACAATCACACGCACTTTTACACCCCTTTCTGCAGCACGCAATAAAGCTTCAGAAGCTAATATGCCCACATTATCGGTACTCCAAATAAAGTACTGCACCTCGATACTCTTCTCAGCATGGTCTGCTAACCAAGCTCTTGCTAATAAAGCATCTTCTCCTTTATCTAAAACATAAATGCCGCTTTGGTCGGTGTGGGATGTAATTTGTGCATCAATAAGAGATAAATCGTCAGCAGCCCATGTGGTGAAAGACCATAAGCAAAAAAGAATAAAGTGTAAGGGTAGCGTGATTTTTTTTTTCATTATTTAAGAACCTTATTGCTAGTTAAGCTCAATGCTACCGCTTCAGCGACTTTAATGCCATCCACCCCCGCAGATAAAATGCCGCCTGCATAACCTGCGCCTTCACCACATGGGAACAAGCCTTTGATATTGATGCTTTCTAGCGTGTTGTCATCACGTTTGATGCGAATAGGCGAAGAAGTGCGCGTCTCCACTCCCGTTAAAATGCCATCAGCCAAATCAAAGCCTTTAATTTTTTTAGCGAATTCTGGAATCGCCTCTCTTATAGCTGTATTCGCAAAGTCTGGTAACGCAGCATCTAAGTTGGTCAGCGTCACGCCCGGCGAATAAGAAGGGGTGACTGAGCCAAATTGAGTAGAAGCTTTATTGGCTAAATAATCACCGACTAATTGTCCCGGTGCATTGTAATTACTGCCCCCCAATTCATAAGCCTTGCTTTCTAGTTGGCGTTGTAATTCCATGCCTGCTAATGAGCCAAAAGGGCTGTCTTTGGTTGGGTAATCCACCTCTGGTGTAATGCCGACAACTATGCCCGCATTGGCATTACGTTCGTTACGGCTATATTGGCTCATACCATTAGTCACGACGCATCCTGGTTCAGATGCCGCAGCAACTACAGTGCCACCAGGGCACATGCAAAAGCTATACACACTACGCCCACTTTTTGCATGGTGAACTAGCTTGTAATCTGCTGCGCCCAGCTTATTAAGTAGGTCCTCACTATAGCTCTTGCCATAGCGTGCCTTGTCTATTACGGATTGTGGATGCTCAATGCGGAAGCCGATAGAGAAAGGTTTGGCTTCTACATAAATACCTTTTTTATGGACCATTTCAAACGTGTCACGCGCGCTATGACCTACTGCTAATACAAGATGATTAGTTTCAATATGCTCACCTGTTTGCAAGGTCACACCCTGTACTTGTTCCTTGTCGATATGTATATCATCGACACGACTTTCAAATCGAATCTCACCACCCAGCTCGGTAATCGTTTTGCGCATTTCTTCTACCATGCCCACTAGTTTAAAAGTCCCAATATGAGGGTGGCTAACATATTGGATTTCTGGTGGCGCACCCGCTTTAACAAACTCGAGTATGACTTTGCGCCCGTAATGTTTGGGATCTTTGATTTGGCTATACAGTTTTCCATCTGAAAACGTACCAGCACCACCTTCACCAAATTGCACATTAGATTCAGGGTTAAGTGTATTTTTACGCCATAAACCCCACGTGTCTTGGGTGCGTTTACGGACCTCTTTACCACGTTCCAGAACGATGGGCTTGAATCCAGACTGTGCCAAAATTAGCGCTGCAAATATACCGGCAGGGCCGAAACCCACCACAACAGGCCTTTGAGAATGCAATTTTCCCGACGACTCTGCGTAGGTGTCGTAACTCGCTCCTAGCTGTACCTTTTGTACTATCTTCGCCTCTCGCGCCTTACCGCCTTGATTCGTCTTCAAACTTGCACTCTCATTGTTCTTTAAATCATTTGCCATTGTGACAAAGTGATAACTGGTATCGGGTGCGGGCTTAATGTGTTTATCTCTTTTAAGCTTAGCGAGTATCTTGGTCTCGTTTTTTACTTCTACATTTAAGCTATAAACATACAAAATAGAATGCGATTTACGCGCATCGACACCACGTTTGAAAATGGTAAAGCGAATAAAATCGCTCTCAGAAATGGCTAAGCGCTTGAGTAGCGCTGCTTTAATTTGATCGTCTTGATGGGTGAGCGTGTCAGCTTGCTCAATAGAAAGTTTGATTTCGTTAATACGTAACATGGTTCACCTTTGGGATAGTAGTTATCTATCAATAGTGGGATTTAATGGTTGAATTTTACAGGATGTTTAGAATTGCGTTAAATGCCTAAATCAAGCTGGAGTAATTTTTTTAGCATAGGGACAGTCACTGGTTTTTTCTCTGTGAGTGACCATTCATCTAAAGCGTCTAATACTGCCATCAAAGTCGGTAAGTCTCGCCGTAAGTAGCGCAGACAGTAAGCAATCACTTCATCAGGCAGTTTCATACCGCGTTCATTGGCGTGGTTTTTTAATGCTTCGGCTTTCTCAGCATCAGTAAGTGGTTGTAGTTGATACACTAAACCCCAAGCCAAGCGTGTGGCGAGATCATCACGTAAGTGCATTTGTGTAGGCGCATGTAAGCCAGCCGTAACAAGTCTCCCACCAGATGCTTTCAATTGGTTGTAGGTGTCAAATAGGGCAATTTGTGCATCGTTATCTAGCAGATGTACATCATCAGCAATGTGCGCACCTAAGGATTTGGCTGCATTCAGTAAATGACTTTTACCGCTACCAGAGGCACCCCAACAATAGATAAATGAAGCGTCTGCAGAATCAGCAAGCAATGCTTTGATGCTAGCAAGCGCCTCAGCATTATGGCCAACAATAAAATTATCTAATGTTTGAGGCGCGGCAGGTTGAATATCGAGTAACAGTTGCTTCATTATTATTTTAGGTTTTGCTACTTAAGATAGGCATCGCTATTGATGTAGCTTTGCTTAGAATGACGTAGCCCAACGGCGATAGCCGCACAGACAGGTAAAGCCAGTAGCACACCAGCAAAACCAAATAGTTGCCCACCTGCTAGTAAGCCGAGTATGACGATAACAGGATGTAAGCCAATACGATCGCCGACTAATAATGGTGTAAGGAACATGCTTTCTACTATTTGGCCGAGCCCGAATACTAATAACACGGGCAATATTTCAGACAATGAGCTGAATTGTAATAAGGCGAGCACCACAGCCATAATGAAGGCGAGGGCAAAACCTAAATAAGGGATAAAGCTGAGTAAGCCAGCGATTAGGCCAATGGAAAGTGCCATTTCTAGGCCAGCAAACCATAAACCTAAGCTGTAAAACACGCAAAGCGCAGCCATGACAGACAGCTGGCCACGTAAGAACTCGGCAACGACTTGATCGACTTCTTTGGTTACCGTTGTGGCTTTGGCTAGCCATTTTCTAGGAATAAGCTCGGCAATTTTCTCGACGATGTTATCCCAGTCGCGTAGCAAGTAGAACAAGACAACAGGTAGTAGTAGTAAGTTGGCAATCACACCAATGAAAGCCAAACCTTTACTGCCAGCAGTTTTAAGGATGTTGGTTAAAACATTGCCTGTTTCTTTCCAGTTTTTCGTGATCACTTCTTGAATCTGCCCAACATCAATTGCGAAATCAATACCAAAGTTCGTTTTTAACCATGGCTCAGCATATTGCCGAAAGCTTTCAATTAACGTGGGTAGACGTTCTGCAATCAATACAGATTGTTTTTGCAATAATGGTATCAAAATTAATATGACGCTGATGATTGCGGCAATTAAGGCAAACATAACAATCAAGGTGGCGGGGGTTCTACCAAACTTAAATTGTTTCACGCCAGCAATGCTGAGTTTGTCGACTAATGGGTCACAGATGTAAGCCAATATAGCTGCAATTAAAAATGGCGTAATAATAGGCCCTAGCTGATAGAGTATGAAAGCCAAAATAAGTGCAAATATGGCCCAGCGATTATCGCTGAATAAGCTGGAGATTGTAGCGTTGTTTTTTGGTTGATTAGCCATAGTGAGTTAAAATGTGCGCTTATAAATTAAGCAATTAGCAAAATTATACTTAAGTTAAAGCAGCTTAACGTAATTTATTAAGACCCACCTACTGAAATGAGACTATTTTGAGCAAAAATTCTGATAACACCTCTGTGACTTACCGTGACGCTGGCGTCGATATTGAAGCTGGCGATGCATTGGTTGATCAAATCAAACCATTTGCAAAACGCACGATGCGCCCTGAGGTGATGAGCAGTATTGGTGGTTTTGGTTCATTGTTTGCCATGCCTAAAAAGTTTAAAGAGCCTGTATTGGTCTCAGGCACTGATGGCGTAGGGACTAAGCTTAAATTGGCATTCGAATTAGACAAACATGACACAGTCGGTATCGATTTAGTGGCCATGAGCGTAAACGATATTTTGGTACAAGGTGCTGAGCCGCTATTCTTTCTAGATTATTTTGCATGTGGCAAGTTAGAAGTGAGCACTGCTGCCGATGTGGTAAAAGGCATTGCCGAAGGTTGCGTACAATCTGGTTGTGCGCTGGTTGGTGGCGAGACAGCTGAAATGCCTGGCATGTACCCAGCGGGCGAGTACGATTTAGCTGGTTTTGCTGTGGGCTGCGTGGATAAAGCAAACATTATTGATGGCACCACGATTGCAGCAGGTGATGTGGTGTTAGGTTTAGCCTCAAGTGGCGCGCACTCTAATGGTTACTCACTGATTCGTAAGCTGATTGAAAAATCAGGTATTGATATGGAATCTGACTTTAATGGCCACAAGTTTAAAGACGTAGTGATGGCTCCAACAAAGCTATACGTTAAATCTATTTTGGCATTGATAGAAGCGATGCCTGTAAAAGGGATGGCGCATATTACTGGTGGCGGTATTACAGAGAATATTCCACGTGTATTGCCAGGTGGACTGACGGCTGAAATTCAACAATCTAGCTGGATGCTACCAGCTTTGTTCCAATGGTTGCAGACGCAAGGGAATATAGCAGATTCAGAAATGTATAAAACATTTAACTGCGGTATTGGTATGGCTGTGATTGTTTCGCAAGAGAATGCAGCTGCAGCACAAAAAATACTGACCGATAAAGGTGAGACAGTTTATCAAATCGGTGTTATTCGTCAGCAAAATGCAGGTGAAGCTGCGACAGTAGTCGTTTAAATAGCCGTGTAATTGACAACCAGATGCTGTATTCATGCGTTATATGACTACGCACAATTTGAAAGACACACATGCTAAAACTGATTAAACCATTATTCTTATATTGCTTGTTATTGACCAGCATCGCATTTGCGCAACCTAACAATATTCAATTGGAATACGAAGTCAGCCGCAATGGTAAAGCTTTCGGCACAGTTAAAGAAAGCTATACACAAGAAGGCGACAAGTACCGTATTGTTTCTACGACTAAAGGCAAAGGTATTTATGCTTTGCTTGGTAAACGTGTATTAACCAGTAACGGTGATGTAACAGCAAAAGGTTTGAAGCCAGCTAAATTTCACCTAAAACGCGGTGATAGTAAAAGAAAATCACTGACTGCTAATTTTGATTGGGCAAATAATACGCTTAATATGCTGGTGAAAGGTGAAACAAGAACGGCTAAATTAGTAACAGGCACACAAGATTTAGCTAGTTACGCTTATCAGTTTATGTTTACACCACCTAAAGGCGATCAAGTAAAGTTATCGCTCACAACGGGTAAAAAGCTTAAACAATATACTTACCATGTTAAACAAGGCGCAACGATTAAAACAGCTGGTAACAATTATAAAACCATACATTTAGTGAATGCTGAAGTGGATGGGAAAAAGAAGAAAGAGCTTTGGCTTGCTAAAGTGAAATCAGACTACTGTCTACCCGTGAAGTATTTGGTTATCGATAAACACGGCGACAAGTTAGAGCAAACATTAACAAAGATAAGTATTCAATAGCTGAATAAGTTATCATCAAAGTAAGCGGTCAATACGGCCAGCGATAATATCGCTGGCCGTAAGCATTTTTAAAATTAACGTATTTAATTACGTAAGACATGAAAAGAAAATACAGTAATGAATGAAAACCTAATTCGCCAAGCGGCTGTGTTACTGCATGACACGCTTGAGTTTGATCAACCTGCAGATGCGAAAATGAGTAAATTTTTTCGCGATAACCGTGACTTAGGCAATAAAGATCGTGCTTTTATTGCAGAAAGTGTTTATGGCGTGATTCGTCGCTTACGTTATTTAAGTACCGTCACTGCCAATGATGAAAATGATCCAGACGATGCGCGTAAGCTGATTTTGGCATGGTTGCTTCGTGTGCAAGGCCGTAGCTTACGAGACCTAGATGGCGTCTTAAGCGAACAGCAAAAAGAATGGGCTATCTCCATCAAAGCAAAACCAACAGAAGACCTACCACTAGCAGTACAAGCCGATGTGCGCGATTGGTTGTGGGAAAAACTAGAAAAACAATATGGTAAAAAAGAAGCACTGACGATTTGCCGTGGCATGTTTGAACAAGCGACTTTGGATTTGCGTGTGAATACAATTAAAGGCACACCAGAAGAAGTGTTGGCAAAAATGATTACCGAAAATATCAATAACGAAAACATTATTTCCGCGATGCCAATTTCACCAATCGGTATCCGTATGCCGAATCGTATAGGTATCAATAAACATGTTTTGTTTACTGAAGGTAAAATTGAAGTGCAAGATGAAGGTAGTCAGATACTGAGCTACTTAGTAGCACCCAAGCGTGGCCAAATGGTGGCTGATTTATGTGCTGGTGCAGGTGGAAAAACATTGGCATTGGGCGCGTTGATGCGTAATACAGGTCGTTTATATGCATTTGATGTGAATGAAAGGCGACTCAATAACTTGGGTAAGCGTCTTAAACGTTCTGGTTTATCTAACTTGAATGCCCAAGTCATTAATAACGAAAATGATTTAAAGTTAAAACGTCTTAACGGCAAGTTTGATCGCGTGTTAGTCGATGCGCCTTGTAGTGGTTTAGGCACCTTGCGCCGTAACCCAGACTTGAAATGGCGTCAAACAGAGCAAGATGTCATAGAGCTGAATGCGAAGCAAAAAAACATTCTGACGCGTGCAGCTAAGTTGACCAAAGCAGGTGGCCGCGTGGTGTATGCAACCTGCAGTTTGTTGACTGAAGAAAATGAAATGATTGCGGAGCACTTTTTAGAGAAGCACCCAGACTTTACTTTGGTACCAGCTAATGAAGTGCTTGAGCAACAACAAATAAAATTAGATACTGGAAAATACTTAAACTTATTGCCACACTTACATGGCACGGATGGTTTTTTTGCGGCTGTATTTGAACGTAAAGCTGATCCTGAAAAAGTGAAAGAAACAAAACCTAAAAAAACCAAAATTAAAGTAGAAAAACCAATAACTGAATAAGGGAAATCTGGAAATGAAACTACCTAGTCTAAACGTACAAATATTACTCGGTGCCGCCTTTGGTGTGTTGGTCGGATTATTTTTTCAAAACACCGGTACAGATGGTGGTGTCGCTTCAGCAAGTCTATATGGTGCAAGTTTAATCGGTACGTTGTTTATCGATTTGCTTAAAATGATTTTAATCCCATTAGTGTTTTGCAGTATCGTTGTCGGTATTGCTAATTTGCGCCAGCACAGCCAGATGCATAAGGTCTGGGTTACCACGTTGATATTCTTTACCCTGACCATGGGTATTGCCATGATCGTTGGCATGTTAGCAAGCCTTTACTTTAAGCCTGGTACTGGCTTAGAGGTCAGTATGTTTGATGGTGCCATGCAAGATTTCCAGTCTAAACAAATGCCTTTGCCAGAGTTCTTTGCTCATTTTTTACACAATCTATTTGTTAATCCATTTCAAGCATTAGCAGAAAGTAAAGTGTTATCAGTCGTGATTTTCGCTTTATTTTTAGGTATTGCGCTGGTGATGGGTGGCGACCGTTACAAGAATATATTAGTGCTGTTAGAAGAAGCATTAGAAATTACCATGCGTATTGTGAACTGGATTATGGTGCTAGCGCCTTATGGTGTTGCAGCATTATTGATTAAGCTGGTGGCAACGCAAGATGTGACGATGCTAACTACGCTAGCTCAGTTTGTAGCTGTTGTTGCAGGCACACTGTTATTCCACGGTATTGTGGTGTTACCACTTATTTTATTCTTGTTTACAGGTAAGTCGCCATTTTGGTTTTGGGGTGGCGCACGCCAGGCGTTAGTGACTGCATTTGCAACAAGTTCTAGCTCTGCCACATTACCAGTTACGATGCGTTGTGCGACGAAACATTTAGATGTAAAACCTGAAATTGCAGGTTTTGTTATCCCACTTGGTGCCACATTGAATATGGATGGTACAGCATTGTATGAGGCCGCCGCCGCATTGTTTATTGCCAACTTAATTGGCGTAGAACTTAGTTTTGCACAGCAAATGATTGTGTTCTTTACCGCGATGTTAGCCTCTGTAGGCGCGCCGGGCATTCCAAGTGCTGGCATGGTGACCATGGTATTGGTATTGCAATCGGTTGGCTTGCCTGCCGAAGCCATCGCTATTTTATTACCAGTTGATCGTATGCTGGATACCTTAAGAACTACTGTTAATGTAGAAGGTGATATGGCAGCAAGTTTAGTGGTACAGAAACTAGTTAAATAACACCGTGTTAAATTTCCATAAAGCTGATCTAGTTGATGCCGAGTCAGTTGCCAAATTGATTAACGATTCATACCGTGGTGAAACGAGCCGTAAAGGCTGGACGACAGAAGCCGATATCTTAGATGGCTTGCGTACGACAACAGCAAATGTCGCAAAAATTATCAACCGTTCAGATGCTTTTATGCTCATCGGCGTACTCAATGATGAGATTGTGGCCGCTATCTGTTGTGAGCTACAAGTGATCGCTTTTAAACACACAACGCACTTCGGTTTGATCGCAGTTAAGCCAAGCTTGCAAAATAAAGGCTATGGCAAAGACTTAATTACTGCGGCCGAAACCATGACTAAGCGAGAGTGGCGTGTTGCGGGCTTTCATATGACAGTGATTTCACTACGTAGCGAGTTAATAGCGTTTTACGAGCGCTTAGGCTATATGCGGACAGGAGAACTTAAAGAATTCCCAAAAAATTCAGACTTGTGGCAACCAAAAGTAGAAGGCCTTAGTTTGGAATATTTGGCGAAACTGGCTTAAATCGTTCTAAGTTATTCATCACTAGTGAGTAAGCCGCTGGCACCACGACTAAAGTGAGGAGTGTAGAAGAAATCATACCGCCAATAATAGCAATAGATAGTGGCTTGTTGGTTTCGCTACCCGCGCCTAAGCCAATGGCGGCTGGTAGCAGCGCTAGAATAATGGTGAGTGATGTCATGATGACAGGGCGCAGTCTCACTGGACAAGCTTTCGTTAATGCATCATCAATACCAGCGCCTTTTGCGCGCAATTGATTGGTTAGGTCTATGAGTAAAATAGAGTTCTTAGCGACTAAACCGATGAGCAATATTAAGCCTATCATGGAATAAATATTGAGTGATTGACCAAATAGTAACAGCGCAATTAATCCACCAATAATAGCGAGCGGCTGAGCCAGCATAATGATGAGCGGCTGGATGAATGAGTTGAATTGACTAGCGAGCACCATGTATAGCAGCACAAACGCTAGGACAAATACAAACGACATATTTTTGATGGTTTTACGCATTTCTTCAGCTTGACCAGTTAATTCTAATTTAAATGCAGGCGGAACAACCTTGGCTGTAGTGCTGTTCACAATTTCCAACGCTTCATCAAGTTTTATGGTGGGGTTGGCATAAAAGTTAACGGCATATTGTAAATCGTACCGGCTAATGACTGCAGGGCCTAGGGACGGCTTAAAGTTTGCAACAGCATCTAACCTGACAAGTTCTCCTCTATTGTTTCTAAGGTATATTTTATTTAAATCGGCTGCTTGTTTTAATATGATTTCATCTGCTTTTAGCCGAATATCATAGCGCTGTCCATCGCTAATATGATCGTTATAGCTGGCGACGTTAATGCCGCCTGCATATAGGCTGATGGCTGTCGCAATTTCTCTAGCATTTAAGCCTAAGTTGGCTGCTCGGACGCGGTCTATGTCTACATTTAATTGTGGTAAGTCTAATTGCACATCTGTGTCTATTTTCCCCATGCCTGGTATGGCGCTTAATGTGTCTTTAAGGCGATTAGAAATACGGTCGATTTCTTCTAGGTTGCCGCCAGTGAGGATAAATTGTAATTTCTCTGATCGTGAACCACGTGAAATAGATGGGGGTGAGGCAAAGGCCCGTACTCCAGGTATTTGCGCTAAATCTTCTTTGACTAATTTGATTAGATCATTTTGACTAATGTTGCGGTCTTCTTTAGGTTTTAAGCGTACATGCACACTGCCTTGGTTAACTTGCCCGCGTGATCCAGTGCCGATGGAGGCATAAAAGCTGTCGATAGATTCTGGGTATTTTGTGAGTGCTGCCTCGATGAGCTTAAGACGTGAATCTGTGTATGCTAGATTAGAGCCCAAAGGTGTTTTCGCACTAATTCTAAATGCGCTTTCATCAGATTCTGGTACAAATTCTTTATCAACAAATTTTAAACTAAAGTAACCTGTGGTGATAACAAACACAGCAGTAAATATTAATATGAAGGCACGGTGCAATAAGGTGAAGTGCAATAGTCTTCCATAGGCTGAGTCTAATTTAGCCAATGTATTTGCAATTTTGGTATATACCGCATTTTCTTGTTGCGTGACGTTCAAGTAGCGTGAGCAGAGCATCGGGGTCAGGGTCAGTGATACCAATAATGAAATAATGACGCCAAAGGTGACGACCACAGCAAAAGATTCGAAGAACATGCCGACAATACCGTCCATGAAAATCACAGGGGCAAAAATACACACCAAAGCTGCGGAAGAGGCGAATACAGCGAATACCACTTCATTACTGCCATTAATGGTGGCAAGCGTGCGGAATTTGGATACAGTATTTGGGTTCTTTAAATCTTGAACACTTAGCTTACTCCCCATTTCACCCGACATATGCCGCATGATACTTTCTCGCACGACAATGGCATCATCTACTACCACTCCAATGAGCAGGAGCAGTGCAAGCAGAGTCATGCTGTTAAAGGTATAGCCAGCAAAATACATGACGGCGATAGCGCCTAAAAGCGAGACTGGAATCTCTAAACAAATCATCAAAGTAGAGCTAAAAGAACGCATGAATATCAATACGATTAGCGCGGCAAATAAGGTGCCTTCTACTAAATGCTCTTTAAGTGAGCTGACAATTTGATTGATAAAAATAGAATCGTTAGAAGAAATTTCTAAATTAAGGCCTGGGGGTAAGTTGGGAATGACTTCCGCATCTAATTTTTTCTTAACAGCATTAATAATTTCAACGGTATTCGTATTGGCAATCTTAACGATGCCTAGCCCTACAGTCGGTTTGCCATTGTAGCGTGCAACTTGACGGTTATCGGTGATGCTGTCTTCAACTTTGGCAATGTCTTTCAGGTAGATGGGCGCACCGGCTTTATGCTGCACGACCATGTTTTCTAAATCGTGAATATTGTGAAACTCAAGATCAAGCTTAATGAGTTGTTCGGCTTTTTTGCTAACTAAAAAACCACCTGGCAATTGAACATGTTCACGGTTAAACGCATCAATTACATCATTAGCACCTAATTTGTAAACGGCCATTCGTTCAGGGGAAACCGTAACCCGAATAACTCGGTCACGTCTGCCACCCAGCCTGATTTCACCGACGCCATTGATGGTTTCAAATTTTTTCTTCAATACATTGGTGGCGTATAAGTTGAGTTGCTGAATGGTGCGATCGCCATTGAGAGATAACCAAATAATAGGTCTAGCGTCGGCATCCACCTTCCTGACTATCGGTGGATCAGTATCTGAAGGCAAGCGCTTGAGTATCTGACTCACTTTAGATTGCACCTCATTAAAAGCAACATCAATATCTTTATCTAAATTAAACGTAATGCTGATGTTGGAAACACCTGGAGAGGATGCAGAGCGAATGTGTTCAATGCCTGGTGTGGTGTTAATGGCAGATTCTATAATCGTGGTGATGCTGGTGTCAATCACATCGGAATTGGCGCCACGTAGCGTGGCAGTGACCATGATGACAGGAAAATCTACGGAAGGAATGCGGTCAACACCAATACGTTCATAAGAAATAATACCAAATAGCACAATGACGCTTGAAAGCATCCAAGCAAGGACGTGGCGTTTGATGGAGAACTCAGGCAGTGTCATTTAAAATACACCCTTCGTTATCATGCTGCGTTACTCAAAGAAATGACTCCTTACATGGCTAGATGAATGTAGCATGACAACTCCCTCTCTCAGGCCTTGCCTGACCTAGAAGCTTTCATTTTAAAGTGCTGCATCGTTACGTTCTTCAGCAATCTTGACAGGGGCTTTATCCGTTAAAAAGCCAGCGCCATCGACGACAACCAGGTCATCAGCGTTGAGCCCAGACAGTACTTCAATTAAACCATTCTGACGTAAGCCCGTTTTAACAATCGTTTGGTATGCTACATTATCGCGCACTATATATGCAACCTCGCCAGCAGGGCGTAGCACTAAACTTTGTTCTGGAATCATCATGGCGGCAGGCAGCTCACCCAACACGACAGTGCCGGTTACACTCGCGCCTGGCTGCCAGCCATTAGCGTTGTTAATGTCAGCAATGACATCGATGGTACGGTTACCTTCAGATATTTGCGGTTTAAGTTCGCGAATGACTGTCTCAATCGTTTCGTTGCTGGTTGGTGTGTTGAGTCGGACTTTTAGGCCTGATTTAAGTTGTGGGCCAATTCGCTCTGGAAAAGGCAAGTGCGCGCGCAATATTTGCTTAGAGACTATCTGCACAATAGGGTCACCCATACGAAGATAATCACCTGTATCAACAGGTTTGCTTTCAATCACGCCGCTTACTGGCGCCACTATTTTAGATTTGCTACTGTCGTGGTTAATGCTAGCGACACGTGCTTTTGCTGCTTTGATTTGTTGCTTCAGCACATTTTCTTGTGCCATGTCATTATCGACAGCATTCTGAGAGATGAATTTTTTATCAACTAAGGTTTGATTACGCGCTACCGTTTTAGATTGGTTTTCCAGTAAGGCTTGTAGCCTTGAGATTTCAGCTTGTGCTTCATTGCGCTGCATGATGTAGTCTGTTGCATCCAGTGTCGCAATGAGTTGGCCTTTTTTAACTATGTCACCAGTATTAACATGCACTTTAATCACGCGCGCAGCCATTTCAGCAGCAAGGGTTGGATTGATTAAGCCTTCTAGCGAGCCTACAGAACTTTGTCTAATTTCAATGGCTTGATTTTTAACAGACGAGACAGTGACTAACGTCGTTCTTGCATCACTTTTATTGTCTACACTTTGGTCATTATTGGCTCCACACGCGGCCAGAAAAATAGTATTGAAAATAAGAAGAATGGGTAAGATTTGTTTTTGCATAGTGGTTAATCTTTATTGCCCGTCATTTTTGCCCAATCAAAAAAAGGACCAGGGTCAGTTTTCCGGCCAGGTGCAATATCTGAATGGCCGACAATGTGTTGAATGGGGTAAGTTTCTTTTAATAATTTTATTAGCGCATTAAGCGCTTCATATTGTACTGCTTCAAATGTTTCAAAGTCAGATCCCTCAAGCTCTATTCCGACAGAGAAGTCATTGCAACGTTCACGGGACTGCCATTGCGATGTGCCAGCATGCCATGCACGTTGGGTGCAAGGGACAAACTGAATCAGCTCTCCGTCGCGGCGAATCAGAAAGTGTGTAGAGACTTTAGCGGTATAAATGGTTGCGTAATATGGGTGCGCATCAGGGTTAAGCTTGTTGGTGAATAGCTCGATAATACCGTTACCACCATAAGTGCTAGGCGGTAGGCTAATGTTATGAATCACAATCATATCGACGTCACATTCACTCGGCCTATCATCAAAGTTAGGGGAAGTTATTTGTCTAGCGTAAGAGGCAATGCCATCTTTGCTGATTGTGTCAGACTGGTTGTTAGGTGCTTTCATTTGAACTAAAAGAATTAATTTTCTTCCAAAGTCTTGTCATCGGTATCTGCATTATCATCGTTTGAAAGACCGAGTTTAACTAGGCGGTATCTTAGTGTTCTAAAACTTACGCCTAGCAATTTTGCGGCAGCTGTTTTATTGTTGTTTGTTTGCTCTAGTGCCTTGAGTATTTCACGTTTTTCTATGTCTTCAAGATAGTCTGATAGACTAACATCAGCATCTTTGCTAGCGTCCATCTGTACAGCAGCTGTGATTCTCTCGTTTGCATCTTCATCTAACAATAAATCATCTGGCATTATCTTTTCACCATCACATAAGGCGAGTGCGCGCTCTAGCATGTTTTCCAACTCGCGTACATTGCCAGTCAATGGCAAGGACGCAATTAGCTTTTCCGCCTTTAGGTCAAGATCTGGTTTGGCTATAGATTGCGACTCGCATAGTTTAGCTAGTAGCTTTTGTGTGAGCTCAGGGATATCTTCTGGATGATCACGCAAGGCTGGCATTTTGAGTTGAATGACATTCAAACGATAATATAAATCTTGCCTGAACAAGCCTTCTGCCATCATTTCACTTAAATTTTTATGTGTCGCACTAATAATACGTATATCGACACCTTCCTCTGCTGTGCCACCAACAGGACGTACTTTTTTTTCTTGGATTGCACGCAGTAGCTTTACTTGCATCGGTAGTGGTAAGTCAGCAACTTCATCTAAAAATAAGGTCCCGCCACTAGCTGCTTGGAATAATCCTGCCGTATCTTGCGCAGCGCCTGTAAAGGATCCTTTTTTATAGCCAAAAAACTCACTTTCCATCAATGTTTCTGGAATAGCCCCGCAGTTTACTGCGACAAATGCTTTATCTCTACGGGAGCTGTTTTTGTGAATGAGCCTAGCCGCCAGTTCTTTTCCGCTACCAGATTCGCCACTGATATAAACAGGTGCTTGGCTACGTGCTAACTTTTCTATCATAGTACGTACTTGGTTGATGACGGCAGAGTCGCCAATTAATTCTGCCGTGTTTTTGGTTTCGTTTGCATCAGAACCAGAAAGCTTAAGCGCTGATTCTACTAATGGACGTAACTGCTTAAGTGAGATGGGTTTAGTGAGATAGTCAAAAGCACCAGCTTTAAGTGCGGAAACTGCATTTTCTGCACTACCATATGCAGTAATCACTGCGACAGGTAACCCACTATATTGCGCTGATATATGTTCTACCAACGCTAATCCTAACCCGTCTGGCAAACGCATATCTGTAAGACATAAGTCATAATTTTTTGATGCGAGCATGTGCTTGGCGTCACCAATATTGCCAGCACTATCTGCGTAAATGTCCATTCGTTCTAGGGTTAGTACGACCAGTTCACGAATATCTGTTTCATCATCTACCACTAAGCATTTAAACTGTTTAGACATCATTAGATAGTAGCCCTTTTGATTAGCATGATAAATTTTGTTCCGTCTTTAGAAGGTTTGAATTGTAAGTTGGCGCCATTGGCTTCAGCTAGCTCTCGTCCAATGTAAAGCCCTAAACCAGTACCTGTTTCTTCTGTTGTGAAAAATGGCTCGAACAAATGACTGCTGACATTTTCAGGAATGTTTTCACCATCATTTGTGACCTCAAGATTAACAACATGTGATTTATTCGTTAAGTATATATCTAGCTGTAGACTGTTTTCGCCTTGCGCACTATGGCGCCAACCATTTTTACAGAGATTCCATAAAATTTGATTTAAATGCCTACGGTCAAATAATATCGACGTGTCAGTATTGTCGATGGATAAACTAAAGCTATGGCTAGAGATGTTTTCAACTGCACAAAACTGATTATAAAAATCAGTAATAAAGTTTTCTAGGTGGATGACTTCTTGATTGGTACGATCTCGGCGGTTAAGCTCAAGTACATTTTTGATGATTTGGTCTAAGCGCAACACATTGTCGCTAATGATTTGCAGCATGCGTTGATTGCTCGGAGAAATATCTTCCTCCTCCTGCATGAGTTGATTGGCATGGCCAATAGCACTCAACGGATTGCGAATTTCGTGCGCAATATTAGCTGTTAATCGGCCTAGCGCAGCTAGTTTAACTTGATGTGATTGCGTTTGCATTTGCGACCAATCTTCAATAAAAACAACGGCGCCTTGGTTGTCATTTTCTGAAATAGGTAAGAAGCTAACACGCAGCTCACGAGAAGCTATATTGACTTTTGTGATGTTAGGGCCAGTCTCTTCAGATGCGCTGTTGTCCTCGCTAGACCAAGCTATGAGTAGCTTAGCAATTTCAGGTGAGATTTCATCTAGGTGCTTTTCCAGCCCTTGGTTGCTCTCTAAGTTTAAAAAAGCTTCAGCTTGTATGTTGTGGTGCTTGATGACTAAATCATGGTCGACAACCAATACACCATCTGCCATTTTATGGGCAATCAATGCATTCACTTGCGCAAGGTTTTGTAAGTCTAAACCACGCTGAGAAGCCAATTGTTCACTTTGTTGCATTCTTTTAGCTAGACTGTGAGCAAGCCAGGCAATGGCAAAGCAGGAAATGCTGAGCATCGCTGCTGTGGTGTAATTGTCTGAAGACTCAGGATTAAATGCCGATCTGAAAAATTGACCCAGCAAAATGCCGATAGAGGCAATAGCCGCATAGAATAATGCCAAGCGACCATCGCTAATCAAGCTAGCTGCTGCAATGGCAATAACAAGTAACAGGCCGATGCCAGTATGGCTTGTATTTTCTGCGTGCATTAACAATAAAATAAAGATCACATCTGCCATCATTTGCAGCGGCAGTGCGATTGTAAGTTTAGGCTTTTCACGCCACGTGAAAAGCGCGGAAGTTAAGCTAAAGCCTAAATAGGCAAGCGCAGTCATTGAAAAAAATTCTTGCGTGAACACGCCATTTTTAAGCGGATTGTGGCTCATTAACAGCATAATGGCGATTAAAATACGATAGCCGTTATAAAGTTTAAGGCTATTCCAGCGCTCCTTAATTAGCTTAGTATCTAGTGGTGATGTTGATTCGATTGTCATATTATTTTTTTGGATGAAGGCATTTGGGATTATTACAAACAATTAAATTGTCAATCATCAAGCTTTCATTTTCAGGGATATGTAAACCACATTGACTGCATGCAACCATATTTTCTGATCCCTCAGTTTTTTTTGTAGAGGTATCATTCGATGTGGAATGGTTGATTAAGCGTTTTACAACGATATAAAACAGCCAAAACAAGATAATAAGTAATAAAATACGTGGCATGGTGACAATATTTTCTGTTTATTTAAGGTGATTGTAACTAAAACTAAAGGTTAAGTATAAAACATACTCGCTAAGGCTAGAAGAAATTAAACTGTTATACTTCTGACTGGTGATGTAAATAAGCAATTCATGGCGAGTTCTCAAGAATTATCAGATTTTTTACGTGATGTAGAGCGGCGTGCTTTTAAGCAAACGGTGTATGCTGTGCGCGATGAGCATGTGGCGTTGGATATTGTGCAAGATTCGATGTTGAAGCTTTCTGAGAAGTATCCTCATAAGCCTGTGACAGAGTATCCAATGCTATTCCAGAGAATATTGCAAAATACCATGCGTGATTTCTGGCGTCGTCAAAAAGTGCGTAATATATGGACAACGTTGCTTTCATCGTTTGGGGGTAACAAAGATGATGCTGATCATTGGGATCCGCTTGATACAATTGATGTGGGAGATGAGTCGCAAAACCCCGCAAGTCAGTTGGAAGGTAGTCAGACCATGCAGACTATTGAGAAAGCGTTAAAAAAGCTTCCGCCACGTCAACGGGAAGCCTTTGTATTGCGTTATTGGGAGGAGTTGAGTGTGGCTGAAACAGCTGAGTCTATGGGATGTTCACAAGGTAGTGTGAAAACACATTGCTCGAGAGCATTACATACAATGGCTGCGCTGTTAGAGCAACAAGGTTTAGGTAGTAAAGTGATTAAAAATTTAGGGTAGCGTCATGAGTATAGACAATACAAACCATCAAAATTCAGAGCAGTTTGAAGCACAAGCCAAGCAGGTAGCTAGCTTGTTAGATGATCATGCGCAACGTCTCAGCATGCGCACCTTAAAGCAATTGGAAGATGGTAGAGCGCGCGCGGTAAGTCAGCATCAAAAGCGTCAAGGGGCTACTGTTAATGCTGATGGAACAGTAAGCCACTGGACGTCTTGGGTAGGCCACCATCGCCTTGCTTTTACTGGGGTAGTATTGGCGGCAATTATAGCTAGTTTTGTCATATTGCAAAACTTACAGAGTAATGAAACCAGTGATGCATTTTTGTTAGCTGCTGATTTACCACCAGAAGCATTTGTTGACCAAGGTTTTGAGCCATCACTAAATAAGCACGTTAATATATAATCATAATCATTAAAAAAGACATGCTTTAAATTCTGGGGATATTGAGTGGTAATGAAAAAGTTTTGGTTAATATTTGGCATATTGTTTGCGCTAAATGCACAAGCGGAGCAGCACAAAATTGTAATAGCAGATAACAATGCGGTTGAAGCATCAGCTGATGCGGATGTGCCGGTGAAGAAGTGGGCAGAATTAACAGGCCAACAGAAAGGTGTGTTGGCGCCTTTGGGTGAAGAATGGGACACCTTAAGGCCATGGCAACGTGAAAGAATGCTCGATATAGCTAAAGACTACCCCAAGATGGATGCTAAAAAACAGCAGCGTGTACAAAAGCGACTTAATAGTTGGAGTCGCATGACGCCGTATGAGCGTGAAAATGCACGTAAACGCTTCCAAAAATTTCACAGCCTAAGCCCAGAGAAGAAGCAAGAACTGCGTGATAAATGGGTGAAACATCGCAAGCTGCCAGAACATGAGCGTGAAAAATTACGTAAAGAATCTGCTGAAATTGAGTACGATCCTGACTTAGAATAACTGTTTAAGCAGTTTACAAAATGCCCGCTATTAATAGTGGGCTATTTTTTTGTAATGAGTGGTAGTGGATATGGTTCAAATGAAAGTACACAAATAATATGATGCAAAATGCTAGCTTAATAAAGCGCTTGGCTGCTTGTTTATACGAGTTGCTGACACTGTTAGCAATTTGGTTACTGAGTACATTTGTTTTCATGTTGTTGTTTGGCGAACTGGATACCGCTTTCAAACGCCACTTGCTACAAGCATTTTTGTGGGTTTTCACAGGCGCTTATTTCACCGTGTGTTGGGTGAAAACTGGTCAGACTTTAGCCATGCAAGCTTGGAAAATAAAGTTGGTGAATGTAGAGAATGATTATTTAAGTTTTAGACAGGCAATGCTGAGGTATGTATTAGCAACCGCTTCTTTAGGTTTTTTTGGCGCAGGATTTTTATGGTCGTTAGTGGATAATGAACAACTATTTTTACATGACAGGCTATTAAGAACGCGTCTTGCACAATGTGTTAAAGACTAACGCCTCTCTATTATAAAGACAAGACTTAACCCGGCTAATAAAAATAATATAGTAGGGATGATGGCGCTCATTAGCGGTGGCCAGTCATTTAGGACACCTAAATGGATGAAGACACGATTCATAATCTGATAAACGACCCCAAGCAAAATACCGACAAATATTTTAGTGCTATTGCTCGATGAGCGTTGTTGCAAAAAGCCGAAGGGCAGCGCCAAAATAACCATGACGATACAGGCAAGTGGGTATATCATTTTTGACCAAAGGGCAACTTCGTAACGTGTTGTATTTTGTTTGTTGCTTGATAAGTGGTCGATGAATGAGTATAAATTCCAAGCAGACATTTTTTCTGGGGCAACCAGTAGGACATTTAATAACGCTGGACGTATTGCTGATTCCCAATTGGCTTTATCAAAAAAACTTGTTTGTATCGTATTTTGATTTATTTTTTTTGGATATTTAAATTTTGTTTGCGTGACCTCATTTAACGTCCAGCGGTCTTCTATGTAGCTCGCTCTTTTAGCATTACTAATCGTTCGCAGTTTAAAGTTTTCATCAAACTCATAGATGTTGATATTCAGTAGCGTTGCATCAGGTAAAACATTTTCAACATTCACAAAACTTTTACTATCTTTTATCCATAATCCAGATTTAAATTCCTGTGCGACAACAGCATCGGTCGCTTGAATACGCATGCGTTGTGCAGTTTTTTCGCTTACCGGTGTAATGAACTCTCCAACAAAAAAAGTGATGACGGTAAATAATAAGCCTACTTTAATCAGTGCTAGACCAATATCAATGATTGATAAACCACTTACACGCATGACGACTAGCTCTGAATTTCGACTGAGCGATCCTAAGCTCACCATCATGCCAATAAGTACTGCAACTGGAACGACTTCATAGACATGCCCAGGGATGCTGAGCAATACAAATATCAGCATATTGTTAATGTTGTAATTACCACGGCCAAGACTATCTAGCTCTTGAATGAGATCAAAGAATGAAAACATGGAGATTAACCCCAGCATAATCATTAAGATGCTGAGAATTGTTTCTTGCCAGAAGTAGCGGTTCAGAATGCGCATGGTTATTTAGCTTTTTTCTTTTTACCTATGGAGGCCTTAGGCATATATTTAGATACCGTTGCAGGGAAGAGGGGTAGTAAGAAATTACGACGATAAAATAAATAAATAGCTAATAAAGCAAATAGGATGTGCACAGGCCATAAGCCTATCAGCGGATTAATTTTCCCTTGTGTAGTCCACGCTTCAAAAATACTTAAGATGTTGTTATAAATAATGAAAATGAAAATTGCAAACATCAAGTTTAACGAACGCCCGGCACGGGGGTCAACAAAACTTAAAGGGATGGCTAATAACACTAGGATGATTGCTGAGACTGGGAAGGCTAAACGCCATTGCAACTCGGCTTTATCTCTTGGGCTGTCGCTAGTGATTAGTTTGTCGGTAGAAAGTGTCTCAGAAGTTGCTGGTTTTCGAGCGACCTCTTTTGTTTGTAAGCGGATGGTATAGCGCTCAAACTCTGTTGTAGACATTTCTGCAGTATTTGGCCTGCCCTCATAGCGGCGGCCTTTCTCTAGCAAAATGAAACTGTCATCATTCTCTGCGGTAAAACGACTACCTTGATCTGCAACGATAATCCCTGTTTTTTTATGTTGGGTTGAATGGATGAAAACATTTTTTACGGCATTCCCTAATTGATCAAAACCTTCAACAAAATAGACACGCTCACCATTGTTGGATTCTTTAAATACCCCAGGACTAATTGAAGATGAGTCATCTCTTGCTTTTAGTTGTACGCGGTAATCTTCTACTTTTTCAGTGGCCCATGGCATGACAAAAAAGCTGAGTAGCGCAATCATGATGATGACCGGGATTGCAAAAGTGATGATAGGGCGAATCCATTTAGTAATACCTAAACCCGCCGTAAACCAAATGACCATTTCGGAATCGCGATGCCAACGTGAAAGGGTCAGTAATACCGTTAAAAAAATGGTTAATGACATAATCATGGGTAAAAACTGGATAAGGCTAAACCCTAACATTGTCGTGATGGCGTCATTAGGTATCCAGCCTTTGGCAGCACTGCCGACTAGATGTCCTGCACGCTGCGCGACAACAATGCCAATGAGAATTAAGAAGAGCGCGCCAGCTGTAACGATCAGCTCGTGTGACAATGATTTTTTAAAAGTTTTCAATTTTTATAATACGCTTTGATTTCAAGTGAAAACACTGGATAATTAACTCAATATTTCAGTTAACAAGTATAAGGCCTAATAGATGAAATTTAGCATAAAAAAAGGTAATCCTGAAAAACAACGCCACGATTGTTTAATTGTTGGGGTGTTTGAAGGAGGAGAGTTATCTAATTCAGCAAAATTATTAGATGCAGCATCTGATCGTGCGATTAGCGCAATGATTAAATCTGGCGATATGGACGGTAAACTTTCTTCAACATTGCTGATGCATCATTTACCTAACGTAAGTGCTAAGCGTTTGTTGTTAGTGGGACTCGGTAAGCAAGATGCTTTCGAAGCGCCACAATATTTGAAAGCGATGAGAGCGGTTGTAAAAGCACTACCTAGAGTGGTTAAAGATGTTGGTTGTTATCTGGCTGAACTGGAAGTTGGCAATATGACCGTTCATGAGAAAACAGCGCAAATTGCAGAAATAACTTCAGATGTGACTTATCAAGTGAATGCATTAAAATCGATAAAGCCTGAGGCTAGTGCGTTAAAAGCGGTTGCCATTTATGTAGAAGCAGCAGAAGTCTCACAAGCGCAGCTGGCTTTAAAGCAAGGCCTAGCAATCGCACAAGGCGTTAAGTTAACAAAAGATTTAGGCAACTTGCCAGGTAATGTATGTACCCCTACCTATTTGGGAAAACAAGCTAAGCAGCTTGCAAAAGACTATGGGTTTAAAGTTGAAGTGTTAGACCGTAAAGCCATTGAAAAGCTAGGCATGGGGTCATTCTTAGGTGTCGCGCAAGGTAGTGATGAACCAATGCGATTAATCGTATTGCAGCATAATAAAGGTAAAAAAGACCAAAAGCCTGTAGTCCTCGTTGGTAAGGGCATTACATTTGATACGGGGGGTATCTCGCTTAAGTCCGGTTCCGCAATGGATGAGATGAAGTATGATATGTGTGGCGCTGCTAGTGTGTTAGGTACTTTCAAATCAATAGGGGAGTTGGATTTGCCAATTAATGCAGTCGGTATTATTCCTGCGTGTGACAATATGCCAAGCGGCAAAGCAACCAAACCAGGGGATATTCTGACAAGCATGTCAGGCCAAACAATTGAGGTATTAAATACCGATGCAGAAGGGCGTCTGGTTTTGTGTGATGCATTGACTTACGCGGAGCGCTTCGAGCCAAGTGCTGTAGTTGATATTGCGACATTGACAGGTGCATGTGTCGTTGCGCTCGGCCATCATGCAACTGCGGTTTATAGTAATCAAGAGGCATTGGCAAATGAATTATTAACTGCAGGAAATGCAGCGTATGACCGCGGTTGGCATATGCCAATGTGGGATGATTATCAGCCACAACTAGATAGTAACTTTGCCGATATGGCCAATATCGGCGGGCGAGATGGTGGCAGTATTACAGCAGCTTGTTTCTTGTCTCGATTTGCTAAACAGTATGATTGGGCACATCTAGATATTGCTGGTACTGCTTGGAAGTCTGGTAAGGCAAAAGGTGGTACAGGCAGACCTGTACCATTGTTGACTACTTTCTTAATTAAGCGAGCAACAAGCAATTAATAGGTGTAGTTGATTAAAGATGACGCGAATAATTTTTTATTCTAATTTGCTTGATAAGCAAATGGCTTTGTTAACGTTAGTGCAAAAAGCGCTAGCCAAGAAGCACCAAATCACTATTTTGGTTAATGATAAAAAAGGCGTTAATGATCTTAGTAGGGTGTTATGGCAAAACGATCTAACAAGTTTTTTGCCTAATGTATTAGCTTCAAGTGAGTTAGCCGAACAAACGCCAATAATACTAGATTGGCAAGAAAAGCAGTTGTGTCAAGATGATATTTTGATTAACCTGACACAAAAACAATTAACCATTTTTAGCCGCTTTAGGCAGTTAGTTGAGTTGGTGGATAATGATGAACAAGATAAAGTGCTAGCGAGGCAGCGTTTTAAATTTTATCGTGATAGAGGTTATGAGGTTAGGCATTTTGATCAAGAAAATTTGATAAATTAGGTAGAAAACATTTTGGCAGACAATAAGATACCAGTGCTCACTGAGGTTTATAACCCTAAGAAGAGTACATTAACAAATAAATCAGCAGAGGTGACAGCTGAGTTAGTCACCAAGGTGACTTCACAAGTTAAGCCACAGTTAGAAGCTGAAATTACAGAGCTAGTATTAGCTGAGCTTCGTGCGGAAATTAAAAAGGTTCGGGAAGAGGTCGCTTTATCCGTACAAACGGCAGTTGATAAGAACTCTGCAGAGACAACATCAGATGTAACAGACGAATTAGCCTCGAAAATAACCACTCAAGTAAAGCCTAAGTTAGAAGCTGAAATTACAGATTTTGTTTTGGATGAACTTCATGTGGAAATTAAGAAAGCACGCGAAGAGATTGTTTCGTCAACACAGAATTTTGTTGATAAATCTAAAGCTGACCTTAAAACTGAGCTGCCGCAAATGTATCAAGATAGTGTGAACCTGGCAGAAATCAATCTTAATGAGAAATTCGACAGTCTTCAAACGCTTCAAGAAGAGTTGGTTGCTAGTCATCAAACTGCATTAACTGAAACGCTAACAAATCTACAAAAAACGGTTGGTAGCGAAATACAAGAAGCGTTGCGTGATGAGCTAAGCAAAATGCAAGAGAAGGCAATCCATGACCAAGAAGTGCAATTGCAGGATCACCAGGCGCAACTAAATGAAGCATTGGATGGTTTTTTGCAAATTAAAGGCGAAAAAGCAGAAAAAACCTTAATGCAAAAAATGCAAGAATATCAAGAGACAATGCGCATTAGCCATCAAGAGAAGCTAACTGAAGAAATGACAACTGCTTTGGGAACGCTTTCACAACGTGTAGAAGAAAGTACGCTAGAACAAATTGGTGTGATGCATAGTCAAGTCGGCACCTTGCAACAAGAATCTTTTGCTAAGCTGCGTGAAGCTTTTAATGCAGAAAAAGAAGATGTGTTTAATAAAGCAGCCATAGAAATTAAAGATACGCTTGCATTACAAATGACAGAGCAGGGTCAAGAAATTAGCGATCAATTCTTATCTAAGGTGAGTGGGTCACTGCCTGAAGTGCAAACAATATTACAAGAAAATATTCAATCAATTCTAGCTGATGCAATTCCTGATTTAGAAGGTCGTTTACGTAATGAATTAACTGCCGATTTACAGCAACTGCTACTCAACGTTAAGTTTGTGTTGCCAGAGTAATTATTTAATCTATCTGACTGCTGTAAGCTTCAGCGGATAATAAGCGTTCTACATCACTCGAGTTTGATGGCTTGAATTTGAAAATCCATGCCTTATATGGCGCATCATTAATGTCTTCTGGCGCGTTAACTAAATCCCCATTAATTTCGGTAACAACACCATCCATTGGTGCATGTAAGTCGGAACCCGTTTTAACGGACTCAACCAGCCCACAAGGTTGATTTTCAATTATACTGGCGCCTACTTTTGGCGGTTCAAGGTAAACAATGTCGCCAAGTAAGTCTTGAGCATAGTTAGTGATACCCGCTAGCCAGTTGCCATCTGCGGTTTTCTCTACCCATAAATGTTCAGGGGTATACAGTAAAGTAGTCGGTAATTTCATTTTTATTCAAAATTTTTGTGAGTAAAATATAATGGTTCTATTTTCTCACAATGTTTGTCAATGTGTTGCGAGAAAAGCAAAACAAACGACTTATACTTAACAATATCTTTACAAATACGCAATAAGTGATTGACTTTTATGTGGTTTTATATAGTATAAATTTATAGCCATTTGAATGTAAAAGGTTTTTCTGTGAAATTTTTTCTCAAAAATTACATGCTGTTTTTAACGGCACTATCAATATCACTGATGCCAGTGGAATCTGTGGCGGCTCAAACCGTTTCACCAGAAAGCACTTATTCAGCGTCTAGTAAACATAAAGTTAAATATTCAAAACGTAAAAAAGTCAGTTATAAAAGAGCCAAAGCACGTAAAGCAAGGCTTAAGCTACGCCGGCAAGCGTTGGCAAAACAACGCGCGATTGATTTGGGCGAACATTACGATGGTAGTTCAATGCCACGGCTTGCTTCTAATAAAGTGCTTGTCATCAATCAAAATACAGGTGAGGTAGAGTTTGCAAAAAATACGAGGACACCTGCACCAATCGCATCTATTACAAAATTAATGACTGCAATGGTTGTGCTAGATGCACAACAATCAATGGATGAAATGATTTATATTTCTGACCAGGATGTCGATACGATAAAAGGCACGCGATCAAGGTTGCCTATCGGGACGGAATTAAGTCGAGCAATAATGTTGCAACTTGCACTGATGTCATCGGAGAATCGTGCAGCATTCGCTTTATCGACTAACTATCCAGGCGGGCGCAATGCCTTTGTAAGAGCGATGAATATAAAAGCGCAATCACTAGGCCTCACGAATACAACATTTGCTGAACCTACAGGCCTGATGCACGAAAATATATCAACAGCTGAAGATTTGTATCGATTGGTATCGGTTGCGCATCAGTATCCAGAAATTCGTCATGCAACCACCATGCCATCTGACGAGATTTACATAGATGCGCGTGATAAATTTATCAAGTTTAAAAATACGAATAGTTTGGTTCGCATGGAGAGTTGGGATATTGGTCTCTCTAAAACAGGATATATATCTGAAGCGGGACGTTGTCTAGTCATGCAGACGGTAATAGCAGGCGAACCTATGATTGTCGTATTGTTGGATGCAGCGGGGACCAATAAGCGAACTGGGGACGTAAACCGCGTTCGTAAGTGGATTGAATTTAACAATAATACAGTATTGGCTAGAGAAGCTGATGGTTTAGCACCTAAGTTGGTGATGAGTGATACCATTTATGCAGCGAGTCAGTAGTGAAGTAAAGCAAACAAAAAGCGGGTAATCCCCACTTTTTGTTTGCCTGCTTACTTTATTTTTTTGCAGCAACTTTCTTTCTAGTGGCCTTTTTAGCAGCAGGTTTCTTTTTGGCGGTCGTTTTCTTAGCAGGCTTTCCTTTTGCTTCTTTTTCAGCTAATAAACCAATTGCTTCTTCAAAACTTAACTCTTCAGGTGCAATACTTTTCGGTAAGGTGGCGCGTATTTTCTTATGCTGCACATAAGGGCCATAACGGCCATCATAAACTTCAACACGACCTTCGCCTGAAGGGTGTTCCCCTAGGTCGGCAATGGGGGCAGGGCCTTTATTTGCTTGTGCAATAAGCTCTACGGCACCAGCGTTATCGATTTCAAACACGCTGATTGTTTTAGGAATCGATTTAAACTTGCCATCGTGATTCACATAAGGGCCAAAGCGACCAATGTTCGCCACAATCTTCTTATTCGTCTCAGGGTGTAACCCTAAATCACGCGGGAGTGACAGCAGCATATTCGCCACGCCAAGGTCCACATCCGCGATCGGAATATTTTTAGGCACACTCACACGTTTTGGTTTTTTCTTTTCACCTTCAACCACTTCACCTAATTGAATATAAGGGCCATAAGGACCATTCATCAAGAAGATATCTTTTTCTGTCTCTTCATCTTTGCCAATGAGTACAGGGTCAGAGCCAACGTCTGCAGCACCATCGGCATTACGTTTGTAATCACACTTAGGCTCATTGTTGTAGCCAGTACAGCCAATAAAGGTACCGTAACGGCTCAGTTGTTTCTGTAGTTGCTCACCACACTTGGGACATTTTTCATCAATCAGCTCATTGCCTGGGCGATCAACATCGGCCTTGCTCAGCACTTGCGTATTGAAGCCAGTCCAGAACTCATCCATCAGCGGAATCCACTCACGTGTGCCTTCAGCCACTTCATCCAAAGCATTTTCTAAATTAGCCGTAAAGTCGTAATCCACATATTTTGAAAAATGCTGCGTTAAGAACTTATTCACCACACGCCCAACATCTGTCGGGGTGAAGCGCTTCTTATCAAGCAATACATATTCACGGTCTTGCAGTGTACTAATAATGCTGGCGTAAGTAGAAGGGCGGCCAATGCCGTACTCTTCTAATGTTTTCACCAAGCTCGCTTCACCATATCTCGGCGGAGGCTCTGTAAAGTGTTGGTCGCCGTAGATTTTATCAACATCCAATATTTCGCCTGTTTCTAAAACGGGTAATTTCGCTTCCGCATCATCATCGACACTGCTATCAGTACCTTCTTTATAAACACCGATAAAGCCTGAAAATACCAGTGTCTGGCCACTGGCACGGAATAAGTTGGCTTCAGAACCAACGCTCAAATCAACACTCACTGCGTCGAAAATAGCAGGTGTCATTTGGCTGGCAACCGCCCGTTTCCAAATTAACTCATAAAGCTTAAATTGCTCATCAGTTAAATATTGACGTACTTTTGCTGGTGTGCGCATGACATCTGTAGGGCGCACAGCCTCATGCGCCTCTTGCGCATTCTTCGCTTTTGTTTTGTAAACGTTAGGCGTCTTAGGCACATGATCTGCATCAAAATTCTTTTTCACATAATCGCGAATCTGCATCAATGCTTCTTGCGCCAAGCTCACACCATCCGTACGCATATAGGTAATTAAACCAACCGTACCGTTGCCTACGTCAATACCTTCATAAAGCTGCTGGGCAATGCGCATGGCGCGGCTAGTGGTAAAGCCTAATTTACGTACTGCTTCTTGCTGTAGTGTGGACGTCGTGAAGGGTGCAGCAGGGCTACGTTTGCGCTGTTTCTTCTCAACGCGAGAAACGGTTGTTTTGCCTGCGCTTGCTAATAATAATTTGCCAACAATGTCTGCTTGTTGATTTTGGTTTGTTACAGTGAATTGTTCAACTTTTTCACCATTAAGCTTAATTAGCTTAGAGTCAAAACCATGGCTTTGTTTTAGCGCCCCTAAGTGGATACTCCAGTACTCTTTGCTGTCAAACGCTTCAATTTCCAATTCACGTTCAACAATTAAGCGCAAGGCAGGGCTTTGTACACGGCCTGCAGATAAGCCTCTGCGGATTTTTTTCCAGAGTAATGGCGATAAGTTAAACCCTACTAAGTAATCCAGCGCGCGTCGTGCTTGCTGCGCATTGACTAAATTCATCGCGATATCACGAGGGTTGTCAATCGCGTGATTCACCGCTGTTTTGGTAACCTCGTTAAACTCTACGCGTTTAAGTACTTTGTTTTTAAGTAATTTTTTGTCAGCTAATAGCTCGGCAATATGCCAAGAAATCGCTTCACCCTCACGATCCGGATCGGTTGCGAGGTAGACGCTGTCAGCAGCTTTTACCGCTTTGGCAATGGCTGTGACATGTTTGCTATTACGCTCAATAATGTCGTACTTCATCGCAAACTGATTTTCAGTATCGACGGCACCATTTTTAGGAATAAGGTCACGCA
Organism: Methylophilaceae bacterium; assembly: GCA_048595445.1. GTDB lineage: Bacteria > Pseudomonadota > Gammaproteobacteria > Burkholderiales > Methylophilaceae. The sequence continues at coordinate 81,054 of JBJPGD010000046.1, forward strand.
CATGGCCATAAGTAGCCAAAACTTCAAAATCACTACCAAGATATTTCTTGAGTGTTTTTGCTTTAGAAGGTGATTCTACAATGAGTAATTTAGACATTTAGGTAAATTGGAATAGAAAAATGTTATTAGAAATTGCTTAGATAATAGCAAGCAAAAGTGAGATTACACAACACAACAATCAAAAAGACCATAAAAAGAGCAATAAAAAATGTTAATTAAGCCTTATTGCGACTAAATTCTATGCGGTTACCTTCTTCACTGGCAATATTAAGCGCAGCTCCCTCATTAGCAATATCACCAAAAAGTGGATCTTCATCATTGATGTCTGCCTGACTCAACCCTTTGAAATCATATAAATCCGTATCAGCTAAGTGAGAGGGTTCAACATTGGTAATGGCGCGAAAGATATTATTAATACGCCCAGGTTGCTCACGTTCCCATGTGTGTAGCATCTCTTTAATTTTTTGCCTTTGTAGGTTCTCTTGGCTGCCACATAGGTTGCAAGGGATGATTGGGAAGTCCATTTGTCTTGCATAGCTGGCGATGTCTTTTTCACTGCAATAAGCCAATGGGCGAATGACAATGTTTTGTTTGTCATTGGTAGCAAGCTTTGGCGGCATCGATTTCAATTTTGCGCCAAAGAACATATTCAAAAATAATGTTTCTACAATGTCATCACGGTGATGACCTAATGCAATTTTATTGGCCCCGAGCTTTTTAGCTGTTGTGTAAATAATGCCTCGACGTAAACGTGAGCAAAGTGAACAAGTCGTTTTACCTTCTGGGATTTTTTCTTTTACGACGGAGTAAGTATCCGCTTCCACAATACGGTAATCGACACCTAGTTTTTCAAAGTAAGCTGGCAAAATGTCTTCAGGGAAGCCGGGTTGTTTTTGATCTAGATTCATGGCGATGATTTTAAAGTTAATCGGTGCGCGCTCTTGCAAAGCGAGCAATACCATTAACATCGTGTAGCTGTCTTTACCGCCACTCATACAAGTTAGCACGGTGTCGCCATCTTCGATCATGTTGTAATCGCCAATGGCCTTGCCAGCTGAGCTTATTAAGCTGTTGCGTAGGCGAATGAAGTTGTTAGAAGGGTTGTTAGGTAAGTGTTTAATCATAAGTTAATAGAGCGGCCACCGTCTACAGTGAGAACGTGGCCTGTCATAAAGGGTGCATCAGCAGCCAAAAATTTAACGGCTTTCGAAACGTCGGTCGGGTCGCCGATACGTTTAAGTAAGGTTTGAGAAATCACGCGCTGACGATACACCTCGTCAAATTGCGGGTTACTGTCAGGCCAAAGTACTGGGCCAGGAGCAACAGCATTCACGCGCACTTCTGGGCTGAGTTCTTGCGCTAATGATTTAGTCAGTGTTACTAAGCCAGCTTTTGCGACGCTATAAACAACATAGCCTTTTTTAGGATGCTCAATATGCATGTCGGTAATATTGACAATGCAACCATGACACTTTTTAAGCTCGGGCGCTGCGGCTTGTGCAAGAAACATCGGTGCTTTCAAGTTGCTGCCGATTAAATTCTGCCAGCTTTCTTCATTAATATTGCCAATTTCAGTTGGCAGATAACTAGAAGCATTGTTGATTAAAATATCTAGTTTGCCAAAATGCTTGGTGGCTTCTTTCACTAAGCTTGAGACAACCGCCATATTCAACAAATCGCCTTGGATAATAGCAACGCTATCAGACCGTTGTAAGTTTAGTTCTGCCTGTAAAGCTTTGGCTTCTTGTTTGGACGTATTGTAATGAATCATCAGCTTGGCACCATGCGCATGCAGCTCGCGACATATCGTCGCGCCTACGCGTTTAGCACCGCCAGTGATTAATACAACTTTATTCTCTAGGTTTGTAGTCAATTGCTTACTCGTTTCAGTTTGAAAATATTATAATGGCTTATGTCAGCTTTACCTATCCCGTCAGCCGAAGCACAACAATATAGTCAACAATTATGCGACTCTGTTCAGCAGAGGATCGTGCAATCGAACGGTTGGGTTAGCTTTTCTGAATTTATGCACATGGCTTTATATGCGCCAGCATTGGGTTACTACAGTGGCGGAGCACAAAAATTTGGCAATATGCAAAGTGGCGGTGGCGACTTTGTGACAGCACCAGAAATCACGCCTTTATTTTCACAAGCACTTGCTAGACAAGTGAGTCAAGTGTTGGCGTTAACGCAAGGCGATGTGCTGGAACTAGGCGCAGGCACAGGCAAGCTCGCAGGAGACTTAATATTAGCATTGGCAGAACTTAATCAACTACCAAGCCAATATTTTATCTTAGAAGTAAGTAGTCACTTGCGCGCTGTTCAGCATGAAGCTTTGCAATCGAAACTGCCGTCAGCGTTGTTTAGTAAGCTGGTCTGGTTAAATGAATTGCCAAATAATTTTGATGGTTTGATACTTGGTAACGAAGTGCTGGATGCCATTCCCGTCTATTTGATTGCGAAAAAAGAAGGTGCTTTATATGAGCGTGGTGTTGCTTTTGAGGATGGGTTTATATGGCAAGACCAGCCGCTGCAAGATCCAAGCATTTTGAAATTTGTTGAAACAGAGGCATGGCCAAATGATTATTTGACAGAGGTGTGTCCTGCCGCAATTGGCTTAATCAGTAGTTTAGCAAACACATTAAGCCACGGTGCAATCGTGATGTTAGATTATGGTTTTTCAGCACAAGCGTATTACCATCCGCAGCGTAACCAAGGCACGTTGATGTGTCACTATCAGCATTACGCGCACTCAGATCCGTTGATTCATGTTGGGCTGCAGGATATTACCGCGCATGTGAATTTCACCGCCATTGCAGAAGCAGGGTTAGCGCAAGGTTTGGAGTTATACGGCTATAGCAATCAAGCACAATTTTTAATGAATTGTGGTTTGTTAGATTTGCTGGAGAAAGAATCTCCGGATGATGCGCTGCAATATGTGCCAATGGCTGCGGCAGTGCAAAAGTTACTTTCGCCAGCAGAAATGGGCGAATTGTTCAAAGTGATCGCGTTTACGAAAGATTTAGATGCTAAAGGTTTAGGTGATGATGCGGAATCTGCACTCATCGGTTTTACCAGTGGCGATAAGGCACATACACTCTAGTATAATCCTGCCCATGACAGATAAGATTGACAAGTTAGACCATATAACCCATCCAACACACCGCCCAATTCGTAGTTTTGTATTGCGCCAAGGCCGGCTCACTAAAGGCCAAGCGCGCGCATTAGAAACGGGTTGGCCAGTATTTGGTGTTGAATATAATGCAGAGGCGCTAGACTTAAACCAACTGTTTGGACGTGGGGCGTCTAAAAAGGTATTGGAAATCGGTTTTGGTATGGGTGATGCCACTGCCAGAATCGCACAAACCTTATCAGACCATGATTTTCTTGCAGTAGAAGTACATCAACCAGGTGTTGGCGCTTTACTTAAGTTAATGCAGGAAGATGATATTGATAACATCCGCATTATCCAACACGATGCTGTGGAGGTATTACAGAATATGTTAGCTGACAAGAGTTTAGATGGCGTACATATTTTCTTCCCAGACCCCTGGCATAAGAAGCGTCATAATAAGCGACGATTAATTCAAGCTGAGTTTGTAAAGTTACTATGCAGCAAGCTTAAAGTGGGTGCTTACATTCACGTAGCGACCGATTGGCAGGAATACGCCGAGTGGGTGCTTGAAGCGTTGAATGCAGAGGTGTTGTTGAAAAATACAGCGCAAGATTATGCTGAAAAGCCTAGTTATCGACCATTGACTAAATTTGAAAACCGCGGCATCAAATTAGGCCACGGCGTTTGGGATTTAGTCTTCGACAGGGTTTGATTGAGCAGGCTTTAACCAGCCGCCAATCATTTTCTCAGTTTCTTGAACGCCCAACTTCTTCGAGCTAGAGAATAGCTGAGCGGTCACGTTGTCGCCCCAACTTTGATTTAGCTCTTTACTGACTTTCATCAAAGTCTGTTTTGCTTCATTGCGAGATAACTTATCTGATTTTGTTAATAGTACATGTACTGGTTTTCCACTGTGGCAAAACCAATCTAGCATTTGTCTATCTAGCGGAGTCAGTGGATGACGGCTATCCATAACCAACACTAAGCCAACTAAGCTTTCACGTTCTATTAAGTAGCTAGATAACACACCTTTCCAATGTTTGCGAACGTGTTCTGGAACTTTTGCATAGCCATAACCAGGTAAATCGACTAAAAATTTATCGTCTCCTTTTTCAGGGTTTAAACTGAAGAAGTTGATTAGTTGCGTACGGCCAGGCTGTTTACTGACATAGGCCAAACGATTATGGTTGGCCAGCGTATTGAGCGCGCTTGATTTGCCTGCATTAGAGCGTCCAGCAAAAGCGATTTCCACCCCGTTTGGTGGTGGTAAATCACTCAATTGGTGTGCTGAGATATAAAAAGTAGCGTTCTGAAATAAAGACATAGTCTGAGGTTGCTTAATATGAGTGCATATTATAGGTGGCATCGCTGCTAAGGCGCAAATGCTATCACGAACCAGTGAATTTTGATAAAATATTGGATTAATCCCATCTTAATTCCCGGAGCATGTATGCGTATCAAGGCCCTTGTCTTATTAATCTCGAGTGTGTTAACCACAGGGGCGATAGCTGCCGACCTGAACCAGGAGATGGATATAAGTGTTGCAGAAGCGACAGCAACAAATGTATGTGCGGCATGCCATGGTGCTGATGGAAATAGTGCAATTGCATTAAATCCAAAATTGGCAGGACAGCATCCAGAGTACTTAACTAAACAAATGCGTAATTTTAAAGAGGGCACACGCGCAAATGCGGTAATGGCTGCTATGGTCGCCAACTTATCACCAGAAGAGATGCAAGGCCTGGCTGATTTCTATGCGTCAAAAACATCTAAGCTAGCAAAAGCGAAGGTTAATGGTGCAGGTTCTCTCGGTGAGAAAATATATCGAGGCGGTATTGCTGCGACGAATGTGCCAGCGTGTGCGGCATGTCATGGTGCAAATGGAGAGGGCATGCCAAAACGCTTTCCACGATTATCAGCGCAACATGCTGACTACACATTTCAACAAATGAAAACATTCCGAACTGATAAACGTGCTAACGCTAAAATGATGCAAGCCATTGCGGCGAAGATGACAGAAGCAGAAATGCAAGCAGTTGCGGATTACATTCAGGGCTTAAGATAGTAGATTACTCTTAATCCTTTTCGTTATTAAGGGCCAGCCTGAAACAAACTGCTTGATCCTTATTATTGGCTAAACTTAACTCGTAGCCTGCTTGTTTTGCATCATAAGCTGCGTGGTATAAGCCAACCCCCATGCCATTTTCTGAAGAAGAGATGTGTTTTTTAAATAAATTTTCAGCAACTTTATTATCGACAGCTTCGCCAGTATCAATCACATCGATACAAAAACCAGTCTCATTATTGTCATAAAGGGTGACGCTGATACGCGTGTCGGTCTGATACTTCATTTTTTCTAAAGCATTGCTAATTAAGTTATCTATCACGCTATCTAATATTTCTGCATTAATATCAATGGCAGGTAGTGTTTCTGCATTGAACTGAATGTCGCTGAGTTGGTGACGCATTTGCAAAGCTGACCACCAAGCGGCAATCTTATTTAAACGTTTTTTTACCTCACCAGGTGATTTCAGTTTATCCAAAGTGGCTGCGATGCGCTGGTTTAGCAGCGGCAATTGGCGGCGAATTAACTCAAGCAGATCGTCGCTGTCTTGGTTTTCGGTTTGTTGCGCAGCGGTGACTAGCGTACCAACGGATTGTAAAATGTTTTTAATGTCGTGTGTTAGACGTGAGCCACTTTCATAAAAAGCCTGCATATAAGCATTTTGTCGCATGGTTTCTTCGCGTCGTTTTGCTTCATAAAATTCACCCAAGATCTGAGTTAGCAACCTAACATGCACATAGAGTGCTGGCGATATTTTCCAGCGAGAATGCAAGGTCATATTTAAGTCTTTAAAGTTAAAAGTGGTGGCATGTTCGGCAGTATTGCCAACTTCTCCTTCAGTATTGTCTGCCTGCCATGAAACACCTGTCACCCATGGCAGCCTGCTCATTTCTTGCATAGCACCCTGTAGAAAAGTATTGGGATCCGCTTCTATTTCACCTAAGTTGGATATATTCTTCACCCATTTTTCGAATGGCATACCAACGCTGGATAAGTATCGAGACATTAATAGCTCAACACCCGAGAAGCGTGCACTAGGCTTCCATAGGAAGCTGAGCGCAATTAAAGATAAGGCAATGCTAAAGATAGTGATAAACATCACTTCTATATAATTGACTTGATTTTGACTACCAATGGCATAGCTTGCCAGAATGATAATGATGGCGATGAGCGTGATGATTAAGGTGTAGAAAAAATCTAATATTGGTAGCTGGCTGGTTTTAAGAACTTTCGTGCTTAAAAACAATATCGCTATCGGCAATAATGGCATTAGGTAAGTAATGGTGAATGTTGCCGCTTCTAGATCGGCTGAAGCGTTAAGCAGTTTAGGTACGACCCACAGCAATAACATGGCAAGTAGGTAGCTAGCGGCAAGGATATGAATGATTCGATTAGGTTTTGCTTCCTCAGCAAATATACGCCCACCGAGCAAGCCTAGCAGTATGGCAAGCCATAACGCGATAATCCACCAATTGAGGAAAGTAAATGTTAGACCTGCGAATGCTAAAAATACGACCGCACTGGGAATAGATAGCTTTTCTGCGCTACGCCATATCGGTTGCCACATTAAAAACAAACCATAATGGCATAAGAAAATAGCATGCGCTAAGTTGCTGTCGGCTTTGTCCCACAACAAGAATGCATGCAAGCTTAAGAGCATGAAAGCCAAAATGCGATGTGCATTTTTAGCTAAAAATTGATTCAGATTATTGAAATTAAACATGACTTAAAACACATTTATTTGTCGAATTATTGTCAAAATTGTGACATAAGTGTTGAGTTTTCGTCATATTGTCAATTAATTTAGTGGGTAGAAGTGGCTGGAAGTCTATATTTGTAAGGTTTTTTATATTGGTACAAAACTTGCATATTTTTATATCAACTGGCTTATCGGTTTTAACAGTTTTAACAGTTTTAACAGTTTTAACATTTAAGTTAAGCCAAAACAATGAATTGGTTAAGGATACCACATGAATAAACAAACAGGTTTCACCCTTATTGAGCTTGCCATCGTGCTAGTGATTATCGGCTTGCTATTAGGCGGCGTGCTAAGAGGGCAAGAACTGATTAATAGTGCCAAAGTGAAAAACATGGCCACAGACTTTAGAGGTGTACCAGTCTTTATCTATGGCTACCAAGATAAATTTAGAAGGCTGCCTGGCGACGATGCGAGTGCGGATGCAAACGTAGGTGTTACTGCGGCAGAAGTGGGCGATGGTAATGGGTCTATTGGTGGCGCTTGGGATAGTACGACTGTTGGTGATGAATCGGTAAAATTCTGGTTGCACATTAGAAAAGCAGGTTTAGCACCTGGGGGCGTGAACACTGGTGTGAGTTCATTTTTCCCTACTAATTCAGAAGGTGGCCGTATTGGCGTAAGCAGCGTATCGCCTATTACTAATCTAGCGGGACAATACTACATGTGTTCAGAAAGTATTAACGGGAAGTTTGCTAAGCAATTGGATGTTACGATGGATGATGGTACCTCAGTTGATGGCTCTATGAGGGCATTTGACCAAGCTGTTGGTGGCCCTGCCGCTGCGGCTGCCTATGTTGATGCAAACACTTATACAGTTTGTATGGCTTTTTAAGTATATATGAAATATTTTAAAGCCCGCCTAGTGCGGGCTTTGTTGTTTTTATATCACCTAAATTCGGGATTGTTTTTGTTGGCTTTTAAGTTACACTCTAATTTCAATTAAGCTTGAATTGAATTAGAATACACAACAAATTTAAAATGCAACTAACCATAACTTAAACCCAATAACTTAAATTAATGACCCAAAACATCGTCGAGATAGACAACCTATCATTTGGTTACAAAAACCTTATGCTGCACAAAGGCATTAACATGTCCTTTCCGCGTGGCAAGGTTGTGGCGATTATGGGCGGTAGTGGCAGTGGTAAAACAACGCTACTACGTTTGATTGGTGGGCAGTTCAAGCCAAAATCGGGTGAAGTGCGGGTTGATGGTCAAGTGGTGCATAAGCAAGACAGAGAAGGGCTTTATAAGCTACGCCGAAAGATGGGCATGTTGTTTCAGCAAGGTGCTTTGTTTACTGATTTGTCTGTCCATGAAAACGTTGCCTTTCCTATGCGTGAATTGACAGATTTGTCAGAAAGCATGATTCACGATTTGGTGTTAATGAAACTAAATGCAGTTGGTTTGCGCGGCGCACATAAAATGATGCCAACGGAATTGTCTGGCGGGATGGCGCGAAGAGTAGCGTTGGCAAGGGCGATTGCCTTAGATCCAGATATTATTATGTATGATGAGCCATTTGCAGGCTTAGACCCGATTTCGATGGCCGTGATTTGTGACTTAATTCGCACGCTGAATGATGCGCTAGGTGTCACTTCTATTGTGGTTACGCATGATGTGGAAGAAACATTTTCATTTGCTGATTACATCTATTTTGTTGCGGATGGCGTGGTTGCAGCAGAGGGCACACCAGATGACTTGCGGAATTCTACTGCGCCTTTCGTGCATCAGTTCGTACATGGAGAAAAAGATGGGCCAGTGCCTTTTCATTATCCAGCGGGTGATTACAAACAAGACTTATTGGGATCTAAAGCATGATAAGTGCACTGCAAAATTTAGGCAGTAGCGTCATTGATCAAATTTGGCGACTGGGCGCAGGCGCACGTTTATTTGGACTAATGCTCATTTCTTCGGGTGAGAGTTTTCGTCGAATTCGGCTAGTGACACGCGAGGTTTATTCTACAGGTGTACTATCGCTTGTCATTATTTCAGTATCGGCTTTTTTTGTCGGGATGGTGCTTGCCTTGCAAGGCTATCACACACTACAAAAGTATGGCTCATCTGAAGCCATTGGCGTGTTAGTCGCACTAGCACTTGTGCGTGAATTAGGGCCAGTGGTTACCGCTTTATTATTTGCTGGTAGAGCAGGCACTGCCATCACCGCAGAAATAGGCTTGATGAAAGCAACAGAACAGCTATCTGCGATGGAAATGATGGCGGTGAGCCCAATATCAAGAGTAATAGCACCAAGATTTTGGGCTGGTGTTATTGCACTACCCATTCTAGCAGCGTTATTTTCTATGATTGGAATTTTAGGTGGTTATATAGTGGCTGTACCCTTAATTGGCGTAGATTCAGGCGCTTTCTGGTCGCAAATGCAGGCTAATGTGGATTGGCGCTTCGATATCGTTAACGGCGTGATTAAAAGTATCGTATTTGGAGTGGCTTGCACAATGATTGCACTATTTGAAGGTTATGATGCACCACCCACTGCTGAAGGTGTTAGTAGAGCAACAACGAGAACAGTGGTAACATCTTCGCTAGTTGTCTTAGCGCTAGATTTCGCATTAACTTCGTTTATGATTATATAAGAGTAAAGGTAGATCTTATGGAAAGAACAACAGTCGATTTGTGGGTAGGAGTCTTTGTGGCGCTAGGCGTAGCAGCTTTGCTAGGCTTGGCCATGAAAGTGGGCAATTTGACAACTAGCAGTATTGGCGAGACTTATATTGTTGATGCTGCATTTGAAAATATTGGTGGCCTAAAGCCACGTGCGCCGGTTAAAAGTGCAGGTGTGGTTGTTGGCCGTGTTGGGGGCGTTAGGTTTGATACCGAAACTTATGAGGCAATCGTGAGTCTGAGTATCGACAAGCGTTATGACTTTCCTGCAGACACCTTTGCAAATATTTATACAGCAGGTTTATTAGGGGAGCAATATATTGGCTTAGAGGCTGGGGGCGATGAGGTTTTATTAAAGGATGGTGATAAAATCATGCATACACAAGATGCTGTCGTACTAGAAAAAATGATTAGTCAATTCTTGTATAGCAAGGCTTCAGAACCAGCACCGCCTGTAGCTGCGGCCCCTGCGGTATCAACCAAAGCAGACGATGATGCGTTAACGAGTAATCCTTTGGATGACATCATTAATTAAATTTAATCCAAAGACCTTAAGATAGGATATGAATATGATTAAAAACTTTTTTATTGCTTTAACGTTGTTTTGTTTAAGTGGTGCAGCTTTAGGCATGGAGTCGCCTGATGCATTGGTGAAACGTACTGCTGAAGATGTATTGACCGTTGTAAGGTCTGATACAGATATTCAAGCGGGCGATCAAGCTAAGATTTTTGCGTTAGCAGAAGAAAAAATTCTGCCTAACTTTAACTTCCCGCGTGTATCGCGTTTAGTGCTAGGCAAAAACTGGACAAGAGCAACGCCAGATCAGAAGTCTGGATTCCAGACGGAGTTTCGTACTTTGTTATTACGTACTTATGCGACAGCGCTATCTAAATATAAAGATCAGACAATTAAATATTTACCACTACGGATGGCTGATGGCGCAAAGACGGCCTCAGTAAAGACTAAAATCATGCAAAAAGGTGGTCAGCCAATAGCAGTGAACTACGCATTGGCTAGAGAAGGCGAGACTTGGAAGGTTTACGACATAGTCATAGAAGGCGTAAGTTTGGTGACTAATTACCGCGGTCAGTTCTCGCAAGAAGTACGTCAGAATGGTTTAGATAGTTTGATTAAAAAGCTGGCAGATAAAAATGCTGCTGCAAAGGCTAAGTAACTTAAGATTAAATGATGACGGCAATTACACAGAGCGAAAGTAGTTGGGAAATCACCGGTGATATTCTCATGGATAGTGCCAATCAGCTGCTATTGCAGAGTAAGACGTTGCAGTTGACTGGTAATGACATCGTTGACTTTAAACAAGTGGCTGATTTAGATACTGCTGCTGTTAGTTTGATGTTGGAGTGGCAGCGTCGTGCGATTGCGGAAAATAAACAGCTGACATTTGTGAATTTGCCAGCCAACCTCAAGAGTCTTATAACGCTATATGGTGTCGAGGAGTTGGTTAACTAAGGTTGTAGTTGTTAGCTTGGTTTGATCGATATTAGCCCCATCTAAATAGATGGGGTTTTCGTTTTATGTGTGGTTTGGTACGCACAATTTATTATTTTGGATAAGGGTATCTTGACTATTCCGGCAATAAAAATTGAGAACGTTCAAAAGAATTTTGGTGGCTTGGAAGCGCTAAAAGGGCTTGATTTAACCGTCAATCAAGGTGAGTTCTTTGGTTTGCTCGGCCCTAATGGTGCGGGTAAATCTACACTGATTAACATTCTTGCTGGCTTGTTAAGGCCAACGGCAGGTAAGGCCTCAGTTATGGGCCATGATGTGGTTAATGATTATCAAGCTGCGCGTATGGCATTAGGTGTTGTGCCACAAGAGCTGGTATTTGATCCATTCTTTAACGTGAGAGAAATGCTGCGTTTTCAAGCTGGTTATTTTGGCCGTGGGACAGAAAACGATGGTTGGGTTGATGAAATTATTGAATCACTAGGCTTAACTGATAAAGCGCATACGAATATGCGTAAATTGTCAGGTGGCATGAAGCGCCGCGCATTAATCGCGCAAGCATTGGCACATAAGCCACCAGTTATTGTGTTAGATGAGCCGACAGCAGGTGTTGATGTAGAGCTAAGGCGATTAATGTGGGCATTTATACGCAGGCTGAATGAAGAAGGTCACACGATTATCCTCACCACGCACTATTTAGAAGAGGCGGAAGAGCTCTGCTCACGCGTGGCGATGATGAAGCAAGGTAAAATTGTTGCGCTGGACACAACAGCTAATTTGCTTAATAAATTTGCAGCAAAAAATCTACACATTACATTGGCGACAGGTAGTTTGCCATCAAGTTTGCAGGCTATGCTGAAACATAGCGAGGGCAATATACATACATTGGCGCTGACAGAAATGAATCAAGTCGAGTTCGCACTGGGCGAGTTACGTAAAGCCAATGCGGTGATTGAAGATATGCAAATAACTGAAGCTGACTTAGAAGATGTGTTTTTGTCATTAGTAGGTGGCGCATGAGTTTAATTAATGAACAAACACGTGGCACGTACACGCTTTTTAGAAAAGAAGTGTTACGCTTTTGGCGTGTAGCATTTCAAACGATCGCATCACCTGTACTAACAGCTTTAATGTATTTGTTGATTTTCTCGCATGTACTGGCAGGCCGTGTACAAGTCTATGATGATGTCCCGTATACCGCGTTCTTGATTCCAGGCTTAATCATGATGTCTTTATTGCAAAACTCATTTGCCAACACATCCTCAAGCCTGGTGCAATCTAAGGTGATGGGCAATATCATTTTTGTATTACTAACACCGCTTACTTATTTGCAGTTTTTTTTAGCGTTTGTTGGGGCAGCAATTGTGCGTGGTTTGGCCGTGGGTTTAAGTATTTATTTGGTTGCCATTTGGTTTGTTGATTTGCCAGTTGCACATATTGGCTGGGTGCTTGCCTTTGCCGTCTTAGGGAGTGCATTGCTTGGTACCTTTGGCATTATTGCAGGCATATGGTCAGATCGATTTGATCAAATGGCAGCATTTCAGAATTTTGTAATTATGCCGCTGACATTTTTGTCTGGCGTATTTTATTCGATACATTCTTTGCCACCCATTTGGCAGACTGTGTCCAAGTTTAATCCATTTTTTTACATGATTGATGGCTTTAGATATGGCTTCTTTGGTAAGGGCGATATTTCACCTTGGATTAGCTTAAGTGTCGTGATGACATTTTTAGCACTATTAGTTGTGCTGAGCTTAAAAATGTTAAAATCGGGTTATAAGTTACGTGGCTAGCTTTAGTTTGCAAGGCATTTTGAGAACATTTAAGAACCAATTATTTTTGGTAAGAGAGTTAACGTGTTAAGTGCATCACAGTTAGAAAATTACATCACTGATCATTTGGCATGTGATTACATCAAGGTACTTGGAGATGACGGCACCCATTTTGAAGCGGTTATCGTCAGTTCTGCATTTGAGGGTAAAAACATGATACAGCAGCATCAATTGGTCTATGCAGCATTAGGTGACCGTATGCGAGCTGAGATACATGCGTTATCGATGCAAACATTGACGCCAGCAAAATGGGCTGAAATGAATCAGTCATAAGATTGTAAGAAATAAGTTTAAAAGAATATTTAGATAATCATTAGGAATGAATATGGATACACAAGCAAAAATTAAAGAAACAGTTACTAGCAGCCCAGTCGTGCTTTATATGAAGGGTAGCCCGAAATTTCCACAATGTGGCTTTTCAAATCTAGCAACACAAGTGCTAGATGCGTGTGAGGCGCAATATGTTGCGATTGATGTGCTGCAAGATCAGGACGTACGTGAAGGTATTAAGCAATATGCAAACTGGCCAACCATTCCTCAACTTTATGTAAACGGTGAATTTGTTGGTGGCTCTGACATTATCAAGTCCATGTATGAAAGCGGTGAATTACAAACATTGATTGCTGGAACTAAGTAATTGGATAAGTTGATTATTGAAGGCGGCGCTAAGCTTAATGGTGAAGTCACCATTTCTGGCGCTAAGAATGCGGCTTTGCCAATTTTATGCGCATCGTTATTGGCAGAAACGCCATTAAAATTAAGCAGTGTTGCCGCGCTAAAAGATATAGATACCACACTTAGGTTGCTAGACACCATGGGTGTGAAGGTTGAGCGTGATGCCGGTCAAGTAACATTAGATGCTAGCGAAGTTGCTTCATTTGAAGCAACTTACGAAATGGTGAAAACCATGCGTGCCTCTATTTTGGTATTGGGCCCGTTACTGGCGCGTTTTGGAAGTGCTAGAGTTTCATTGCCTGGTGGTTGTGCAATTGGTTCTCGGCCTGTTGATTTACATATCAAAGGCTTGCAAGCGATGGGTGCAGCGATTCATATTACGCACGGCTATATTCAAGCCAGCACTTTGCATTTGCCGAACCGCCGCTTACAAGGCGCCCGCTATTATATGGATATGGTCACTGTGACAGGGACTGAAAACCTGATGATGGCAGCGGCTTTAGCAGAAGGCACAACGATATTAGAAAATGCAGCGAAAGAGCCGGAAGTGGTCGATTTAGCAGAATGCCTGAATAAGATGGGGGCTAGAATCACTGGTGCTGGTACAGATGTTGTAACGATTGAAGGTGTAGAGAAGCTCACTGGCACGACACACAATATTGTTTGCGACCGTATTGAGGCGGGTACTTATATGGTGGCGGTGGCAATGACAGGTGGCGAAGTGAAGTTGCTTAATGCACGTGCTGATTTGCTAGATGCGGTGATTGATAAGTTGCGTGAAGCAGGTGCGGAGGTGACGGTAGACGCCGACACGATTACAGTGAAAAGCGACGGCAAACTAAAGGCTGTCAATATTCGCACTGCACCACATCCTGCTTTCCCAACAGATATGCAAGCACAGTTTATGGCATTGAATGTCGTCGCAGATGGTGTTGCTAAAGTCACAGAGACGATATTTGAGAACCGTTTTATGCACGTACAAGAAATGCAGCGCTTAGGTGCAGACATTAGTATTGATGGCAACACTGCGCTGGTGCAAGGTGTTTCACACTTAGACGGCGCAACTGTCATGGCGACAGACTTACGTGCATCGGCTAGTCTGGTATTGGCTGGCTTAGTGGCTAGAGGCGAAACGGTCATTGAGCGCATTTATCATTTAGACCGTGGTTACGAATACCTAGAAGAAAAATTTACTGCGCTCGGTGCAAAAGTTAAAAGACTAAGTTAAATAACAGATAGAAAAAATATGATTACCATCGCGTTATCTAAAGGCAGAATATTTGAAGAAACCGCTCCATTGTTGGCAGCGGCTGGCATTCATGCGGTTGAGGAGCCTGGATCTTCAAGAAAGCTGATATTAGAAACCAATCGTGAGGATGTACGGTTAATTATTGTGCGCGCGTCAGATGTGCCAACTTACGTGCAATACGGTGCGGCTGATATAGGTATTGCTGGTAAAGATGTATTGGACGAGCACGGCGGTGATGGCTTGTATCAACCTTTAGATCTACAAATTGCACAATGCAAAATGATGGTAGCGGTACGTGAAGGATTTGATTACGATGCCTGCCTTAGTCAAGGGGCACGCTTAAAAGTGGTGACGAAGTATGTCAAAACAGCACGTGAGCACTTTGCACAAAAAGGCATGCATGTTGATTTGATTAAGCTTTACGGCTCTATGGAGTTAGGGCCATTAGTTGGCTTGGCAGATGCGATTGTCGATTTGGTTAGCACAGGCGGCACATTGCGTGCGAACAAGCTTGAAGCGGTAGAACATATTGGTGACATCAGTTCTCGCTTAATCGTGAATCAAGCTTCTCTGAAGTTAAATCGCACAAAACTACAGCCTATCTTGGATGCGTTTTCTAAAGCGGTAGCAGGAGCATAGTTTTAGTATGGACATTCGACGTTTATCGACTAGCGATGCCAATTTTGATGCTGATTTGAAAGCGCTGTTGGCGTTTGAAATAGCGCAAGATGATCGCGTTGATGCTGTAGTAGCTGATATTTTAAAAGACGTAAAAGTGCGCGGCGATGCAGCTGTGTTGGAATATACCAACCGTTTCGATAACACAGATGCTAGCAGTCTTACTGAGTTAGAGGTTGACCAAGTAGAATTGCAAGCTGCATTAAACAGCTTGCCTACAGACCAACGTGAGGCATTGCAAGCAGCAGCAGACCGTGTACGTGTGTATCACGAAAAACAAGTGGTGCAATCGTGGCACTACACAGAAGAGGATGGCACGATGCTAGGCCAACAAGTTACGCCTCTGGATCGTGTTGGCTTGTATGTGCCAGGTGGTAAAGCTGCTTACCCTTCAAGTGTGTTGATGAACGCAATTCCAGCCAAAGTGGCTGGCGTGCAAGAATTAATCATGGTGGTGCCAACACCAAATGGAGAGCGAAATGCTTTAGTCTTAGCAGCCGCAGCCATCTCTGGTGTTGACCGCGTATTCTGTATTGGTGGCGCACAAGCCGTTGGCGCTTTGGCATATGGTACGGAAGCAGTGCCACAAGTCGACAAAGTAACTGGACCAGGTAATGCTTACGTTGCCGCAGCAAAACGTCGCGTATTTGGCGTGGTCGGGATTGATATGGTGGCAGGGCCGTCAGAGATATTAGTGATTTGCGACGGGAAAACCAATCCAGATTGGATTGCCATGGATTTATTCAGCCAAGCAGAACACGATGAAATGGCGCAAGCTATTTTATTATGTCCTGATGCTGGCTTTATAGACCAAGTGGAAGCTGGTATGCAAAAGCTTGTGCAAACAATGCCACGTAAAGCCATTATCAGTACTTCTATTACCGATAGAGGTGCACTTATTTTAGTCAAAGACTTAGATGAGGCAGTTGAAATTAGTAATTATATTGCACCGGAGCATGTAGAGTTGTCTGTCGATGCGCCGCTTGAGATGAGTAAGAAAATCAAACATGCTGGCGCTATCTTTATGGGCCGTGATACTTGTGAAGCGCTAGGAGACTACTGTGCTGGACCAAACCACGTATTGCCTACGTCACGTACTGCTCGCTTCAGTTCGCCATTGGGAGTTTATGATTTCCAAAAACGTTCAAGCTTGATTATGGTTTCAAGTGAAGGTGCACAGAAGCTTGGCAAGATAGCTTCTACGCTAGCGCATGGCGAAAGCTTGCAAGCACATGCCAAATCCGCTGAGTTCAGATTAAAGTAAGTAATGAGAAATTGGCTTTGAGAGAACAATCGTGAGCCAATATTGGAGCGACATTGTTCATGAGTTGACGCCTTACGTTCCTGGTGAACAACCCAAAGCGCAAAACCTTATTAAGCTCAATACCAATGAAAACCCATATGGGCCAAGCCCTAAAGTCATTGCAGCTATTAACACAGCAGCGGCTGACCAATTAAGACTTTACCCAGACCCAAACTCAGAACTACTAAAAAATACGATTGCCGACTATCATGGTTTAACCTTAAGCCAAGTATTCGTTGGTAATGGCTCTGATGAAGTGTTGGCACATATTTTTCAAGCGTTACTGAAGCATGGTAGGCCGCTGCTATTCCCGGACATTACTTATAGCTTTTATCCTGTTTATTGTGGCTTGTATGGTATTGAGTATGAAGCGATTCCTTTAGACCGTCGGTTTGAAATTAACATCCACGATTACGATAGACCAAATGGCGGCATTATTTTCCCTAACCCAAATGCGCCAACCAGCATCCCGTTAGAGTTAAAGAGAATAGAAGCTTTATTAGACAAGAATCGTTATTCAGTTGTGGTGATCGATGAG
>JBJPGD010000047.1:0-2792 GCA_048595445.1 Methylophilaceae bacterium
TCACTTTTTATGTTCCAGAAAAACACTGCGAAAACGTAAAACAAGCGATGTTTGATGCTGGAGCAGGCGTACTAGAAAATTATCAAGAATGTTCATGGCAAACACTGGGACAAGGGCAATTTAGACCCATGGAAGGAAGTCAGCCTTTTTTGGGTGAAAAGGATAAACTTGAAACCATTGATGAGTACAAAGTTGAGATGCTTTGCGATGCAGATTGCATAGAGCCTGTCATTCAGGCATTAAAAAGCAGCCACCCTTATGAGGTGCCTGCTTATTTTGTAATAGAATTAGTTTCTATTATTTAATAACCATTCATACGATCTACACGAGCACAATCTGCTTTTTCGTCATATTTTACGCGACGTTTAAAGCTTCTAGCTTTCGATGACTTTGCAATGCGTACGCTCTTTCTAACGGCTCTCTTCTTTACTGCTGTATATTTTGCTTTCTTAACTGGTGCACTTTTTTTGGCTGGTGCAACGGTATTAGGGCAATTAGTACGCAAGTAATAAGCATTACCACGTTTAGCCACATAACGATCATATTGTGCCCAGTTTGTAAAACCACCTTGTACCGCTTTTGTTGCCGAACCACACATATTCATATGGTCTACTTCTGGCCATGCATAAGCAGGCAACGTTAATAAACTTCCTAGTGTTAACACCAGTCCCAACATCCATTTCTTCATTGAAAATAAATTCATAACGTTTAAGTCTCCATACTTAAAATTGCGATATACTCCAATAATAGCTTACTCTTTATTATCCTTTTTCATTAAAACACTGTTTTGCTTAATATTTAACCGATACAGACATTGCTCAATTTAGGAAACACTATGTCAAATTCTAGCCAAGAAACCTCACAGAACACCGATACAACGCACTTTGGTTATGAGCAAGTAGCCACAGAAGAAAAGCAAGGCAAAGTAGCAGAGGTGTTTCACTCAGTTGCTGATAAATATGATGTGATGAATGATTTAATGTCAGCAGGTGTTCATCGTTTATGGAAGCGCTATACGATTGAAACATCAGGTGCTAAAAAAGGGGATACTATCCTTGACTTAGCAGGTGGAACAGGTGACCTAGCAATCAAATTTACCCGTATTGTTGGGCAGACAGGCAAGGTAACATTATCTGATATTAACCCATCGATGTTAGAAAATGGGCGCGAGCGCTTAACCAATATGGGCATCGCAGGCAATATCGAATACGTTGAAGCCAATGCCGAAGACCTACCCTTTGACGACAACACCTACAACATCACCACCATGGCATTTGGTTTACGTAATGTGACGGATAAAGATGCAGCTTTACGCTCAATCTACCGTTGTTTAAAGCCAGGCGGAAAGCTGATGGTTTTAGAATTTTCTAAACCTATCGTCCCGGGTTTAAGTACCATCTACGATGCTTATTCTTTTAAACTTATGCCCCTCATTGGCAAGTTTGTCGCCAACGACGAAGAAAGCTACCGCTACTTGGCAGAATCTATCCGAATGCATCCTAATCAAGAAACCTTAAAAGGTATGTTTGAAGATGCTGGCTTTGAAAATTGTAGTTATCACAATATGACAGGTGGAATCGTTGCCCTGCACGTTGGTTATAAATTCTAGTTTAGGATTGATCTAACTGTGAAAATCCCAACTCCATTTCTGTCTGCTGTAGAAACAGCCATCAACGCATGGCTAAAGCTCGATGCTGAAGCCCTACCCCGTTTTGCTGAACTAGATGGCAGAATCATTCGTCTGCACATCACTGGGCTAGATTTTAATCTCTACTTCTTTCCCAGCGCATCGGGCATCCAAGTTTTAGGCAATTACCCCAGTGAAGAAGACGGTGGCATTGTTGATGCAACCATTCACGGTTCACCTATAGCATTGATTAAGCTCGGCACATCCAGCAATGCAGGCGAAGCCATGCTGAAAAGTGATGTTGAGATTGATGGGGATATGCGTGTTGCAGAAACATTTTCAGCCATATTGAAAGAAGTCGATATTGATTGGGAAGAGCTATTATCAAAGCTAGTTGGCGATATAGTTGCGCACCAAGCAGGGCAAGTCGCACGTGGTGCAAACAGTTGGTTTAAGGATACGGTTGAAGTCATGAAACTCAACACTGGCGAATACATTAGCGAAGAATCAAAACTCAGCCCTGCTGATGCTGAAATACGACAATATATGGAACAAGTCGATGATGTTCGTATGGGCGTTGATCGTTTAAGCGCACGTATCAGCAACCTTGCACAAACAGAGAATAAGAATAAATAACATGAATGTTTTTTCCCAAACTTACCGATTATTTGAGATTAACCGTGTACTAATTCGTCATAATTTAGATGAAATGATTTACGCGATCCCTGCGTTTCGTCCGCTACGTTTTGTTTATCATCTCTCGCCTTGGAACTGGGGCAACAAAGACAAACGTGATCCACGCCCTGTACGTATACGCAGAGCATTGGAAGACCTTGGGCCAGTATTCGTAAAATTTGGACAAGTGCTATCAACACGTCGTGATATGTTGCCAGATGATTTAGCCAATGAACTAGCGCAATTACAAGACAACGTGCCACCATTTGCAGGGCATGAAGCACGCGACATTATCGAGAAATCGTTAGGTAAACCCGTCAGTGAACTGTTCAAAAGCTTTGATGAAAACCCGCTGGCATCTGCATCAATCGCACAGGTGCATACCGCAACCTTACACGATGGTAGAGAAGCTATTGTAAAAGTCGTTCGCCCTGAAATTGAAAAGACCATCCGCCATGATATTGATCTGATGTTATTCATCGCGCGCATG
>JBJPGD010000048.1:0-2561 GCA_048595445.1 Methylophilaceae bacterium
TACCACCAGCAACATCAACAGAACACTTACCAAGCCTCTTAGTTGCACCTGTTTCAACAGTCTAAGGCCAAGTAAACCTAGGTATATAAATGTCACCAATGCCCCAACACGGTGTATCCATTGAATCGCGACATAGGCTGGTAAGGCCATTGGTTTACCTTCAACATTTTCGCCTAGTTCGCGAAACCAGTGGAACGCATTTGTAAAATCCATTTCTGGCAACCACGCACCATGGCAGGTAGGAAAATCAGTACATGCCAATGCTGCATAGTTTGTACTTGTCCACCCACCTAGGAAAATTTGCAGTAATATGATGACGAGCGCAAAGCGCACAAAGAATCGAGCGTTACTTGAACCTAAAAAGTTAGCTGAGATAACACCCCAATGCCTGTGGGCAATCCAGGTGAGTATAGCGAGTGTGGTCATACCTCCCATTAGGTGCATGGTCACGATGGCCGGCTTTAACAACATGGTCACTGTCCACATGCCTAGCACCGCTTGAAATCCCACAACAGCGACCAACACTGTTGGCAACCATGGTGAAACATTTATTGTCGCACGCTCGCACCAAGCTTGTATAAACAATGCCAAGACAAATAAACCTAATATGCCAGCCAAGTAGCGGTGAATCATCTCTTTCCAAGCTTTAGCTTCTTCTACCGGTGAATCTGGATATGTGATTTGTGCATGCTCAATCGCTTCGCTACTTTGAGGTACCGTTAACGTGCCATAACAACCAGGCCAATCTGGGCAGCCTAAACCCGCATCTGATAAACGTACATAAGCCCCCAACACAACAACACAAAGTGTCAGTACTGTTGCAATATATGCGATTCTCTTAAACATACTATCCAGCCCAAGAATTTTTCAATAAACGCCTCAAATCAGCACGCAACTCTTTTGACGACACAGCTTGCGGGTAATGCATCATCAAATTATTGAGCGGGTCCACTAAATACACGCTGCCCATAGGTGCAGCATTAGTAAAATTAGCTATATATGTCAGTTGGCTTGGCGCATCCCCTGTTAATACAATTAAATCTGGAAATGCTACTTGCAACTTCGCTATTGCATCTTGATTAACGTCACCTTTTAGAATTAACACACGCTGCACGCGTTTAATTTCTTTATGCAAAGAAACATGCACTCTTTTAATTTTATCGATGTTTGATTGGCATGCTTCAGCACAGTTTGCATCATCAATCATGATGACGCTCCATATTTTCTCCCAGCGGACAGGTGAGAAAGCATTTCCATTCACTTCAGCCAGTTCTGGAATATCAAGCGAGACAGGTGGTTGTATCAAATTGCCAAAACTTTTCCCACTTGGTCTGATATCTAAAAAATGTAAAGTTGCAGCAATGGTAAACGGCAATACAAATATTGCTGCCAGCATTAACAGCATTTTTTTACCTGTGTCTTTTTTTTGCATATCTGCAGGATTGTTTGTTTGACTCATTATTTCATGCTTCCTTGTTCACTCTTTTAAAATTCAATACGATATAGATGACAAATAGTGTTAGTGCAAAACCAAACCATTGATAGGCATAACCTAAGTGCATAGTAATTCGATCTTTCGGAATCGGCCAATTACGGCTAAAACCGCCTCCATCACTATTGCCACCCATACGAACTAGGTACGGTTTAATATCAAATGGCGCCATGTCTTTATAACGCTGTATATCAACATGTTGCCATACAGTCTTCCATTCTTTCGTTTTTACGGAGGTATCTTCCAATGTAAAAAACTTGGTTAGTGGAAAGAAAAGGTCACCTTCCACTGTCTGCTTACCTTCAGGTGTATTAACTACCGGCAATTCACGATTAAGGTTCCCTTCTACCCAACCCCTATTCACTAACACATGCGCTGCTACGCCTTCAACTTTCATTGGTGTTAATACATGATAACCAACAACATTATCATTCACTTTATTGTCTAATAGTATTTGATACTGCGGCTCGTATACACCTTCAAACTTGACTCGTTTATAGCGCCAGAATTCGACGTCATCAACGTGGCTAGGTAAGCTAGATGCGGCACTCATTAACCCTTGTTCTAATTGCTGTTGCAAGGCAATTTTTGCTTGTGCTTTGTTATATTGCCAAAAGCCCGACTTAATACATATCGCCATCACAACTATCGTTGCAATGCTCATGCTTAGCTTGGGTTTAAATTGGTATTGATTCACTCAACTCTCAGCTTTCAACTGACCTACGGCAACTAGCAATTGCAATCTCATCACGCAAACCGCATAATTATCTAAAATCAAAATGGAGCGCGGTCATGTTATTTAAAGTTGTTGTCATTGGAATGTTAATTCTAGTTCTGTATAGCTTATTTTCTGCACTCTACTACATGATGAAAGGTAATAAGAGCGATCCACGTATGATTAAATCACTTACTTGGCGCGTCGGGTTGTCAATCGTTCTATTCTCACTATTAATGTTAGGTCTATATACGGGCTTTATTGTTCGCGCGCCAGCCTAGCCGTTGCTTTCAAGTAGTGCTACTTTTCAGCCACCTCCGGCCTATCATCAGCATTAAAAAATGCATAGGATAA
>JBJPGD010000049.1:0-45733 GCA_048595445.1 Methylophilaceae bacterium
TAGGTGATGACTAGCAGGTGTGCATGGGCTAACGCCTCCCCTTCAGAAACCAAATACCACGACGAAGAGTGGGGTGTGCCCGTACATGATGACCGCCTGCTGTTTGAATCGCTGATATTAGAAGGCGCACAGTCTGGCCTAAGTTGGGCAACGATTTTGAATAAGCGTGACGGTTACCGAAAAGCTTTTGATGACTTTGATGTACTGAAAGTATCGCAATATTCAGAAACTAAGATACAAACGCTATTGCAAAATACTGACATTGTTAGAAACAAGCTAAAAGTCAATGCTACAGTCATCAATGCACAGCGTGTAATAGACATCCGAGCTGAGTATGGCAGCTTTGATGCTTACATTTGGTCATTCGTTGATGGTAAGCCGATTAACAAGCAATGGAAACAACAATCTGACATCCCTCGCACCACGCCGAAATCTGACGCCATGAGCAAAAGCTTAAAACAAATAGGCTTTAAGTTTATCGGTTCGACAACATGTTATGCGTATATGCAAGCCGTCGGCATGGTGAATGATCATGTCGCTTCTTGTTTTCGTCATACTGAATGTTCCAAACTATAGTAATCTATTACTTACTTATTCAATACCACCTAATCAGAACTATTTAATCAGAGCCACCTAACCAGAATCATCTAAAAGGAGAACACCATGGCAACAACAGATACCTGCTGCAGCATTGTCCCTTACTTCAATATCCCGAGTGAAAACCTAGCCGCATTTAAAGCGATTTGCGAACAGTTTGTTACTAAAACGAATGGTGAATCAAAGTGCTTATATTATGGGTTCAGCTTTGATGGCAATGAGGCGCATTGTCGCGAAGCCTATCAAGATGCCGAAGGTGTACTAGCGCATCTTGATAACGTTGGTGAACTATTAGGCCAAGCCCTAAAAATATCTGAACTTACCCGTTTAGAAATTCACGGCCCTGAGCAAGAGCTTGCAAAACTGAGGGCTCCGCTGGCTGATTTGAAGCCGCAATTCTTTGCACTCGAATATGGTTTCCGTCGTTAACAAGACTTGATAGCCGCTTACGTATGGGCACTTCATACACAAAATTGAACCTATTACTCATGCTTCTTTTGATAGCAGCATGCGTGGCGAGTTATGTCATTTTCAATCATGGAAAAAATTACTATCATAGCCTGAATGCGTTAAGGCTAGATCCATTAGAGTTGCACAAAGTAGACATTACTAACCCGCCAGAAAACTTGGCTTTAGTGTTTTATGGCGATTCTCGTGCCCAACAATGGCCAGAGCCTGACTGGCTCAAAGGTCGAACGTTAAACATCGGCATCGGTGGGCAAACAACTGAACAGATATTGGCTAGATTTGACCACCACCTATCCCCACTGAGTCCTAAAGTTGTTGTGGTACAAGCAGGGATGAATGACATCAAAACCATTCCGCTTTTCCCAAATCAAGAAGCAGAAATTATTGCGCGCTGTAAAGAGAACCTTAAAAAAATTGTTGAACAATCTCAGCAACAAGGTATTCATGTCTTTATTACTACGATTTTTCCTACAGGTAAACTCCCTTTGGTTAGAAGGCCATTCTGGTCTGACCGTGTTAACTTTGCAATGGGTGACATTAATCAATATATTCATTCATTTGCATCTGATAGCGTAACCGTGATTGAGAGCAAAGATGTGCTTGCTGGCAAAAATGGCCTGATTAAACCTGCTTTTAGTTATGATTTTCTCCATTTAACCACTGCAGGCTACGACAAGCTAAACGACTCGCTTCGTGACACTGTCGAATCAACACTCTTAAAAAGCAGTGGCAGGCCATAATAATGCAAAATGCTACACGCATCTGAGCGTTGTGTTGCGCAGTAATTAGATAGTAATCGGTTACAATAGCGCCTTTGCAATTTAAGCTACACGATTCAAGCTAAATAATGAGCACTTTACAAGAAGAAATCACCCGCCGCCGCACTTTTGCCATCATCTCTCACCCTGATGCTGGTAAAACCACGCTCACTGAAAAACTATTATGGTTTGGTGGTGCAATTCAAGTCGCGGGTGAAGTACGTGGCCGTAAGGCAGCACGCCATGCGACATCTGACTGGATGGAGTTGGAAAAACAGCGTGGAATCTCGGTCACTTCTTCTGTAATGCAATTCCCCTACCGTGGCCATATGATTAACTTGCTCGACACGCCTGGCCATGATGACTTCTCTGAAGATACTTACCGTACACTGACGGCTGTTGACTCGGCTGTAATGGTGATTGACTCTGTTAATGGTGTAGAAGCACAAACCATTAAGCTACTGAACGTGTGCCGTATGCGCAACACCCCTATCATCACGTTTATTAACAAGCTAGACCGTGAAAGCCGTGAGCCAATTGAGCTGTTAGACGAAATTGAAACAACGCTAGGCATGGAGTGCGCACCAATGACTTGGCCGATTGGCATGGGCAAGACTTTCCGTGGTGTTTATAGCTTAGCGAACGACAACATTTTCTTTTTTGATCCGCGTGCGGAAAAAGGTACCTCAGAAATCATTGAAGGGCTAGATAACCCACGCCTCGACGAATTAATTGGTAGCCAAGCAGATGACTTGCGTGTGGATGTTGAGTTAGTACGCGGTGCTTCACACGCTTTTGATAAGGAATGTTATTTAAGCGGTAAGCAAACGCCTGTATTCTTTGGCTCTGCCGTGAATAATTTTGGTGTGCAGTCATTACTAGATGCCATCGTAGACCTATCACCTACACCGCAACCACGTCAGACCGCTACGCGTGAAGTGAAAGCAGATGAAGATAAGTTCTCGGGCTTTGTCTTTAAAATACAAGCGAATATGGACCCAAAACATCGCGATAGAATTGCTTTTTTGCGTTTGTGTTCCGGCCGCTTTGAGCGTGGTATGAAGATTAAACAAGTTGCATCAGGCAAAACCTTAAGCGTCAATAACGCGATTACCTTTATGGCGCAAGATCGCACCATTATGGATGAAGCTTATTCTGGCGATATTATTGGCATTCCCAACCACGGTACGATTAAATTAGGCGACACATTTACTGCAAATGAAAATTTAAAATTCATAGGTATACCTTCTTTTGCGCCAGAATTTTTCCGTCGTGCTAGGATACAAAACCCCATGAAAATGAAGCAGTTACAGATAGGACTTAAACAACTGGCTGAAGAAGGTGCTGCGCAGTTGTTTCGTCCATTACTCTCTAATGACTTAGTGTTAGGTGCAGTAGGCATGTTGCAATTTGATGTGGTGTCACATCGACTAGAACACGAGTACGGTGTGGATATGATTTTTGAGCCTTATGATTGCTATACCATACGCTGGCTGCATGGTTCTGATGATGACCTAAAAGCAATTGCAGATAAGTACGGATTTAATGTCGGCTTAGATGGTGCAGATGATTATGTTTACCTTGCGCCCAACCGAGTCAATTTACAAATGGCACAAGAACGCTACCCTGATATTACATTTGCAGAAACGCGAGAAATCGCATAACGTTTCGATAAGCATTTAAAATGCGTTTAAAAAGGATAGTCGTTGGCTTTCATTAATACAACTAAAAGCTTTATTAGAGATTTAATTACTGGCAGTCTGTGGCAACTAGGCATCACTAACCCACAAAAAAAATCCAAGAACAAGCTTACGGTGGTTACATTTCACCGTGTGTTGCCTGAAACGCTTCGTAAACAGTATCCATATGAAGGCATATGCGTCACCCCTGAAGAGCTTGATTGGTTTTGCGATTACTTCAAGCAATATGATGTAGTCGGCACACTGAGCGACACCTTTGACCAATGGAAAAAAAACACGGACTCAGCGAAAAGTTTTTTAGCGATCACTTTTGATGATGCCCAATGGGATAACCTGCATTATGCACAGCCAATTTTAGATAAACACAATTACAAAGCAACCTTTTATATCCCAACTGAAAGTGTTGATAACAAAACCTTACTTTGGCATGACAGATTGGGCTACGTTGTTCATCAAGCTGGAAATGACAACAAGCAACTAACGGATATTATCAATATCTTCAAGGCACTTGGCTACCAAGAAAGCCAAGCTACTGATTTAAAAAACAAGTTAGTCGAGTTTGCCAAAATACTATCTGTCGGCACTAGAAAAAAACTATTGCTACAGCTTGAGCAATTGAGTGCCGCAGAGGTTCCTCAATGGGGCAGGCTCATGACGTGGGATGAAATAAAACTGCTAGATAAGCAGGGTCACGAAATTGGTGCACACTCTGTTACGCATGAGTTATTAACCAGCTGTGATTCATCACAGCTTAAACATGAAGTATTTTTCTCTAAAGAACGCATTGAGGCTGAGCTGTCAAAAAAAGTGGTGTCTTTTTGTTACCCCAATGGCAATTATAATGATGAAGTTGTCTCAGCTGTAACACTCGCGGGCTTTGACAATGCAGTGTCTACTGTATGGGGAATAAATAATCAGAGTGCAAACCATTACACCATGAGAAGATTTGATATAAATGCATTTAACAATTTGGATAGACATCAAAATCTATCAGCATCTCGTTTTGCTTATCGGTTAATGAAGCAAAGTCTCAACTAATAACAAAATCGAAGGAAATTTCGTTGGCTAAAAGAATAGCGTATTTTTGTAGCATGTACCCTTCTCTATCACACACGTTTATCAGACGTGAGATAGTCGAGATGAAAGCACGTGGTTTTGACATAGGTGTTTATGCGACGCGTAGATGCCCAGAAGAGCAGTTGCTATGCGAGTCAGATGTTAAGGAGCATGAACTGACGCAAAGCATCCTACCAATTAACCCATTAGTGTTTATTGCCGTTAACGTAAAGTTGTTTGCACTGAATCCAGCAAGGTATTTAAGTACACTTTTTGTTGCATCAAAGCACAGGTTGCCTGGCTTGAAAAATTTAGTATGGTCTTTCTTACAATTCTTTGAAGGTATATTACTAGCAGACATGCTAAAGAAAGATGACGTCAAACATTTACACGTACACTTTGGCAATGCTGGTGCTAATATTTGCTATTTTGCCGCCCGCTACCTACAACTCAGCTGGTCGATGACCCTGCATGGCACCTCTTGCTTTGATTACCCTTCAGGCCAACTATTGGAAGAAAAAATTGAACATTGCACCTTTGCCAACTGCATCTCATACTTTGGGTTAGCACAAGCTTTCAGACAATCAAACCCCGACCATTGGCATAAATTATTCGTGACGCGCTGTGGTATTGAGCCTAGCGTTGTTAATGAAGTCTTTACAGACCAACAGCCTAAAAAAAGTGATGCTATCAACCTTATTTATGTTGGTAGGTTAAGTCCAGAAAAAGGTGTCAACATCATCATCCAAGCATTAAGCGAAGCGGTTAAAGAAATCAGCAACCTTAAACTAACCATTGTGGGTGACGGGCCAAGAAAAGCATTTCTCGAAGGTGAAATAAAGCAATACAATCTAGACAATCATGTAGTGTTTGCTGGGGCAGTACCAGAGCGTGAAGTCTTTGACAGGATGCGTGATTGCGATATGCTCGTTATGTCATCTTTCATGGAAGGTATCCCTATGGTGCTAATGGAAGCTATGGCCTTAGAGCTACCAGTCATTGCACCGAGAATCGCAGGCATACCTGAACTAGTTATCGACAATGAAAATGGCCTGTTATTTGATCCGGCTAGCGCACATCAACTGGCCAAACAAATAGTGACGCTTGCTAAAAATGACAAATTGAGAGCCAAGCTAGGTAAGCAAGGTAGAAAAAAGGTCTTGGGTGAATATAGTATTAACAAAGCAGTAGAAAAACTATCAGATAAATTTAAACAAATTATTCAGCAAGCCTGATTCAACTGAGCTAAAATTACTAGACTATATAGAATATTAATGGCATATGAAAATTATTAATGTAAGCGACTTCCCAGTTGAGTGGTGCTGGCTAAAAAAAGAGCTTAAAGTGCTTAACCTTGAATCAGTTCATTACGGCAGTAGGTCAATTAAGTCGCCTAAGCTCTCACCAAAAAGAGACTCTATCAATAGAGCAGTTAACGCGTTCAAAGCCGTCAGAGAAACAAAGAGGAGTCCATCGATTCTTGTTTCCCATGCGCCCAGATCTACCTACTATTGTTCGAACTGGGCAAAAAGATTATCACCAGATACACCGCACTTAGCTTATTCATTTAACTTTACGGACCTGCCTACTGGATTTCAACGAAAATCAATGGCAAAAGCCTTTAAACAGCCCACTAGATTTGTCACTTTTTCTACTGATGAAAGAAAATTGTATGCTGATTACTTTGACATGCCTATTGAGCTTATTGATATGCAGTATTGGTCCGTTAACGCCCCCACAATCGATTTAGATTCCCCGCCCGTAGAGACTGGTGATTATATTTGCGCACTTGGCAGCCAGGCCAGAGATTACAAAACACTGCTGCTAGCCATGAAAAAGCTAAAGCACATCAAACTAGTGGTTGTAGCGACTGAAGAAAACATGAAAGGCCTAGAGGTACCAGAAAACGTAACCGTGTATTCGAACATACCTTACGCTAAGGCATTTAATATTCTTACGCACAGTCAATTTATGGTGTTGCCTTTACGCGATAGCGTGGTGCCTTGCGGTCATGGTTCTATTGTTTCGGCAATGTTCCATAAAAAGGCAATCATCATTACAGATTCTTCTGGGGTTTACGACTATATCAAAAATGAAGAGACCGGCTTATTTTACGAAGCACTCAATGCAGATGATTTATCACAAAAAATAGCCTATATGTGGGAGGACCCAATCAGACTCAAAAAACTAAGTGATGCGAGCTACCAATTTGCACATGACAATTGTAGTGAAAGAGCCGCTGTAGATTATTTTTCTAATTTTTTAGAAACTATAAAATAATCTCCTTTAATTAAAAGGTAGTGTTGATAAACCAACTGTCAAACACGTCCAAGACTTTATCAATAGCTTGCCCCTGTCAAAGCGGCAAGCCTTACATCAGTTGCTGCAAGCCATTTCATCAAAGCACACCTGCCCCAAATGCTGAACTGCTTATGCGTTCACGTTACACCGCTTATGTACTCCAACTTGAACAATACCTACTTAGCACTTGGCATGCAGATACACGCCCTGCAGCACTAAACCTCATTAATGACAATGCTAGGAAATGGTTAGGCTTAACTATTAAACGGTCTGAAAGCATCGGCGAAAACACAGCTATCGTAGAGTTTGTTGCGCGATACAAAGACGGTGGTAGTAAAGCAGAGCGATTACATGAAGTCAGCAACTTTATCCTGCTAGACCGCTGGTATTACGTCGATGGTCGCTTTGTCAGCTAACTAGGCTTGGTCAAAAGCCTCACAAAGTTGGCTAAGCAGCTGGCCAAACAAAGGGAGTATTTCTTCTTTTGTGTGAGGGCTTTCATCATCTGTGCCAGCAACAACAAAACTGACGGTCAACTTATCTAAATTTTCACGAAATTCAGTCCAATGCTCCACATCTGTATCACTAATAAGCTTCACTTTATTTAGGCCGGCATTAATAATCTCAATTAGCTGCTCATCAGAAATGCCATCAAACATTGTTTTAGCAATGGTGATTTGAGCGGCTTGAAAATCAGGCTTGATTTCTTCTTGCGCTAACGGTGTCGTTAAGAAAGCGAACGTTAACAATGCATAAGATTGATAGACGCTTAACATATCAAAGTTATCGGTTAACTCTTGCTTAGGCTGTCGCTCCGCGCTACTAATCGCATTAAATGTAATGTAGCTAGCTAAATAATAAGCCGCATTTAAAACATTGTAATCTTCTAAATCCGTACTAGGTTTTGCACCATCTGCGTGCGTCTCCGCTAAACAAATCCCATGTATTAGCTTTAGACGTTCCGAGTATTTCAATTCCATAAATCCACTTTCTAATAGAGGTAAATCTTATGCGTTAATGGCAGGAATAGCTTCCAGCTTTTCATGTACTGCTAACCAACGCTCTTCTGCTTGCTCAATAGTCAACGTTAACTCAGATTGCTGTTTTAGCAAAGCTTGCAATTCTGTTTTATCGTTGTTTTCATACAATGCGGTATCGTTTAAACGTTCATCGCATACTTTCTTGTCTTGCTGCCAAACGGCAATATTTTTTTCTAACTGCTCCGTCTCTTTAATCAATGGTCGACGTTCTGCTAATCGCACCTGACGGTCCAACTTGTTTTGTGTGTAGCTGTTTTTCTTTTCATTGGGCGCTGCCTGTGTTGCCACCGCTGCTTTTTCTTGTATGCGCTGTTTTGCCACCCATACAGAATAATCATCTAAATCACCATCAAAGATAGTAGCCTTGCCGCCTGAAACTAATAGAAACTGATCACAACTCGTTCTTAATAAAGACCGGTCATGTGAAATCAGCACAACTCCACCCTCAAATTCTTGTAGTGCCAATGTCAAAGCATGGCGCATTTCTAAATCCAAATGATTGGTCGGCTCATCTAGCAACAACAAGCTGGGCCTAGACCAAATTAAGAGAGCAAGTGCTAGTCGCGACTTCTCCCCACCAGAAAAACTCTCACATGGCGTTCTCGCCATATCACCGCAAAAATCAAAACCGCCTAAATAATTAAGGTGCTCTTGCTCTGTTGTTTCTTTATCCAAGCGCTGCATATGCTGTAGCGGTGACTCTTCAGCGCGCAACTGTTCTAACTGGTGTTGCGCAAAGTAGCCAATATTCAAATCTTTACCTAAGGTGCGCTTGCCTGATACTTGTTCCAACTCGCCAGCAAGCAACTTAATCAGTGTCGATTTACCTGCACCATTAGGCCCTAACAAACCTAGACGTTCACCCGGCCTAACCGTCAGTGACACGTTACTCAAAATAGTTTTATCTGCGTAGCCAATATCAACATCACTAATCGCTAACAAAGGTTCTGGTGCACTAACAGGCGGCCTAAAACTAAAACTAAACTGTGAATCTACATGTGCCGCGCTAATCATTTCCATGCGCTCAAGTGCTTTAATACGGCTTTGCGCCTGCCTAGCCTTAGTCGCCTGTGCTTTAAAGCGATCAATATAGCTATGCAAATGCGCCACCTTACGTTGTTGTCGCTCATGCATCGCTTGTTGTAGAGCCATTTTCTCAGCACGCTGACGTTCGAATTGCGTATAACCACCTTTGTACAAGGTGAGCGTCTTCAATTCAATATGTGCAATATGATTGACAATAGCATCTAAAAAATCTCGATCATGAGAAATTAAAAGCAAAGTACCGCGATAGCCCTTCAACCAACTTTCTAGCCACATCACCGCATCAAGATCTAAGTGATTAGTCGGCTCATCTAACAATAACAAGTCTGCACGACACATCAATGCTCGAGCCAAGTTAAGCCGTACACGCCAACCACCAGAAAAGGCAGAAACAGGCCTTTCTAAATCGGCCTGGCTAAACCCAAGGCCGCTCATGAGTTCTGCAGCGCGTGCTTTAGCCGAATAACCTTCAATGTCTGATAGTCGGCCATGTAGCACAGCAATGCGCTCGCCTTGATGTGCGACCTCGGCTTCAACTAACGCTTTTTCTATCGTTGATAGCTCTTCATCACCTTCACGTACAAATTGCAATGCTTGTGTTGTTAAAGCTGGGGTTTCTTGTGCGACATGACCAATTGTCCAATGTTGAGGAATGTCTAAATCGCCTTTGTCAGCTTGCAAATCACCACGTAACATCGCAAAAAGACTAGACTTACCCGCACCATTTGCACCAGTTAAACCGACTTTATGCCCTGGGTGCAGTTGTAATGTTGCTGCTTGGACTAACACTTTAACGCCGCGTGCAATGGTAATGTTTTTAAATTGAATCAAAATACGTTGTCGACCGAAATTTCTTAAAGGCGTTATTTTAAAGCAATCTATTTAATTACCTAAATAAACACTTAAAACAAAAAGAAATTGTTAAGGAATATGAAATCTGCACTTATTAACGAACTTATGGTCGAAACTCGCGTAAAATCACATTAACAACTTTGATTCCACCATTCGCCTGAAATAATTAGACATGTTAGCCATAAAAAAAACATTTCGCTGGATAATTTATACCATTATCTTGCTGCTAACGTTAATGGTCATTGCTGCCGCAGTCATCCGTTTTGCAATTTTTCCAAATATTGACCAATACAAAGATGACATTTCCGCAAAAATCTCCCACAAAATTGGCCTAAAAACAACGATAGGCAATATTGTGACGGATTGGGATGGAATATCACCAAGAATATCAATCCGTAAGTTAGATATCTATAATGAGGACAATATATCTGCATTGCATCTAGAGAATGTAAAAGGCACATTTTCATGGCTAAGCATCCCAATGATGCATGCGCATTTATCGAATATCTCGGTAACAAGCCCAAAACTCACCATACAACGAAAAGAAAATGGTCATATTTTTATCGCAGGCATTCCCTTGGCAGGAGAAGGTAAACCAGACTTTGCTAATTGGGCACTAAGCCAAGCAAGTATCAACGTTAAAGATGCATCTGTCATTTGGCAAGATGATCTAAGACAAGCGCCAGCACTATCATTAAACAAGGTTAATTTAAGCTTAAAAAATCCTGCATGGCGCAAAATATTTGGCCAACATTTATTTACCTTCTCCGCTACTCCATCTACCGGAACAAAATATCCTATAACAATTGATGGGCATTTCTTTGGTCGTGATATAGCCAAGATAGAAACATGGAAAGGTAATGCCAATTTAAACAGTAAAGACATCGACCTAACAGCTTGGAAAGCATGGGTAGATTACCCAATCGATTTAAAACGCGGTGCTGGTGATGCCAAAGTTTCACTCTACTTTTCTAAAAAGAAAATAAATAAATTAAAAGCCAATATTGCACTCCATCACCTACTAGGCAAAATCAACCCAGATAAAAAAGACTTTAGCGCAGACTTATTGTCAGGGCTTATCACCTGGGAGCAGGATCCCAAAGCGACAACGATTAACGCGCGGGACATTAAACTAATCACTCAAGATAAGCTCAACATCAATAATGGATCTGGTTTAGTTACTTATTATTTTAAAAATGATCAACCATGGATTAATGCTTCAATGGCGCTCGACACATTCGACTTGAAGTTTCTAAAAATACTCAACGAAACCGCTACGCTGCCTGAGTCATTTAATACACTATTAAGCAAACTTTCACCAAAAGGCCAGCTAAATGACTTAGTTATAAGCTGGATAGGTGACGTAAAAAGCCCCACTAAATACCGATTAAAAAGCGGCTTTAAAGCGCTCAGCATAAACACATACAACAACATACCTGGATTTAAAAATTTAAGCGGTAAAATCAATGCCAATGAAGAAAATGGGGTATTACAAATAGCATCAACCAATGCATCGCTAGATTTTAAAGAAGTGTTGCGCTGGCCTATCCCAGCCAAAAAGCTTAACGGTAAAGTGACCTGGAATAAAAATAAAGAGAAAATTAAAATAGTGGCTAAGGACATCTTTATCGCTAACCAACACATTAGCGGCACTATTAATGCTAGTTATCACATGAATGGTGTTAAGGGTGGCTATTTGAACTTAACTGGGTCCTTTGATAACGGGAATATTAAATACGCACCTTTCTACTACCCTACCACCTTAAATAACCAGACCATTGAATGGCTTGATAGCTCAATATTGTCAGGCAAGGCGAACAATGTACAGTTAACCGTTAAAGGTCACCTCGATGACTTCCCTTATGTCGACAAAAAGAATAGGTTAAACCCTAAACTCGGCATTTTTAGAGTAACCGCAAGGCTAAGCGACGCCGTATTGGAATATGGCAAAAGTTGGCCAAAAATTAAAAATTTAGGGTTGGATCTATTATTTGAAGGTAATCGCATGGAGTTAAATGCGAATAAAGGCAAAATACTAGGCTTTAACATTACTAAAAGTAAAGTCACGATTCCTGAGTTGGATACAGCTGTTGCACTTTCCCAAGTATTGAATATCACCAGCGAGGGTGAAGGTCCAATAACAGAGGGCATCAAGTTTATCAATTCAAGCCCAGTTAAAGAAGTCTCCCTAGGTTTTACTGATGACTTAAAAACGGCTGGAAATGGCAAGCTTAATTTAGACTTGTCTATACCACTAAACGATATAGAAAACTCAAAATACAAAGGTCAGTTTCACATTAATGATGGCAAAATGTATGAAAATACAAATACTGGACTACCAGAAATTAGCCATATATTTGGTGCATTGAATTTCGACGAGGCTGGTATTAATGCGCAAGACATCAAAGCGGAGATGTTAGGTGGGCCAGCTCAAGTAAGCTTAAGCACTGCTTCTGACAAGACCATCAATATTGATGCTACAGGCACCATGTCTGGGGTTGGCATTCAAAAAGTTTCTACCAACACTTTGACGACGTCCTTAGAAGGTAATGCAGATTGGGAAGCCGATATTGCAATCAAAAAACCTGTGATGAACCTGAGTATTCGCTCTAGCTTAATTGGCATGGCGGTTAATCTGCCAGCCCCTTTGGGCAAGCCTGCAGATCAAGACGCTAGCTTCATGGTCACAAAAAAACAAACGTTAACTAGTGAAGACCTCTTTGAGGTCACTTACAACAAGATGGCTTCAGCAAAAATCTTTCGGACTGTTAAAAATGGCGACCTTACGATAGCGCGTGGTGACATTGCTATCAATACACCAGTACAACACCCTACAGAACCTGGCCTCTCTTTGCATGGACAGTTCGACTATGTTAACGCTGACGAATGGCTAGCATTAGTGAACAAATCCAATACTGGCGACAATCAATCTACATTAAATCTCACCAAAGCAGATTTATCGATACAAAAATTAGACATTTTCAATCGCAGTTTAAGTGGACTCAAGGTCACCGCAAAACCAAACAACAACCATTTGCAAATGACGCTCACTAGTCAAGAGCTAGATGGCGATGTTGAATGGCAAAGTGCTAGCAGTAGTGAAGATAATGGAAAGATTATTGCTAGGCTTAATAAACTACATATTCCTACTGGTAATGAAGAAGAGTCTGATGTTGAAGATAATGAAATTAGACGCCTTGATAGAAAGTACCCTGCACTTGATATCAAAGCAGATGATTTCAAACTTGGGAAAAAAGCACTAGGTACATTAGAGCTAAATGCTTTTGAGCGTAATGAAGACTGGGTCATTGAGAAACTAAAGATTAGCAATCCGAGCAGCACATTGTTGGCAGATGGCACTTGGCATAACTGGACAAGAAGTCCTAATACCAATCTAAAATTTACGTTATCAACTGAAAATATAGGCGATACCTTAAAACGCTTTGGTCAAGCAGATGCAGTTAAAGGTGGTGTTGCCATCATCGCTGGCCGATTGCAATGGCCAGGTAGTCCACATGAGTTTAAGAAGAAAGGCCTTAATGGCGAATTTACATTAGGCGCTTCAAAAGGACAAATCTTAAAAGTACAACCTGGCGTTGGTCGGTTATTTGGATTGCTGACTTTACAGAGCCTACCAAGAAGGTTGACCTTAGATTTTAGAGATTTATTTAGCGAAGGTTTTGCATTTGATGAGATTAGCGCCACCGCTAAAATTAATAATGGCATTATGCGAAGCAACGATTTCTTTATGACTGGCCCAGCAGCAGAAACACAAATAAAAGGCGAAACCAATTTGGAAACAGAAACACAAAACTTAAAAGTAAAAGTTGTCCCGCATATTAGCGATAGCCTTTCTTTAGCCGCACTTGCAGGCGGCCCACTAGCTGGCGCAGCAGCATGGCTTGCACAAAAAATACTCAAAGACCCATTTAATAAAATTGCACAAAGCGAATATACTGTTATTGGTACTTGGGATAAACCTGTAGAACTAGATGCTGAAAAGAAAGATGAAAAAACAAAAACAAACTCCCCTTTAAATATGCAATAAAACTAAAAATGACAACTAAAAAAACGCCTAAACCTGCAGTCAACGCAATAAAAGTAGCTGGAATACAAATGGCTTCTAGTCCACATGTGTCCTCTAACCTTACTGAAGCGGAGCGACTCATTAAACTCGCGGTAAAACAAGGTGCAAAGATTGTTGTTTTGCCTGAATACTTCTGCATCATGGGTATCCATGATTCAGATAAAGTCAAAGTCCGTGAAGAGGATGGCAAGGGTCCTATTCAGCAATTTTTATCCAAAACAGCCAAAAAACATAAGGTCTGGATTATTGGCGGTACGGTACCTTTAGAAAGCAACTCACCAAGAAAAATGCGTAACAGCTGTTTAGTCTATAACGACAAAGGTAAACAAGTTGCACGCTATGACAAAATCCATTTATTTGGTTTAGATTTAGGCACCGAACACTACCATGAAGAAAACACCATAGAATCTGGCGATCAAATCGTGGTTGTCGATACCCCATACGGGAAAATTGGCCTATCTGTTTGTTACGATTTACGATTCCCTGAGCT
Organism: Methylophilaceae bacterium; assembly: GCA_048595445.1. Lineage (GTDB taxonomy): Bacteria > Pseudomonadota > Gammaproteobacteria > Burkholderiales > Methylophilaceae. Next base: position 14,394 of record JBJPGD010000049.1, read on the forward strand.
TTACCGCGCCATGGGTATAGTCGATATGATCGTCGTCCCTTCTGCTTTTACCGACACTACGGGTAAAGCACATTGGGAAACATTGGTACGTGCACGTGCCATTGAAAACATGTGCTATGTGATAGCGCCTGCACAAGGTGGCTATCACCTCTCAGGGCGTGAGACACATGGTAATAGCATGATTGTTGATCCTTGGGGTGTCGTGTTAGATCGCCTACCTCGTGGCTCGGGCGTCGTCATTGCCAGCATCAATACGCATTACCAAGATAGCTTACGCAAAAGCTTGCCAGCGCTTAAGCATAAAATTATTAAAGCTATTTAAGTTATCCCAAGCATTAACTCAAGAATATACTTAAAGTATTAGCTTACTAGCGCTGGTATAGTGTCTTTAATGAAAACAGATCAACCTTTTATTAAACAAGTACAACACTTTGATACAGCCAATGAAGTGTTGCTTGCCCCTACTGGCCTCGATGCACACGCGCTGCAGGGCGTATTGAATAACATCATGTCGCACCAAGTTGATTATGCTGACTTATATTTTCAATACAGTAGAACAGAGTCATGGGGCTTAGAAGAAGGCCAAGTAAAGTCAGGTGGCTTTGCCATTGATCAAGGTGTCGGTGTGCGCGCCATTAGCGGCGAGAAAACGGCTTTTGCCTACTCTGATGAGATTAACCTACCCGCACTGCAAGAAGCCGCAAAAGCAACTAAAGCCATTGCTGCACTAGGTAATGAACAAACAGCTGGCGGCATCGTTACGCCAACGCCTAAATCACTCTATCTACCGAATGACCCTATTGCTTCACTATCAGCTGAGGCCAAAGTTAAATTATTAGAACGTTTAGAGCAATTTGCTAAAAAAATCGATACGCGTGTAACACAGGTTATGGCGTCCATTGCTGGTGAATATGAAGTCGTCATGGTTGCACGTAGCGATGGTGTGATGGCGGCAGATGTCCGCCCCTTAGTGCGAGTATCAATACAGGTAATTGCAGAACAAAATGGACGGCGCGAACAAGGCACGTCAGGTGGCGGTGGTCGTTTTGACTACAGCTACTTTACTGATGAAATGTTACAAAGCTATGCAGAAAAAGCCGTGCATCAAGCTATTGTCAATTTAGATGCACGCCCTGCTCCAGCTGGCAGCATGACAGTCGTATTAGGTGCAGGCTGGCCTGGCATACTGTTACACGAAGCCATTGGCCATGGTCTAGAAGGTGATTTCAACCGTAAAGGTAGTTCGGCATTTTCTGGCATGATAGGCCAACAAGTTGCCTCTAAAGGTATCACCATTGTCGATGATGGCACTATTGCTGATAGACGTGGCTCACTCAGCATGGATGATGAAGGTAACCAAACCAATAAAACAACCTTAATTGAAGACGGTATTTTAAAAGGCTACATTCAAGACAGCCTCAATGCACGCCTCATGAACATGCCAATGACGGGTAATGGCAGGCGTGAAAGTTACGCTCACATTCCAATGCCACGCATGACCAACACATATATGCATAATGGTGACAAAGACCCAGAAGAAATCATCCAGTCTGTGGAAAAAGGTTTATACGCAGCTAACTTTGGTGGCGGGCAAGTAGACATTACCAGCGGTAAATTTGTATTTAGCGCCGCTGAAGCCTACATGATTGAGGATGGCAAAATCACCTACCCTGTAAAAGGCGCTACGCTCATTGGCAATGGCCCAGACGTACTGACACGCGTGAGCATGATAGGTAATGACATGAAGCTTGATAGCGGCGTAGGCACTTGCGGAAAAGAAGGTCAAAGTGTTCCTGTTGGCGTAGGACAACCGACACTCAAAATTGATCGCTTGACAGTCGGTGGTACTGTTTAATATGATGCTGCACTTATAAGGTCAAAAACCTTATATTTACACACACTTTACTTTACAAAAGGAACATTGCCATGGCTGTCAGCCCTACAAAAAAAACTACCCCTAAGAAACCCGTAAAAAAAACAGCATCGCCTAAAAAACCTGCTGCAAAAAAATCGGCGGTTAAAAAAGCCCGCAAAATAAGTGCTGTAGAGCGTTATAAAATGATTGAAATCGCTGCTTATTATATTGCTGAGCAGAACAACTTTCAGGGCAATGCTATAGATTTCTGGATCGCCGCAGAAGAGGAAGTTAGCAAAAAAATAGGCTAACTTTCATTATTAACAACATTTAAAAAAGGTGCTGATAGCACCCTTTTTTAATGTTCTCAACTAACTATTTCAATATGCGATTTCGATACTCACTCGTACGTGTGTCAATCTCAATTTTGTCGCCTTGCGCGACAAATAGCGGCACTGCTATTTCATAACCTGTTGCCAATTTAGCTGGCTTCATGACCTTACCTGACGTATCCCCTTTAACTGCAGGCTCTGTGTAAGTCACTTCACGTACGACGGTTGTTGGCAACTCAACTGAAATCGCTTTTTCATCATAAAAACGTACATCACATGTCATACCATCCTCTAAAAATGGCAATACACCCTCCATAAACTCAGCATCAACATTATATTGATTGTAATCAGCATCCATAAACACATAACTAGGATCAGCAAAGTAAGAATACGTCACTTCTTTACGCTCTAACACAACCACATCAAATTTATCACCCGCGTTATAAACATTTTCGCTAGGCGCATCTGTTAACAAGTTTTTAAATTTCGTTTTAACCACTGCACCACTACGGCCAGATTTATTATATTCAGATTTCACTAACACCAATGGTTCACCATCAACCATCACTACATTACCGGAGCGAAGTTCTTGAGCTGTTTTCATATATTTAGCACCAAATTAGTCATTATTGCAAAGCGAAGATTATACGCTACTTTGCTAAGTTAGCACAAAAGGCCATTAGCTTTGGCACCAAGGCTTCCTGCTGAATCAATGCTGAAGATTGTTGTTGCGTATGTTCTGTAATTTCAGCTAAATTGGCTAAATACGCATCCCAAATAGCATCGTAAAATTCCTCTACAGACCAAGCTTGATGTAACGCAGCAATCGTTTGATCTAGTGCAAGGTGGTCATAAAATATTTTTAGAAATGCATTCAGCTTTACTAGATGTGCATTATCAGTCTGCAAATATGGCTGCCAAATAAATGGTTTAGCTGCCCAAAGCGCCCTCACCCAGCTCTCTTCACCACGTACAAAATTAACATCACACGCCCACAGTAATTTATCGTAATTATCCAGCGTTAAAAATGGCAATATATGTAGGGTTAACTTGCCCACTTTTAAACAATCACCAACTGCTAAATTATCATTACCTAATAATTGCTTTGGCAAGCAATCATTAAAAGGCATAAATATACTGACATGACGTTTGCCATTTACCAATGCGTCTAACAGCGCATCTATCGGTGTATTCGAATAAGAAAATAACGATACTTTAAAATCGCTAGCATCATTCTCAATGCCAAAAGACTGCCAAAAAGCATTTTGCAATACTTCCGATTGCTGAAAAGCGTCACGTTGTGTGATTAAACCTTCTTCACGCAATAAACCACCCGTATCTTCTTTGAAACCTGGAAAATAGAAATGGCGTATCAGATTTGTTTCCTGATGCTTACCATGCAATGCATGAAACCCAGATACCCAAGATTCTGCAGATAAATGGTCTATATTCACCCAAACGGTTTCTGGTGTCATCTGTGCTAAATACGCTGCAGGCAAATCACAAGCAAACGTTTCCAGCACAACAGCAGCAGCTACACTAAAATCGGTATCGGCATCCCAGCGGACAATCGTAACCCCTTCATGCTGTTGCGTTTCCGTATCATCGATACCAACAAGAATATCCCTAGCAATAGCTAAGTCACTTACAAACAACCGTATAGATAAACCATGCTCATTGTGTAATTGCTTAGCCAGACGCCAGCAAACACCAATATCTCCATAATTATCAACAATCTTACAAAATATGTCCCACTGCTTAGATTCCATATGAATGTGAGCATAATCTGCAATGGTGTTAAATTCAACTGTTTTGAGGTGTTGATTCGGCAAATAGTGCCTGTTAGTGTACTCTTTGAAACATTGATAGCTAAAATACCAAAAGAATAAAACGAATGAGGCCACCTAAATGAAAACACTAAGGTTCTGGGCAAAAGGTCACGTCTTAAGGCTAATGAAATTCTTTGCGCATACTGATCGTTCTAGCGAACGTAAGCTCTTTGGGCTTGGTCAGTTTGTGCTATTGCTCACTTTAACCCCATTTATATTCAATTTAAGCTTATATAGTTTTAGTGAGCCTAAAGAAGTCGCATCTCACTACGAATACAAGCCTAATCGCTTTAAACAACTTCCTGCGTTAGCTTCTAAAAAGAATTTAAAGTCACCTCCAAAAGCACCAAACCTACAGGCACTGCCACGTCATGAAAGTAATGAACTAGCTAAATGTAAAAAGCATCCGCTACACCAATTATTTTTTGCAAAAAATTGTAACCGCCTTCGAAATAAAGCAAAAAAACATGCCGCTGACAACTTAAAGAAACAGCTTACTTACATCAAAAAACAAACCGCATATTCATTAGGTCAAGCACAATACAAAAAACAAATAGACAGTCAATACCGTGCGTTTGATCCTAGTCAAGAAAAACCTAAACCGCTACCTGCAATCACGATAAAACAATATGCTAATAATTCTTTTAGCACAATGGTAGGCGATAGCCTAGCTGGAAACGATTGGCAAAAAGTCACTTTCCCAATATGGCTGCTCGGCCTGCTATTAATTATTCCAACGGTTTTGCTGTGCATAAAACGTCAATTATGGGGCTTGCTAGCTTTTGGTCTTATTGTCCCAACATTTAATTACATCGTGACTGTTCCACCCATCTTTTTAGACTGGCAGTCACTTCCAAACAAAGAAATTAGCACCACACTAATCCCTCAAGTTGCATTTATTTGGTTTGCACTCAAGGGACAAATTAGATCCAAATCATTCGTCTACTTTATATTGCTGCTGGTCATCTGCACTTTCCTACCTAGCCTGACAGCTAATGGAGAAGGCTTTAGCATCATCCGAGCGCAGCTACCTATCGTCGTTTTTATCGTTGCATCGTTAATTGCACGGCTATTGGTTAGGATTGTCCAAGAAAATGCCTACCTATTCTACAACCTTGGTTGGGCAAGAAGCTTACGCACAGGCCTACACTCTATTTTGCTTTGGCTACCTATGGCGCTATTGGCGGCACCATTCTTTTTTATTACAGAGGTCGTATTTCCTAAATACGCAGTTAACCAACTACATGCTAACAATTTATTACAGTTTAATCATAAGCATGACATTTTGGATAACGCTTTGCAGTCTACTGCAATTAAAACTGATGATGCAATCTATGCTTGGCACTTAACTACGGAGAGCATCAAAAAAAACATATACCTAAAAGATGCTCAACTACAAACCATTGACCTTAAACAAAGTGTTGAGCAAACATTCGATAACGTAATGCCTAAAGCGCTAGCGTTTGATCCATATGATTCAGATGCTTTCCTCGTAGCCCCAGTTGTAGAACTTAGTGTCGACGCATCGCAAACATCAACCAATAAAGCTTTCAAAAATCTTCGAAGTAAATTAAGAAAACAACTTGGCAACATTGCTGCTGATCATAACAAGCAATTCAAAAAGGCGGCCGAAAAAGGCAGCGACAAAGCTTGGTACGTCATCGATGACTTACATCAACAAGGTCAAGACACGATCTTGGAAACCAACCGCACAGCACAAGCCTCACTATGGTGGACAATTAATTATGCGCGGGCAGCGCACCAACTCACTATTCTGTTTTTCATTTTTGTCTGCATCAAAAGTTTTATGTATGTATTTGCACGTGTTAGTTTTAACCGTGATACAGGCACATTTGTCACCCTAGGAGACACAAAAAATACGGCTGAAGAAAACGTAAAATCTCAAATTAAACGCGCTGGCATACAATACTTAATTGATGGTGATTCGGAAGAAACTTTTTACATTTCCCGCCGTTTTCAATGTCGCGGCAAAGCACCAAAATTTACCATTCCACAACCGTTGCATGCGCCAATAGCTAGGTTGTTCAATGGTGCCTTCTCAATGAATATAATTGTCATGCATAAAGGTGGTGATGCAGTCAGCTGTACAGCCGCACAAGGCATAGAGTTTTTTGAATGGGATTTGCGTGATGGTGAAGCTATCGTATTTGACTTTCATAATTTTGTCGGTATGTCGGAAAGCGTAAAAATCTCTACCCTTATCAGTACACGCATCTCATCCTTACTCATCGGCAAAATGATTTACTCCCAGGCCACTGGGCCAGGTAAGCTCATTCTGATGGCAAAAGGTCGTGCGGAAATCACAGATTCAGCAGGTAATGGCGGTAGCTTACCTCCGGAACGCCTGGTCGCTATGCAAGCCAGTACGCGATTACATATTGATAGTGAGTTAGATATTGTCAATATCTACTTAAGCACCGCATATGTGCGCCCTGCGGGTGGCGGTCAGGTTATTGTGGATGTAGATAGTCAACGTGGAACTAAAACTGGTTTAGTCAGCTTTTTAAAACGTTTCATATTACCTGTCTAATTTAATCAAACACCAACATCATAGACATTATTAGCCGCCAATATGGCGGCTAAGTTGATGCCAGTACAAATAGTTAGGCTAAATGCTAAATCAAGAATGGTGCAATAAATGCAAAAAATGCACCGATAGCAAAAATGACGACTGAGACCCAATAAATCATTAGCGCACTCTTCCTTGCTTTGGTACAAACGGCTGCTAGTGCAGGGTCTGCAGGACATGGTGCGTTACGCGCGCGCCATTGCAAAACCCCTGCCATCAATAGCATCAATGCGGCCAAGCTAAACACTAGCGCTTTATGCTCACTAATCCATATCAACTGCGGAAAAGTACTGATTAAGCTCGTCAGTGTGGCAACAGAACCGATGGCGACTAAGGTTGCAGGTAGCGCACAACAAATCAATGTTGAGCCACTGGTGAACAGCGATAATATATTGACGCGTTTAGCCGTCTTCACCGCGCTTAAGTCTACATCGACATCACCTACTTGCTGCGCCGTCATTTATTTTACCTCCAGTTCTGCTTTAATGGCAGCCACAGTCTGTTCACTTCGCTCGATAGACTCAACATCGTAACCTGCATCTTGCACAATTTCCTTCACGGCATCGTCAGATAGCGTTTCGCCATCTTTCAGCTCAACTGCTACCATCCGCTTTTTTAAATTCACATACACATCTTGTGTTTGCGAAAGCTTACGCATTTTCTTCTCAATACCCTGTGCACAAAAGGCGCATACCATGCCATTCACACTTGCTTTAATGGTTTGTGTTGCGGCCATTGCTACATTACTTGATAACACTGTAATAATTAAAACTAAAAATATTTTTTTCATGATGACTCTCCTAAAATATATACATAAAGTTAAAGCGTGGTTTATGAAAGTTGTTCACCCCTGCTTCAACAAAAATACTGCTGTGAATGAAACGTAGCATTGGTGTGATTTCCACCTTTTCTGACAAGCCATTCATATTTCGTGCTTCTAAAATAAACCAAGGTTGTATTTGGTCGTAATCAGTCTCATAGAACGAGAACCCTGCCCTAACAGCAGTAAAGTCATGATTGATATCCGATGCGCGAAAAAAACGGTGTGCCGCAGAAAAGTAAACCCGGGCAGTTTCATGATCAAACTGAATGCCAGGCGATACCATCACCTTATTAAAATGTCGGTCACGCCCTGCACGTTTATCTTGCCCTTGCAAAGCACCTACACCACCAAAAAACCAAAAGTTTGTTTGTGAATGCGGCGCATTCCAGCGCTTGAGCAAACGCGTATAAGTAAACTCTTCTAAGCTACGCAATTTGGTTTTATCGTCACTGCGCATATAAATGGCGGTCACCCCAAATGCATCACGCGGTGTTGTCGCATAGTTAGCCGTTAGCTCTTGCCAATTATTAGTAAAGTCGCCCATCACCATGTAGGATTCATCAAACCCCATCGGTGCAGCTGTTGCGTTATAACAGCTTAGTAATGCTAAGCATGCGATTACTGCTTTAAAACGTAAGTGTTTCATTAGTATTTCCTTTATCTAACCGCTTGATTCAACAGAAGTGAATCAAGCCAAGTGTTCACGCCCTAAAATTTGGACGCAATTCGACGTTTAGATAAAAGAGATTGGTGGGCGTTGGAAGCGCTGTTGAGCAATTGAAGTGTAGCTGTGATGATCCGTATCAATTGCAGTGGGTAAGTTTTCTAGAAAATGTGTTTCTATACTCACGGTTAACGCAGCCATGCTTGCACACATGGCCGCACAACGTGCTTTACATAATTGATGCTGCGTTTCACTCGCGTAGTCTTTTTCTGCTATATTCATTTGATGACAAGACATGACATTAGCTGTTTGCGTGACTTCGCTAGCTTGCATCAAGCTATTACAAACCATCAAATTGGCCGCCGCCAGTGCTTGCAATGGCATCATCACCAAAAGTAAATAAGCGACAACATGTGAAAAACGTTTCATCATGCTAATAGGATAGTCTGCTGCAGGTTTAAGTTCAACTAATTTAAAGTGTGGTACTTATCCGCACGTTTTACGTAAGCGCTTATGTAAAAGGTTGCTATCGTAAAGCGATGCTAATACCTAACCTCAATCACCTCAAACTCCTCTTCGCCTTTAGGCGTAATAGCACGCACCACATCACCCACTGTTTTTCCTCGCATAGCGTTGGCTAATGGGGATATCCATGAAATATAGCCCTTGCTAGGGTCTATTTCATCTTTGCCGACGATACGATAAGTATGTTCACTATCATCACTCAGATTAAACAGCGTAACCCATGCTCCAAAGAATACTTTTTCTAGGTGTTGTTGTTCGTTGCTATGAACAACCTCAGCCAAATCCATGCGTTTCATGAGATGGCGGCAACGGCTGTCTATTTGGCGCAGGCGGCGCTTACCGTAGATATAGTCGCCATTTTCACTACGATCACCATTGCTCGCTGCCCAAGAAACCGTTCGCACCACTTCTGGACGCTCTACTTTATAGAGTTGATGAAACTCTGCTTGTAGTGCAGAAAACCCATCCGGCGTGATGTAGTTTTTTTCGTCAGAGGCAGCCACGCACTAACGCCCATTAGGCAATTGATTTTCTAGTACTTTTACATCGTAGACAAAATACTCGGTATCACCAAAGCAACTCGTTGGAATCCATTTATGTTGCTTGTATAGCAAGCGTACCCGTTGACCATTAGTTTCATTAATCTTGTCATAAACTGCTTCATTTTTAGCCGTAAAAAAGAACTTTTCTGCTTGGGTACCAGGCACGGTTACCAAGACTTGTTCGCCCTCGTAAGTTTTACATACAAAGCCTTTTTGTGAGACTTTTTGCACAAACCCAACACGCTCACCAGAGGAGTAAACCCAGTGTAGGGTAAAAAAGGTGTAGGCCACTAACAGTATGAGTGGGACTAAACCAAATAAAACGAATCGTTTTGCAAACTTTGCGCCTTTGACTTGCATTTTCGAGCTCTCCAATAAAATCACTTAACACTAATATTTAAACCAATATGAGAGCATTATCTTACAAAACCATGCTTGCTACTAAAATTTATGAATAATGCTGCACTGTCGTTTAAAATGTGGCTATGTCATCCAACGCTGAAGCACCTCTCATACTCTGCTCTACCGCACGCCTTGCGCGTAGCTTACAGATGGTGCAACAAAACCAGCAGATACAAAATGGCGTTACGCAATGGCAAGCACCACACGTCACAACCCTTAGCGAGTGGCTAAACACAGTTATAGAATCTGCTATTTTACTTGGTGAGATAGGGGCAACTAGTGTACCAACAGCAGCATTAAATGCCACGCAAGAAGGCTTGCTGTGGGAACAAAGCATTCTGCATTCACTGCAATCAAATGCAGCCGCTGATTTGTTTGATACTTCAGGCTTAGCTAGCGCAGCGATGGAAGCGAATCGCTTACTGACTGAGTGGCGCTTAAAACTTGATTTAGAAAATGCTACAGAAGAAACCCAGCAATTTATGCAATGGCGTGACCATTTTCAGCTGTTGTGTAAGCAGACAAATGTATTAGAAGCAGTGCGTTACGAAGTTTGGCAAATCACTTGTTTAGAGCGTGATGCTGGCCAATTACCACAAAAGATTCAACTCGCTGGCTTTGACCGTATTCATCCCAATACCAAGCGGCTCATCAACCTATTGGAAAAGCGCGGCGTTGTAGTTAGTACCTACCCTATTACACTAGATACCCCTAAGCAGTTAACACATGCTGTGATGAATGACCAAGATGCAGAGTGCCGTGCAGCAGTGGCATGGGCGCATATACAGTTAAAGCAAAACCCACAAAACAGACTTGCTATTGTGGTACCAGAACTAGAAGGTTTACGTGCGAAACTATCACATTGTTTAGATGATACTTTTCACCCAGAAACAGCCGCACCTGCTTTTGCTGAAATCACGCGTTGTTATGATTTCACATTAGGCGTTCCACTCTCCACACTACCGATTATTAGCACTGCTTTAGATTTGCTACGCTTTGCTTGGAATAAGCAGCAAGTGATGCAGGCCGATATCGCGCAGTTATTACAGTGTGTTTATTGGTCAGCTAGCGAGCAAGAAAGTGATGCGCGCGCCAAACTTGATGCACGTATGCGACAACAATTGCCATTGAATCTTAAAAATCATCGCTTTATGCGTTTTTTGCATCATGCCTGTGAAGGTGAGCATGCCTTAGTGCTACCAGCACTGATTGAAGACACCAATCAACTACTTCGTATTGCACAAGAAAACGCACACAAACAAGGTGCAGCTGTTTGGGCGGAAACATTTACAGCACTATTAAAAGCCACACATTGGCAAGGCGATCGCAGTCTTTCTAGCTATGAATATCAAGCCGTGCAATCATTTGAGCGTGTGTTGCAACAACTCACAAGTTTAGAAAGCTTAGTAGGAAAAATCAGTGCGAGCGAAGCCATTAAGCGCCTGACACAATTATGCAAAGCGCAAATATTCCAACCTGAACGTAAAACTCAAGCAGAGATACAGGTAATGGGGATGCTAGAAGCGACTGCTGAGCCATTAGATGCGATTTGGGTGTTGGGCATGAATGATCATATTTGGCCACCCATTGCTAGGCATAATGCACTACTGCCTGCTGAGTTACAACGACAGGTTGGCACGCCGAATGCAAGTAGCGAAGTACAAACCGCATTTGCACAAGCAATACATCAACGATTGATTTGTAGTGCACATCACGTGACTTTTTCAAGTGCTACTAAAGATGGTGAACGTCAATTACGCATCAGCCCGCTGATGCATAATATTCCAGTACTAGAAACCACACCTGTAACCATACAAACGCTAGCCGAAACCTTAGCCCAAACTGCAACCAAAAATTGGCAATGGGTGGATGATCACCAGGCACCACCCGTGAAACAAGGTGAGCATGTCAGTGGCGGTACTGCATTATTAAAAGCGCAGGCCATCTGCCCTGCTTGGGCATTTTATCAATACCGGCTTAATGCGAGAAAACTTAGCGAGCCAGTGAATGGGTTAGATGTCATGGAGCGTGGTAACTTAGTGCATGCTGTGTTGGCTAAATTTTGGCAAGGACGCGGTGCTAACGATTTACAAGACAGTATTCCAGAAGATTTAAGAGCCGAACTGCTGAGTATTTCAAAAGCCATATTAGCCGCTTTTAATATTGAGCGAGACCATGCTTTCTCTGAGACGTTTTTAGCGTTAGAAGCAGAACGACTCAGTAAGCTCGTATTCGCTTGGTTGATAGAAGTGGAAATGCTACGCCCTCAAGGCTTTACCGTACGCGAATGCGAGCAAGAGCATAACATCGAAATTGAAGGCATCAGTATTAAGTTAATCATCGACCGTGTTGATACGTTAGATGATGATCGTTTATTGGTCATGGACTATAAAACTGGTCGTCAGCTCGATTATAAAAACTGGGCAGAGCCCAATATTACCGAGCCACAATTGCCTATCTATGCCGCTTTTCTATTGCAAGATGGTGAGATAGGCGCTGTGTGTTATGCCAAAGTACGGACGGCAGACCATGCTTTTATCGGCATTGCCGCAGATGAAGCACAGGTGCAAGGCGCTACTGTATTTGACGGCACGCGTGGTAGAAAAATATTCGATGAGACTAGCTTTCCAGATTGGCAAAGTATTATCACGCACTGGAAGACACAGATTACGGCGACTGCACTCAGTCTAAAGTCTGGTGATGCCGCCGTGCGTTTTGATAACGAAAAACAATTAGACTTTTGTGATGTGACCCCTTTACTACGTTTGCCAGAACGGCAGTTGCAATTTGAGCGTAAAAACAAAGCTGCTGATATTGAGGGCAATCTGTAAATGCTTCACGAAGATTTATTACAGGAAGATAGCTTAAGCCGTGAACGTGCATTAGCACCAGATTCCTTTATTGTAGAGGCGCCTGCAGGTGCCGGTAAAACAGAGTTACTAACGCAACGTTTTCTAAAGTTATTAGAAACTGTAGATTCACCAGAAGAAATCATCGCCATTACCTTTACCAATAAAGCCGCATCAGAAATGAAATCGCGGATTATGGATAGCCTACAAATGGCGGCTACTGGCAAGATGTCTGAGCTGTCCGACCTGCCACATAAGCAAACCACCTTTAAGCTTGGGCTTACCGTATTAGCAAGATCAGAAACCCTGGGTTGGCGACTATTAGACACGCCATCACGCTTGCGCATTTATACCATTGATTCACTCAGTGCCAACTTAGCAAGGCAAATGCCGCTACTCAGTCGCTTTGGTACACAGCCTGGCGTTCGTGATGACCCTAGAGTCCATTATGAAGAAGCTGCCACACGTGCGATTGAACTGCTGGAGCACAAAGACTATGGCAACGCTGTACATGATGCACTGCGTTACTTTGATAACGATACTTACAAACTAACGCAGCTATTAGCAGAAATGCTGGCTAAGCGTGATCAATGGCTAAGCTATACGCAAAGCCAGAACACCGCAGAGGCTGCTGAAGCCGCATTAGCGACGATGATTAGTGCTGATATCCAAACGGCTGCAACTGCGCTGCCAGACCGCTTACAACAAGCACTGATGCCGGTTGCAAGGTTTGCTGCAGGCAACCTAGACAGTGAGGCTGCGATTGCATTATTACTCGATTGGCAAACACCGATTAAAGCACATCCGAGTGCATTGCAACATTGGCGTGCTTTAGCCGATTTATTGCTGACTAATTCAGGCACGCTACGCAAAGCGCTCAATAAAAATATAGGCTTACCAGCAACGAGTGATGCTAAGCAATATAAAGAATCTTTATTAGCAATAATCGCTACGTTACAACAGACCAGTGGCGCCGAAGAAGCCATCGCCCGCCTGCGCATGCTTCCCAAACCACAACAAGATGAAAATACTTGGCAGATTATTGCGACATTAGCGCAGCTATTACACATTGCCGTGGGTGAGTTATGGTTAGTGTTTCAAGCACACGGTGAAGTTGATTTTGTAGAGATTTCGAATCGCTCATTATTAGCGCTTGAAGATATCTCAGGTAACACGACTGATTTAGCCATGAAGCTCGATTATCGTATTCAACATTTATTGGTTGATGAGTTTCAAGATACCAGCCCTTCACAAATCAAACTCATTCAAGCACTCACGAACGGCTGGCAAACAGATGATGGGCGAACCTTATTTTGCGTAGGCGACCCCATGCAATCCATTTACCGTTTCCGTAAAGCCAATGTTGGTTTGTTTTTACGTGTGGTAGAGCATGGCATTGGCAACATTAGACTTAAATCACTGAAGCTTTGGCGTAACAACCGCTCTACGCCAGCCGTTGTGGAATGGGTGAATGAAGCTTTTGCCAAAGTATTTCCTGCACAAGACAGCATGGTACGTGGCGCTATTCAATACCGTCCATTTGTCGCGACCAAAGCATCTGAAACAGGTGCTGGCGTAGTGGTGCATGCCATGCTGGATAATAAAGCCACGGCTAATGTCGATGATGAAGGTGAGGAAGAATCATTGCTGCCTAGCGACATTCGTCAGCTAGAAGCTGACCGTATTATTGAGATTATCCATGAGACTAGAGCAAGTAACCCTGAAGCGAAAATTGCCGTATTGGTACGTGCACGTAACCACTTAAAAGCACTGGTGACAGAAATACGCCGTAACCACCCTGCTTTAAGCTTTCAAGCCGTTGAAATTGAAGAGTTAGCAAACCGACAAATTGTACAAGACCTTCTTTCCCTCAGCTATGCATTGCATCAACGTGCAGACCGTGTGCACTGGCTAGCGATTTTACGTGCACCGTGGTGTGGAATGACTTTAGCTGATTTACATGCTCTCATTGCCAATGACAAAACTAGCACCCTTATGCAATTAATGCATGACGAAGCACGGTTACAACAGTTAAGCGACGATGGGCGAACACGTCTACACCATGTGCGTGAAGTGCTTAGCCAAGCATTGCAACATCAAGGGCGCATGTCAGTGAGTCGTTGGCTGCATGGCGTATGGCTGATGTTAGGTGGTGCAGATTGTTTATGGGATGCTGGCGATGTACGGGATGTGCAGGCATTTTTTGAGCGTATTCAACAATTAGAAGTTATTGGTCAATTCTCACCACAACATTTAGCTGATGAAGTAGAAAAGCTATACGCAGCGCCAGATGCTAAAGCAGATGACACTCTACAATTTATGACGATTCATAAGTCGAAAGGTTTAGAGTTTGATACAGTGATTCTACCGGGGTTAGATCGTAAAACAGGCGGCAATGATCAACCACTATTACTGTGGGAAGAAGTCTCATCCGATGAGATGTCACATCAAACAGATGACATTAATCTAACAGTTTCAAAGCTTGCAGTTTCAAATCTTATAACCTCAAATTTAATAGTCGCACCCTATATCCCTAAAGAGTTACAAGATAATGATGTGACACCATACGATTACTTAAAACTATTAGAAAAAGAACGTGGTGCTTATGAAGATGCACGTGTACTTTATGTCGCAGCGACCCGTGCTGAACGTTGCTTACACTTACTAGGTGCTGCAAGCATAGATGTAAAAGGCACCACTAAAGCGCCTAAGAACACTTTTCTCGACATGCTTTGGCCCATCGTACAGGCGCAATTTACAGAAGCGTATGCAATCAAACCAAATCAATTGACACAAACTAGCGCCGACACAGCTTTAGAAGGTTTTATTCCTCAATTAATCAGATTAGATAAACCAGCCATTCCTCCAGTACTTACTACAGCACCTAAAGAGGCTGTTAAAAGTTTAGATAGTGGGGATAAAACGGAAGATTGCAACACGTTAGATGCAGATGTCGGCTTTTTAACGCACTTTTACTTGCAATTAGTTGCTGATAGCGGCATTAAAAACTGGTCTGCATCACGCGTTAACACATTAAGCCCTGCTATGCAGCGTTGGTTTAAGCAGAGAAGTTATGATACGAAAAAATCTGAGCTAGGTGCAGCACGCGTCAATACATTATTACAAACAACATTGGACAGCGAGCAAGGGCGCTGGGTATTGCAAGATAGAGATAGCGCGGCTAGTGAACTTGCCATTGAATATGCGACACAACAAGCTGTGACCAAAAGGATTATTGATCGTACGTTTATCGTAGATGGTATGCGCTGGATTATTGATTACAAATCGTTAGCATTAGCAAGCGATACCACTGACGCTGAACTAAAGACCGCTGCGGGGCAATATAAAGAACAGTTAGACGGCTACGAGAAGCTATTTAAAGATGAAGGCTTGCCCACGCAAAAAGCCATCTTCTTTGTGAGCCTTGGTAAGATGGTTGAAATTTAAACCAAGTTTATTAAAATTTAATTTACTAAATAGAACAAATAGTTAAAAGTATAAGTTAAAGTCTATTCTGAAGTATTTTCAACATGTATCGTTTGCGTTGGGAACGCCATTTCAGCACCATGTTTTGTAATAATGTCAGCGACTTTAAGCAATACATCTTGCTTCACTTCATGGAACGCTTCCCACACGACAGTCCTTGAAAAAGTATAGATAAAAAAGTCCACTGACGATGCGCTAAAAGCATTAAAGTTAACAATCAATGTTTTGGTCGTATCGATATCTTTGTGTGATTTGAGCATGTCTTTAACATCAGCAACAATAGCAGCCATTACCCCTATATCAGCATAACGAATACCGATTGTTTCTTTGATGCGACGGTTAGTCATGCGCGTCGGGTTCTCAACTACAATCGTTGTAAATAGTGCATTCGGTACGTAGATAGGGTTTTTACTAAAGCGGCGGATGCGTGTGTAACGCCAGCTAATTTTTTCAACTACGCCTTCAATATCTTTATCAGGCGAACGTATCCAATCGCCTACGACAAAAGGTCTATCCGTGTAAATCGTCAAGCCACCGAAGAAGTTGGCAAGAATATCTTTTGCGGCAAAACCGATTGCAATACCACCAATACCACCTGCGGCCAGCAAGCCTGAGACGCTAAAGCCTAGCGTTTGCATCAAGGTTAATACTGCCGCAACAGCTACAATGAGATGTCCTAGCTTAGATAATGCGTCGACGGTCGTGTGATCAACCTTTTCGCCACCCTCTTCTTGTTGCTCCAAATACTTCTGACTCACCTCGCTAATAAGTCGCCAGCAAAACCATGCAAAACAAATAGTGATACCAACATCACGCAATACTGGAATAAACTCGAACAGCCCATCTTGATTCTGATTGCCAATAATAGATAAAGCGACAGTAATACCAATAACCCAAACAACAATAGGCAAAGGTTTCAGTGCGGCTAGTAATAAAGCATCATCCCACTGACTACTGGTCTTCTCCGTCGCTTTTAATACCCTTGCTAAAAAGTGAGAGGCGATAAAATGCACGACGATGGTCAATGTAATGACAGCGACCACTTTCAACAACCATAACTCAGTTATGCCAAAAACCTCTAAACCTTCTAATAATGCATCCAACGGGATATCTCCTTAAATCTAACAGTTGGCAAAATACTACAGTTCAATTTCAAAACTGTACACACATATTCTATGATTATCTTTTTAGTCATCAAAAATAAATCATTACTGGTGATAATGGCTATCGTGTAAAATTCATAACTCATCAGAAACGATTAACAAGAAACAACCCTACAAACAATGAAAATATTCTCTGCACTTTATGAGCGCGTCATGGCTTGGTCTAAATTACCCAATGCACCATGGTATTTAGGCATTTTAAGCTTTGCTGAATCATCGTTCTTCCCTATTCCACCTGATGTCATGCTTGCACCAATGAGCTTGGCTAACCCTTCAAAAGCATGGCGTTTTGCTTTAATCACCACCATCACCTCTGCATTAGGCGGCTTATTTGGCTATGCTATTGGCGCTGTCGCTTTTGATATGATTCAACCATATTTACAGGAGAGTCATTACTGGGCAGCCTTCCAAACGGCAGAAGTATGGTTTAAAGAATGGGGTGTCTGGGCAATTTTTATTGCTGGCTTTTCACCTATCCCCTATAAAATATTTACCATAGCTGCTGGTGCATTAGCAATGCCACTATTGCCATTCACCATTGCATCATTTATCGGCAGAGGTTCACGATTTTATTTGGTTGCTGGCTTAATGAAATGGGGTGGCAAAAATATGGAAGAAAAATTAAGGGACTATGTTGACCGTATTGGATGGGCAACAGTAGTGCTGGTGATTGTCGCTGTTATTTTACTGAAGTAAAAAGGTTCTAAATATGTCTACTTTACATTTATATAGTACATATATCAGACATGGTGTCTGATAAACCCTGTTAGTTGTACAAACATGGAAACCAAATGATTAAGTTCCAGCCAGATGTTGCATGGCAAAAATACATTCTTGGTTCCGCACATCTGGCAGGATGGATGGAAGATAGCAAACCAATATCAAGCGAGCTTCTTGTTAGCAAGCGAGAATTATTTAGCTTAATAATATTGGCGCACATTAAAAACCATATAGATAATAACAATAATTGGATAGTTGGTTATGACACCAATGCTTCAGAACCAAATGATGGTTTTGTAAGCGATGGCAATTTAAAAATTGATGTTGAACACAAAATTATTCCGCAAATGAACAAACAAGATCCTCTTGATGCAATTCTTTCAACATATGGTAAATATGCAAGCAAAGGTGTCGCATATGGTGGGGATAGAACATTAATAATTCACGCTAACATACAAACTAAGGGCTTAATTAAAATCTCCAGCCTAAAAGATAAAATTAGCGGGGCCTGCCCATTTGATAGAGTTTTACTCATGAGTGCCGTAGCTGCACATAAAAATAACATTATTCCCATTCATATTACGGAGCATTACCCTAGCTTTGGTATTGCTCAAGTAGATTTCAATCTACTAAGCGGTGAGGCAACAATTCCACACTATGGTATTAAATGAATAGAACAACTAACAAGTCATTCGTTTTAAATACACGTTTTAAATACAACAGTTCAAGCACATAACAAAGCAGTCTTCGCGGCATTTTTTGCTTTGCCATTTGTGACTTTGCATACTCGCCTCTATTTATTTGTTAAATTGGCTTAAACAAACTCTTTCAATAAATCTTGAATGAGCGCTACTCGGTGGTTGATGTTGCCAAGCTCTACTGAAATACGTAGCTTTTCTGGGCCATTCATGCGGCAGCGTTTATCGCGCTGCAACAAGTTAATGAGCTTCAACGGATCAATATCTGCCTTAGGGTTAAACTGTAGCTGAATTGCCGCATCTGAAGCATCTATTTTCACAATGCCTAGGGGTTTCGCCGAAATACGAAGTCTGTGACACGCAATAAGCGCTTCACCTGGCTCAGGCAGTAAGCCAAACCTATCTATCAGCTCTTCTTGCATGGTATCCAATGCTTCATCATCATTACAATTGGCCAAGCGTTTATAAATGACTAAGCGCTCATGCACATCGTGGCAATAGTCGCCAGGCAGTAATGCTGGCGTGTGTAGGTTGATTTCAGTTGTTACCCCTAGTGGCGCATCCAAATCTGGCTCGTTACCTTCTTTTAGCTGCTTCACAGCATGATTGAGCATATCTGAATACATACTAAAGCCAATGGCTTGCATTTCGCCGCTTTGACCATCACCTAATAGCTCACCTGCGCCTCGTATTTCCAAATCATGCATGGCCAGGTGGAAGCCAGCACCAAGATCTTCCATCAGTTGAATTGCATCCAACCGTTTTTGTGCTTGAGTGGTGATTTTTCTATCTCGCTCTGTAAGCAAATAAGCATACGCTTGATGATGACTACGCCCTACTCGTCCACGCAATTGATGCAATTGCGCTAAGCCAAATCGGTCGGCTCTGTTAATAATAATGGTATTGGCTGTTGGGATATCAATACCTGTTTCAATAATAGTGGTACAGAGCAATAAATTTGAACGCTGGTGATGGAAATCACGCATCACGTGTTCCAGCTCACGTTCGCGCAATTGGCCATGTGCAATGGCAATACGTGCTTCTGGTAATATTTTTTCTAGCTTTTCTTTTTGCACAAAAATAGTGTCTACTTCATTGTGTAAGAAATAGACTTGGCCGCCACGTTTAAATTCACGCATAGCCGCTTCGCGGATAATGCCATCTGAGTAGTCTGTATGGAATGTTTTTATCGACAAACGTTTTTCTGGTGGTGTAGAAATGACTGAAAATTCGCGCAGACCTTCCATGGCCATACTCAATGTTCTTGGAATTGGCGTGGCAGTTAAGATCAATACATCCACCTCTGCACGTAACGCTTTCATCTGTTCTTTCTGACGCACACCAAAACGATGCTCTTCATCTAGAATAGCCAAGCCTAGGTTCTTAAACTTCACGTCTTTTTGTATCAAACGGTGCGTACCGATAATGATATCGATACTGCCGTCCTCTAGCCCTTTCAGTGCTTCGGCTTGTTCTTTTTTGGTTCTAAAGCGTGAAATTTCAGCAATCTTAATCGGCCAGTCGGCAAAACGGTCACAGAAGTTTTGGTAATGCTGTTCTGCTAATAAAGTGGTCGGCACGAGTATGGACACTTGTCGCCCGCCCATCACTGCAACGAACGCAGCTCTGAGTGCGACCTCTGTTTTCCCAAAGCCAACATCACCACAAACCAACCTGTCCATCGGGCGGCCTGATTGCATATCACCAATCACTGCTTCAATAGCAGAGTGTTGATCTGGCGTTTCTTCAAAGGGGAAGCCATCACAAAACGCTTCATAATCTTTTAAACTCAGCGTAAATACATGGCCTTTTCGTGAAGCGCGTTGCGCATATAAGTTAAGTAGCTCAGCAGCTGTATCACGGATTTGTTTAAGGGCTTTTTTCTTGGCTTTTTCCCATTGTCCACTACCCAGTCGATGCAGCGGCGCACTTTCTGGCGGCCCACCAGAGTAGCGAGAAATTAAGAACAGTTGTGACACTGGAATATAAAGCTTATCGTCACCGTAATACTCTAGGAGTAGAAATTCTGTTTCACCCTCGCCAAAGTCTATGTTCTGCAAACCTCTATAACGCCCTACGCCATGTTGCTCATGTACCACAGGATCATTGATCCGTAGCTCAGACAAGTCTCTGAGCATGCCTTCGGTATTGCGTGCTTTTTCTTTGACACGGCGACGTTGCTGACGCACGGTTGAGGCATACAACTCAGCCTCTGTAATCACAATCACTTCATCTGCAAAGCCACTGTGCAGAGTTGAAACACCTAACATCACAGGGGCATCACTCGCCTCAAATTCAGCCCAAGTTTCACATACGGGCAAGACTAAATCATGTTCGGCAAATAGCTGTAACATGGTCTCACGACGACCTAAGCTTTCAGCCGCAATTAAGATGCGCGTGTTTTTCGCCTTTTTAATAATCGCTTGCAGTTTATGTAATGGTTCTTCTGCACGGCGATCCACCTCAACCGCAGGTAATTTGTTTTTAGTGGCAGGCTTTTTATTCAGCAGTGCATTAATCACTGAAAACTGCCGTGTTTTAGTAAAGAAGTCGTCTGCTTTGATTAGTAAAAGCTCTGGCGGCAAGACTGGGCGCTCCGCATCGTATGCGAGAAGTTTGTAGCGAGAGTTTGCTTCGTACCAGAACGTTTGCGCGGCTTTATCTAAATCGCCATGACTGCAAAGCACAGACTGTTTTGGTAAGTAATCAAAAATAGTGGCGGTCTCTTCAAAGAACAAAGGTAAATACCATTCGATACCACCCGTTGCAATGCCTTTACTTACGTCTTTATAAATCTTCGCGCGTTGTGGATCACCCTCAAATTTTTCTCTAAACTGGCTTCTAAAAAGGTCAATGCCTGATTTATCTAATGGAAACTCACGTGCTGGTAGCATTCTTATTTCTGGTACAGGATAAAGGCTGCGTTGGGTATCAACATCAAACGTCCGTATCGTTTCAATTTCATCGTCAAAAAGATCAATGCGATATGGCAGCACACCACCCATTGGAAACAAATCAACTAAACCACCACGCACACTGAACTCACCTGGACTGATAACTTGAGAGACATGGTGGTAGCCAGCCTGCGCACACTGGAGTCGCAAAGCCTCAATATCCAGCTTCTGCCCTTTTTTAAGCATAAAGGTATGTCCTGCTAAATAAGCAGCTGGCGGCATGCTTAACAAAGCCGTAGCAATAGGCACAATCACCACATCAAAGTTATTTTGACTCACTTGGTATAGCGTTGCTAAACGTTCAGAAATTAAGTCGGGATGTGGTGAGAAGACATCGTAAGGCAGCGTCTCCCAGTCTGGCAATAAATGAATGCTGACATCAGGTGCGAAATATGGAATTTCTTCCATCAGGCGCTGTGCTTCAAATGCATTAGAGGTAATCACCACCAAAGGCGTTTGTGTTGTTTTTAGGCTACATACAAGTAATGCTAGAGATAAGCTATCTAAGCCATTGGCTGCATAAGAAAAACGTATGGAACGGCCTGGCGATGGTGGAGTTAACTGCATAAATGGGATTGGAAATGACTTGGTTTATCTACGGATTTTATCTTATTATACTCTTAACAAGTGCTCCGCTTTATGGTCAATGTCAATTTGAATACTATTTAAATAATTAGGAAGGCCTTATCCTATGAACGATAAACAGTTAGTTGCCATTCATGCAGCAAAATTCGTAAAAGACGGCATGTTGGTTGGGTTAGGGACTGGCTCTACAGCCAACTTTTTTATAGAAGAGCTGGCAAGACGCCAAACAGAAGAAAAACTTCAAGTCACGACTATTTCCAGCTCCAACATTAGCATGATTAAAGCACAAAATTTGGGCTTAAATGTCATCGGCATACAGCAAGTAGAATCGATTGACTTATATGTAGATGGTGCAGATGAAATTACACCTGATATGACCTTGTTAAAAGGCCGCGGCTACGACTTGGTCATGGAAAAATTATTAGCCAAAGCCGCTAAACAATTTTTTATCGTTGCAGATAAAAGCAAATTGGTTGATCGCATAGGCACTCATTACGCCATTCCTATTGAAGTCATTCCCTTCGCATGGAAAGCCACCAAGAAAAGCATTGAAAATGCAGGCGGCCAAGGGGACTTACGTCAGAACGTTGCAAAAGATGGATTGTCTATCAGTTCACACGGTAGCTTAGTGTTAGATATGAAGTTCGATAAAAACATTTCTGAAGAACAACTAAACCAATTACTGAACAACACGCCTGGCGTAGTGGAACATGGTATTTTTACAGGTTTAGCAAGTGCTGTTTTTATTGCCGACAATGGCAATATTGAAGAAAGATGGGCTTAAGCTTGACGCTGCTAAATAACACCTCTTATATAGAAGGTATTTTTTGTTAAAAAATACACTTACCTATTGCCTGCTACCAGGCTTAATGCTGCTAATGTTGGCCGCTTGTTGTAAAACACCATCCACCAATGCCGAGTCTGACATCGAAGCAGAAAGTAATGGCAATGTCATTACTTTCGTTACGTTGAACAGCCCAAATACTTATTACCTCAACAGTGATAAAGAGTACGCAGGGCTAGAGAATGATTTAGCTGAAGCTTTTATAAAATATATAAACAGTCATAAAAGAAGTGCTCGTGAAAGCAATAAACAACTTAAATTTGTCGTTGCGGATAGCATTGAGCACGCTATAAATAAAGTTGTACACAAAAAAGCCGATATTGTGGCAGCTGATTTAACCATCACAAACGCGCGTAAAGGCATCATTGATTATGCAATCCCCTATCAAGACGTTCAACAACAAGTCATTTATAGCAAAAGTTTTACAAGGAAACCCGCCAAAAATATAAGTGGCCTTATTGGAAAAGAAATTGTAGTCCCAGCGGCTACTAGCTTTGTAGAACGTCTTCAAAAAATTAAGCGTATAGAACCTGAATTAACCTGGACAGAGCGCAAAGCTGTCGACTCAGAGACGCTAATTGAACAGTTAGCCTACGGGAGTATAGAGTACACGGTTGCCGATAGTCATCTCGTATCCGCATTACAAAATCATTACCCTAATCTACGGGTGGCTTTTTCATTAGGAGACCCGGAAAAAATAGCATGGGGTTTTACAAAATCTAATAACCCTCAGCTTCTATTAGAGGCGAATGCATTTTTTAGCCATATTAAACACAACGGCACGCTGCGCAACTTAATCGATCGCTATCATGGCAATAGTAAGCGCTTAAACCCGGTTGATATTAAGACATTCTTAGCGCGAAGAAATACAAGGTTGCCGCAATATGTAAAACTATTTAAAGAAGCGCAAGAAATCACTGGTTTAGATTGGCGGCTGCTGGCTGCATTGAGCTATCAAGAATCTCACTGGGATACATTTAACACCTCACCTACGAATGTGCGCGGTTTAATGATGCTAACAGAAGTGACATCTGACAGGATGGGGGTCACTGACAGATTGGATCCCAAACAAAGTATCCCTGCAGGTGCAAAATACGTTAACTTGATGATAGATACCATACCAGACCGAGTCCCTGAACCTGATCGCACCTATATGGCATTGGCTTCTTATAATATAGGCTACGCACATGTTGAAGATGCCCGCGTATTAGCACAACGTCTTGGCTTAAGCCCTGACTCTTGGGTGGATGTCAAAAAAGCGCTTTTAAAATTAAAAGACCCAAAACATTATTCTAAAGCCAAGTATGGCTATTGCAGATGTGCACAACCAATTATCTATGTTGAATCTATACGTAGTTATTACAACATCATGACACGCATTGACCTGCCACATGAGCCACATGGCGTCGACCCATTTAAAATTGCTGGCAGATGATAACCAACAATGATTTAACTAAATATAGGTGGCATTATGCAGTGATACTTGTTTTACCACCCATATAAGGTTGCAATACTTTAGGGATCGTCACACTTCCATCAGCATTCTGATAATTCTCAAGCACAGCAACTAACGTGCGCCCTACCGCTAGCCCAGAGCCATTCAATGTGTGTACGAATTCAGTTTTACCTTCTGCATTCTTAAAACGTGCTTTTAAACGCCGTGCTTGGAATGCCTCACAGTTTGAGATTGAAGATATCTCACGATAGGTATCTTGTGCTGGTAACCATACTTCCAAGTCATAAGTTTTTGCTGCCCCAAAGCCCATATCACCTGTACAAAGTGAAACGACACGATAAGGCAGCTCTAATGCTTTAAGAATATTCTCTGCATGCCCCACCATCTCATCTAAAGCAGCATAACTCGACTCTGGATGGACAATTTGCACCATCTCGACTTTATCGAACTGGTGCTGGCGAATCATGCCCTTAGTGTCTTTGCCGTAAGACCCTGCTTCAGAACGGAAGCAAGGTGTATGTGCGGTCAGTTTAATCGGCAATGCGTCTAATGCAACTATTTCATCTCGCACTGTGTTGGTTAGCGTAACTTCAGAGGTTGGGATTAAAAACATATCCTTAGAAGAATCCAATCCAGAGGTTTCAGGTGGTGGGATTTCTTTACCATCTGGGCCGATTGCAGCAGCACGTCCAATTACAGTTTCTCGTTTTAACTCGAATAAATCACCCTTGAATTTCGGTAGCTGCCCCGTGCCAAGCAAAGTTTCTGCATTTACTAAATAAGGCGTATAGCATTCTTCATAGCCATGTTCAGCCTGTGTATCCAACATAAACTGCGCTAAAGCGCGATGTAGCTTAGCGATATGCCCGCGCATAAAAGTAAATCTTGCGCCAGATAACTTAATCCCCGTATTAAAATCCAAGCCATGTGGCTCACCTACATCAGTATGATCTTTCACTGCAAAATCAAAGCTAGGCGGTGTACCGACTTTGCGCACTTCTACATTTTCATCTTCTAATTTACCTACCGGCACACTTTCATGCGGCACATTTGGTACGCTTAGCAACATATTCTGCAATTTTTCTTGAATCTCACTTAAACGTGCTTCATCTGCCTTTAGTTGCTCTCCTAAACCAGCGACTTCAGCCATAATGACACTGGCATCTTCGCCTTTAGATTTAGCGATGCCAATCTGTTTGGACGTGCTGTTACGCCTCGCTTGTAAGTCTTGGGTGCGTGTTTGTACAGTTTTTCGTTCAGTTTCTAAGGCTGTAAATGTTACGGTGTCAAAATCAAAATTTCGTGCTTTCAACTTTGCAGCAATACTATCTAAATCAGTTCTTAAGGCTTGAATATCTAACATTTATTTTTTCGCTTTACGGTTTAATTCTTGCGCGTCTAAATCTTTAAGGTGGTTTAATTTTTCCGCTATTTTACCTTCCAAACCTCTAGGTGTGGGCTGATAAAACGGGATTGCTTCTAAATCGTCGGGGAAATAATCTGCGCCAGCGGCATACGCATCTGGCTCATTATGCGCATAACGGTACTCTTTACCATAGTCTAATTCTTTCATGAGTTTAGTTGGCGCGTTTCTTAAATGTAATGGCACTGGGCGTGATTTATCTTGTGCAACAAAAGCCTTAGCCTGATTGTAAGCCATATAGGCAGCATTACTCTTCGCAGCGACAGCCAAATAAATCACAGCGTTGGATAAGGCCAACTCACCCTCTGGTGAACCTAAGCGCTCGTATATCTGGCAAGCCTCTAATGCCATGGTTTGCGCACGCGGGTCTGCAATACCGATATCCTCAACTGCCATCCGCACAATTCGTCGGCCTAAATAAAGCGGGTCAGCCCCACCATCTATCATGCGTAAAAACCAATATAGCGCAGCATCGGGGTTAGAACCGCGTACTGATTTATGCAAAGCCGATATCTGATCATAAAAAGCCTCGCCGCCTTTATCAAAACGACGCATCTTACTAGCCATTGTGGTTTGCAAAAAGGCTTCATCAATTTTATTGATATCGGAACCAAGTGCTGCATTAAATAAGCTCTCTGCAAAATTAAGCAAGCGCCTAGCATCGCCATCACTATAACCAAGTATCTGCTCTTGCACTTCATCAGTCAGTTTGACTTTAGGTGCCATTAACAGTCTTGCACGTTCTAGCAACTCAGCTAGCTCTTCTTCTTTCAGAGCGCTTAACACAAACACCTGTGCGCGGCTGAGTAGCGCACTATTCACTTCAAACGATGGATTTTCAGTGGTCGCTCCAATAAAGGTAATCAACCCGCTCTCTACAAATGGTAGAAAAGCATCTTGTTGTCCTTTATTAAATCGGTGCACCTCATCGACAAACAAAATCGTTTTTCGGCCAGATTGCTGCAAAGTGTGTTCTGCACGCTCGACTGCTTCACGAATGTCTTTAATGCCAGAGAGAACGGCTGAAATAGGAATAAATTCAGCATCAATTGTGTTAGCAATCAATCTAGCCAAGGTGGTCTTACCAACTCCAGGTGGCCCCCATAAAATCATGGATGGTAATTTTCCAGACTCGAATGCGCGGCGTAGCGGTTTACCCTCACCTAATAAATGAGACTGCCCAACAACCTCGTCTAAGACTTTTGGCCGCAGCTGTTCTGCAAGAGGTGCTTCTGGTGCTATCGCTTCAAATAAGCTACTCACTTATTCTTAATCCTTGTGTTCCACTGAAGTGAAAATAAAAAGGATATTGTAACAGCTAGACATTGGAATAATGTCGCAATGCTAGAATTGCATTGCATAAAACTAAGTCAAGTCAGAACAGAGCGTTACTCTCCGATCACATCGACACCTTCAGGCGTTTTAAATAGAAAGTCTGCCACTTCTAATTTCGGATTGCGCTCTACTGAAGTGAAAGTAATTGAAGTGGTATTTTTAAAACTGTCATACAGCTCCATTTTTCTTAAATCATAACCGTTAAAACCGAGCAAGATGCGCTCATAGCCACTATCTTCACCTTTAGGCAACGCCTCGACCCAATCAAGCCCGTCTTTGCCTTGAACATCTTTAAGCGTAAAACTTTTCTCCACTTCAGCCCCACCCGCTAACAAGGAGGCTGGGCTAGTCCCAAGCGTTTGACTTAAACTACGAATCGTTACTTGTTCTAAATCCGTATCGTATAAGAACACGTCCTTGCCATCGCTGATAATTTGTTGCTCATAAGGTTTGTTATAGTCCCAGCGGAATTTATTAGGGCGCTGCAACTGCATCGCGCCTTCCACTTGCTGCACAAGAGCGCCATTATTATCTTTTACCTCTTGATGAAATTTAGCGCGCATGGCATTTGTATTGTTATAGAAATCTTTTAGACTTTCCACACCACCAGCAAATACTGTATTTGAGAACGCGGCACTTGTAAACAGTGCGCCTAACATCAACATATTTAACAAAAATTTATTCATATTTACTCTTCTGCCTTTACTAACACTTCGCGGCTACCGTTGCTTTGCATTTCAGAAACAAGTCCTGCACGTTCCATATCTTCAATTAATCTTGCTGCACGGTTATAGCCAATACGCAACTGCCGTTGCACTGATGAAATAGAAGCACGACGACTTTTTAGTACGATAGAGACAGCTTCATCATAAAGCGCATCTTTTTCACCATCGCCATCACTGTAGCTTCCGCTCACTCCACCAGCTTCTGTTTCATTCGTTAGGATGCCTTCAATGTAATTTGGTTCCCCAAGTGATTTCAAGTGGTTTACCACCGCATGCACTTCTTTATCGCTGACAAATGCACCATGAATACGTTGCGGATATCCCGACCCAGGCGGCATATACAACATGTCGCCCTGACCTAGTAACGCTTCAGCGCCCATTTGGTCTAATATAGTTCGTGAATCAATTTTGCTCGACACTTGGAATGAAATACGTGTCGGCACATTGGCTTTAATCAAACCAGTGATTACATCGACAGATGGGCGCTGGGTGGCCAACACCAAGTGAATACCACAAGCACGGGCTTTTTGCGCTAAACGCGCGATGAGCTCTTCTACTTTCTTACCGACTACCATCATCATGTCAGCCAGCTCATCAATCACTACCACAATCATCGGCAACTCTTCTAATGGCTCTGGCTCATCTGGCGTTAAGCTAAATGGATGCGGAATACTCTCTCCTGTTTTTGCTGCATCTTTAATTTTTTGGTTGAAACCTGCTAAATTACGCACGCCAAGCGAAGACATTAACTTATAACGACGTTCCATTTCTGCTACACACCAATTTAATGCGTTGCCTGCTTGGCGCATATCGGTAACCACTGGTGCAAGTAAGTGTGGAATGCCCTCATAGACAGAAAGTTCTAGCATTTTAGGGTCAATTAAGATCATGCGCACTTGGCTTACATCTGCCTTATAAAGCAAGCTCAAAATCAAAGCATTTATCGCAACTGATTTACCAGAGCCAGTTGTACCTGCTACCAAAACGTGTGGCATTTTAGCTAAGTCAACGACAACTGGCAGACCAGCAATATCTTTACCCAGTGCGATTGCTAGTGGTGAATGCATGTCGGCATAAACCTTACTGCCCAAAATTTCCGTCAGGAATACTATTTGGCGATTAGGGTTTGGTATTTCTAAGCCCATAAAACTTTTGCCAGGAATGGTTTCCACCACACGCACACTCAACACAGAAAGTGCTCGCGCTAAATCTCTAGCAAGGTTGGTAATTTGGCTTCCTTTAACGCCTGGCGCTGGATCTAACTCATAACGCGTGATCACAGGGCCTGGTTCTGCAGACAATACTTTTACATCAATACCAAAATCTTGCAGCTTGCGTTCTATTAAACGTGAAGTAAACTCTAGCGTCTCATCAGATGGCAGGTCTACTGTATTGTTTGCTTCATCTAGCAGATGTAATGGAGGCAGCGTCGAATCAGGGTCTGAGGCAAATAGTGATACCTGCTTCTCTTTTAATACACGCTCACTTTTTTCAACCTTAGTTTTTGCGGGTTTAATTTTCAGCGGCGACCTATCCCCAGTCCGCTTACGTTCATACTCTACATACTCAGAACGCTCCTGCCCAAGTGTTTTACCAACTTTTCTATCTTGCCAGTCGTTAACTTTTTCTAATGCCCACTCATATGAAAAGATGAATCCCGCACCTAACTTTTCTGTCATCAGTATCCAGGACCAACCAGTGAAGAAGCTGAAGCCAACAGCAAATAATAAGAATAACAACATGGCTGTACTGACATAACCCAAGAAGCTGCGAAAGAATCCATCTAGAGAATGTCCAACAATACCGCCTTGCCCGTCAGGCAAGCTCGCTGGCAAGTCAACAATATGGCCTGCTTCTAATGCGCTAGAAGCGGCAATCAAGAGCACAAAACCTGCGATATTAAAAATAAGGAAAGGCCGCTCTTTATCTTGACCTTTCTCTTCTATTTGGAAATACATTAACCAAACCGTGTAAAAAGCAAAAACAACAAGCCACCAAGCCGAGAAGCCAAATAGGTACAGCAACATATCTGAAATCCAGGCCCCCATCTTGCCGCCTAAATTTTGAATCGCGGTATCGACGCTAGCCATATGCGACCATGAAGGGTCTTGAGGATCAAAAGACATAAGGATAACGGCTAAATATGCACCTAAAAGCAACAGAGATAGCCACCACGCCTCATGCACCAAATGTGCGTGATGTTCTTGCTTAGCACTCAATGGCGCTTTTACTTTGTTTTTAACTGCTAAAGGCTTTTTTTTGAGAAACAACTGTTGTGAACCTTAAAATTAATTAATTTATTCGATGATTATAGCAAAACCAAATTATACTAAGGTGGTCTTATTCACTATAAGACAACGATATTTTAATTTAAAACATAATAAAGGCTAAAAAATGGATATTGGCATAAAACCCGACGATCGAAAGAAAATTGCTGAAGGCTTGTCTAAGTTATTGGCTGACACTTACTCGCTATATCTCAAAACCCATTATTTTCATTGGAATGTTACTGGGCCAATGTTTAATACCCTTCACCTTATGTTTGAAACACAATATACAGAGCTTGCTTTGGCGGTAGACTTAATCGCCGAACGCATCCGTGCGCTAGATGTATATGCGCCTGGTACCTATAGCCAGTTTGCACAATTAAGTTCTATATCAGAGTCAAAAGGTGTTCCAAATGCAACAGATATGATTAAAGAATTAGTCGAAGGTCATGAAGCGGTTTGCCGCACAGCAAGACTGGTATTCCCTTCTACCAATCAAGCAGATGACGAAGCTACAGCAGATTTGCTTACCCAACGCCTACAATTACATGAAAAAACGGCTTGGATGTTAAGAAGTATGTTGGAATAGTTTCTAAACACTCTTTATATAGTTGTCGTGCGTCACTATAATAGCGGCTATTCCATAAAAGAAAGAAATTAGATGTCTACCAAACACGCTCATCTACTTATATTAGGTTCAGGACCAGCTGGTTATTCTGCTGCAGTATATGCCGCACGCGCAAACCTTAACCCAATACTGCTCACAGGCATCGCCCAAGGTGGTCAATTAATGACGACGACTGATGTTGACAACTGGCCTGCGGATGCTGATGGCGTCCAAGGACCAGAACTGATGGCACGCTTTGAAAAACATGCGACACGTTTTAATACTGAAATGATTTTTGATCATATTCACACAACACACTTGAATGAAAAGCCGATTCGGTTAGAGGGTGATTCTGGAGAGTACACATGTGATGCTTTGATTATTTGCACAGGTGCATCAGCTAAATACTTAGGTCTACCAAGTGAAGAAGCCTTTGCTGGTAAGGGTGTGTCTGCTTGTGCTACATGTGATGGCTTTTTCTATAAAGAGCAAGATGTTGCAGTGGTTGGGGGTGGTAATACTGCTGTTGAAGAAGCGTTATATTTAGCCAATATCGCAAGCAAAGTGACTTTGGTCCATAGGCGAGACTCGTTTAAGGCCGAGGCTATTTTGGTCGACAAACTCATGGCACGTGTGAAAGAAGGAAAAATCGAACTGCAGACATTC
>JBJPGD010000050.1:0-29150 GCA_048595445.1 Methylophilaceae bacterium
CGCTTTATGGGAACATCGATGCAATACCCGTGTAACTATGGCTACATTCCTCACACACTGGGCGGTGATGGTGACCCTGTTGATATCTTGGTGGTAACACCAGTACCCTTGTTGCCAGGTGTTGTCGTGCGTTGCCGTCCACTAGGCATGTTGAATATGAAGGATGAAGCAGGTGATGATGCTAAAGTATTAGCCGTACCGATTGAAAAAGTTTGTCCGTTATATTCATACCAAAAAACCTATAAAGATGTTTCACCTTGGCGCTTAGAAATGATCGCGCATTTCTTTGAGCATTATAAGGATTTAGACAAAGGGAAATGGGTCAAGATTTTAGGTTGGGAAGATATTGAAGCGGCTCATCAAGAAATTATGGATGGTGTTAAACGTTTTAATGAGGCAGTAATAAAACCAGCATTCTAAATTTGATGGCATGAAATAAGGAGCGCGCGATTATTCGCGCTTTTTTATTACCTAAAGCATTAAGTCCATTACTTAAGTTAAACGCAAAAAAACCAGCGACTAGCGCTGGTTTTAAAATGAAGCTAAATTTTAACTTAGCCCAATAGAGGCACGATTAATAAAGCCACAATATTAATAATTTTAATCAATGGATTAATTGCAGGGCCTGCAGTATCTTTGTATGGATCACCAACGGTATCGCCAGTCACAGCCGCTTTGTGCGCCTCTGAGCCTTTGCCGCCGTGATTGCCATCTTCGATATACTTCTTAGCATTATCCCAAGCGCCACCACCAGTACACATTGAGATAGCGACGAATAAGCCTGTAATGATTGTACCCATGAGCAAACCACCTAAGGCAACAGGGCCAAGTAATAAACCAACGGCAATTGGTACAGCAATCGGTAGTAATGATGGCAGCATCATTTCTTTGATTGCTGCGGTCGTTAGCATGTCGACTGCTTTGCCATATTCTGGTTTGCCTGTGCCTTCCATAATGCCTGGAATGTCACGGAACTGACGGCGCACTTCTTCGACAACAGCACCAGCAGCACGGCCAACCGCTTCCATTGCCATTGCAGCAAATAAGAAAGGAATCAGTCCGCCAATGAATAAGCCAATAATGACCATAGGATTGCTTAAATCGAACTCAGCAACAATGCCTGCTGATTCCAATTTATGTGTGTAGTCAGCAAACAAGACTAGCGCTGCTAAGCCAGCAGAACCAATTGCATAGCCTTTTGTGACTGCTTTTGTCGTGTTACCAACTGCATCTAAAGGATCCGTTACATCACGCACGCTACTAGGTAGCTCTGCCATTTCCGCAATACCACCAGCATTATCAGTAATCGGACCGTAAGCATCTAATGCGACGACAATGCCAGCCATACTTAACATGGCAGTCGCCGCGATTGCTACACCGTATAAACCGCCGAGTGTAAATGATGCCCAGATAGCTAAACAGACAGACAGTACTGGCCAAGCAGTTGACTTCATTGCTACACCAATACCTGCAATGATGTTCGTTGCATGGCCTGTTGTTGATGATTGTGCAATATGTTTGACTGGTGCGTATTCTGTGCCTGTGTAGTACTCAGTAATCCAAACGAGCAGGCCAGTTAAGACTAACCCAACAGCCGTTGTGCCGAATAGCGCATTGGCTGAGATCAGTTCGCCATCAATAGCAATGCCTTCTGGGAACATTTTGGTTACTACGAAGTAGAAAGCACCGAGAGATAATAGACCGGCAACAGCCAAGCCTCTGTATAAGGCAGGCATGACGTTTTTCATGTTTGGCGATGCTTTAACGAAGAAGCAACCAATGATAGAAGCGATGATTGAAACGGCACCTAACATCAGCGGAAGCAGTACACCATTTGAACCTTCATTGGTCACTATTAACGCCCCTAGCACCATGGTTGCAATCAGTGTCACTGCATAAGTTTCAAATAGATCGGCTGCCATACCAGCGCAATCACCGACGTTATCACCGACGTTATCTGCAATCACAGCTGGGTTACGAGGATCATCTTCTGGGATGCCTGCTTCTACTTTACCCACTAAATCAGCACCGACGTCAGCGCCTTTGGTAAATATACCGCCGCCTAAACGTGCGAATATAGAGATGAGTGAAGAGCCAAAGGCTAAGCCAATTAATGGATTTAAGTTTTCAGCATTTTCACCACCCAAGTACCAATAAAAACCAGCAACACCTAATAAGCCTAAGCCAACAACTAGCATGCCAGTAATAGCGCCGCCTTTAAATGCGACATCAAATGCGGGCACAATGCCGTTTGTGGCGGCCTGTGCTGTACGAACGTTAGCCTTAACTG
Source organism: Methylophilaceae bacterium (assembly GCA_048595445.1). Lineage (GTDB taxonomy): Bacteria > Pseudomonadota > Gammaproteobacteria > Burkholderiales > Methylophilaceae. The sequence continues at coordinate 2,291 of JBJPGD010000050.1, forward strand.
ACACATTCATACCAATAAAGCCACAGGCACCAGATAACAATGCGCCAATCACAAAACCAAAGGCGGTATTGAACCCTAATAAGAATGCAATGGCGATTGTGAGAACTACGCCGACAATGGCGATAGCTTTATATTGCCGAGCTAGATAAGCGGCGGCACCTTGTTGAATTGCGCCAGCAATTTCTTGCATCCGCGCATTACCCGCAGGTAAATTCGAAATCCATTTACTCATTACTAAACCATATAGCACTGCTAAAACTGCGGCAACTATGGCGATCATTATTGCGACTGACATAACTTCTCCCTAATTTTTAATGCATCTATCTATCATTATTTACAACTAAAACGACTTTTATACTTGTTAACCAAAAATGTAAACAAGTTGTAACAACCGGAGCATTATGTCATTAATAATGTAAAGGGACAATACCTAGCTAATTCTGTGGTTTACTATTTTAATAGTACAATTAAATCAGATAGTTATATTTATATTGCGGTGATTTTTTTGTTTGGGTTTTGTTATAGCGCTAAGTGAAAATAACTTAAGAATTGTCAGCTATTTTTTTTAGTTTGTCTGCTAAAGAAGTGTCGCCTAGGTTGTCGGCTAACGTTCTTAATGTTGTGGCGGCACGACGAGATATTGTGCGTGGCTCAGTAGTTGGACGCTTTTGTTGAGATTTTACTTGCACTTTCACCTTAATTCCAGTAACTTTACATTGCTTATAAAAGACATCTGTTTTTTGCAAATTTTGTAATTGAGTCAATAAGCTAGCACTGGTTAATTTTATTTTTGCAGCCACGCTGTTGTTGTAGGCATAAACTGTGAGTAGTCCACCGTTTAAACTGCCAGCAAAGCTTGATTGGCTGATGATTTTAGGTGCGATTGCTTGCCAGAACTGTTGAAGGTTCAGATGCGCGTCAGCTTGCGCAACTAAACTGTTAAATTGGTTATCGTTTTGATTGCTATTTGGTTTAAACAGCGCTTTAATTTTTTGCATCTGCTTATTTTAAAGAGTATTGAATGAATATACGATGAATATTATCTTAGTTCCTAGCAATATGGCAAAGCCTAGATCTTTATCAGGCTGGCAAGTATTTGGTTTGCTCATCAGTTTGTTAGTGCTGACTGCTGTCTTGGCAGTCGTTTTTTTTACAGAAAAAAATAATACCTCGCAGCAGGTAGTCGAAGTCATGTCGCAGGCACAATTAGAAAAATCCATCAATTCTTCGCAGATGCACTTAGATGCCTATGCTAAACAAATAGGCGAGTTGCAAGCCCGTATTATGCGCTTAGATGCGCAAAACCAACGCTTAGTAAAGTTAGCTGGTGGAAGCAATACAAAACTTGCAAAAAATTCAGATAAAGTTGAATTAGAACCGGTAGGTGATTTATTGCCAACTAATAATGTTGGTGGACCGCTAGTAGAAACAACACCAATGACCGAGTTGGATTTGCAAGCAGCTATTACTAAATTGGTTGCTGCAATTGGCAGCCGTGATGAATATATGAGTGGTGTTGAGGCAGATGTACTGCACAACAGTGTGCTGAAAGATATGTTGCCCAATAGCAAACCCATTTCTGCAGCTTATAAATCATCTAGTTTTGGCTGGCGTACTGATCCATTTAAAGGGACCAAAGCTTTTCATGAAGGCTTGGATTTTACGGCAAGAATGGGCACAAAAATAAGGGCTGCGGCTGATGGTATTGTCACAACATCAAGCAACACGTCGGCTTATGGGAACTTGGTAAAACTTAATCATGGTGCAGGTTTGGAAACGCGCTATGCGCATGCTTCAAAGTTGCTAGTGAAGGTTGGTGAGCGTGTTGTAAAAGGCCAAGTGATAGCGCTAGTTGGCAGCACCGGCCGTTCTACCGGACCACACTTGCATTATGAAATTCGCTTGAATGGCCATTCATTGGATCCAAGAAAATATCTCAAAAAAAAATAAATGCATGCGTAGTATTGAAATACAAATTAACATCCCCAATTTAAATTAAACTCCAATCTAACTTTTTAGGTTTCCGAATTTTCGGAAAATCGGTGTCATCTCATGTTATCCAAGTTGTTCAGAAAAATAGTCGGCAGTCGTAACGATAGGCTGGTCAAGAATTATACGCAAATTGCAAAAAAAATTGGTGAACTAGAACCAAGTTTGCAAGCATTGTCGGATGAAGCATTACGCGCAAAAACAGCAGAATTTAAACAGCGCTATATCGACGGTGAATCTTTAGATAAGTTATTGCCAGAAGCGTTTGCAGTGGTGCGCGAGGGTAGTGTACGTGCTTTAGGTATGCGTCATTTTGATGTGCAGCTGATCGGCGGCATGGTGCTCAATTCAGGCAAGATCGCAGAGATGCGCACAGGTGAAGGTAAAACCTTAGTAGCAACGTTGCCAGTGTACTTAAATGCGCTAGCAGGCAAAGGTGTGCATCTAGTGACCGTCAATGATTACTTGGCAAAGCGTGATGCTGAATGGATGGGGAAGCTATATAACTTTTTGGGTTTAACTGTTGGGACTAATTTATCGCAGATGAAGCCGGAAGATAAGCAAGCTGCTTATGCTGCGGATATTACATACGGCACCAATAACGAATTTGGTTTTGATTACCTTCGAGATAATATGGTGTTTAGTGCTGAGCAACGTTCACAGCGTGCGTTGAGTTATGCCTTAGTGGATGAGGTTGATTCAATTTTAATTGATGAAGCACGTACGCCGCTTATTATTTCTGGACAAGCAGAAAGTAGTGTTGATTTGTATGGCGAGATTAATGAGATCGCAAAAAAACTCATTAAGCAAGAAACTGAAGAGGGTGAAGGTGATTTTTGGGTCGATGAAAAAGGACAGTCAGTCAACTTTTCTGAAGTGGGTCATGAGCATGCAGAAGAGTTTTTAACAGCATCGGGTCTGTTGCAAGAAGGTTCTAATTTGTATGAAGCAGGTAGTATTACCTTGGTTCATCACTTAAATGCTGCGTTACGTGCACAGAACCTGTTCCACCTTGATCAGCATTATGTTGTTCGTGATGGTGAGGTTGTGATTGTAGACGAGTTTTCTGGGCGGATGATGCCTGGCCGTCGATGGTCTGATGGCTTGCATCAAGCGGTAGAGGCTAAAGAAGGTGTGGAGATACAAAAAGAAAATCAAACACTCGCTTCTATTACATTTCAAAACTTTTTCCGTATGTATGAGAAGCTAAGTGGTATGACAGGGACTGCGGATACTGAAGCTTATGAGTTTAATCAGATTTACGGCTTAGAAACGGTTGTCATTCCGACGCATCGTCCAATGCAGCGTAAAGATGCGATGGACAAAGTTTATCGTACAGCGACAGAGAAATATAACGCTGTGATCGAGGATATTAAAGATTGCCAAAGTCGCGGACAACCTGTATTGGTCGGTACTACTTCAATTGAAAATTCAGAAATTATTTCAAATGCACTAACGAAAGCTAAGTTAGATCACCAAGTGTTAAATGCAAAACAACATGAGCGTGAAGCGCATATTATTACGCAAGCAGGCCAGCCAGGCATGATCACGATTGCAACGAATATGGCGGGTCGTGGTACCGATATTGTGCTGGGTGGTAATCCTGACCCAGAAATTCTAGAGATAGAGCAAAACGAGAAGCTCAGTGATGCACAGAAAGAAAAGAAAACTGCTGAGGTAAAAGCTAACTGGGAAAAATTGCACGATCAAGTACTATCACCTGGTGGTTTGCATATTATTGGTACAGAACGTCATGAATCACGCCGTGTTGATAATCAATTGCGTGGCCGCTCCGGTCGTCAAGGTGATCCAGGCTCAAGTCGCTTTTATTTATGTTTAGAAGATCAGCTATTGCGTATCTTCTCTGGTGACAGAGTTGCCGCTATTATGGAGCGCTTGAAAATGCCAGCAGGGGAAGCGATTGAGCATTCAATGGTGACACGTGCGATTGAAAATGCGCAACGCAAGGTGGAAGGGCGCAACTTTGATATCCGTAAGCAATTGCTTGAATTTGATGATGTTTCTAACGATCAACGTAAAGTGATCTATGAGCAACGTAATGAACTGCTAGAAGCTACTGATGTTGGTGAAACAGTGACGGCAATGCGTCACGATGTATTATCTGGGTTGATTGCTACCTATATCCCCCCCGGCAGTGTAGAAGAAATGTGGGAGGTGCCAGCGCTAGAGAGTGCGATAGAAGCTGAAGCGGGTTTAACATTACCGGTAGCGCAGTGGTTAGAAGAGAATCCAGACTTGCATGAGGAAACGTTGAGTGAGCGCGTATTTACCGCGGCTGATGAATCTTATGCGAGCAAAGAGGCCTTGGCTGGCGATGAGAATATCCGTAACTTTGAACGTTCAGTGATGTTGCAGAGTTTAGATAATCACTGGCGCGAACACTTGTCTGCACTAGACCATTTACGTCAAGGTATCCACTTACGTTCATATGCACAAAAGAACCCTAAACAAGAGTATAAGCGTGAAGCATTTACGCTCTTTGAGGGTTTGCTGAATACCGTTAAATCTGAAGTGACCAAAGTGACGATGTTAGTTCAAATTAGAACAGAGGAAGATGTTAATGCAGTGGAGCCGCCACAAGATGTCGAAAATGTACAATACCAACATGCTGACTATGATGAGGCGCTAGGTAACGACTCTGATACTGAACAAGTAGCTGATACAAACGAGCCAATTGTGCGTGATGGTGTGAAAGTGGGCCGTAATGACCCATGTCCATGTGGGTCGGGTAAAAAATATAAGCAATGTCACGGTACATTGACTTAATTAATGACTTAATCAAACATCGACGTTGATTAGAGAAAGTTAAGCATGTCTGAAGTATTAGTAGACTCGCCTTGTATTAGTGTCTGTGCGGTAGATGATGTTACTGGCTTTTGCGTGGGGTGTTACCGTACACTTGAAGAGATTCAAGGTTGGTGGAGTTTAGAGAATGCAGATAAGCAGATAGTGGTTGACCAAGCGAAAGCACGAACAGCTGCTGCACTTGATTCGTAATGTGACAAAAGCAGGGTCATTAAAAAAGACAGTGATGACTCACTGGCTTTTTTGTTGGAAGTCATGTTATTGGCGCCTATTTAGTACTACCAATAATAGCCTGTTGGTTTAGCAGATCTTGCAGAATATTTAAGCCAAACGCAATTACAGCGTCTACGTCAGGATGTTGTATGCTTTCAGCGAGCTGAGACAGCGCTTCTTTACCGGTCAGACTTTTCTTCTCAAGCATATTTAACAAGAGGTAGGTCATCGGGTTGAGTTCGACAAATTTAACCTCAAAGTCTAGATTCCTAAAGACAAGTAAATGTGTTTTTTCTACCTGTTCTGGAATGTGGTCAGCTGATATTTTATGCACTGGATAGTCATATGCTAACTGCATGCTAGCAGGTGCAAGTATTGGTTTCTCATTTAGCAGATCAACATTTTCACTGACTGGCTCCTCTTTTGTTTGCATGCTCCCTACTGCTAGCTCTACCCATTCGTAATGTGCGAGTTGAGAAATATACTCTGGAACATTCTTTGCGCTTTCTAATGATGCTAAGAACTCTTGTGGAATCTCTCTAAAAATAGGGGAGGCTGAATGATGATTTGCCACAAAATGCCGAATGAGTTCTCGCCAAGCTTGCTCGTCTAGTACAGCTTGGCAAACTGGGAAGCAAACAGAAACAGATTCGAAGATGTTATTAAATACGCCTTCACGGTAAACCGCCATACGTTCTTCATCAACTTTATTGGGTTTCTTATTGGCTTCTGGATCACGAATATGTGCGGCAAATTGTTGTTGATACTCTTGAAAATCTAGCATGACTAAATTGCCTCCTCCTCGGAGGGCATCACTTTTCTTGGGGACTCTTTTTTTGTCGCGGAGGATTGTATTGTCGCAATTTTATCAACTTCTCTCATCAAGGTTGGCAGTGGTGGAATATTGCTGTCACGTTCCAGTAGAGTAGGGAATGTGCCAAATAATTGATAAGCTTCAATAAGTAATTCCCATACAGGGTCAATGACGTCTGCTGCATGGGTGTCAATCAGTAATTCTGGGCTTTGCTGGTAATGGCCGGCTACATGGCTATATACAATGCGTTCAGCTGGCACTTGGCGTAGAAACTCGTAAGGGTCAAATTTAAAATTGACGCTATTCACATAGATATTATTAATGTCCAAGTGCAACCAGCAATCTGCTTCGGTCAGAACCGCATTGAGAAACTCAATTTCTTTCATAGAGGAAATTGGCGCTTTAGCATAAAACGAGGCATTTTCTACCGCGATACGATGCCCTAAAATGTCTTGTGTTTGCTTGATGCGATTTGCAACATAGTGCACGGCTTCTTCCGTGAACGGAATCGGCAGCAAGTCGTACAAATAGCCAGATTTTCCTTTGTACGCATCGCTACAATAGCTTAGGTGTTCTGTGTATAAAGGAATCTCGAAGTCGCTAAGAAATTGCTTTACTTGTTTAAGAAATTTAGTGTTTAGTGGGTCTGGCCCACCTAGTGATAGGCATAATCCATGGCAAGCAATAGGATAATGCTCAACAAACCACGTTAAGTCTTTAGCGTACTTTCCGCCAGCGCCTATCCAGTTTTCTGGGGCGATTTCAACGAAATTAATATTACTGATGAGGTCATCAGGGGTTTTCTGTTGAAAATGGCGCTGAATTTGAGGTATAAGCTCACGCTTTAACCCCAAACCAACGCCATTGATGTCAGTTAATGCAGACATTAATAAGGCTAATTACTTACCGCATTTACCTTCGCCACATTTGCCGTCTTTTGCTTTTTCAGCGCCTTTTTCAGCACCGCATTTACCTTCGCCACATTTGCCGTCTTTTGCTTTTTCAGCACCGCATTTACCTTCACCACATTTACCGTCTTTTGCTTTTTCAGCGTGATTGTCAGCAACTTGGTAGCCACTAGAAAGTGTTTTGATTTCAAAAGGGTTGTCTGTCGCTGCAATTGCTGCCGTACCCAAAGATAATGCGAATGCGCCGCCTACAGCTAATGCGATTGTTTTTTTAGTAACGTTCATGGTTGTTTCCTTAATAGTGATTAAAAAGTTGTGTTACAAATAAAGCCTTAGTTACTCAACATCAGATTCTAATGATTTAACTATTCGTGCTTTTGTTTTAGATGGCAATTTAATGCTTGTGTCATCTTCAATACTTTTGGTCATACTGCTAATAGCAACGTTTATCTTACTTAACTGTTGACTAAATCGTGCACAGTACTTACACATTAGCAGATGGAACTTAAGTGCAAAACGTTCCCTAAAAGACAATTTTTTTTCTAAGGAGCGAGATACCAGCTGACTGACTTCTTTACACTTAATCATTATCTATTAGTACCTATCCAATTAATTTCTAGGCATTTCCTAATGCCCATCCGGGCTCTATACAACATGACCCATGCATTGGTCGCAGTAATGTTCAACTCCTTACATATTTCTTCGTTATCTGTTTCATGTATATCTCGCATCATAAATAAAGTTGATAGTTTGTTTGGTATTTTATCTAGACATGATTGCAATACGATCAAGAATTGTTTTTGCTCGAGTGCATTTTCGGGCATATCCCACGACTGTGGTTTGTCGGCCCAGTGGCCTGTTTCATCAAAGAAGTCATCCATATTGGTATCTGGGTCAGATGTGAAGTCAGAAACTGTTATTTCGCGTGCACTCTTACGCATGACGTCGATAATTTTATGTTTTAGTATGCCTGTGAGCCAAGTTCGAGGCGCTGACTGCTTGGCAAAGTTGTTATTTTTGATCACTGCAACAAATGTTTCTTGTACGACATCTTCTGCGAGATGAGGGTCTCTTAAGCGCGCTAGTGCAAAGCGGTATAGATAATCACCATGCTCATTGAGCCAGTCATTAACGTTACTTGTTGTCATTGTGATGTTTTCCCAATCTTTTTGTTCAGTAATTGTAAATAATAGTCGGCATCAATGACAGTTTTATTTTGCTGTGCCTGCCATATTGTCTCTGCTAAGCAATCTAGGACATCATGTTGCGCTGAGTGTTCCTCTTGATGCGATATTTTTAATTGAGCGTAAATGTCAGCAATGCCAGCAGGCTGGTTAATGCTGATCTGCTCTAATATGGATAAATGCAAACTCATATGCAAGAAAGGATTGGTCTCGCCTTGCTCGGGGAAGTATGCTTGCTGCTTATATTTTTCAGGTATATCCAACATATGATGGTATTCAGGGTGCATTTGAATCACACCTAACCCTATTTTTTCTAACTCAGACAGTGGGTGTTGCTGGTTAAACTTTGCCCATGTATTAAAAAAGAAGTCTCTTACCTCATCACGAGATGGGTTAAATAAGCTCATACGCCTGCATTTTCAGACACATTATTTTTTTCTGCGAATAAACCAAGCACAGCTGAATATTGTAGCAATTCATTTTTACCTAAAATTGGCGCTATTTCACCATTGCCGTAAAAGCCAATCATGGGTAAGTCTGGAAATAAAGTTTTAAGTAATTCTAAGTCTTGATCACTGCCGTTATAAAAGGAAGGGCCGCGCCCTAAACACGAGAATAGCAAGGCGAATGTAGGCTCAGACGAAAGTTGCTGCTTCAATTTGCTAGCTGTTTTAACAATGTCTACCTGCGCTGCATTAACGTCTCTAATTGCCCAGTTTAAAAAATCGCCTTTTTGTAAGCTCTTGCTGAGTGTAATAGCACCGCTTTTTTCATTGCTCGTAATAATAGATGCTACATTGTGCTCATCTCTTGCAAAGGCTTCGGGTGTATCTGCATACATAGCAACAATTTGGTGATAAGGCAATTCTCGGCTACTCTCTGACTTGTTCCCGCATGCCTGAATTAAGTTAGAAAGTGCATCGTTATTATCTATCGAAAGCAGGTCATGACTATTGGTCTTGGTGATTATTTTAGGGCTAGAAATGCTTTTTAAACCATGCGAGGCAGCAATTGCGATTTGCGCATTGTTGACTGCAACTTCGCAGTAGCCCTGGGTAGCACCTTTGCCATTTTCCCATACCGAGAATGGCCCATGGCCAGTAGCGTCGCCTGAAACACCGCCAAACCTTAATCTTGACTTATTAAGCCAAGTACTATTGATCGCATTGGGTGCCGCTATCGTTAATAATGGCGTATTGGTTTCTTTAAGCATCACAGAGAGAGATGCGGAGTCACTAAATACCATGGCCGCTGCCGCAGGACTATCCAGTATCCAGTCTTCTTCTGTAAATATACCCGTTGCCGAGCAGCCGATCACTTGTGTACAGCCGGCAGCTTTTGCAGCCGCTTTGATTGCAGACTGTGGGTCGGAAGCAAATTCTGACGTTAGGAAAAGCAATACGGCACTTGGCGATTTAATGGCTGCTTTCGTCATTGCATTTTTGACTGCTTTTGCGGCAAGTTCGGGTTTTGCTATGCTGCCATAGGCTAGGCCAGTTGCAATTTTTTTCATCTTTCCCCTGCCATTAGATGTGGTGTTGGGATCGCTTTTTGTTTGTATTCACATAGATCTACAATGCAACATTCGCCGCATTTTGGATTACGTGCAGTACAAGTGTAACGACCATGCAAAATGAGCAGGTGATGCGCGTCTTGCATAAACGCTTTAGGAATCGTTTTTAAGTATTTCTTTTCGACTTCTAGCACATTTTTACCGGTGGCCAGTTTAATGCGGTTGCCTAGCCTAAATAAATGCGTATCTACTGCAATAGTGGGCTGTCCAAACGCAGTGTTAAGGATGACATTAGCTGTTTTGCGACCAACCCCTGGCAGTGCTTCTAATGCTTTACGTGTATTAGGCACTTCGCTATGATGTTGCTCAATTAGCATTTTGCAGCAGGCAATTACATTTTTTGCTTTAGCATGATATAGGCCAATCGTTTTAATGTAATGCTCTAAACCTTCAATACCCAAATCAAAAATGGCTTCTGGCATATTGGCGACTGCGTACAGTTTGCGCGTAGCAATGTTGACGCCTTTGTCTGTTGTTTGCGCAGATAAGATGACTGCAATTAACAACTCAAAATGTGAGTTGTGTTCAAGCTCTGTTTCTGGTTTTGGTATTGCAATACTTAAGCGCTTAAAAATTTCAAATCGTTTTTTAGCGTTCATAGTAAAGGCAGTGATTAATGTGCTGGTTTCAGTGAGCCGCCTGCGCTGGGCGTGGCTTTTTGATGGGTCTTGCGTTGTTCTGCCCAGTTATGCGCAGCAATTAAAAATGCTAAACCTAGGAAAGCACCAGGGGGTAACGCTGCTAGCAAAAACCCTTGGTAATCAGGGATAATTGTTAACACAACATGTTTAAAATTTGGACCTAATGCTAGGTCTAAACCAGAAAACAAAGTACCTCTCCCTAACACCTCACGCATGGCGCCAAGTAAGCCAAGTACTAGCGTTAAACCGATTCCCATAATAAAGCCATCCCATATAGAGGGGATAGTGGGGTTCTTGGCTGCGAAAGCATCGACGCGACCCAGCACAATACAGTTCACTACGATAAGCGGGACAAAAATGCCGAGCACTTTATGTAGTGGCTGGGCAAATCCGTGAATCAGCAAATCAATGACTGTCACCAATGCAGCAATCACCAAAATAAATACGGGTAAGCGAATCTCATTGGGGATGAATTTACGCACTGGTGATACAGCACCATTAGCTGCCGCCATGACCAACGCTGTTGCTAAACCTAAACTCACGCCGTTCACGACAGTCGTTGTGACGGCTAAAGTAGGGCATAACCCCAGGAGCTGTACAACGCCAGGGTTCTGCTTCCATAGTCCATTTTCTGTAATTTCTTTAAATTGACTCATTTTTTGTCTCGTTGCTTGCCTCTTCTTGTTGCACCGGTTCTTTTTGTAAGCTTTTTGGTGCGAGTAATGTTTTTTTATTTTGTTCGTAATATTGTAATGCTTTTTGCACGGTTTTTACCACAGCGCGCGGTGTAATGGTAGCGCCGGCTCTGTAATCAAACGTTCCACCGTCTTTTTTTACTTTCCAGCGCCCACTGCTAGATTTTTGGAGTGATTCACCATCAAATAGTTTAATCCAATTGGCTTTTGCAATATCAATATAGTCACCTAAACCCGGTGTCTCAGTATGGGTGAGTACACGCACTCCAGAAATGCTGCCATCTTGGTTGATTGCCACCAATAGCTTGATTTTATCGCTATAGCCGTCATGTGCAATAGCTTCTAGAATCACCGCAACTGGCTCATTACCCATGCGGGCAATATTAGCAATCGTTGGTTTCTTGTTACCTAGCAAGTTGCTGGGCGCAATGTTAATGGTATCTTTTAGCACTTCGTTATCATATTTATCTTGGGTGACAACTTGTTGAAACAACGCAATACGTGCTGCTGCTTCACTCTTTGCAATCGGTTCTTTTGTGATTTGATAGACAGCAGCCATTAACGCAGTAAAACATAAAGAAAATGCGACTAAGGTCAATGCTGTTTTCGCGGTATGTTTGAATATGGTTTCTAACATATTATTGCTCATGTCCAAATACGCGAGGCTGCGTATAAGTATCAATCAGCGGTACGCAGATGTTCATAAAGATGACGGCAAATGCTAAACCATCGGGATAGCCACCATACACGCGGATCAAATAAGCGATGAAGGCAATGCCAGCAGCAAAATATAGCTTTCCTTTTGGTGTGGTCGGTCCGCTAATCGGGTCAGTAATAATAAAGAATGCTGCTAGCATGCTGCCGCCACTGACTAAGTGAAAAACTGGGTTAGTAAATTGCGCTGGGTCAATCACCCAGAACACAGCTGACATTGCAGCCATGGCAGCTAAAAACGCTATTGGTAAATGCCAAGTAATGATTCTTTGTTGCCACAAGTATAAGCCGCCTGCTAAATAAGCGAGTGCAACATACTCAGTCCCTTTGCCAGCAAAACTACCAAATATTGGCGCAGCTTGAATGCTTTCTATGGTTTGGTTAAGCTTTAGTTGTGTTTTTAAGTAATCCAATGGTGTAGCCGATGTAACCGCATCCATAGCAATGTTGGCTGGCAATGCATTGCTGAAGATATAGTTGAATTGCTCCATGAAGCTAAGTTTAGTTTGCGCAAGGCTTAAAGCAGCAGGCCACTTGGTCATCAATACGGGAAATGAAATCAATAGAACGGCATAGCCAATCATGGCTGGGTTAAATGGGTTGTAGCCTAACCCACCATAAAGCTGTTTAGCGATAATAATGGCAAACGCTACACCGATAACAATTAGCCACCAGGGCGCTAATGGCGGAATGGACAATGCCAGTAGCCATGCGGTAATAATCGCACTGAAGTCTGTTAAAAATGGTTTGACTGGCCGTCTACGCAATTTTAGCATTAGTGCTTCAGTTAATAGTGCTGTCACGGTTGCAAGCGTTAGCGTGATGAGGATTCCGCCGCCAAATATCCATGCATAAATGATGATGCCGGGCGTTAGTGCTAACAGCACTTTAAGCATCATGCTACTGACGGATGATGCGTTAGATATGTAAGGTGAGCGGTTCAAAAGGTTCCTTTGGTTAATCTTTTTTTGCTTTCAACGCTGCAGCTTTTTGTGCTTTAGCACGTTCGATGGCGGCAGCAATCTTCGCTTGTTTATCTGCATCAGCAACGGGTTGGCCCTCTTCTGGTTTGCTATCTTTAGTGATACCTACTTTAGCTCTTCGAGTATCAATGGCTTTAATTTCCGCCTTCGTTGCAGCGCTAGTTTCTATTGTATTTTTCGGTATGCTATCTACCGCCGCTTTTTGTGCTTTTGCACGCTCAATTGCTGCGGCAATCGCCGCTTGTTTATCTGTCGCTACTGGTGCGCCGGCTTCTTGAGCTGTTTTTGTCGTCTTCGCGCTTTGTGCGCGGGCAGCATGTTTCGCGGCACGCTCTTGTTTCTCGCGTTCTATCCGTTCTAACCTAAACTCATTACGTTCGCGCGCAATGTCGGCAGCTTCTTTTGCTTTGTCCAGCGCAATGATTTCACTCTTGGCATAGCGGTAATATTGCACTAATGGAATGTCACTAGGGCAAACGTAAGAGCACGCACCACATTCGATACAATCAAACAGTTTGTAATCTTGTGCTTTTTCAAAATTATCTGCTTTGGCAAACCAATAGAGCTCTTGAGGCTGCAAACTCACTGGGCAAGCGTCAGCACAACGTGCGCAACGAATGCATGGCATCGCTGGTGGTACTGGCTCAAATAGTGTTGGTGAGGCGGCGATAATACAATTCGCCGCTTTAGTAATGGGCACATCTTCACTTGGCAAATCAAAGCCCATCATGGGACCACCCATGATGTAATGACTGGTGTCGGCTTTCGCGCCGCCTGCTGCTTTGACTAAATGTGGTAACGGGGTGCCAAATAACACTTCAAAATTTTGCGGTTGATTGACGTTGCCCGTCATCGACACAACTCTGCTCAGTACTGGTTCACCAAATTCAAAGTAACGATATAGTGCAAGTACGGTCGCGACATTAAATACTTGAATGCCGACCTCTGTGGAGCGCTTATCATGCGGCACCTCTTTACCCAAAACTAAGTGCACCAAACGACGTGCATCACCACTAGGATATAGTGTCGGCACGACTTTGACTTCTACATCGCAATTAGCTGTTGCAGCTTGCACCGCATGGATGGCTTCAGGCTTATTGTCTTCAATGCCAATGATGACTTTAGTTGCCCCTAGTAAGCGCTGAGCAACTTCGATGCCGAGCACTAATTGCTCGCTACGCTCACGCATCAGCATATCATCACAGGTAATGTAAGGCTCACATTCTGACGCGTTAATCACCAGCGTATGAATGGTGGATTTTCCGTTAGTGCGCAACTTAATTTGCGTAGGAAACGTTGCACCACCTAGCCCAACAATGCCTGATAAACGGATACTGGTTATTAAATCCATGAGATTGCCTTCACGCCAATCTTGCGGCTTACGTTCTATCCAAGTGTCTTTACCATCTGGTTCAATCGTAATGCAACGATCTGGTAAGCCTGATGGATGCGGAATGATTGCTTCTTCAATCACGGTAATCGCGCCAGAAGTTGGTGCGTGGATAGCTGCTGATACCGTGCCCTCCGCTTCTGCGATTAACTGACCCTTAAGTACATGATCACCAATGCTAACTGTTATTTTTGGAATATTGCCGATGTGTTGGCGTAGCGGTAGTACCAGTTTCTCAGGCAGGGGTAATTGACCAATTGACAATTGGGTTGATTGCGCTTTATTTCCAGGTGGGTGTACGCCACCATGAAAATTAAAAACGTCCTTTGACTTTTTCAAAAGCCCAGAAATGTTAATCATTGCGTTCATTACAGTTTCATTACCGGCTTAATGGGTATGGTTGGATATTTCCACTTCCAGTTTTCTGGTGTTTCTTCAATCGGTTCCATCGTAATGCAATCGACAGGACAAGGTGGTAAACATAATTCGCAGCCAGTACACTCACTGGCTACAATCGTATGCATATGCTTAGCTGCACCTAAAATAGCATCGACAGGACACGCCTGGATGCATAAGGTACAGCCAATACAAACATCTTCTTCAATAAATGCCACAGCTTTAGGTTTTGTTTCGCCATGCTCTTCGTTCAATGGTTTGTATTCCATTCCCATTAAATCCGCTAAAGCATGCACACCATCATCGCCACCTGGCGGACATTGGTTAATATCTGCTTCGCCATGAGCGATAGCAGTAGCATAAGGTTTGCAGCCTGGGTAGCCACATTGCCCACATTGGGTCTGTGGAAGTATAGCGTCAATACGGGCAATTAGCGGGTCGCCTTCGACCTTAAACTTAAGCGCAGCAAAGCCTAATACTGCACCTAGTACTAGTGCTAATCCTAGCATGATATATAAAGCGGTTAACATGATTTATTTAATTGGTATTTCTTCAGTATTTGTCTAATCCAGCGAAGCCCATAAACGCTAGGCTCATCAGTGCGGCCGTAATCATCGCAATGGCTGAGCCTCGGAATGGTGTCGGTACATCAGCAGCTTCAAGTCGTTCGCGCATAGAAGCAAACATAATCAGGACCATAGAGAAGCCTAGCGCACCACCAAGGCCGTAGAGGCCAGACTCAATAAAGTTATGACTTAATTGCGCATTTAATAATGGCACACCAAGCACTGCGCAGTTGCTGGTGATTAAAGGTAAAAATATGCCCAACATTTGATATAACACTGGAAAACTTTTTTCCATCACCATTTGCGTGAATTGCACGACGCTTGCAATGACGACGATGAATGAAAGTGTGCGCAGATATTCTAGTTGAAAAGGTTCTAGCAAGTAGTGATTAATAGCCCAGCTTGTCATTGAACCAACCGTTAGTACAAATGCGGTGGCGGCAGCCATGCCAATAGACGCTTCTAGTTTTTTAGAAACGCCCATAAATGGGCATAACCCAAGAATTTTAATGAGTACGATGTTGTTCACTAACACCGTGCCAATTAAAATGATGAAATAGTGTCTGAAATCCATGGCGTTATCAAATAATCAATTAAGCGATTATAACGTGTTTCATATTTGCTTAGCAGTTGAATGTGGTGCCTATCAACCAAAATAATACGTCAACCGTTATGCAAAGAGGATGAGAATATAAACAAGTTTTTATATATCCACAAAGAATATGTAATTATATTTTAATAACTTTTTAGTATAAGCAGCATATTTTGATTAGTTTCCGATGGCTTTTCACAATATTAATGATAGTTTCAGTTAAAATGAGCGTTGTTAAAAATGAGTAGGCCTAAATATGTTGCAAGGTAGTATGGTGGCAATTGTCACTCCAATGTTTGATGATGGAAGTTTGGATTTAGATGCGCTACGTAAGCTCATTGATTTTCATGTAGATGCCGGCACTGATGGTATCGTTATCGTCGGTACTTCGGGTGAATCTCCAACCATTGATTTTGAGGAGCATTTCCAGCTAATTAAAACAGCTGTTGAGCATACCAATGGACGCGTGAACGTTATTGCAGGCACAGGTGCAAACTCTACACGTGAGGCGATTGCATTAACAACCAAAGCAAAAGCATTAGGTGCAGATGCTTGTTTATTGGTGACGCCTTACTACAACAAGCCTTCACAAGAGGGCTTGTATCAGCATTATGCAGCGGTAGCAGCAGCTGTTGATATCCCGCAAATTTTATATAATGTACCTGGACGTACTGGCTGTGATCTGTCGAATGATACAGCGTTACGTCTTGCTAAAATTAATAATATTGTTGGTATTAAAGATGCAACCGGCAGTATAGAACGCTGTACAGACTTAATATTACGTGCACCTAAAGATTTTGCAATTTATAGTGGGGATGATGCGAGTGGCCTAGCACTGATGTTGCTTGGCGGGCATGGCGTAATTTCAGTCACTGCAAACGTGGCCCCAAAATTAATGCATGAAATGTATGCGGCAGCAAGCGCAGGAAAAGTAGCTGAAGCGTGTGAAATTAATGCGAAGTTATTTGGTCTACATCAACAGCTATTTGTTGAAGCAAACCCAATTCCAGTGAAATGGGTGTTGCAACAAATGAAACTAATTAAATCAGGATTACGTTTACCCTTGGTGAGTTGCTCAGCGCAATATCATGAAGGTTTACGCGCAGCAATGAAAATGGCAGGGGTTAATTAAAAATGGTGAAATTAATGAAACAAAATATTCTAAACAAGGCGTTAGTAATAGTCATATCAACGCTGTTGTTGAATGCATGTGGGTTCTCAATTCCTTTTATCGACAATTCATCAGACTATAAAAAAGGTGGGGCAAGCTCTCGGCCATTGGAAGTGCCGCCTGATTTAACATCAGTGAGCTCCAGCGATGCCTACAATGTGCCAGGCGGCAGCACAAGCTATTCTACTTACAGTCAGAATCAAGAAAATCAAGAGCCTGGTGTTGAGCAAGTATTACGTACACCTGATGGCGTACGAATGGAAAAAGCGGGTTCGCAGCGTTGGCTAGTTGTTGATGCGCCGGCTGAAAAAGTGTGGCCAGTGGTGCGTGAGTTTTGGTTAGATCAAGGTTTTGCTGTGCGTGTAGAAAATGCTGAAACAGGCGTGATGGAAACTGAGTGGGTGCGATCAGATGACATTGTGGTTGACGACGATAAACGAAATATTGGTGAAAAATTTGATAAATGGTTAGACCGACTGTCAGGTTTAGCTGATAGACGTAAATTCCGCACGCGTTTAGAGCGAGGAGAGCAAGAAAGTACGACAGAAGTGTATATGACACACCGTACGGTTGCCGGTGCCCCAGATGATGGTAAAAACAGAATCCAAACACAACTGGGCGAAATCGACACTGGCTATCGTTTAGATAAAACCGATAAAACAATAAAGCTTGATGAGTATGAGCGAGACTTAGATGCAGAACTAATGCGTCGGCTAATGGTTAAATTAGGTGTAGCAGAGGAACGTGCACAAGAGATTGCAAAGAACCCTGTTAGAGAAAAGCGTGCAGAGGTGGTCAAAGAGTCAGATCAAAGTGTAACGCTTAAGTTGAAAGACAGTTATGCCCGAGGTTGGAGGCGTGTAGGTCTGGCTTTAGATCGCGTCGGTTTTGTGGTGGAAGATAAAGATCGTTCTAAAGGCATATTTTATGTGCGTTATGCGGATGTGGATATTGATGATACACCGCAAAAGAAAAAAGGCTTATTTGAAACCTTGGCATTTTGGAATGATGATGAAGAAGAAATAGAGAATAAATCTAAACCTAAAGATGAGACGACACTCATTGATAAGTTGAAATTCTGGAAGGGTAAGGACGAAACAACTGACCCATCTAAAAAGTACAATATTAAAGTGTCTGAAACAGATGCTGGTACACAGGTGAACATGATTGATACGGACGGAAATCCTAACCCTAGCACTACGGCTAACCGTATTATATCTTTACTCTATAACCAGCTGAGATAACACACCATATGCGTTTCGCATCACTTGGTAGCGGTAGTGCTGGAAACTGTATGGTGATAGAGCAAGCGTCAACATGCTTGCTCTTGGATTGTGGTTTTGGGGTAAAAGAGACCATTGCGCGTTTAGCGCGATTAGCGTTAGTACCCGAGCAGTTAACGGGAATTTTGGTGACGCATGAGCATGATGATCATGCCAAGGGCGCTTTTAAATTGGCTGAGAAATTCGGCATTCCTGTTTGGCTATCACATGGCACGCGCATGATGACAGAACGTTACCTACCTAAAGCACCTACATTACAACTGAATACTGTTGATAGCCATACGTCATTTGCTATTGACAATATCCAAGTGACGCCATACCCAGTTCCGCATGATGCGCGTGAGCCGACACAATTTACGTTTAATGATGGCCAATATAAATTGGGTGTATTGACAGACACAGGCGCATCTACACCTTATATAGAACATATATTAAGCGGATGTGATGCATTGGTCCTAGAATGCAATCATGATGTAACCATGCTTGAAAGCGGACCTTATAGTTACTCGCTGAAGAAGCGGGTGGGTGGTCATTTAGGCCATTTGGATAATGATAGTGCGGCAAGACTTTTAGCTAAGCTGGATAACAGCAAGCTTAAACATATTGTTGCGGCACATCTGAGTGCTAAAAACAATACGCAAGTGTTAGCCAAGCAGGCGCTTAGTCAGGTGTTGAATTGTGAGGTGGACTGGATAGGTGTTGCGACGCAGCGTGAAGGGTTTGATTGGCGAATGTGCGGCGGATGAAGTCAATTAAAAAAAGCCGACGCATGTGTCGGCTTTTTAGTGTTTACAGTTAACTTGAAACTTATTCAGCAGTTGCAGCTTCGACAGCAGCTTCAATAGCCTCTTCAAGTTCTGCAACTGGAGGAGCCACTTCAGCATCTTCAGTCGCAGGCGCTTCATCAGTCATTTCTTCAGTTGTAGCTTCAAGTTCTTCAGTCGCTGCTTCTACTGCTTCAGACATCTCTTCAATAGATGCAGGCATTTCTGCTTCTGATTTTTCACTACAAGCAGTTAAAGTTAGCGCAAATAAAGCAATAAGTAAGGTGGAGCGTATCATTATTTATAATCCTTTGTGTGGAGAGATAATCAAATCTATTTTGTATAGCAGTCGTGCTAAGTGTGGTCATTAATAACACCAAAGCAGAAGGGATTCTAGCAGCTATTTGGCATAATTTTTGAAGGTTTTTTGTAAAATTATGTAACAAATATTACAAGCTTAATCCACTTTAATAATAAGGTTAGAACGTTGATGTGAAGAGGAGTGTTGAATGCCCAAAATCTTACGGCTGACGTCATCACGGTTTTGCATGGTGCTGCCAATATCGACCCACTCTCCTAATGCCACTCGTAATGTTGTCGTGAGTTCTTCAAAGTCGATAAAGCCTCGACTATTTAGCTTTGCAATGCGTGGCGTAATCTCTAGCTCCACCTGATTGCCCACTGTGCGTGGCCGTACAGCAAAACCCGTGCTAATTTCATGCCAGTCAGCTGTTCGATCTACTTGGATATAGCGTCTTGTAATGGTCACCCATTCTTGCGTAAAAGGCACGATCTGACCAACGCGGATAAATGCACGCTCTCCATCAAGCACATTTAAAAATTGGCTGCTATTTTGTTGTGTGTGACTGCTACTGTTTTCAAGATCAATATTGCCGCTGTTTGGCTTGGCGCGTCTATTATTGCCAACAGTCACTTTACCAACTTTGACTTTCCCGCTCGCTTCTACACGCTCTTGTTGGGTTTGTGTGTTGTTGCTAGTGTTGACTGTGATTTTACGGTTGACCTTAGTAACATCTAACTCTTTTACTACAGCCTCAATTTCACGCATACGTTCAGGTGATGCACGTAAGATGAGTTGGTTTCTTGTTCCCGTCGCTGTGCCGTTTTCACCTACCATGGGCTCGATAATTGGCAAAAGATCACTAGCAAAACTGTGCTGTAGGGAAATAATCTTAAATTCAGTTGTTGCTTGTACAAAGAGGCTGAATGAGATTAACAATATAAACAATAAATTTTTCATTTATAGCCCTAACTTATTGGGGGAGACTTTATGGGTTGTTTCTTGCATTAGCTCTTCAAAACGGTTTGTTAAGCTTGCTGTTGTTTCAATATCTTCAAGCGAAAACTTAAATCGCGCTTGATCAATATGAAAGCGCCTAATATAGCTTTTACTATCAGCCAGTATAAAGCAGTCTTTTGCTATTTTGGCATGGTTGTTAGTTTCATAAACTGTCATTTTATGACTAAAAATAATGAGCAATTCAAATAGACGCGGACACTGAGTCGTAAAGTAGTCTGACTCTTGCAAGACAATGGTTAGCTCGCTAGTTGGGTTGTTATTTAAAAAAGCATAGATAGCATCAACACGTTTAACGCTGGCGTAATCCCCTGTCGAAAAATCTTGATCAAAAATCAACAGTTGTTGCTGTGCTTCTGCAATGACTAAGTCTAATGCTCCTGTGTATTCTCGCTCGCCTAAGATAATACTATTAGGTATCAATTCACTTTCGCTCATCGTGTTAAACCTCCCGTCAATTAAAAGTTAACATACCCTGCAATATAGCTTGCATACAAAGTGTCTGCTAATACTTGCTGTTGATCACCACTTAAAGCATTGGCATCTAGCACGCTATAATCAGCTAATGTTTGCATACTTTCGATTAGAGATATGGGCACATGCAAACGTTCGCCATTGATAAAAAACAGTTCTTTGTGCGACAGCATTTGCGATTTTAGATTTAGCAATAGCGGTTGTTTAGAAAGCTTCTTGGTAAAATCTAGTATGCTTATTCCAGCTTGTGATTCAAAGATAACATCAGGTTTAGGCTCTGAAAGATAAAGGCCAAGAAAGTCGCTGATATTGTTTTTATCCCATATAATTTTTGCTAGCATTTTTTCTACCTTCCGTACCATGGGCTCACTAATTTCGGCAGGGTGTTCTTGCAAGCTCAAGTCGGCGTCTTCGTACATGCCTACTTGACTCACTGCGTCTTGTAAGTAATCTAGAAAAGCGTGGGTTAACTCCTGCGCTTTAGGCGCCCTAAAGCCGATTGAATAAGTCATGCAGTCATCGCTTTCGGATATACCATGATGCGCAATACTAGGAGGTAAATACAGCATATCCCCTGGCTCTAAAACCCACTCTTCTTCAGCTTTAAAATGCTGTAATACTTTTATGGGCGCATCTTCTACTAGCGATAAGTCCGATTGCGCGCTTATTTTCCACCGCCGCTTCCCGCTTCCTTGTAACAGAAACACATCGTAAGAATCCATATGCGCCCCAACGGAGCCGCCAGTCGGCGCGTAGCTCACCATCAGGTCATCCAAGCGTGCATGTGGGATAAAGTTAAACTGGCTCAGTAGCGCTGCTGCTTCAGGCAAGTGATGGTTCACACTTTGCACCAGTAGTGTCCAGTCTTTTTCTGGCAGTGAGGTAAAGTCATCTTCATCAAATGGACCATCTGTCACTTGCCATTCGTCTTTTGCATTCTGGATAATCCTTGCTTCCACCTCTTCTTCGCATGCTAAGCCAGCCAATTCATTTGGCGTTAAAAGTCCTTCAAAACTAGGTATCGCTTGGCGAATTAATAATGGCTTTTTCTGCCAGTATTCCGCTAGAAATTGAGAAGGGGTTAAATTGTTAAGTAATGTTAGTGAAGCATTCATATTGGCATTCTAATCGGGATTCAATGCTAATGAAAATAATTGCGCCTATATACAGGTTGGCATATAGTTTTATTGTTACTATAAGTATGCAAATCGATAAAAATAAAAACAATCTAAATCGTTCGTTGAATTTTTGTTAGGAGAAGTTTGCAATGAATAAGCCTGTAGATGTCAAAACCTTTCATGGTGGTTGCCCACATGATTGTCCTGATACTTGTAGCATGGTGTATCACGTGCAAGATGGACAATTATTAAAAGTTACCGGTAATAAAGAACACCCGATGACACGTGGTGGCCTTTGCGTCAAACTTAAAGATTACGAAAAGCGTCATTATCATCCAGATCGCTTGCTTTACCCAATGAAACGTACTGGACCCAAAGGTAATAAGCAATTTGCGCGTATTACTTGGGATGAAGCACTAGATACGATCACCACTAAGTGGAAAAAAATTATCGCTGAAGATGGCCCGCAAGCAATAATGCCAAATAGCTATTTGGGTAACCAAGGTTTGGTGCATGGTTTAAATGGTGGTGATGCATTCTTTAACCGCATGGGCGCAACAGTGACTGAACGTACGTTCTGTGGTGAAGGTTCTTGTACTGCGTGGTTACTGACTGTTGGCCCAACAGCTGGTGTAGACCCTGAAAGTTTTGCCCATTCCAAATACATTGTCATTTGGGCGTGTAATTCTGTATCTACTAATTTACATCATTGGCATACCATTCACCAGGCACAAAAGAAGGGCGTTAAAGTCGTCGTGATTGACTCTTATGCGTCTAAAACCGCGAAAGAAGCTGATTGGCATATTGCACCAAAACCGGGCACTGATGGCGCACTAGCCATGGCCATGATGCACGTGATTATTGAAGAAGGTTTGCAAGACCAAGACTATATTGATAATTACACAGAAGGCTATGCTGAACTAGCCGCACGCGCTAAAACCAGAACGCCTGAATGGGCTGAAGAAATTACAGGTATTCCTGCTGATGATATTCGCAAGTTTGCACGTGAATACGCGACAACAGCACCAGCAGCGATTCGCTTAGGTGTAGCGTTAGAACGTAACTATGGTGGTAGCCAAGCCATTCGTGCAGTGACATGTTTGCCAGCTTTAATTGGTGCATGGCGCCATGTTGGTGGCGGGGCATTGCAATTCCCCGTGTGGGAGCATCCTTACAAATTTGATGTGATTTGTCGTCCAGATTTAATTCCTGAAGGCACGCAAGTGGTGAATAACCTGCAGTTTGGCCGTGCACTGGTTGGTGAACTGAACCTTAAAACACCGATTAAATCCGTGATGGTGTGGAATACTAATCCACTGACGCAGGCACCAGAGACCGACAAAATTGCAAAGGGCCTAGCACGTGAAGATTTATTTACCGTCGCTGCGGAACACTTTATTTCTGATACAGCAGCTTATGCTGATATTTTATTACCCGCTGCCATGGGGGCAGAGATGGAAGATATGATTCTCTCTTGGGGACATTTATATCTTACTTATAACGAAAAATGTATTGAGCCACCAGGTGAAGCATTACCAAACAATGATATTTTCAGACGTTTAGCAAAATTAATGGGTTATGAAGAAGACAACTTCAAATGGAGTGATTCTGAATGCTTGGAAAACTATGTCGATTGGGATGCGCCAACCTGTGAAGGCATTGGCTTGGATTACCTTCGCGAGCATGGGTTTGCACGCTTAAAAGATTTTGGTGATAAAGATGTGCGTGCGCGTCATGCAGAAGGTAACTTCCCAACACCAAATGGTAAGTGTAACTTTTTAATAGAAGGCGCTAAAAACTTTGTCGCAGGGCCATTTCGTCAAATGTATGAAGGCTTTCAGCCAGGGCAAGATTTAGATCCATTACCAGATTATTTAGAATCGCGCGAATCAGCAGCGGCCAACCCAGAGTTAGCCGCTAAATATCCGCTCAGTATTATTTCACCTAAGAGCCATGCGTTCTTAAACTCTTGTTACGCCAATATGGAGGGTCAACAGAAAGCGCAAGGTGAGCAGTTTGTTTTGTTGAATGTAGCAGATGCGAATGCGCGCAGAGTGAATGATGGAGATACAGTAAAAGTATTTAATGGTCGCGGTGCATTTGAGGGCAAAGCCATCATTACTGATGATGTGAATGCAGGTATTGTGGTGGCATCGTTAGGTTACTGGCGTCAATTGAATAAAGGTACTGTTAACTCGATTAGCTTGGCTGAGTTTGGGGATATGGGGAATTCGGCTAGTTTTAGTGATAATTTGGTGGAGGTGGAGTTGGGGTAGGTTTGAACTAAAGTGAGGTATCGTTAGGAGCCTTGCTTAATGATGTATTAATTTTAAATTCCTCTCTTTCTTCTGCGCTGGCACGCCTGAAAGAAATAATACGTACTGTTTCTTCGTCTCGCATCGTCGTTACCATTACCACAACGTGGTCATTATCATCCAAACTCATGTGCATATGCCTATATTCACCATTTTCAAAGAAGGGGCCTTTAGTTAAATGTGGTTTTTTAGCTCCTAGTGGGAAAATAAGATTGTTTAGTAGATACAATGCACTTTCGAGCGAGTAATGATGCTTTTTTCGGTTTTCCTCTTCTTTTTCTTCGTCGTACCCAATCTTAGTTGTTCCAAAGACTAACCTGAACTCATATTTAGGTATTCCTAGTTCCTCTGGGATATTCATAGCAATCGCAAGTTGGTGTGGTTAATGTGTGAAGCCATAAAAGTTTGATGTAGTGGTTCTTAATACTATCTTAACTAATGGTCATTAGAGGCGCAACGGTGTTGTCGCTCTCGCGCGACGGGCGACCCTATTTCTTTTGCCTGTCCAAAAGAAACAGGGGAAAGAAAAAGACACCCCACATCACGGGCTTCGCCTTCTCTGCGCTACTTAATAAGTCTAGCGGCTGCGGAACTCGCTTTGCTCAGACAGTCCTCGCCGAACCCTCTAGACTTATCTGCGTTGCTCGGCGTGATGTCAGGGGGAGGTAAATCATCCGAAGTTTCACCGTCGCTGGGAAAAATCACAATTGTCATTCCCGCGTAGGCGGGAATGACAATTGTTAATAAGTAGTAAACTTAACTGGATACCCGCTTTCGCGGATATGACAGAATAGGAATATTCTTGTGAGGTTATTTCTTAGGTGGTAACGGAAAAAGCATGGAAACTTTTGATTTGTAGTTTCTGTATTCGTCACCAAATGTAGCCACGAGGTCTCTTTCTTCAAAAAATATACCGATGAACGTATAGCCTAGCGTACCTATCGCAAATAATAAGTGCGCGGTTGTCATCACTGGGGTTGCCCAAAATGCGATGGTAAATCCAAAGTAGATGGGGTGGCGTACAAACTTATAGATAGCAGGCGTTTTAAACTGCCCCAGTTTAAATTGCTTGCCAGTTAAGCTGGTGTAGGCTTGTTTTAGCCCGAACAATTCGAAATGGTCTATTAGGAAGGTGCTCATCAGCACAATCAGCCAACCGATGAGGGATATAACGATAAGAGCACTACCTAATGTTGTACCAGAGACATCCCATATCACACTGCCCATTGGTTTCCATTGCCAAAAGAGAAGTATTAGCGCTAAGCTTGTAAGCAATACGTAGGTATTCCTTTCAATTGCTGCGGGGATAATCTTTGTCCATTTCTCTTTAAAACTTTTTCTCGCCATGACGCTATGTTGCACTGCAAAGACGCCTAGTAGCAATAGATTTGTGATTAATGCTTCGGCAAATGGTACGGCAGCGCCAACATCCATGGATTTAGGAACAAAGAAGTTACCTACAAACCCAATGGCATAAAGGAATGTACCAAAAAAGATGACATAACAAATAACACCATAAAGAAAATATAAGAATTGCATGAGAACTCTCCTAATTTTATTATTTTACTAAGTTGTTTGTTGCCATGACATCATAATCTGTAGTGATTTGAGATGCAATGTTTCGTAATGAAGTGGAATGAAAATGCTGAGGATGCCACCCGTAGTGCCACCACGATACAGGCAAGACTATTGCCACAAAGGTATGGGTTGTTACTTTTTCTATTCACACGTTTATTGATGACAAAAATTAATAGTTCATCTAATAAAACTGTCATTAAGATGTCACTTTTTACATTTACGCTAACTGCAGATTAACAATTGTTAATTGAGTATGAAACCAACGTTTGCATTGATAAAGTTGTTGTAATTGTTTAATTGGGATCGAGAATGAGCAGCGCTTCAACGGGACTAACGTTTGTATTAGCAGGGTTTATTTTTTTAACAGTGCATTACTTTGTACTAGGGTCAAATATCTATGAACCTGGTGTTAATGTTAAAAAAACGATGATACAACATGTGGAAAAAGGGTTGCCAGCCGTTAAAATGGCAAAAACACCGCTGTAGCTAAACTTTGTGCAACGCGTGAGATAAACCGTTGCGATTTTTCTGCCAGAACAGTGGCATAAAAGTCAGTTCGTCCAATTATTTTCCCAAATTCTCGTTCAAAACTTAAGTTGTGTTCTGTTTCGTTTATTTCATTGGTTAGTAAAAATAACTGACCATTTTCATCGACACTGTTGGATAGCTTCCATGCAGCAATCTCGACATTGCGCGCCACATTGTAAATCTTTTGTGGGTCTATATTGTCGGTGATAAAAAACTCGGTTTTGTTGTCATGTGCTTTTGCCAGCATAGTTTGTAAGCCCACAATAAATGGCAAGACACGATCACCTTGGTATTGCTTATCAAAAGCTAAAAATATTGCAGCAGTATCTTGTTTATTATCTATGGCTTTAAATTGCCATTGATGTTGCTGACTTCCCTCAAATACCCATTCTGCCATTTTCTCTGCGGAGTCTGCTGTGCTTTTCGCTAGTTCTCTAGGGTTGCGCTTGTATAGCTTGATCATCAGCGATCGCAAGCTTTGTATATTGTTTGCATACTCCATATCAGCCAAGCGGTCGAAATCAGTTTTGGCTAATTGGTTGATGCTTGAGCTATCGTTGCGTTCTGGGATTTTACTATTATTTAAAAATGGGTTGTTCGTGCACGCGCTAAGCAGCCCTAAGCAGAAGGCAATAAAGATGTTTCTCATGCAACAGCTTCGGTTGGACTTTTCGCCGTGCGAGATCTCGGAAATACGATACTAAAGGTACTGCCTTCACCTATCGCACTTTCGATTTCTAGTCTGGCTTTATGGCGCGTTAAAATATGTTTAACAATGGCTAATCCTAGGCCTGTGCCGCCAGTATCACGGCTGCGACCATGGTCTA
>JBJPGD010000051.1:0-8984 GCA_048595445.1 Methylophilaceae bacterium
TAAAATAGGCTTAAGAATATATGGGTAAAACAATTATTTATAATTTGCTTTGTCACGCGATTCTAGTATAATGCTCGATTCATTTGAACGTGTGAATCAAGGCAAAAACATGTACGCAGTTATTAAAACAGGTGGTAAACAATATAAAGTTGCTGCTGGTGACTACTTAAAAGTAGAAAAATTAAACGGTGAAGTAGGTAGCAAACTGGTGATTGACAAAGTTGTTATGTTGTCTGACGGAGGTGATGTGAAAATTGGTTCACCATTAGTTGCAGGCGCAAAAGTCAATGCAACCGTGCTTTCACACGGCAAAGGTGACAAAGTGATGATTTTTAAATTTCATCGCCGTAAGCATTACCGTAAAACACAAGGCCATCGTCAAAGTTACACAGAAATTCAAATTGATGATATCAATGGCAAAGGCGCAGCTAAAACGACTAAAGCTGCAGAAACGAAAAAGCCTGTAGCCAAAAAAGCAGTGGCAGACAAAAAAACAGTAGCAGCGAAACCAGCAGTGGCAGCTAAGAAGGCGACTGCTAAGCCGGCGGCGAAAAAACCTGCAGCTAAGAAACCAGCTGCATCAAAAGCTAAATAAGTAGATAAGGATTAAATAATGGCACATAAAAAAGCAGGCGGTAGTTCACGAAACGGCCGCGACTCCCAATCCAAGCGGCTAGGTGTTAAAGCATTTGGTGAGCAAGTTGTTTCAGCAGGTAGCATTATCGTTCGTCAACGCGGTACAAAAATGCATGCAGGTAACAATGTAGGTATGGGTAAAGACCATACTTTATTCGCTAAAATTGATGGTAAGGTAACTTTCTGCATTAAAGGTGCATTAAAGCGCCAGATGGTAAATATAGTCGCAGTTTAAAAACTGTGCTTAAATAGAAAGCCCTGCCTTAGGTAGGGCTTTTTTATTTTGAGGGGGTTCTCTCAGAGTATGATTAAGTTAAAACTGATCTAGGGTGAGATGAAGTTTACGGCATGAAATTTACGACATGAAATTTATAGATGAAGCGACAATTAAAGTGTACGCAGGCGATGGCGGTAATGGCATCGCTACATTTCGTCGTGAAAAATATGAGCCTATGGGTGGTCCTAGTGGGGGCGATGGCGGTAAAGGCGGTTCTATCTACGTGATGGCTGATCGTAACGTCAATACCTTGGTTGATTTTCGCTATACACGTACACTTCGTGCACAACGTGGCGAGAATGGCCGTAAAGCAGAGCAATATGGTGCGGCGGGTGAAGACACTGTTCTACACATGCCTGTCGGCACCGTTATTTCCGATAAAGCCACTGGTCAAATGATTGTTGATTTGGCGGATGATGGTAAAAAAGTGTTGCTTGCTAAAGGCGGCGCGAATGGTTTGGGCAATGTGCACTTTAAATCTAGTATTAATCGTGCGCCACGCCAGTGTACGCAAGGACAAGAGGGCGAATCTTTCGAAATATTTTTAGAACTTAAAGTGCTAGCGGATGTTGGTCTGCTTGGCATGCCGAATGCAGGTAAGTCGACCTTTATACGATCTGTTTCTGCTGCTAAGCCCAAAGTTGCTGATTACCCATTTACGACATTGCAGCCTAATTTGGGCGTTGTGCGAGTGGATGCTAACCGCAGTTTCGTGATTGCGGATGTCCCCGGTCTCATTGAGGGCGCAGCGGATGGCGCTGGCTTAGGTGTGCGTTTCCTTAAGCACCTACAACGCACTTCGCTCTTGCTACATCTAGTCGACATTGCGCCGTTGGACGACGTAACTGACCCTGTGGCGGAAGCAAAAGCGATTGTGAATGAATTGAAAAAACATGATCAAACACTTGTTGAAAAGCCACGTTGGTTGGTGGTGAATAAAGTGGATATGGTGGAAGATGCAGAGAAAGTTGCCGCTGATTTTATAAAAGATTACGGTTGGGATGGTCCTGTATTTGCGATTTCCGCTATTAATGGAAATGGCTGTAAGGCGCTAACTTATGCCATTATGGATCATATGGATGCAGTGAAATTGCAAGCAGAAGAGGAAGCAGGAAAGGCTAGTCATGAGCCAGTCATTACTACACAACAGTAACACTTTAGTCGTTAAAGTAGGTTCTAGCTTAGTCACCCAAGATGGTGAGGGGCTTGATCATGCCGCAATCGATGGCTGGGCAGCGCAAATTAGTAAACTAGTGAAGCAAGGTAAGCAGATTATCTTGGTATCGAGTGGCGCAGTGGCTGAAGGGATGCAACGTTTAGCTTGGAAAAAAAGGCCAGTAGAGGTACATGAGTTGCAGGCAGCAGCAGCAGTAGGGCAAATGGGCTTGGTGCAAGCTTATGAGAGTAGCTTTAGTAAGCATGGGCTACATACTGCACAGGTGTTACTGACACATGAGGATCTAGTCGACCGTAAGCGTTATCTCAATGCACATACGGCACTTAAAACGTTGTTAGATCTAAATGTGATTCCAATTATCAATGAAAATGATACTGTTATTACAGATGAAATACGTTTTGGTGATAATGACACCTTAGCTGCGCTGGTGACCAATTTGATGGAGGCGGATGTGCTGGTTCTGTTGACTGATCAACAAGGCTTATTTTCAGCGGACCCTCGACAAGATAAAGATGCAAGATTTATTAATTTTGAAACTGCTGGCAATACAGCATTAGAACAGATGGCAACAACTGCAGGCTCTGGTGTTGGTACTGGCGGCATGTTGACTAAAATATTGGCCGCAAAGCGGGCAGCTAAGAGCGGTGCACATACTGTCATTGCCTCAGGTAAAGAAAAAAATGTGTTACTACGTTTGTGTGACGGTGAAGCGTTAGGGACACATTTAAAAGCCACAAAAACGAAAATAGTTGCGAAGAAACAGTGGCTTGCGGACCATTTACGAACAGATGGAAAGCTGAAACTAGATGCAGGTGCAGTCAAAGTACTTAAAACAGAAGGAAAAAGTCTGTTACCAATTGGCGTAACGGAAGTGATTGGTAGCTTTTCACGTGGTGATGTAGTGGCTTGTATTGATGACGCAGGTAATGAAGTTGCCCGTGGCATCGTCAATTATCATTCGCAAGAAGTGGTGCGAATTAAAGGCGAAGCCAGTCAAAAAATCGAACAAATATTAGGTTATGCAGAAGAGTCAGAATTGATTCATCGAGACAACTTGGTTGTATTATAACGCAACCAAATTGCGGCGAAGGCTAACTCGCGAAGCGATGTTAAGTGAAACGGCCGAAGCCACAACTTAGTTGTGCTATAGCAATAAGAGGACAATATAGGAAATAGTATGGATGAGAAAAAACCATTGGTCGCGATTATTATGGGTTCAAATAGTGATTGGCCAACCATGAAAAATACTGCAGATGTATTGGCAGACTTTGGTGTGCCTTATGAAGCAGAAGTCGTTTCTGCCCATCGCACGCCAGACATGATGATGGAGTTTGCGGAAGGTGCTGCTGAAGCTGGCTATCAAGTCATTATCGCTGGCGCTGGCGGTGCGGCACACTTGCCTGGTATGGTCGCTTCAAAGACCATATTGCCAGTATTAGGCGTGCCAGTTGCAACGAAACATTTAGATGGGCAAGACTCTTTATTATCCATCGTGCAGATGCCTAAAGGCATTCCGGTTGCAACGTTTGCAATCGGTGATGCAGGTGCAGCAAATGCAGGTTTGTTTGCGGTATCCTTATTGGCCAATCATGATGATGAGTTAGCTAAAAAACTAGTTGAATTCCGTGAGCAGCAAATCGAAAAAGTAAAAGCAATGGAGCTAGCCGAAAAGCCATGAAGTCAGATGTAATCTCCGCACCAGCCATGCTGGGCATGTTAGGCGGCGGCCAGCTGGGCCGTTTCTTTGTGATTGCTGCGCATGAGATGGGTTACCAAGTGACAGTGCTAGACCCTAGCAAAGATAGCCCTGCAGGCAAGATTGCAGATGTGCACCTATGTGCAGACTACGATGATGCAACTGCATTGGCAGAAATGGCAAAAACTTGCGTTGCAGTCACCACGGAATTTGAAAATGTGCCTGCAAGCACTTTAGATAAACTGGCTGAGTCAGTGACAGTCAGGCCTTCTGCCGCAAGTGTATCAATTGCACAGAACCGCGTATTAGAAAAAAACTTCATTAAAGAAGCTGGCTTGCCAGTCGCCCCATTTATTGTTATTAACAGCGCTTCTGATGTACCTGAAGACGAAAATGATCTGTACCCTGCTATTTTAAAAGTCGCCCGGTTCGGTTATGACGGCAAAGGCCAAGCACGAGTTAAAAATAAAGCCGAAACACTCGCTGCTTTTGAAAGTTTTAAGCAAGAAGTCTGCGTGTTAGAGAAAATGATGCCGCTAGACTTAGAAGTCTCAGTCGTCTTGGCACGTGATGCGCAAGGGCAAGCAATCAGTTTCCCTACAGTAGAGAATGGTCACCTTAATGGCATTTTGGACGTTAGCATTGTACCAGCACGAACGACTGAAGTTGTGAAAGCGCATGCACAAGCACTCGCTAAAAAATTAGCACAAGAGTTAGACTACGTTGGCGTGTTGGCAGTGGAGTTCTTTTTGGTTGGTTCCCAATTACTGGTTAATGAAATCGCACCAAGGCCGCACAACTCAGGCCATTACACAATAGATGCCTGTGTCACCAATCAGTTTGAACAGCAAGTACGTGCGCTAGTGGGTTTGCCTTTGGGCAATACCGCTTTGCATAGCAATGCAGTGATGGTGAATATACTGGGTGATAGTTGGGTCGATGATGAAAAGCCTGCTTGGCAAAAAGCATTTGCACATACGAACCTCAAGTTACATCTCTATGGTAAGCCTGAAGCGCGTAAAGGTCGCAAGATGGGCCATTTTACAGTCATTGATAAAGATGCTGAGGCCGCGCTTAATACGGCGTTGATTGCAAGGGGTGAGCTTAATATAGGCTTGTAATTTAAGTTCTTGAAAATTAAAAAAGCCGAGCAATGCTCGGCTTTTTTAATTGATGCTTTTAAATTGGGCAGTGGTTTATTTGCCACCATCCAATTTGTCTTGCAATGCTTTTAATTCATCCGTTTTACCATCGCGCGCTAGTGCTGCTTGCTCTGGCCATGAGTCTGGTTTGTGCATTGCGTAGCGTGAACCAGCTGCTTCTAGGATTGCAGAAAGTTTTTCTACTTTGGCATCTGCTAGGTCAGCAAAAGAAGAGATACCGTCAGCGGCAAGTAATTCAGCGATTTTTGGACCAACGCCTTCAATTGTCGTTAACTTGTCAGCTTTGCTTGCAGCAGGCTTTTTAGCTGCCGCTGGTTTCTTGGCCGCTGCTGGTGCTTTAGCAGGCGCTTTTGCTGCAGCCTTAGGAGCTGGTGCTGCTTTAGCTTTAGGAGCCGGAGCTTTTTTCGCTTTAGGTGTTGCTTTAGGAGCAGTGCCACCCATTGCTTTAATGGCAGCGCTCATGCGGCTCTTATGACGTGCTGCTTTGTTTTTATGAATAATGCCTTTATCAGCAATACGGTCAATCGCACTTACATTCTCGTTATAGGCTGCAGTTGCAGCAGCTTTATCACCGGATTCGATTGCGGAAATAATTTTTTTCATTGCAGTACGCATTTCAGAGCGTAAAGCTGCATTGTGTAAGTTAGTCTTAACGGATTGGCGTGCGCGTTTGCGAGCCTGTGCTGTATTTGCCATAAGTGCTTTGTCCTAATGCTATATTTATAGGTTGAGTATGTTAGATACGAAACCGTGCATATTAGTGTTTTTTAGTCCTTTTTGCAAGAAATAAAGTCAATTTAACTGTAACTAAATATTGTGTAGTAGGCATGCTAAAATCTCAGCAGACAATAAACCATATAACTAAGAGCCTTTTAGCCTGTTAATTACCCATGAATTTGCTTAAAACACTATTTACTGTAGGGAGTATGACCTTTGTGTCGCGCACCCTCGGTTTTGTGCGTGACACATTAATTGCACGTGTGTTTGGTGCGGGCGTGTTGACGGATGCGTTCTTTGTTGCATTTAAGATTCCTAACTTATTACGTCGTATTTCAGCGGAAGGTGCATTCAGCCAAGCTTTTGTTCCTATCTTGGCAGAATACAAAACGCAGCGATCAGAAAATGAAACCAAAGCATTAATTAGTCACGTTGCTACGTTGTTAGGGTTGTTTTTAGTTGTGCTGACTATATTAGCGATGCTAGCTGCACCATGGATTGTACAGGTTAGCGCACCAGGTTTTGCAGCTGATGCGACCAAGTTTGATTTAACTGTCGATTTGTTGCGGATTACCTTCCCTTATATATTCTTTATATCTTTAGTGTCATTAGCGGGCGGGGTGCTCAATACCTATGGTAATTTTTCTACGCCAGCATTTACCCCTGTTTGGTTAAACATTTCCTTTATTACGGCGATGTTATTAATTGCACCTTATTTTGATAACTCCATTCATGTGCTGGCATGGGCAGTGTTTGTTGGCGGTATATTGCAATTGCTTTTCCAGCTCCCATATTTAAGTAAGCTAGGCCTCATTCCTCGAATAGCGCTAGATTTAAAAGATGAAGGCGTTTGGCGCATTATGAGGTTAATGGGCCCAGCGATTTTTGGTGTTTCTGTTGCGCAAATATCATTATTGATTAATACCATCATTGCTTCGTTCTTGGTGAGTGGCAGTGTGTCATGGTTGTACTTTGCCGATCGTTTGATGGAGTTTCCAACTGGTTTACTGGGTGTGGCGTTAGGTACTATTTTATTACCAAGCCTTTCTAAGAGTGTGGCAGATAAAAACGATAGGGAGTACTCACAATTATTAGACTGGGGCTTGCGCTTAACCTTTATGTTGGCGATACCAGCTGCAGTGGCGTTGGCCGTGTTGGCTGTGCCGCTAGTGGCTAGCCTATTTAAATACGGTGCGTTTACTGCGCATGATGTCAGTATGACTAAAGTCGCGCTTATGGCTTACAGTATAGGTTTGCTAGGGTTAATCTTGGTTAAAGTGCTAGCGCCAGGATTCTACTCAAGACAGAACATTAAAACGCCAGTCAAGATTGGCATCTTTACCTTAGTGGTCACACAGTTAATGAGCGTGTTTTTTGTGTTTGGGCTGGATTTAAAAGAATTTAAACACGCTGGCTTAGCCCTTGCGATTGGTTTGGGCGCATGCGTGAATGCTGGTTTATTGTTTTACAACCTACGCAAGAATAATCTATATAAACCACAAGCAGGCTGGTTATTATTCATATTGAAGTTAGTACTCGCTGTCGCTGTTATGGCTGTGGCTATTCACTTTGCGGCCGGTGCAGATGCTAATTGGCTTGAATATGGATTATTCGAGAAAATGACACGATTACTTGGCTTGTTATTGCTGGGTTCATGCACGTATTTCGTTATGCTTTGGTTAATGGGCATTCGCGTGAAAGACTTTATGCGCCGTACGATAGTTTGAGAGACTGATGCGAATTTTTAGACACCTTCCCTTATCCAGTGATCTGCCTCATGCCTTAGCAATTGGTAACTTTGATGGCCTGCATTTAGGCCACCAAGCATTGCTAGCGAAAACAGTTGCCGTTGCTAAACAAAAGCAACTTAAGCCAGCGGTCATGACGTTTGACCCGCACCCGCGAGAATTTTTTACGCCAAAGGATGCACCTGTACGTCTTTCTTCACTAAGAGAGAAGCTAGAATACTTTGAAGAAGCAGGGATAGAAGATGTTTATGTCCTACGCTTCAATCAAGCATTTTCTGGCATTACCGCACAGGACTTTATGCTTCAAGTATTACAAGCGTCTCTCAGCGCTAACACCATTTTAGTCGGTGGTGATTTTTGTTTTGGTGCGAAGCGCAAAGGCACTGTACAAGATTTAATTGCTGCTGATTTTGATTTGGTAGACTTTCCGCAAGTTGAGGTATGTGGTGCCCGTGTTTCCAGTACGCTGATTAGGCGGGCGTTGGCAGCTGGCGACTTAAGCCAGGCACAGCAGTATTTAGGTAGGCCCTACAGCATTAGCGGTAAAGTGGTGCACGGTGCAAAGCGTGGAAGGCAACTAGGTTACCCCACAGCTAATGTGCATATGCGCCATGAGCGGCCTGCCTTAACAGGTGTTTATGCGGTAAAATTAGATGGGCGAAATGGTGTCGCAAATTTAGGCGTAAGACCAACCATTGGTGGCATTCCTAAATTGATGCTTGAGGTGTATATATTTCATTTTAATGGTGATTTGTATGATCAGCACGTGCGCGTGCAGTTCTTTCATAAAATACGCGACGAAATAAAATTTGTATCTTTAGATG
Source organism: Methylophilaceae bacterium (assembly GCA_048595445.1). Lineage (GTDB taxonomy): Bacteria > Pseudomonadota > Gammaproteobacteria > Burkholderiales > Methylophilaceae. Next base: position 8,239 of record JBJPGD010000051.1, read on the forward strand.
CCCTGAAAGCGCAAATAGCGCTAGACGTATTAGGCGCACAACATTTTTTTAAGCATAGTAAGATTTAAATATAGTAAGCCTTTTTAAGCATTAAGACACCTTTTTAAATATTAAGACATATAGATTAGAAAATTAAGCATGAGCGATAGTAATAAAGAAAAATATAAACTCAACCTGCCAGAAACGGCATTCCCAATGCGCGGCAACTTGGCTAAGCGAGAGCCTACTTGGCTACAAGGCTGGCAAGATAAAAAGCTCTATCAAAAGATTAGAGCAGCACGTAAAGGGGCGAAGAAGTTTATTTTGCATGATGGGCCACCGTATGCGAATGGCGATATTCATATTGGTCACGCTGTTAATAAAATCTTAAAAGATATCATTGTTAAATCTAAAACCATGAGTGGTTTTGATGCGCCATATATTCCGGGTTGGGATTGCCACGGCTTACCAATTGAATTGATGGTAGAGAAAACACATGGTAAAAATATCGACCCTGCTAAGTTTCGCGAACTTTGTCGTGAATATGCAGCAGAACAGGTGGAAAAACAAAAGAAAGACTTTGTTCGTTTAGGTGTGCTTAGTGATTGGGAAAATCCATATCTAACCATGGATTTTACAACCGAAGCCGACATCATGCGCGCGCTAGGCGATATTCATCAAAGGGGTTACTTATATCAAGGCAGTAAGCCTGTGCATTGGTGTACGGATTGCGGTTCTGCATTGGCTGAGGCTGAAGTGGAGTATGA
>JBJPGD010000052.1:0-7700 GCA_048595445.1 Methylophilaceae bacterium
CCTGTTTATTCAGATGCAGATACAACAGGGAAAATCGTTATTGAGACAGCCACTACAACCATTACTGAGCGTGGTGCTACCCGCTTAGATGACCAAACCTCTGAAGCGAGTATGGAACTGCGTAAAAAAGAAGGGTATTTCTAAAAAATGCAGACAAATCGATTTGTTGAACTGATTGCTACGTTACTTGGTGCTCAAAATCCTCATGTACTGACTGTACATTCCGGCTTCTGTGCGCCATGCGCCTTGCACTCAGTACCAACAAATCAATTTTCCAAGCATTTTAAATAATGAAAAATATGACTATGAATAATACACAAGACAATGATTCACTTTTGCGTTTTATGACATGTGGTAGCGTCGATGATGGTAAAAGCACTTTAATTGGTCGCCTATTATTTGATAGCAAGACCATCCTAACGGATACGCTTACCAGCATTTCAAAAACGTCTAAAAAGCGTGGTATGGAAGCTGTCGACTTGTCTTTACTAACAGACGGCTTACAAGCTGAACGTGAACAAGGGATTACGATTGATGTCGCTTACCGCTACTTTACGACAGGTACGCGCAAATACATTATTGCTGATGCACCAGGCCATGAACAATATACGCGCAATATGGTGACTGCCGCTTCAACCGCTAACCTAGCGATTATTTTGATTGATGCACGTAAAGGTGTATTAACACAAACACGGCGTCATAGCTATTTAGCACATTTAGTCGGCATTCCACATATTGTGGTAGCAGTGAATAAAATGGATTTAGCGGATTACAGCCAAGAAACTTACGACAAAATCTGTGCTGACTATATGGCCTTTGCAGAAGAGATCGGCTTAGCTGGCGCACGTGATATTCGCTTTATCCCAATGTCTGCTTTAAATGGCGACATGCTGGTTGATCGACTAAATAATATGCCATGGTACACAGGTGAAACCATGCTTGAGATGCTTGAAAAAGCACCTGCTGCACATACCGAAAAAGATGAGCCATTCCGTTTCCCTGTACAATTTGTTTGTCGCCCACATGCAAGTGCGGATGCTGAGCTACATGATTTTAGAGGCTTTATGGGCCGTGTAGAGTCTGGTGATATTGCCGTGGGTGATGCTGTGACTGTTCTACCAAATGGTTACGAATCGAAAGTAAAGGCGATTCAAATTGGTAATGAGAAAATACTAAGTGCACAAACTGAACAAAGCATTACTTTATTACTAGAAGATGAAATCGACACTTCGCGTGGAGACATGATTGTGAAGAGCGCTAAAATGCCTGAGACAGTTAAACAAATCGATGCATTTGTTTGCTGGTTGTCAGAAATACCGCTCTCACCTGCTAGAACATACATCGTTCGCCATACTTCGCGTGAATCCAAAGCCAAAATTGGTGCAATTCAATACAAAATAGATGTCAATACGCTTGAAGAGCAACAAGCGACTGATCTAAAAATGAATGATATTGCGCGCTTAAGTTTTAAATTGGCACAACCGCTCATGGTAGATAGCTATAAAACAAACCGTGCTACTGGTGCATTTATTGTGATTGATGAAAGTACCAATAATACTGTTGGTGCTGGCATGATTGTATAGCCTAATGATTGTACAAATCAGGAAATAGATTAAAATTCGCTTTAATATCTAAAACTTGAAAAATTAATACTTTAAGACTTAACACTTTAAGATTTAAAACATAGACTTAAAACATAGATTTAAACGAAGGAACGTAAAAATGACTTATGTCGTAACCGAAAGCTGTATCCAATGTAAATACACGGACTGTGTAGATGTGTGCCCTGTTGATTGTTTTGTGGAGGGTCCAAACTTTCTAGCCATCGATCCAGATGAGTGTATTGACTGCACACTGTGTGTTGCAGAATGCCCTGTTGAAGCCATTTTTGCAGAAGATGACGTACCAGAAGACCAACAGCAATTTACTGAAATCAACGCACGCTTATCAAAAATATGGCCTATTATCTCTGCCCGTAAAGAGCCTCTAGAAGATGCTGACGCAATGAGCGGCGTGCCAGGCAAGTTGGAACTGTTAATTGAATAACCAATACAGCTAATAAATTAGCAATAAAAAAGAGGCCTTAGGCCTCTTTTTTATTTAAGCATATGCTTTAAAAGTTATGCGTATATTGCAAACTTAAAATATCGACACTACCTTCAAAATCACCTGTTACACGGCCACTATTAAATGGAGCTGTTGCGCTGACGGCAGTTTGATTATCATCAATTTCAGCATCACTTAAAAATAAATGCGTATAACCGATATCAAACTTAGACATTGGGCTCAAGATATAACTGGCACCTAATGCCACCCATTTTCTGTCATTCCCAGGAATACGCGCCGTTCTAAACTCATCTTTAATTGCTTCTTCATCATAAGCCAAGCCAGCACGCAATTTAATCACGTCACTATAGTGGTAATTAACACCAATAGAGTAACGCATAGTATTTTCCCAGTTTTCTGGTGTAACGGCCAACAGAGTGCCATCATCACGGTTAATTCTTAACTCTTCGAACCGACTCCATCTCGTCCAAGTCACATCACCCATTATGTCCCATTTACTATTCAGCTTGCTAAAAACACTGGCAGAGAAGGATTCAGGTAAATCGACAGCAGCTTTAACATCGCCATCGGGTGGTGTAAAAGCTGGAGGCAGTGCGGCTGGTGTTCTAAACTTGGCATCACCTTCCAACCTCTGCTTCACTTTTGATCGATAAGCTAAACCGACTCTTGTATTAGCTGTTGCTTGAAAAATTGCACCCATGTTGAATCCAAAGCCCCAATCATCCCCTTCAATCTTTACAGACCCTGCACCAAATGGCCCAAAGTTAACAGCTCTCGACAGGGTTGCTTCTGCACGCATGGCTGACACACCAAAACCTAAAGAAAGCTGGTCGTTTACTTTAAATGCAATTGAAGGATTAATGTTGATGGTTTTCACTTCGGACTTATTCGCTTGAAAACGTCCTAGCCATTGATCATCATCGTATTCAGTCTTGAGTCCAAAAGGCGCATTCACACCAACACCCACTTTAATTGTTGGCGTAAGCGTGGTCATAAAATAAAAATTAGGAACGAAAGCTAAATCGCCAGCATTAGGCCCCTCATCACCTAACGGCCTAAAATTGGCTGCTACTGACCCTTTATCTTTAAACTCTGCATTTGGTTTAATTAAATGTATGGCACCCACGGCTTGCGTTCCTTCAATGTATGTCATGCCGGCTGGGTTAAAGAATATCGTGCTTGCATCTTCTGCGACTGCTGCTCCGCCTGCATAAGCGTTCCCCATACCACTAGCACTTTGCTCAATTAAGGCAAAACCTGCAGCATGCGCACTAGCGCTTGCTATTAAAGCAAAGCTATATGCCGCGCTCTTTATATAAATTCTACTATTCATGCAAACACTCCCTTATGGTTTTACAGCTTTATTTGTTTTTGTAAAATGCTAAGCCATCTTTTACTTTTAGTATTATTAGATCAGCTAGTGTCATCCTACTAATTTTTATCTTATTAGTACAGCTTTAGCATCGCTTGATTCAACTAGCAAAGAGGGTATGTAGCAAAAATGCGGAATATTCGGCAATAACTTGATTTATACTGCATACTTTAAATCATTATCAAAAAAAGTTATGGACGCCATCTCTAGCATTGCGCTTGCCAGCGGCCTCAGCTGGGCAAGTGGGTTTAGACTATATGCCACCGTTTTTATTGTTGGTATGCTTGGGAAATATGATGTCATCCCATTACCTAGCAGCTTAGATATTGTCAGCAACCCAATTGTAATTGGTGTTGCTGGAGTATTGATGCTAATTGAATTTTTAGCGGACAAAATTCCTTACATCGACAGCACTTGGGATAGCATTCAAACATTTATCCGTATTCCTGCAGGCGCTCTGCTTGCCATGGGTGCGATTAACAGTAGCGACCCGGTGATTGCCACCTTAGCAGCATTGCTTGGTGGCTCACTGACCGGTATGACGCACGTAACCAAAGCAGGTAGCCGCGCATTAATTAACACATCACCTGAACCCGTTAGTAATATTGCCACTTCTTTGGGTGAAGATGGCTTATTGTTAACTGGTGGCTGGCTGGCGCTAATGCACCCTTTTGTGTTTATCAGTTTGTTATTGGTGTTTATTTTATTCATGCTTTGGATGCTCCCCAAAGTATGGCGTGGTCTCCGTTCAATATTTTCTTTCCGCAAAAAACCTGAGGCGCCTAATAGCGGCCCAAACGAATAATGCAAATGACCAAGGTCAATATGCGATAATAATGCTCAATATTAATCGTCAACAATAGCTACGTACTATGATCATCACACTTATTATGGTTGCAAGCATCCTTTTCTTAGCCTTGCAATTAGAAGACAAGTTTAAAGTCCCTTCCCCTCTTGGTTTAATTGCACTGTCATTTATTGCGCATTACGCATTCCAACAAGCGCCCATCATGACAGGCGATGCGAAAAGCTTTGCCACTTTAGTGATTTTCTTGTTACCAGTACTGCTCATTTCAGACTCTTTAGAGCTTAAATTACGTGATTTAAGAGCCCATGGTGTCAGTTTGCTGTATTTATCTGTTGTAGCAGTATCACTGTCCATCCTAATGGCACTAGGTATTGCTGACTGGCTATTTGCAGATACGCAACTGAGTACTGCAGCAGTGATTATGTTATTTGCCATGGTATTAGCAACAGACCCTGTGTCTGTCGTCAGCATCTTTTCCAAGTTTGAATTACCACATCAGTTAAAAATGCTGGCGGAAGGTGAAAGCTTATTTAATGATGCAACAGCATTGATTGTATTTGTGTTTATCGGGCTATATGCCCTAGGTGGCGGCGCCATTACTGCTGGTTACGTTGCGCAAGTGAGTTTAGCAGTGATCTTAGGCTCTGTATTGGTCGGCGTTGGTATTGGTTTTATTGGCCTGCTATTAATGAAAACCACCCATAACCGTATTGCTGAAATGATGATCATTATCCTAGCTGGCTATAGTGCTTTTGAGCTGGCTGAGCACTTTTATGTATTGCTCAATATCTTTGGTGGTCATTCACATATGCACCTTTCTGGCATATTAGCCACGATTTTTGCCACCATCACTGTGAACCATATGATGAACAAACATATTGAGAGTGAAAATGAGCAAATCACTGATGATGAAGCCACATTGAAAAACGAGGCGTTAAAACGCAACACATCAGCTGGCATTATTGGCACTGTACTAAAACGTGTTAAAACGACATTAGAGGAACGGAATCGACACCTACGTAACAAAGAAGATGTGCAACTATTGGCAATGGTCGCCAACACTATCCTCTTTATTGCCATGGCAGAAATGATAGACCTAAATTTATTATGGGCTTATCGATTTGAGATTCTCATTATGTTTATTGCCACCACTGTTATCCGTGCGGCGATGATGGCTATATTTGCAATCATTACCAATAAGACGCAAAAAATGGTCGACATGAATCGTCGTTGGACGACCGTGCTTTCTTTTGCGGGAATTAAGGGTGGCTTATCTATCGTTATGTTAACCATGATCCCGGCCTCTTTTCAGCATCTAGAAATGTTTAAAGCCATTGTCATTGGTGTGATTATGCTTTCAACATTCATCTACTCTATTGTCCTGATTGCTTATATTAATCGCCATCAAGCTATATTTTTACTTGAAAAAAATGCTGAACTTGAAAGCCATTAATTGATTGCTTGCTTGTGACGACCGAGCTTAAATATATACAGCACTACTCTCAAGCGCTGCAAGATCAAATAAGACAGTTACAAGCACAGGATAAGCTCGGTGATTATCTGCAAACGCGTTACCCGCAGTCGCATACTGTTCAAACGAGCAAAGCCTTATACGATTTCTGTAACGACATCAAACAAACTTACATGCGTAACGTATCAACACTGGCTAAAGTTGCTTACGACAGCCGTTTAACGATGCAACACCATGCGCTTGGGCTTAATACTGCTATCTCTCGTGTACAGGGTGGAAAATTAAAAGCAAAAAAAGAAATCCGCATCTCAGATACGTTTAAAGAGTTGCCTGAGGCATTTTTACGCATGATAGTCGTGCATGAGCTCGCACACTTAAAAGAACGTGATCATAGCAAAGCGTTTTACAAGCTATGTGAACACATGGAGCCAGACTACCATCAACTAGAATTTGATTGCCGCGTACATTTAACCTGGAAAGAGACCGTTTAAATCTTTTTAAGGCTTTCTGACTTTCCTTGCCACAATTGTGTTCGAGTAATCACCAATAAGCCAATCAAGACATACACTAGCATTACAATCGCTAATCCTGATGGCGCATACCACACGAACGGCACGATAATGCCAGCAGACACAGTAGACAGTAGCATTTGCATAAATGCTTGGCCTGAAGCAGCCGTACCACGTATTTTAGGGTGTCTATTGAGTGAAGCCAGTGACAATATTGGCACACACATCGCCATACCAATATTAAACAGTGCAATTGGCAGGATATTAGCAATTAAACTTATAGGCTGTGTGTAGCAAACCACTAGGTTGACGAGTGCAATCAAACACATCCAAACGTAAGCCAACTTAACCACTTTTTGCGGTGCAAACTTACCTGCTGCTCGTTTAGCCAGGTAAGAACCAAGAACCATCCCCATGACAGTAGGAATAAATAAATAGCCATACTGTTGCGCTGACAAGCCTAAATGCTTACCTAAAAACACTGGGCTTGCTAGCACATAGACAAAGAAGCCTGAGAAATTAGCACCGATGGCAACGATCAGCTTGGCATACTCACTATCAGAGAAGATTGTTTTGTAACTATTGATGACATTAGCAGCCGAAAGCTTCATGCGTTTCTCAACTGGCATGGTTTCAGGTAAAAACTTCACCGCAGCCCATAAGCTCACTGATGCATAAATCGCTAAGAAGATAAAAATTGCCTGCCAGTGTATGCCTAGCAAAAAACCACCAATAATCGGTGCGACTGCCGGTGCAATCCCAAACAGCATTTGTACCGTCGCCATGACACGTTGCGCTTGTGCGCCTTGAAATAAATCACGCACCATTGCACGTGCAACTGTATTACCCGCCCCGCCACTAGCGCCTTGTAATGCTCTAAAGAACCATAGCGTTTCTACATTAGGAGCGAATGCACAGCCGATACTAGCCAACACAAAAATGCTTAAACCCCATTTAATGGTTGTGATACGCCCAACTGCATCTGATATAGCGCCATACCATAAGGTCATGGCAGCATAAGGCAACAAGTAGAAAGTCAAACTTTGTTGAATTTTCACATCGCTAGCACCTAGCTCTTCTGCCATGACATGGAATGCCGGCAGATAGGTATCAATGGCAAAAGGTGCTAATGCAGCCAAGGCTGCTAAAGCGTAAACCAGGTAGTTAGCGTTTTTTTTCAATTAATATTCTTTTATATATCAATAAATTATAGAATTTTATTAAAGTAAAGTGTTAAAAAAGGCGCTTGATGCGCCTTTGATTATACCGATACATCATCAAAAAACCATCAAGGCACCGCATGAAAGTCCTCAATACGCTCTTTGTCGCCTTCTGCATATTTTTTAGAATTCTTATCAGTTCTAAAGATAATGGGCTTCTCTGATAAGACTGGATTCTTAGAATCCTCAATCGCCTTTTCAATTAAATGATGATTAGGCGATTTTGAACAAACCGGATCAGCACTTTCTGCAT
>JBJPGD010000053.1:0-6492 GCA_048595445.1 Methylophilaceae bacterium
GCTGATTCATTTTTAGCACGCCGGTTTAATGATTTTTTGTATAGGCCCAGCGTTTCAGCCATGCGCCTAAATGGGTGTTTACTAAAGTAGGCTGCTAATAAGAATAAGCCTGCTAATGAAGCCAGTACCCAAGCAATATTAAAAGGAGCAACATCACGTCGTGCGGGCTTTTGACGTTTCATAGCAGCTAAGACGTCATGCACAGTTTGACCATGCACATATAAAGCATCGACCTCTTGGCTGATTTCTTTTAAATAGGCTTCGTCTAGTTTCGAAATGTATCGATCCTGCTCGCCTAACGCAATGCTATCATTACGTGTACCAATATTGGATTGAGAAATTTGTGCAATACCGGGTTGTAATGCAAAGCTCTCATTTGACCAGTAACCAATCACTTGATTATGCTCGTCCAGTTTAGGAATGGCAGCACCTTCTTTGCTTCCGATGCCTACGAAAAGCCAATCTTCCGCATCTTGAACACCTTTAAGATCTTTTGTATTGAATACATGTAGCCTAGGCGATTCTTCACCATCAGTAAAAAATACAACTTGTGCCGTCTCAGGGAAGGTGCGAATGGTTCTAGAAATACTGTATAAGTTTTCACGGATGCGGCTATTGCCAGACCATGCTATACGCCACTCTAAATGATCAATCGTATCTTGAATGGCATGAAAATTTTCACAAACCTCAATTGGGTGATATAGCGCAGCCGTACTTACGCCTGCAAATAAACCTATGCCTACTTTTGTCCCACAAGGTAAAGATGAAATAACTTCATGCATAAGATTTTTCATGTGCTCCATGCGAGTTTCTTTTTTAGTACCAGCTTTGATATCAGGAGTATTCATGCTCTGCGAAATATCAGCAACCAGCATGTAAGTGAAAATATTATGCTTGATGGGTACCGTTGGGCGAAGTAGTGCAACAACCAATAGTAATAAAGCGCCACCTAAAAGTACGGAGTCTTTATTTTTTCTAAAATAATTCAATAAATCTTGCATGTTATCGCTTTGTAAAAAAGGTTTTATCAATCACTGTTTACGGCAGGCCAACGGGGATGTTGCCCATAATCATGCCAGCCGAGTCAGAGTCACTAATCCCTGGCGTAGGGACGTCGGGTAACAATGAAAGCACACGGTCTAAGTTGCGGCGTGTTCCCCAGTTGCTATTATCTAGCTTCACTGCATTTTTATAAGCCGTTTTAGCTTCTGTCAGCAAATATTCTGCTTCATCACGTGCTCTAGGGTCATTTCCGCTATCAATTCTCAGTGCTTTAAGGAAAAACATATTGCCGATGTTATGAAACACTGCAGCGCGATTAGTTAGCGTACTAGTATGTGTTAAGCCAGTAAACAGTTTGGTTGATTCTTTATAATATTCTTTGTCAGCAAGCCAATAAGCCTGCGAATATTTGGCTTCATAACTGAGTCCATCTGTTTTTGGTGGTTCACCCGTTGTGACAGCTTGATTAAAGTCGTTAATCTGATTAAGCCGGGTCAGTTGATGTGCAATTCCTGCGACTGTAAGAATCGCAATAATGCCTAAGCCCCAAGAGAGTTTTTTGACGGTTAAAAATTTTAGGCCGCGCGCCATGTTTTATTCTCCAAATATTTTACGCCAAGCAGTAAAGTAATCATTAGTGCTGCAATCAAATAGCATAGTTGGGTAAAGTTTTTACCCGGTATCTTTTCTAAATAGGTAATGGGTTTTTTTTCTTTTTTATTAATATCGAAAATAGCAGCTTCTAACGATTTTGGATTGTCTGCTTCATAAGCTTGAAAAGGTGTGTTGAGTGATTTAAAAAAATTATATAACTCAATTTGAACGGGTGGCAATTTAGTCTCTTTCCAGTTTTCATACTTTTTGTCAAAAATACTAATACCGCCAGGTTGTCTCAGCACAATCCAATACAAAGTAATGTTGAATTGGTTTAACCAGTCTTTAATTTTTTGCTGCCTGACACCATCGATTTTGCCTGCACCATCAGAAATTAGAATAATGGCACGAGAGCCAGAGTCAGGCACACTTTCAAATTGCGCTATGGCACCAGTAACACCTGCACCAATATTAGTTTGGAAGAGGGCATTTCCAGATGTTGCTTTAATGGCCGCTAATACAGCTTCACGACTTTCAGTCAGTGGCAATACATACATGGCAGAGTTGCTAAAAGTCGTAATACCAATCATGTCGTTTTCTCGCGCGTCAACAAACTCGGTCATGAGACGGCTGGCTGCAGCAGATTTTGTTTCACCGACATTGCCGGAAGCAACACCGCCAGAAAAAGGATCATCCATACTGGCACTTCTATCTAAGACTAGTGCGATCTGCGCGCCAATGCCAAGTTTTTCTATCTTTTGTTCTAGCGTGTGTGGGTCAGCAAGGCCTAAAATAATACATGCGAGAGCAATGCTAGCCAACACTTTAAGGAGTAAGCCAATTAAATTAGATAGGGTGTCGTGTGGTAACATTTCTACCCATGAATAGCTGCGCGTATGTGAGCGCTCAAGCAGTATTGGCAATAAAGCGACTGGTAACAGCCATAATACTAATGGATGGGTAAACGCCATTAAGCGTTAACTCCCTTTACTGTGTCAGGGGTAAGGCCACGTTCACAGTCGCGAAGCCTGCGACATAGCTTCAGCAGCCAGGTTTTAAGGTTTTCAGTCGTTATTGATTGTGACGCATCTTCAAAAAACACTTGGTGTGATAATCCGAAAAACTGTTCAATTTCTTTCTTCGCTGGCAAGAAGGCAGGGTTTTGTGCAATAAATGCGTCTAGGTTGTTACTAAAGAGACTTGCTCCAGCTGTTTTGTTCAGTGACTCATGTACCCGTGTGACAGCTTGTTTGATTCCCTCAGGAGAATCTGACATTTTTTTGATATCTCGAAAGGCTTTAGCAAATGGCGCGCCCATTTTGGGTAACCAGGCATGCGTGCCAAATATATAGAGCAGGCCAAGTAGCGCTAAAGCTAATAGCGCAGCCAATACTTTTAAATTAAAAATCACTTTACTGTTATCGATGGTAAGCGGTCGTGTAAATGGAGACATTTCTTGATCTAGCTTGATTTGACCAATAAGTGATAGTGGAGAGATCCTAAAAGTGAAATCCGTTAACTTGTATTGAACGATTTCTTTATTTTCTGTATTCCGCATCTTTAGCACTTCTGCACGTAAAGCAGCAGGTTTTACGACACGGTCAGTTCTGAACACTTGGTAGTATAAACCCAAGATATATGTTTCACTTCCTGCACTCTGTGCAGAGGATGAGTCAATTTTAACCAACTCTATACCAGATTTTTTCCCTCTGTAACGGTGTTCATAGCCGAGGATAGGTAAAGACTCTGTGATCAATTGGTAAGGTTTTTTAATGGTAATGGTTACTTTCCTCTTGAGAATGTCGCCAACTACATAGCCAGCATCACGCGTTGGGTTGACTACCTCAACATTGATAAATTGCTCGTCAATTTCTAGCAACTCACTTTTCGCAACAACATGTTGTGAAAAGCTAATAAAACACAGAATGGCTAGCACTTGGTAAAAGTAACTGAGGGTTGTATAACGAGGTTGCATAGTTTTACTCATTAATATTTAAGCAGCTACATACTGATGAAAGTAGTCACTCAGTAAGTCCGCATCAAATTGGTTTGTGACAAAAAATGGTTGCATATCGAACTGTAAAAACAAATCTTCGATGGTTTTGCGCCGTTGCGTAAAACTTTCTAAAATACGTTTTTTGTAATCTTTACGTAAGAATAACGTCCGCTTTGAACCTGTTTCTGGGTCAGTGACATTCGCAATACCAAATTCTGGTAAATCACTATATTCTGCTGTATCCCATAACACTACGGGGATAATGTGGTGACGTAACATTAATACCAGGGATTCTTCCAAGTCCTTGATTGGCATGTGAAAATCGGAAACCAAAAAGATTAAGGAGCGTTCACGTGGTAGCATACGTACCGTATCAATCAGTGCTGCGCTGCCTGCTTCTTTAGGGATATAAGATTTCATTTTTTCTACCATTTCAATGGCTAGGTGTGGCCTTGCTGATAACGTTGCTAACCAATCTTCACGTATTTCGTCATCAAAACCGATAAAGCCAAATGGGTCGCCGTTATGGGTAACAGACTGCGCGACTGATTGCGCAATATCACCTGCAATTGAGATTTTGCGTTGATGGCTACCATATTGCATCGAGCCTGACATGTCACATAAAACAAATACAGGTGTGGCACTTTTTTGATTGAAAATGCGCACGTAAATCTGTTCCATCGGATCGCGAATGGTTTGACGTAAATCAATGCGTCTAGGGTCAGGGTAAGAGAGTAGGGTGGCATGACCACGAAACTCCATTCCCATGCCGCGTTGGTTGCTACGGTGGCTGCCTGGACGGTGTGAGCTTGAACGCCAACTAATATGGTAGTTAAACTCTTTGATATGGTCAGGGTGCATAAGGATTAATTGTTATTGATTAAGGTGCAGCAATCACATTAATAATGCCATCAAGCATTTCGCGTGCAATCTCAGTACGACGCATTTCATAGACCGGGCTAAATACGACACGATGGGCAATCGTCTCGTGGAATACTGCATGAATGTCATCAGGCAATACAGCATCTCTATCATTGAGCCATGCGTTGACACGTGCAGCACGTAGCAACATACCCATACCACGTGGGCTAGCGCCAGATAGTACGAGGCGATTCATATCCACCCCTGATACTTTTACGCCATAATCTAGAGGAGATTTCGTCGCCTGCCATAGTTCTAGTGCGTATTTGCGTAAAGCAGGGCTTGCAGTAATGCTATTTTGAAGTTGTGCGGCAATGCCATTAAGCTCTTTATATTTCAAGATGTTTTCAGGTACGCCAGAAATCAGTTGGTCTACGTTATGGAAGCGTGTATCAAATACTAATGACTCCATAATAGCTTGATCTTGGGGTACGACAATTGGGATTTCCATCATAAAGCGATCACGTGCGGCTGATGGAATATCGAAAGTCTCTTCTTTCTCCACCTGGTTGCGATCCGCAAACACTAACATGTGTGGAAAGTGATGTTCCTTATTAAAGGCTGTCAATGTACGCTCGGCCATCACGCGTAAAAGTAATGAATGCACTTGTGGCCTAGCACGGTTAATCTCGTTAAAGAAGAAGATAGACAAATCTTCACCCGCTTCTAGAATTGGGCCTGGGTTTACATGTGGCTTACCATCTTCACCTAAGTAAGTGTGGTAAATCAAGTCATTTGGCATTAAATCAATCGTGCCTTCAATACGCTGGTAAGCACCACCAACGCCACGTGCAATCGCACGAAGTAATGTCGTCTTACCAACGCCGACATCACCTTCTAACAGCACATGCCCACGTGCAAAAATAGAAGTGGTGATTAAGCGAATAGGGCTTTCTTGACCTACCACCACTTTATTCACTTCAGTTTCTAAAGTTAGCGCATGTTGACGCCAGTCGGCCAGTTGATGGTCGCTCATCGTGTTTTCCTATACATTGGTAAAAGGTTATAAGTTAATGTGTAACATAATGTAACAATACTAAACTAAAAAAATCAATGTGTATACAGGTTTGTATAGTAGCTATAAATTCTATTAGTTGCTGCGTATTTTTTTAAAACATACTATATATTGCATAAGCTGAATTGCAAACTTTTGCTCTTTTTGGCACTTGCTTGAAACTTGACCCTAATTGTTCAAACATGGTACGTATCGCTCAGGCCCATGGTGGCGTAACAATAACGACTATTTCTAATAATGGAAACTTCACATCCATCGACAATCCACAAAGGCCAATCGAATTATTAGGTGCTGGCTAAGCACATTTATTAGCGCATGGTTAATTGTTATTGTTGTAATTTTAATAGTCGCGCCTAAAGTCAATTTATTGCTTGATTTCTTGTTTGAAGAAAAGATAAAAGGAACTTAAAGACAATTTGTAGCTTTAAAAACATGATTTTGTTTGGCTACATGTCACATATTTGGCAAAAATAGTGGATAATTAAGTTTAATAAACTGTTAATCCTTACTAAAGAATATAAATGTCAAAACAAAATAGTTATACCAAAGAAGAATTGTTAGCGTGTGGCCGGGGTGAAATGTTTGGTGAGGGTAATGCACAATTACCATTGCCACCTATGCTGATGTTTGACCGCATTGTTAGCATTACAGACGACGGTGGAAAATATGGTAATGGGCAAATTATTGCTGAGCTTGATGTTAAGCCTGATCTATGGTTTTTTGATTGCCATTTTACAGGTGATCCAGTGATGCCAGGATGTTTAGGTTTAGACGCAATGTGGCAATTAGTTGGTTTTTACTTGGGCTGGAAGGGTGGCCCTGGTAAAGGTCGCGCATTAGGTGCTGGAGAAGTGAAGTTCTCTGGACAAGTGTTGCCAACTGCTAAAATGGCCACTTACACCATAGATTTAAAACGAGTGATTTTGCGTAAATTGGTCATGGGAATTGCAGATGCAACGATGTC
>JBJPGD010000054.1:0-27484 GCA_048595445.1 Methylophilaceae bacterium
TGGTGGTAAACAAACGATTTTTAACCTTTGTTTAGCGGTGCTAAATAAAGGTGATGAAGTTGTGATACCCGCACCTTACTGGGTAAGCTATGCAGACATTGCTTTAGTGGCTGAAGCTAAGCCTGTGATTGTCCAATGTGGCATTGAACAAGGCTTTAAATTGCTACCGTCACAACTGGAAGCAGCCATAACGCCAAAAACAAAGTTGGTGATGTTTAACTCCCCTTCTAACCCGACTGGTGCTGCCTATAACTTAGAAGAGTTAACAGCACTAGGCGAAGTATTACTAAAACATCCGCATGTAATTGTTGCAACCGATGATATGTATGAGCACGTGAATCTAACAGGCGACAAGTTCTACAACATACTCAACGCTGCACCTGCATTAAAAGATCGCTGCATTGTGCTTAATGGCGTTTCTAAAGCGTATTCAATGACAGGTTGGCGTATTGGTTACGCTGCCGGCCCTGCGCACATCATTAAGGCGATGGGGATATTGCAAAGCCAATCGACTAGCAACCCAACTTCCATCTCACAAGTGGCCGCACAAACCGCCATAGAAGGCCCGCAAGAATGTATTACACCAATGCTGGACGCGTTTAAAGAACGTCATGCTTATGTGGTAGACCGTTTCAATAAAATACCAGGCCTCAGTTGCTTAAAAGCTGGTGGTGCTTTTTATGCTTTCCCTGATGCGCGTGAGGCAATCAACAACCTACATCAAGCTGGGAAAATTGCTGAAGCAAGTGATATGGCGCTTGCTGAATACTTATTAGAAAAATTTGATGTGGCTGTCGTTCCTGGATCAGCATTCGGTGCAGAAGGTTACTTCCGAGTCTCCTTTGCAACCAGTATGGAGAACCTAAAAGAAGCGCTAAATAGAATCGAAAAAGCACTGAATTAATATTATTAATATAAATGCATCAATTAAGCATAATTTATGCATGCTAGTTATTGACCAACTAGCGCTTAGCCAGTATTATCACGCCTTCGTTAAGCGCTAAGAAACATTAGCAATTGCCGATTCCCCGATAGCTCAGTTGGTAGAGCAACGGACTGTTAATCCGTGTGTCCCTGGTTCGAGCCCAGGTCGGGGAGCCAAATACTAAAAAGCCTCACATCACTGTGGGGCTTTTTTATTTCAGAAATTGATTGAACTTAAAGCCATAATCACCTACTAAAATTGATAATGTTAGCTTTTAACTTCGTATAGCCACGTCTGGCTTTATTCATTTACAATGATACTAATCAATACTTGGGAAGGCACCACTGATGACCAGATTATCGCCAACAATAAAAACCACCTTAATAGCAATTTCATTCTGTTTGCTACCAAGCCAAGCTATGGCTAAAGATATTTCGAACGAGCAACGTAATGCCTATGAAGCACGCCAGCAATATAATAAAAACGAATCTAATCATCGGGATTTATTGAAGAAAATTTCGCGACAAGAAAAGCGCGTAGCAGATGAACAAGCTAGATTAAATGAACTACAAGGCGAAGAAGTATCGGCAGCAAATAAAGTGAATCAATCAAAAGTTAACTTAGATGCAAAAGTACAAAAACTCAATGAAGTTTGGGATTTACGTAACCAATAACAGTCCACATTGTAGTTAAGTGCTTATTAGTTAAGACCCCCTCAGATTGAGTGCCAATTGTTGTTTCTCCGCTAAAAAACCAAGCGTTTTACTGTGCCTTATTGTTCAAGTTTATAGACCAGCATCGCATCACCTTGCTTAAAGCCCATAATCCAATTGCCACCGCTAGCTACTGCAATATACTGCACGCCATTAACGGTGTACGAGATTGGCGGAGCATTCACGCCAAACTCTGATTTAGCCTGCCATAACTGCTCACCCGTTTGGCTGTTATAGGCATTAAATTGACCATTACCCTCACCCACAAAGACCACGCCGCCTGCTGTTGCTAATGAACCGCCGACTAACGGCTGCTCCGTTTTGTTTTGCCAGACCACTTTACCTGTGCTGAAATCAACCGCTGAGAATAAGCCCCAACTAGGATCATCTGTCGGCTCGCTTGAAGCATAACGGATGGCAGGATTGCCATCTTTGGCAGGTGTTTCATGTAAGGTATATTTGATTGGCGAATGAATACCTGAAATAAACACGAGCTGTTTATCATGATCCATACTCACAGGTGACCAGTTAGATCCTCCTAGGATCCCGGGATAAACAACCTCACCTTCAAATGTCGCTTTAGCAAACATGTTCTTTTGCGGTACAAATGCATCTGATTTCTTAAGTAATTTTCCTGTCAAACGGTCATGAATATAAAACCATCCTGTTTTACTCGCTTGCCCGACTGCAGGAATCGTTTTTCCATCCAAACTATAGTCAAATAACACTGGTGGGCTGGCTAAATCATAACCCCATAAATCATGTGGGACTTGTTGGTAATGCCATTTACGTTCACCAGTATTAATGTCTAAGGCAACCAATGAAACGGTATAGAGATTATCGCCTGGGCGGGAAACATCATTCATTTGAGGCGATGGGTTGCCAGTACCAAAGTAAAGTATGTCATTTTCAGTATCGATAGCTGGCGTACTCCATGCTGAACCGCCACCAAGGCTAGCCGAATCTGGATACTTAGCCATTGCTGCTTTTTCAGCAGCAACATCGCGTTGTAATTTAACCCCATCTTCGGTGACTTCTGTAAAATCGCCTTCCCAACCTTCTGATGGGATGGTATCAAACTGCCAAATACGTTTGCCATCATTTACATCAAATGCAGCTAAAAAGCCTGGGCGTCCAAAGCGTCCAGCCACACCAATCACAGCACCGAGTGGTGCATCTTCTCGCGGGTTATCAATATGCAAACCATAACCCACGCCAGTAATACCAATAAACACTTTGCCTTTATAAACGACTGGTGCCATACCAATACCAATGCCTGTTCCGCCAGTGACTTTGCGTGCTTTGTTTGGGTCATCTTGGTTGAGCGCCTCTTGCCCTTCTCTGCTAATGGCGGCTTCTACCACATCGATATCCCAAAGCTTATGTCCGTTACTGGCATCTAACGCGATTAAACGTGCATCTACCGTCCCGATATAGACCTTGCCATCGCTAACAGCAACACCTCTATTCTGTGGCCCACAACACATTTTCCAGTCTTCCCGTCTGTCATGCTCATAACGCCATAGCTCTTTACCAGTCACCGCATCTAGAGCAACAACATGATTAAAAGGGAGTGAAAAGTACATGATGCCATTTTGTACGATAGGTGTGGTTTGAAAACTTCCGACAACGCCACTATTGTGTTGCCAAGCCAATGTGAGGTTTTTAACATTATCTACATTTATTTGAGTGGCTCTTGAGAAGCGTTGGCTAGTATAGTCATTGCCATAACTAGGCCAATCTTGCGTATTAACATCTTCAGCTCGCTGACTGCTACAAGCAACAAGTCCTGTTAAAATGAACAATACTGACAGTGATAAAAGTTTTTTCATTGGGTAGCCTGCACGAATACATTAAGAATATTTAAAATAGTATACAGATAAGTATACACCTAAACAAATATAAAAACTGACGCATGTCCTTAAATAAAATCCCAAAGAAAGCCATTGTCATCGGCGGTGGTATAGCTGGTTGTAGTACCGCATATGCATTAGCTAAGCGCGGCATTGCTGTTGCCTTAATAGAGCGACATACAACGATTGCTGAGGAAGCTTCTGGCAATCCAGTTGCCGTGTTATACCCAAAATTCAATGCTGGTGTTAGCTTACAGAACGAAGTGGCTAGTCATGGCTTTACATTTACATTAAGCCTTTTAAAGCAGCTACTAGAACAATCATCAAAAAATAATGATATCTATAACTTTTGCGGCCTAATTCAATTGACATTTAACAAACGTGAACAAGAGAACCAGCGAAAGCTTTTAGATAGTAATGAAGCGCATCACTTTCAGGCACTATCTGCAGCTGAGGCTAGTGATAAAGCAAACACCGAGCTAAATGTTGGTGGTTTGTATTTGCCTGAATCTGGCTGGGTTAACCCTAGAGCTTTTTGTAAAGCACTTATTAACAATCGTTTAATTACGACGGTAACGTCTAATACAGCAATTAGCATCAATAAAACAACAGCAAGTTGGCAAGTGTTACTGGAAAAAGAGCTAGGCTTAGAATCTGACACGCTAGAAGCAGATTTTGTCGTGATATGTAACGCGAACGATATTAAGCGATTTGATCCATGTAAAAACATGCCAATTACTCCCGTAAGAGGCCAAGTGAATTTTTTTGCTGACAATCAATTAAGTGAAAAAATTAAAACCGTAATTTGTAGCGATCATTATCTAAGCCCTAGTGTTAACGGTATCCATTCAATTGGCACCAGTTATACGCCCAATGACTTAAACCCCTCTCTATCTAGTCATGATACCCAAGCAAATTTACAGGCACTTAAATCAATATCACCTGCGCTATTTGATAGTATCAATGCAGCAGCAATCACAGGCCGTGTTGCATGGCGTAGCGCAACGAAAGACTATCTTCCACTGGCAGGCCAATTAATAGATGAAGCTGCGTTAAGAAAAGCATCGCTTCGCTATGATGACAGCCCAGATGATTTGCCATGGTTAAAAGGCTTATACGTAAATGCAGGGCATGGATCTAAAGGGATGATTACAGCCCCTATGTGTGGCGAGCTCATTGCTAACTTAATCAGTAATGAAGCGCTTATTGTTAACCAAGCTGTTGCAGCCAAACTCAATCCAAACCGTTTTTTGCTAAAAGACCTTGGCTTAAAGAAAATGGCGCATAACCTTTATGATGCAAAATCTGCATGACTTTTAGATTAAAATAATGCCATGGCAGATGTGAACCAATTAATCAAAGATGCGCAAACGGCACAATCACAAGGCAACAACAGCTTAGCCTTAGATTATTTCAATCAAGCGCTTTTGCAATACCCCAATGAAATGAGCTTGCAAATTGCTTGCGGTAATCTTTGTGTAGCACTTGAGCGCTTTGAAGAGGCGGCAGGCCACTTTAGACGAATATTAACCACCAATAAAAGCCCTGAAGTCCGCAGTGCTTTATGCTACGCACTGCAATCACTAGGTAACCAAGCAGACCAAGATGGCAAATATGCGCTTGCAGAAGCCGCTTTTGAAGAGGCCTTGCAGCACCAGCCGAATAATGCCGCTTACTGGTATAACCTAGGTAATGCACAACGTGAATTAGGTAAAAGCAAAGCAGCAGAAACCAGTTTTACAAAGTCGATACAAGCGAACCCTAATGATGCTGATACCTATAACAACTTAGGCAATGTACAGCGCGAATTAGGGCAGTTGGATTTAGCTATTCAGAATTACAAACAAGCATTGGCACTCAATCCAAACCTACATCATGCCCTCGCCCATTTAGTCCACCAAAAACAACATACATGCGACTGGCAAGGTGAAGGTGTCGGTAGTTTAGCGCAGCAGATATTAGACGTACGGCATTTAGTTAAAACCGATGAAACAGCGCAAATCTCTCCATTTGCCTTCTTAGCCATGCCATCTACTACCGCAGATGAACAGAAACGATGTGCTAGTCACTATATAGCGCAGAACTATCAGCATTTAGTTGCCTTACGAGATACGCTTAGCTTTACTTACTCACAACAGAAAAAAGCAAAAATTAAGGTCGGTTATTTATCGGCTGACTTTAGATTGCACCCGCTTGCATTTTTAATCACAGCGTTAATTGAGCAGCATAATAGAAATGCATTTGAAATTACAGCCTACTCTTATGGTGCTGTTGATCAAACAGACACACGCAAAAGATTAGTCAATGCGTTTGACCACTTTGTGGATATACGTGAGTTGAATGATATTGAAGCAGCAAGCAAAATCAATCAAGATCAAATCGATATTCTAGTCGACTTAACTGGCTATACACAAAGCAGCCGCACTGGCATTGTTGCATTAAGGCCTGCAGCGATTCATATCAACTGGCTAGGCTTTGCTGGTACGATGGGTGAATATATGGGTGAACACATGAGCAAACATAATCAACAGCCATTATTTGATTATTTGCTTGCGGATGAGACTATTGCGCCTAAACAAGCGGACTTTAGCGAAAAGCTGCTCTATCTACCCTATTATCAGCCAAATATGAAACGTACACCTAGTTCTATTAGCGAAAAAAACGATCATGATTTACCTGCTGATAGCTTTGTGTATTGCTGCTTTAACCAAACATTCAAAATCACACCTGAGTTATTTGCAATATGGATGCGCCTACTCAAACAAGTCCCAAATAGTGTGCTGTGGTTGCTAGCATGCAATCAATGGGCAAAAGCCAACTTAGAAAAAGAGGCTGAGCTAACGGGTATTGATAAGAATCGATTAATTTTTGCGCCGAGAACCAACTCTGAAACGCATTTAGAGAGGCAGCAACATGCAGACCTATTTCTTGATACCTTGCCTTATAACGCGCACACCACGGCAAGCGATGCATTATCGGCTGCTTTACCTGTATTAACATGCATAGGTGATACGTTCTCTGCTAGAGTGGCTGCGAGCTTATTGCACCATGTTGGCTTACCTGAATTAGTATGTGACTCTCTTCAAGCCTATGAAGAAAAGGCGTTACAACTAGCACAGCACCCAACTGAGTTAGCTAGCATAAAAAAACAATTGAGCAGCATTGAGAAAACATCAGACTTATTTGATTCAGGTAGTTTTGCAAAGTCATTGGAAGCTCAATACCAACACGTATGGAAAACACACTTACACGGCACTAGCCTAGCGAGCAAAGCTTGTGATAAAGTCGACCCAATTAATTGAAAGTAACAATAATCAACAGGATTCATTATGGCCGAATTTGACATTTCCCCTGTACTTAAATTTATGATTGAAAAAGGTGGTTCTGATTTGTTTTTCAGTACTGGTGCTGCTATTCATCTGAATATTGAGGGTGACACCGTTCCGATTAACAACCAAATCCTTGCACCTGGCATGATTAAAGGAATTGCATACGGGTTAATGAATGATGACCAGACCAAAGAATTTGGAACCACCAAGGAATGTAACTTTGCGATTGGTAAAAAAGATGTTGGGCGTTTTCGTGTCAATGTTTTTCAACAGCGTGGTGAAGTTGGTATGGTCGTCCGTCATATTAAGACAGACATACCTAACTTCGAAACGTTGGGCTTGCCTAATGTAATACAAGAGTTAATCATGCGTAAACGCGGGCTAATTCTAGTTGTAGGCTCCACTGGTTCAGGCAAGTCAACCAGCCTTGCTTCAATGATTGACTACCGGAATGAAACGGCTAATGGGCATATCATTACGATTGAAGATCCGATTGAGTTTATTTATCACCATAAAAAATCAATTGTTGACCAACGCGAGGTTGGCATTGATACAGAATCATTTGATAGCGCTTTGAAAAATGCAATGCGCCAAGCACCAAACGTTATTTTAATTGGTGAAATACGCGATATGGACAGTATGCAACAAGCACTTACCTATGCTGAAACGGGTCATTTGTGTTTAGCGACGCTGCATTCAAACAATGCTAACCAAGCACTAGAGCGTATCGTTTCATTCTTCCCGCCAGAAGCTAAAGCAGGATTGCTGCTTGGTCTCTCACTCAATTTAGTTGGGATTATTTCTCAACGTTTAATTAGAGGAAAGGTGAAGAAGCGTGTCGCCGCCGTAGAAGTTTTAATTAATACACCATATGTCTCAGAGCTCATTATGAAGCAAAAGCTAGGCGAAATAAAAGATGTCATGGCTGATAATAACGATATTGGCATGAACACCTTCGACCAAGCTTTATTTAAATTATTTACAGATGATCAAATTGACGAAGAGAATGCACTGGCCAATGCTGATTCAAGAAACGACTTATCTTTGAAAATTCGATTTGCAGCAGAAGGTGCACGCGGAGGATTCGAAAGCTAAGCCTAATGATTAGCGGCTGAATAGATAGCTGCCATCACAATCATTATGCCACCGACCCACTCGTTCAACGTCATCTCCTCGCCTGCCAAGTAGTAAGCAGCGATTGCAGCGACGACTAACTCGAATAAAAATATAATTGATGCTCGGACAGCGGGCATGTGGGTAACACCAAATTGCACGAATAGTGTGCTCGCAAACAGCATCACTGCAACTAAAAAAACTAGCCCCCAATCAGCTACTACAACAACATTAGGTATAGAAGTACGACTGCCCAAAAACAATACACTGATGATGGTTATCAAGACCACGCCAAACCACACCGCAAATGATTTTGCAATCAGACTTAGATGCGCGGATTTGCGTGTCAACACATTCGTTAAAGCAAACCCAACACCAGCAGATAAGGCAAGCCACTCTGATTGGTTGCGTGGTAATGGTAAATTTGTAGGTCGTGATGATTCGTAAAGCATGATGAATGCACCTAGAAGGGAAATTAATATAACCGTTACGCCCTTGATTCCGGCCCGCTCTTTTAACCAAAAATGCGCAAGCAACAATGTCCATATAGGTGCCAAATAAAATAGCAGCATCACGCGCATCACCTCGCCATCAATCACAGCAAGCACATAACTTAAATTCGTCCAGCCTGCAGCTAACGCTAACCAAATAATACTTTTAGGTTGTGAAAATAGGCCGTGTCGATGTTTGAGAAAGACTAAACTCCCAATAATAGCGGCAATAAGATAGGTGAAAAAACTGGCTGTCAATCCAGAAAACCCAGCCTGTTCTAGTAGGCGATAGGGATACCAGATAATTCCCCATGTCATTGCCCCAAAAAGCAGTCCAAATATTGCAAAAGAGTTTTTATTCTTGCCAATGCTCACTATAATGCCACCTATGAATCAAAATCTAAATTTGCTGCAACCTTACCCGTTCCAGCGCCTTCGAGATTTATTTGCTAACGTTACCCCAAATCCGCAATATACCTCAGTTAACCTATCAATTGGTGAACCTAAACATAAAACGCCATCTATCATACAAAATAGCTTAACCGAAAATATTGCAGGCTTAGCTAATTACCCCACGACAATAGGCTCGTTAGATTTAAGGCAAGCGATTTCAGATTGGGCAACACGCCGTTATAACATTCCTGCATTAGATCCAGCAAAAGAGATTATCCCTGTAAACGGTAGTCGTGAGGCGCTGTTTGCATTAGCGCAAGCTGTGATTGACCCAAGTAAAGAAAAACCCGTCGTCATTAGTCCTAATCCGTTTTACCAAATTTATGAAGGTGCTGCATTATTAGCAGGCGCTGAACCCTATTTTATTAACACCCTGCCTGAAACACAGCATAGAATGGATTTTAATACGGTACCTGAATCGATATTAAAGCGTACGCAATTAGTCTACCTATGTTCGCCTGGTAACCCTTCCGGTAAAGTAATGTCATTGGCAGAGTGGGAAGTGTTGTTTAAACTATCAGACCAACATGACTTTGTGGTTGCAGCAGATGAATGCTACTCAGAAATTTATTTTGATGAGGCAACGCCACCATTAGGTGCGTTGCAAGCAGCCAAGCAGCTTGGTCGTGACTATACAAACTTGATTGTATTTAGCTCACTTTCAAAACGTTCAAACGTGCCAGGCCTACGTTCTGGCTTTGTGGCTGGAGATTCTGATATTATAGCGAAGTTCTTGCTGTATAGAACCTATCATGGTTGCGCGATGAACCCTGCCACACAAGCAGCCAGCATTACAGCTTGGAGTGATGAAACACATGTCATAGAAAATCGCAGCTTATACGCAGAAAAATTCAATACGGTTGCGCCAATGCTAAGAGAAGTTTGGCCAGCCGTTGAAATGCCAGATGCAGCTTTTTATCTTTGGATGCAAACTGGGCAAGATGACACAAAACTAGCACGTCAACTCTACCGTGATCTAAACATCACAGTATTGCCAGGCAGCTATTTAGCTAGAGAAGCACATGGTGTGAATCCAGGTAAAGGCTTTATTCGTATTGCGCTAGTCGCATCTTTAGATGAGTGTGTTGAGGCAGCTCAACGCATTCAGCAACTTTAACTTTTTTAACCGTTTTAATTAATCATAATGAGGAGTAATAACAATGAGTGAAAGAATTGTCATGCGTGTAGGCGAAGCATTAGTAGCAGGTGGCCCTAAAAATACAGCAGCAGAGCCAGAAGTTGCTATTGGTGAAATGGATGGGCCTATGGGTGTTGCTTTTGCTAACCAATTAGCAAACCAATCTCAAGGCCATTCAAAAGTATTGGCGATCATGAATACTGATATCCAAGTACGTCCAGCTACATTAATGGTGAGTAAAGTAACCGTTAAAGATACAGCTTATACAAATGTGTTCATGGGGACTGTTCAAGGCGCAATTGCTAATGGCGTTTTAGATGCAGTACGTGAAGGTTATATTCCAAAAGAAAAAGCCAATGATTTAGGTATTATTGTCTCAGTATGGTTAAACCCAGGTGTTTCAGGTCAAAAAGATTTAGACCATAAAGCATTATTTGAAATCCATCGCAAAGCAACAACATTGGCGATTAAGAAAGCCATGTCTAACGAGCCTAGCATTGATTGGTTATTAGAAAACCAAGATAAAATCACACATAAGTACTACCAAATGGGCTTAGAAGGAAAAATCTAAACCAACCAACTGCTATTAAGCAAGTTGAATGCAACAAAAAAATGCCAGTTATCAAATTAACTGGCATTTTTCATTACATACAACATTAAGTTAATATAATAAACTATTGTTTTATATATTTATTATTAATTCTTAAAGCTAATGAGCTCATGCCTATTAGCACAACACCTAAAAGCACTAATGCAATGGGCCAACCTAGCGTATCCGCAAAATTTTCTGCCGTAAAGTAACCGATGTAAGCCAACATAGATAAAGTGCCGACCAATAATAAGGTCCTGCTACGTACATAAGTGCTTAAAAATATCATTAAGGCTGCTAGACCAAGATAGAAAACTTCAAATACCGTTCGTTCTACCCACTCAAATCCTGACCACATCAATATGACCCCTCCTACGAAGTACCAAAATGGGGCAATAGCTAAATGTCGTGATTGCTGCAGCGCATAGGCAATGCATAGCAAAGAAACACCGATAATCGTTCCTATCAGTTCTCCATCAATATCTAATAAATCAAGCACATTGACCAAAAGAGTACATCCAAACAGGATTGCACTGAAAGCCAATATCGTACTGCGTTTAACCCAAAAAGTAGCTGCTTGTTGAATCAGCATATAGAGCGACATAAAAATCAAGCCATGGCGTGTATCCCCGCCTGTAGCGTATTCATTCAACATAACCAAAATACCCATTGGCTGCAATATTGAGGCAATGATTAGTAATGGTGTAGAAGCTTTTTCATACCGCTTATCATGCAAACAAGCCAAACCCATCATGAATGCCACCAAACCGACACCTAAGGTAACGATGACACGTGCAGCAGAGCCAAAATCATCCCAGTACATGGAAATAAAGACGCCAATACCAGCAAATACAAAAACACCCCCGATATAGGCAAATAGCTTTGAGAGCACACTAGCAGAGGGCTTTTTTGCGGTATTACTATTTGACTCAAGCGCATGCTTTATTTCATCTAAGGAAATACCATGATGCTTAACCATTGAAATAACATCTTGCAATGCCTCGTCTTTATTTGCCATCACTAATCCCCTATTTCTTTACAACCCAACCTAAAAAAGTCAGTTGGTTATAGTAATAATGAGGTTGGTTTGTAGGTAATTTATAACTAACACTTCCTTTTACAAGTCGATAATGACTACGGCTACCGCCACCGAATAAACCATTAATAAGTCCACGGCCACCATATCGACTCCCATCTAAAGTATATCCGTCAGGAGAAATTGCAGATGAATCAATCACCATATTGTTAACTTCTGCCAAAGGCGTCTCAACACCTTCAATCAATTGACTGCTATCAATAGTGATTTCACGTATTACTTGTGACTTTCCATCGTAAACAAACAGCCTTTCTGTTCTTTCACTTCCGTGCTTTTCATCTTGTTTGCTTTTAGGCTTCACCACTACTTGTTTATTCTTAACACTAAAGTCCAGAATATAATCTGTTTTATCCTTATATTGGTAATAAGTGCTAGCAAACAACATCTCATATTGTGGCGGCTCACTTAACATTTTTGGCAATATAGCAGCAAAGAAAAACAATACGATCAATAGCAATGGCAAAGTTAAACCCAGCACTAACACTAAATTGTCTTTAATAAATTTTTTCATGTAATAGCCCTTTAGTTCTCGACAAATGATTTTACCTTATTCGATACCAGCTCATTTAGATCTGACCTCAAACAATCCAGCTCAACGGCGCCCGGCATGCCACGTAACCAAGTTAATTGCCGTTTCGCTAATTGGCGCGTGGCAAATATGCCTCTATCACGTAACTCAGCGATATCATATTGACCATTCAAATGTTCTAACGCCTGACGATAACCAACACAGCGCATAGCAGTCGATTCTGATGTTAAAGTCGGATGCTTCAGCTGTATACTTTTTACTTCATCAACAAAGCCATTCGATAGCATTTGATCAAAACGCTTTGCTATCCGTTCGTGCAAAACTTTACGATCACTCGGTGCAAATGCAACTTTAAATATGTTGTAAGGCAGCGGCTCATTAGTTTGCTTAGCAAATAAAGCTGTCATGGTTTCGCCTGTGACTTCATAAACCTCTAATGCACGTTGTATACGTTGCATATCATTCGGTTTTAATCGAGCTGCTGTGTCAGGGTCTAGTGCTGCTAACTTCTCATGCATAGCAGGCCAACCTATTTTTACAGCTTCGATATCTAACTGTTTACGCACATCAGCATTTGCCTTTGGTAAGCCGCTCAAACCATTTTCTAGTGCTTTAAAATACAACATCGTCCCACCAACTAGTAACGGCACTTTACCCCGTGCCGTTATGTCTGCCATTAAGTCCAAGGCATCTTGCCTAAAATCCGCCGCAGAATAAGCTTCTGTAGGCGGGATAATGTCGATTAAATGATGTGGTGCAATGGCGAGCGTTTCCGCATCTGGTTTTGCGGTACCAATATCCATCCCTTGATAGACCAAAGCAGAATCAACACTAATCAACTCAATTGGTAATTTTTTCAGCAATTCCACAGCAACATTCGTTTTGCCGCTGGCGGTTGGGCCCATCAAAAAAATAGCTGGTGGAAAAGATTTGTTATTCATACTGTCAATTATCAAATGAAGTTATATAATACCGCTAACATCATACATTCATGCGGCTTAAGCTGCTTACTATTCAACTCAGAACTGGTGGATCTAATATGAATTTAGAAAAAGTTATTTTTGGTTTCTTTATTGTGCTTGCAATGACGCTTAATTTTGGGTTCTTTTTAGGCGATATCGATAACATTAATCACCATCATGTTTACGAATTATACGCCGCGATTATTGTGAGTTTAATTGCAACTGTGCTTAAATTTGGTGACCGAACACAAGTAGGTGCCATTTTACTCTCCACTAGCCTTGCTGCAGACTTACAACTGATTGCTGCAGCCATCATATGGGCAGCAATGGAAGGTTCTGTGGAAGTCCCTAATATGACGGTTTATATTGTCTCGCTTTCAGGTGGTGCACTAATGGCCAACTTCGTGTCTGTCATATTGTTAATTTCTGAAACAATTACGCAACGACGTTAAGTCACTTACTTGACCTTGACAAGAAACGCTATGTGTAACCATGAATAGCATTCTCTTTATGATTTTGCGGCGCTTAAGGCGACCGCTCATCCTCATTATCGTTAGCTTCGCAATTGCTACTCTAGGTTTGTCACTGATGCCTGGAGTCGATGAC
This sequence comes from Methylophilaceae bacterium, assembly GCA_048595445.1. GTDB lineage: Bacteria > Pseudomonadota > Gammaproteobacteria > Burkholderiales > Methylophilaceae. The sequence continues at coordinate 13,798 of JBJPGD010000054.1, forward strand.
AAAGGTGAAATATGGCACATGACCATATTTCAAGCTTTCTATGTCGTGAGCTTCACAGCTAGCACCATTGGCTTTGGAGAAGTGCCCTACCCTTATAGCCAAGCACAACGTTTATGGATGACGCTTTCAATTTACCTAACCGTCATCCCTTGGTTCTATGCCGTTGGTAAAATCATCACTCTGTTACAAGATGTCAGCTTGCGCCAAGTGGTTACAGCAGAGCGTTTTGCCAAAAGCGTTCGTCAACTACAAGAACCTTTTTTTATCATATGTAGTTATGGACAACCTGCAAGTGTATTAGCAAAAACGCTTGATGAAAAAGACATGCGCGTTGTCATTGTTGAGCAAGATCAAGAACGGTTAAATGAACTTGCACTCAGCGATAAAAAAAATGTAATTCTAAGCCTCTGTGCTGATGCAAAACTACCGGAAAATTTGATACGGGCAGGCATTGACAACCCCTATTGCAGTGCTGTCGTGACCCTCACGGATAATGACGATGTTAATCTCGCCGTTGCAGTTTCAGTTAAACTCATGAAACCTAATCTACGCGTTATTGCGCGTGCAGAACGTGCTGATATAGCTGCCAATATGGCATCGTTTAGAACAGACCATATTATTAACCCATTTGAATTATTTGGTGATCAACTTGCCATGCGTGTACACGCATTAGGCACTTATATTCTGCATCAGTGGTTAACTGGCATTCCTGGAGACACTTTACCCCCCCCAGAAAACCCTCCCAGAGGCAGTTGGCTTGTCTGTGGATATGGTCGTTTTGGTAAATCTGTCGTAGAGAACCTTGAACGAGAGCACTTAACCACAACGATTATTGAAGCCATGCCAGACCTAACAGACTGCGAAAACTGCGTTGTTGGTAGTGGCACCGAAGCCAAAACCTTAATTGAAGCAGGTATTGAAAATGCATGTGGCATTGTTGCCGGAACAGATAATGACATCAATAACTTGTCAATTGTCATGACGGCAAAAGAATTAAACCCAAACTTATTCCTAATCATCCGCAAAAATAATCGCAGCAATGCTTCGTTATATAGGAAGTTTAGAGCCGACATCACCATGCAAACAACGGACATCATCGCGCATGAATGCCTGGCACATATGCTAACACCTCTGTTAGCAGAGTTTTTAACATTGGTGCGTAACCAGGATAATCAATGGGCAAACAATTTAATTAGTCAGCTAGTTGATGTTGTTGGGGAAACAGTACCGGAGACTTGGGCTGTGACAATAAACACCAAAAAAGCGACGGCTGTTAGCGAGTACATTGATAGTGGCATGATCGTAAAGTTAGAAAACTTAATGCAAGATCCTGCTAACCGTGAAAAAGAATTAGAACTGGTTCCTCTGTTACTAGTTAGGGATGGGAACTCTTTATTAGTGCCCGATAAAGATACAGTGATATTGAATGGTGACCGAATTTTATTCTGTGGCACCTATGATGCGAAAAACGCATTACCATCTTCACTCAACAACAGCAAAACATTTAATTACATCATGAATGGTTTAGAAGTGTCTGATAGTACAGTTTGGCGTTGGATAACAAAACTCGTAACTGATTAACCTTGCGACTACTTGCCACGCATAAACATTTTATCTAAATCACCCATGCTGACTTGAAACCAGGTAGGTCGGCCATGGTTACATTGTCCTGAACGTTCCGTTGCTTCCATATCACGCAATAGTGCATTCATCTCTGGAATCGTTAATATACGGTTTGCTCTAACAGCGGCATGACAAGCCATGGTGCCTAAAAGCGCATTGCGCTGATCCGTTAACACTCTACTTGCACCATATTCAGCTAACTCCCGCAATACATCTCGGGCCAGCGTCACGGCATCAGCTTTCTGCAATAAGGTTGGTACAGCACGCACAGCCAAAGTTGCAGGAGAAAGCACTGCTATATCAAAACCAAGCTGTTTTAGTGTGTCATCTCCACTCGCTAACACATCATTGACAGTAGCGACTTCTAACCGATCTGCATTAAAGCCCACGGGCAGCAACAAAGGTTGCATTGGCACTGCTTTGGTATCTAATGCATTTTTTAAGCGCTCATACATAATACGCTCATGTGCTGCATGCATATCAATCACGACTAAGCCACCCTCATTCTGCGCTAATATATACACACCATGAATTTGTCCTAAAGCAAATCCTAGTGGATAACGTTCGGCACCTTGCTCGGCTTTTGTGATACTTTGGGCGTCAAATTGACTGTCAATCGTTTGCTGACTATGCTGGTCGTCCGTATTTTGCAATGGAGTATTGGTATCACCATATAGTTTCTGATAAAAGTCCATCGTTTGATTAGCTGATAAATTAATCTTGGTTTGCTGAGTTGGGTAGATCATGCCTCCAGCTGGTGCAAATGGGTTGTGCTGTGCCTGACCTGCAGTCACTGCATTAGATTCACCTGTGGGTGTCGCCAACACCTTATTTAACGCATGAAATATAAAGCGATGAATGGCTTGCCCATCCCTAAAGCGCACTTCTGTTTTAGCAGGGTGTACATTCACATCGACAAGGTTAGGATCTAATTCTATAAACAAGACAAATGCGGGATGTCTATCATGGTGCATGACATCTTGATAAGCTTGTCTAATTGCATGCGCTATCAGCTTATCCCGTACGAAACGTCCATTAACATACACATACTGTGTATCACGCCGGTGACGATTAAAAGTAGGTTTAGCCACTACGCCCCAGATACGCAAACCAGCAGCAAAATCATCTACCTCTATCGTCTCGGCTGCAAACTCCGCACCCAATACTTCTTTAAACCGTTTATTGGGTGCTGACGCAGCATAGAGGCTGATGACACGACCATTATGTTCCAGCATGAAAGCAACATCGGGACGCGATAAAGCAACGCGTGTATAGGCCTCTTCACAATGGCCAAATTCAGTGGCCTCTTTCTTAAGAAACTTGCGTCTAGCTGGGGTATTAAAATAAAGATCACTTACTTCGACTATCGTACCGGCATCTAATGCACTAGGCTCTAGCGTAGAAATTTCACTTCCATTAGAACAAATGTGCCATGCATGTTTGTCCTCTTGCGCACGGCTGATGATTTGTGTACGAGAAACGGAAGCAATGCTGGCTAAAGCTTCGCCACGAAAACCAAGACTAGCGACTGATTCCAAATCTTCTAATGTGCCAATCTTACTAGTCGCATGCCTGGTTAACGACAACGCCAAGTCTTCTTTATCTACCCCTACACCATTGTCGGTTACTTTCAGTTGCTTAGTGCCGCCAAGCATTAAACTCACTTTAATATCGGTACTGTTTGCATCCAAGCTATTTTCTAGTAGTTCTTTTAGCGCTGATGCCGGGCGCTCCACCACCTCACCAGCGGCGATTTGGCTAATTAATTGGTCTGGCAATACTAGAATTTTACGAATGCTTATTTTAGTCACCTCGAATTACACTGGCTTAGGAGATCGCATAATACGGTTACGCCCGGCGATTTTTGCTTCATACAACGCCTTATCAGCACGTGCGATCGTTCTATTGGCCGAGTCATTAATTTCATGTTGTGCAATACCAAATGAAGCGGTAACCGTCAGCCTTTCATGTCCAACTTTATGTAAATGTTGCTCAAGTGCCAAACGTAAACGCTCCACCAAAACATGCGCAGATTCAAGCTCTGTCATCGGTAGGAAAATCAAAAACTCTTCCCCACCATAACGCGCAACAATGTCACCTTGCCTAATGCCGCTTACTAAAATCTGCGCAATCGCTTTAAGCACATCATCACCAGCTATATGCCCATAATTATCATTAACATCCTTAAAATAATCGACATCCATTATCACAAAGCAGCAGTCTAGTTGGTGTCGTCTAATTTCTGGTAGCTTTTCTTCTATTCGTTCCAGAATATAGCGACGGTTATGCAAGCCTGTTAACACATCATTGGATGCCAACAACCTTAATTGTTCCTGAATATCCTGTAGTTCTAAATTTCTTTTAAGAAAGTCTTCATTCGTTTTTTCGATTTTGTCATGTAGTGTTCTTAACTCCTCCACATAACCAGCATTTAGAGCGACATGTTCCACTTGCCCTAAAATATATCTATTTGTCATCCAGCCAAAAAAGAGGCTCATAGAGGCCAGGCCAATTAATCCAAAAAACCACCAGCTGAAATCAGGAAAATGAGAGGTAAAATACCATGCTGGTACCGCACTAACCGCTATAATAAAACCAAGAAGACCTTTAAAAGAAGCGGCTTTAGAAGATGATGAAATCGCCATAACAATAGCGATTGCAACCGCAATACGATAACTGCCTGACACAGGAGTATTAGAGTCAACCAATATGTAAAATGCCGACCCCCATGCAAGTCCACTTAAAAAATGTAGAAAATGTTGTCTCTTTTTAAAAAAACCAACTTCATATATTGGCAAATCAAGATTGAACTGGAACGAAGTATAAATTGTATAAAAGTTGATGGAGAATATAAGAAAAATCCAAAGCAATATGCTTTTAACGCTTGCCACATGGTAAAAGCTAGCAGCTAAGTACAAAGCGAGGCCTAGTGCGCAGTAGACAGCAATACGTGACTGATGTAGATAGATTTTGAGCAGCTCAAAATCTATCGCATCTTGCATACTCAGCTTATTGGTACTGTCTTTCATTAATATAGTTTGCCCCTAATTTCTTGCTAATGCAGGGTTTGCAGCAAAATATTTTTTCACACCTAAAAGGATGGATTTAGCTAATTGGGTTTGGTGCTTACTATTGTTTAGCTTACGCTCTTCTTGTGGGTTACTAATAAAGGCCGTTTCTACCAGGATAGAAGGAATGTCTGACCTTAACACCGCAAAGCCCGCTTGTTCTACATGCTTTTTATGTAACCTATTTACCTTACCAACATGGCCTAAAACAGCTTTACCTAATTTCAAGCTATCATTAATCGTTGCCGCTAGCGTTAGATCTATCAACGTTTTAGCTAATATAGGGTCTTTATTTTTCAAACTTACCCCACCAATTAAATCAGACTGATTTTCTTTTTTCGCTAAATAGCGTGCTGTCTTACTAGATGCCCGCCCTTCAGACAGTGCAAATACTGAGGAGCCGCGTGCAGTTGACTTGGTAAAAGAGTCTGCGTGAATTGAGATAAATAAATCCGCTTTCAATTTGCGTGCCTTAACCACTCGGCGACTTAAAGAAACAAAATAATCGCCATTACGTGTTAACACACCGCGCATGTTTGTTTCTGCATCTATTTGTGCTTTCAACTTTTTAGCAATCGCTAAAGTAATATCTTTTTCGCGACTACCTTTAGCACCGCGCGCGCCAGGGTCTTCACCGCCATGGCCTGCATCAATCGCAATTGTAATCATGCGTTTTTGATTTTTAGGATTGTTTTGAGGTGTATTTTTTGGTGGTTTTTTCTCGGCAGGTAGAGGCTCTATGATTGGTTTAGCTTGTTTTTCCCCATCTTGTTCCAGCTTGTCCAGCATTGCCATTAACGGATCTTTTAAGGGGATAACATCGAGCACCAAGCGGTGCTGATACTCACCTGCAGGTTTTAATGTAAACACATTGAAATTAACTGCTTGTTTTAAATCCACCACCACACGCACTACGTTTGTTTGATTGGCCGCAATACGTATTTTTTGAATATAGGGATCACTGTATGAAACCTGCGCTGACAAAGCATTAAGCACGCTATTGAGTGCAATATCCTCGATATCCAGCACCAAACGTTCAGGGTCTTTTAATGTAAATGTCTGATACTTTAAAGGTGTCCTTGCTTCGAACGTTACCCTAGTGTAATCATCTGCAGGCCATACACGCGTTGCTGTAATTTTATTGGCCGCTAAAGCAGCAGCACTTGCGCACAATATCGCACTAAACAATACAAATTTAGTAAAAAATAATTTAACCATACATCCTTAATGCAATTTATTGAGCAAGAATTGTTAACTTTCGCCCACTACTCTGCTCATAATCATTCAACAAATTCAACTTAACATCAAAATCAGGTTTAGGCAGTATATTGCCTGCTTTTTCAGGCCACTCAACCATACAAATACTGTCGCCATTAAAATACTCATTGAAACCAGCGGCATCCCATTCATTTTCATCAATAAATCTATATAAATCAAAATGATATATTGAATATCTAGAAACAACATAAGGTTCTACTAATGTATAAGTTGGGCTTTTCACCTTACCTTTGTGTCCAAAGCCTTGTAAAACACCCCGCACAAATGTCGTTTTTCCCGCACCTAAATCACCATGCAAATAGACCACCATGCCAGGATTTAGTTGCTTCGAAAAGGCGCATCCCGCTTCTAGTGTTGCTGCTTCATCCACTAATTCAAGTGTAAAATGACTAGTCATGAATAACCATACCCAAAACAGTAACGCAATGACATCCCTTGCCGCCAACATCAAGCGCTGGGGCAGTGAACTGGGCTTTGCTGAAACTGGCATTACCGATACGGATTTGTCTGATGCAGAAGAGGCGCATCAGAAGTGGGTTAAAAAAGGCTTTCATGGTGAGATGGATTATATGGCAAAACACGGCACTAAGCGAACCCGCCCTGCTGAATTAATGCCTAATACCATTCGGGTTATTTCTGCGCGTTTAGATTACCTGCCACCCAAAACTAAAGATAGCTGGCAAGTCATGGAAGAAGGCAATCAAGCCTTTATCTCACGCTATGCACTAGGGCGTGATTACCACAAAGTGATGCGCCAAAAACTACAAAAGCTTAGCGATAAAATTCAAACGGCCGTAGAAAGTGTTGAATACCGCGTATTTACAGATAGCGCGCCAGTATTAGAAGTGGCTTTGGCTGAAAAAGCAGGCTTAGGCTGGCGCGGCAAACACACCCTACTCATTAATAAAGATCATGGTTCTTGGTTCTTCTTAGGTGAGATATACACCAACCTGCCCTTGCCAATAGATACCCCTGCCACCAATCACTGTGGCACCTGCGCTGCTTGTATTGATATATGCCCCACACAAGCCATTGCAGCACCATATGAGGTCGATGCACGCCGTTGCATCTCCTACCTAACCATAGAGCTTAAAAACAGCATTCCCGAAGACTTGCGCCCTCTTATCGGCAATCGCGTCTATGGCTGTGATGATTGCCAACTCACCTGCCCTTGGAATAAATTTGCAGAAACCACACTAGAAACAGATTTTAATGTGCGCAATGGCCTAGATGATATTAGCTTGGTTGAATGTTTTAGCTGGACTGAAGAACAGTTTAAAGAAAAGATGGCAGGTAGCGCGATTTACCGCATTGGATATGAGCAGTGGTTACGTAATATCGCCGTGGGGTTGGGTAACGCACCTAAAAGCCCACAAATTACTACCGCACTTAAATCACGGAAAAATGATACTAGCGATTTAGTGAGAGAACACGTGACATGGGCACTAAGGTTGCAAACACAAATATAAAGAACCATTAGATACGATAAAAAATAAGCTACGTTGAATGCCTGCATTATGGTGTTAGGCATATCAATAATATTTAACAAAACCGATTAAAATAAACCGTTTTTATTGGCTTTAATTTTGACATAGCGCTGGTTTAACGCTACGATTCCAGCTCTTTTATTCCTAATGGTTACCAATATGAGCGGCCCTTCATCCTTGCAAAAAATACGCAACACCAAATCTACCCGTTTATGGTTTTTAGTGTTGTTAGTCGTTATAGTCATTGCCTTGTATATGATGGGCATCATTAAAAAAGGTTTTGCCATCGGCATAGGGATCTTATTGCTAGGCGCAATCGGTATACAGTCTTTTGATTACGATTTGGATCTAGCTACTTTATGGAGCACCGGTAGTGTTAAAGAGTCACGTGTACAACATACAAAAGATGGCGTGGTGTTAAAAGGTGATTGCGTAAAACCTACAGGAAAGTCGGATGCGTATGATTTAGATTGCGATAATTTTAAAACGCAAGCAGAAGCACAACAAAAGTATGATTATTGTGCAGCTCAAATTGCTGAAAATAATAATGGTCTTGATAAAGCTAAAATTATGTCGCTCGATGTTTATGGTTTAGATCGCAATAAAAATGGCATTGTATGTGAAGCATTGCCAGGTTAGTTACTGTCATGTTACAAAGTTAAAGCCCTCGTTTTGAGGGCTTTTATTTTTGCGCTTTTAACGCCCAGTATTATGATACTAAGGCTAAGAACGACCTATTCACATGTCGACTTCTATCTATAGCGCTCACATGGTTAATAACAACTAGAAATGAACGTCTATATTAGTCAAAGAATTAGTAATAGTTTTGCTATAATAGTACTGAATTTTACGCTCACGCCTAAAAGTAGGATTGGTGTGGGGAATTTCAATGATTAGTATTTTAAATACTGCTATAGAAAAACAACTTAACAATTTACTGAAAATTATAAATTTAAATGACCGCATTAACTGAACACCCTTCTTGGCAAGCACTTTGCCAACATCAAGAGTCCATATCAAAACTACACATGCGTGACATATTTAACGCAGACCCAAAACGTTTTGATAAATACAGCTTAAAGTTCAATGATTTGTTACTTGATTACTCAAAGCACCGGATTACCGATGAAACGCTGCCTCACCTATTTCAAATAGCACGCGAAGCTGATATTGCAGGTAAGCGGGACGCCATGTTTGCAGGTGAAAAAATTAACATCACCGAAGGCCGCGCAGTATTGCATACAGCACTAAGAAATCGCAGCAACAAACCGGTATATGTGGATGACAAAGATGTCATGCCAGAAATTAATGCCGTGCTCAAGCAAATGCGCGAATTCAGCACCAAGGTGCGCAATGGTACATGGACAGGCTATACAGGCAAGCGTATTACAGATATCGTCAATATTGGCATTGGCGGTTCTGATTTAGGTCCTGCGATGGTCTGCGGTGCACTAGAACCCTACGCTAGCGCTGATTTAAACATGCACTTCGTTTCTAATATTGATGGCGCGCATCTAATGGGTGCACTAGAAAAATGCAATGCTGAAACCACCTTGTTTATCGTCGCTTCTAAAACATTTTCTACGCAAGAAACCATGACAAACGCTAAATCTGCACGCACTTGGTTTTTAGAAAGTGCTAAGGATGAGGCACATGTAAGCAAGCATTTTGTTGCGCTTTCGACCAATGCTGCAGCTGTAACAGATTTTGGTATTGATGTTGCCAATATGTTTGCATTCTGGGACTGGGTAGGTGGTCGTTACTCACTATGGTCTGCCGTTGGCCTATCTATCGCCTTGTATGTTGGCATGGATAATTTTGAAGCCCTATTGGATGGCGCTCATGAAATGGACAACCATTTCCAGACGGCCCCTTTAGAGCAAAACATGCCCGTTATCATGGCACTTATTGGCATGTGGTATAACAACTTCTTTCATGCCGATTCCAATGCAGTACTACCCTATGACCAAGGCATGGCACGCTTTCCAGCCTACTTGCAACAAGCTGACATGGAAAGTAACGGTAAATTTATTTGCCGTGATGGTGAGCGCATTCAGTACAAAACCGGACCTATCATTTGGGGCGAAGCTGGCACCAATGGTCAACATGCTTTTTATCAACTCATTCATCAAGGGACGCAACTTATTCCTTGCGACTTTTTAATGCCTGTACACAGCCATTACGCCATAGGCAAGCATGGTTATGCGCATCATAAAATTCTAATGGCTAATTTTCTGGCGCAAACGCAAGCATTAATGCTAGGAAAAACCAAAGAAGAAGCGCGCGCTGAACTTATTGAGCAAGGGATGAGTGGTGAAGCGCTTGAAAACCTATTGCCACACAAGGTGTTTGAAGGGAACCGCCCTAGCACTTCTATCATGTTCGACAAGCTAACACCAAACACACTAGGTAAACTGATTGCACTGTATGAGCATAAAATATTTGTACAAGGCATGATCTGGAACATCAATAGCTACGACCAGTGGGGTGTCGAGTATGGCAAACAAATTGCCAGCCATATTTTACCGCAACTGACTAGTGAAGGCGTTGTCTGCGATTATGACGGTTCAACCAATGGCTTAATTAATCACTCCAAGAAACTGAAATAAGCTGGTAGAACACAGTCAAACTATACCGTAAATCTACTAGCCATATAAGCACAGGCACTCTAAGACACTAATGTAATCGCACACCCTTAGTTATTGCATCCAAACCAATCGTTTTTCCTATGCTGGCACCTAAACGTTTTGCAAAACGGTCAGCAAAGTTTTCTTGATAAGTGTAATCAACAATTTCTTCGTGCTTAATGACTTCTCTAGCCACGTAATCTGTACTGCCTAAAGCATCTGCCAAGCCGATTTCAATGCTCTGTTCACCACTCCAAAATAAACCACTAAAGGTATCTGACGTTTCTTTCATCCGTTTACCGCGACCTTGACGAACGACTGTTTTAAATTGCTCATGAATCTCATCTAACATGGCTTGTGCAAACACTTCATGTTCTGGATTAACAGGGGAAAATGGATCTAACATGGCTTTATTTTCACCGGCGGTCAACAGCCGGCGCTCTACACCTAATTTTTCCATTGTGCCGGTAAAACCATAACCATCCATCAACACGCCTATCGATCCAACAATACTTGCTTTATCAACATAGATTTTGTCGGCAGCCGCAGCAATGTAATACCCGCCAGAAGCGCATATATCTTCAACCACAGCGTAGACCGGAATTTTAGGATGTAACTTTTTCTGGCGTTTGATTTCCTCATTAATAATGCCGGATTGCACAGGGCTTCCACCAGGGCTATTAATGCGTAAGATAATCCCCTTAGTACCTTCGTCGTCATAAGCATCTGCTAGGCTACTCATCACAGCATCTGCATTCACCTCACCACCTGCTTGAATAACGCCAGCTATATTGATTAGCGCCGTATGCTCACCAATCGCAGCTTTCCCATCTTTGACGACCCAGCCCACTGCATATGCCAGTACCGTAAAGAGGTAAAGAAAGATTAAAATCTTAAAGAAAATACCCCAGCGCCTTGCTGCTTGCTGCTCTTTCAAGCTAGATAAAGCCAACTTCTCAACCATATTTTGCTGCCACTTGTTGTCTTGCGTATTTATTTCATCTGACATGTTGTATTTCCTATTTATATTTTCACTATATTAAGTTTATCTGAATTAGGCCCATCTAACTGATCAAGATGGATAATCACCTGGTTATTTTCTTCTGTTACTGGCAAGGATTGCAAATGCTTACCTTTACAAGGTCCATAAACACAATGTCCAGTGTCAGGTTCGTAATGTGCGCCATGTGTCGCACATATCAGGTAGTCCTTACCCGTTGTAAAAAACTCACCTTCTTGCCAATCCAGCTCAACTGGCATATGCGCACATTGGTTGATATAAGCATGCGCTTTATTCGCAAACCGAATCACGAAACCTGTTGCATGCTCGCTTAAATACGGCAAATTAAAACGTAGTCCTATAGATTTTTCTTTTAAATCACTACTCTTGAATATGATAGGCGTATTAGCCATTATTTAACAACCATTCACTTAAATCACCAAATGCATTAAAAAGTCCTTTAGGGTTGAACGCTAGCAATTTTTCGCTAGCATGCGCACCAAAAGTAACCCCTAGAGACTGTACACCAGCATTTTGTGCCATCTGCAAATCATATGTACTATCCCCAATCATTAATGTGCGCTCAGGCGTGGCGACCAACGCATCCATTAATGCATCTAACATTTGCGGGTGCGGCTTAGAAAAACATTCATCTACGGTTCTTGTTTCTTGAAAAGAGTTAGCGACTCCAGAATGTTCCAGGGCTAAGTTGAGCCCACGCCGCCCTTTCCCCGTCGCTACTGCTTGCTTATACCCACGCCTACTTAATTCAATAATGAGTTCTTGAGCACCTTCGAACAAAGGGATTTCTTTCTCTCCGGCAAAGTAATTTTCTCTATATTGCGTCGCAAACGCCTGTGCTTTCTCTACAGAAATATCTCCAAATAAAGCCTCAATTGACTCACGCAAACCGAGCCCAATTACGTTGCGCGCTGCATGCAACTCTAGTTTCGGCAGGCCAACCTGCTCTGCTGCTTTCACAATCGCCAATGCAATCATACCAGCGGAATCTGCTAAGGTGCCATCCCAATCCCACACGATTAAATCAAAATTCTTCTTCATTTTACTCAATCACTTTCAAGCTTATGTCTTCTTATTTAATGTTTGCATAAAGCGCTCTAAAACATTTGGTATAGGCGCCACCAAACGTAACTTTTCTTTAGAGAGTGGGTGGTACAGTTTTGTTTCAACAGAATGTAAAAACATGCGTTTTAACCCTTTTTTCTGAAGTTTTTTATTCAGTTCAAAATTGCCATATTTATCATCTCCCAGTATTGGAAAGCCCAAATGTGCTAGCTGAACTCTTAGTTGATGTGTGCGCCCAGTAATTAGTTTCGCCTCTAACAAACTAAACCCATCAAAAGATTGTTTTAAATAAAAAATTGTTTCTGAAACCTGTGCTTGATCAAATTTATCTTTGGCTTTATCTGTTACCACATTCACTCGGCGCTCTCCAGATGGGAGCACATACTTTTGCAAATCTAAAACAACGCGCTTTTTGGCTTCCTGCCACTCCCCTGCAACCAAAACAGCATAACGCTTATCGGTTTTATTCGCCCGTATCGCCTCATGCAATGCAACCAATGCGGTTCGTTTTTTTGCTAACAGTAAAACACCAGAAGTTTCACGATCCAACCTGTGCACTAACTCTAGAAATTTAGCCCTTGGGCGCTCTAGACGAAGTTGCTCAATAACACCTCTACTAATACCACTCCCCCCATGCACTGCAAACCCAGCAGGTTTGTCGATAACCAACATTGCATCATCTTCATATACAACTGCATTTTCAAATTGAGAAGTGACTGGCGCTTTACTTTCTGACACCGCAGGCTTAGCAGAAACACGAATAGGCGGCACTCGTACAATATCGTTAAGATTAAGCTTACGGGCTGCGTCTACACGTCCTTTATTAACCCGCACTTCTCCACTACGCAAAATGCGGTATATATGACTCTTAGGTACGCCTTTAAGAATTTTAGCAAGGAAATTATCAACACGCTGCCCTTCGCTAGACTCATCGACGAGAATTTTCGCTGCTGCATGTTCACTTATGTGTTTATTTTCACTTACTTGTGTCATATATTTTGCTTAAAAGTTTAATAACGCCTATACTCTACACGTCGTTAATATTTAACTACAAAAGCTATATAACGACACTAAAAACTTTTAGTTTTAAAGAATATTTGGTTAATACCGCTCGCCATCATTAAGTAGCGATAAAATAATTGCGCTCTAGCCGCTGCAGATAATGAAAATAAAGTGCGACTAAAGTTTGCTGAAGACCCAATTTTAACGAATTTATGCTGTGAGGCATAAGTTTTTAAGTATATTTAAGTGACATTTTAATCAACCATTTACTTGAACGTCATCACAAAACGTTTAATTGTCGTCACATGCTGGCGCCAAAAGGATTGATTAGTAAGGCAACCAAAAATTTGCCTCACCTAATACCTACTTAAATCAACTGGCTACTTACAAATTAAGTGCCTTGACACTACTAGCAGCGCTGGTAGAAATTCGCCTTCAAAACTTTAGTTCCCACTAAAAATCTGCCCGCTAAGCGTGGGAGTACACAATGAAACGCATGTTATTTAATGCAACGCA
>JBJPGD010000055.1:0-23406 GCA_048595445.1 Methylophilaceae bacterium
GCTGGCGCAATTGTCAGCACGAAAGAAAAAAGTAAGGTGGTGATTAGGTTTGCGGATGGGACAACGACTGAACTTGCCTCTAATTCACAATTGAAACTAGACACAATGAGCTTATATAGTGGAGGTGCAATGGTCGATACCAAGTTGCGCCTACAAAAAGGACAGCTAGAAACGCATGCAAACCCAGGACATGTTAAGGGCAATAGCATACAAGTGATTACACCTAGTGCAATTGCTGCAGTACGTGGCACAAAGTTTCGTGTCACAGCTGATCAAAAAGCAACCACACAAGAGACGCTCGATGGAAGTGTAGCATTGAGCGCACTCGGCAATGAAGTTGCTGTTAAAAAAGGTTTTGGTAGTAAAGCTGAGCAGGGTAAACCACCCATTCCGCCAGTAGTGTTGCTGCCTGCCGCAAACACGACTAGTCTACAAACGCAATATGACGCATTGCCAGTTACTTTTGACATGCCGGCTATGCAAGGGGCTATTGCTTGGGTTGGTAAAGTTGCAATAGATGCAAAGCTCAATCAATTAACCGCAGAAGCTGAGGCGCAAGGAAGTCAATTGGCTTTTGCTGATATGCCAGATGGTGAATACTATTTGAACCTGCGAGCAAAAGATAGCAATGGCATTGCAGGGTATGATGCTTTGCATCAGTTCACTTTAAATGCACGTCCACTTCAACCTGTTGCTGTCTTACCCGCACCTAATGGCTTGGTTAGAGATCCGCAACCAACATTGCAGTGGAGCCAAGTTTCTGAAGCGCAACTTTATGCGGTTGAAATAGCAACCGATAAAGAGTTTAAACAGATTCATGAGTCGAAACGTATTGAAGCAACTGAATACAAATTGGCCAAAAACTTGACACCTGGCGCATATTTTTGGCGTGTGTCGAGCATTGCTAAAAACGAGCATGGACAAGAGGGTAGGGGCCCTGCGATTAATGTTAGTCAATTTACCTATAAACCTGTGCCGCCTAAACCTGACATTAGTCAGTTAAAAGTGGATGTTTCTAGAAACCGAGTGACCGTTAAGACAATATCGCCGCCAGATGGGCTGGCTTACCAAGTAAGCCTAGATAATGAGTTTAACGACCAAAAACAGGTTTGGCATGGAGATGGTTTGGGCCGTCAGTTTGATTTCTTACTAAAAGAATACGGTAAACAAACCCTATATATTAAACATATAGATAGTGATGGGGCAGCTAGTCCAGCTGCTGTCTATGAGTTTAATGCAAACCCACAATAGTGTTTGGCTTATCCTTTAATCGGATTCAATTTAATGATTTAGCGTCCTCCGCGCTCATTCTTTTAATAATCACTTTTGTTATTCATGTGACCAACTTGTTTGGGCGTGTAGATAACTTAATCTTTGATATTGGCCAAAGAGCGATTAAAACCGCACCACCTGACGATGTCATTATCGTAGCGATTGATCAAGATAGCCTTTCTCAGCTTGGTCGGTGGCCGTGGTCTAGACAACTGCATGCTGATTTACTGCAGCACCTGAAACATGAAAATCCAGCAGCTATCGGATTAGATATTATTTTTGCAGAACCTGAGAAAACAAATCCAGATGCTGATAAGGCGCTTGCGCAAGCCATTGCAGAATCAGGTAATGTCGTATTACCAGTATTGTTAGAAACCATTCGAGCTAACGGCCAAATAGTTGAAACTCTACCGCTTCCTGAATTAATTCAACATGCCGCCGATATAGGGCGGGTGCATGCAGTTCTGGATGAGGATAGCATTGCAAGAAGCATTTATCTCTATGAAGGAATGGGCGCGCCAGTATGGCAGTCGTTTGCACAAGCAACTATAAACACAGCACAAAAAAAGGTGACCCAAAATGATTTTGATCATATTCCTGATGGCGCAAATCATTATAATTTGGTTAGAAAAGGTCAGCGTAGGGTCAATTTTCTAGGGCCCCCAGGTCACTTTTACCGTATATCTTATACCCAGGTATTAAATGGCGAGTTCCCCAAAGGGGTTTTTAAAGACAAAATTGTGCTAGTTGGCGCTACAGCACTAGGCATGAATGATCTATTAACGACACCAGTATCTGGTCTTGGCTTACCAATGGCTGGCGTAGAGTTTCACGCCAATGTATTAGAGTCTATTCGCAGTCAAAGCTTGATTACGCAAGCGCCTTTTTGGCTAACGACTTTAGCGGTCTTGCTGCTTTCTATCATGCCCTTGCTTTGGATGCCAAAACTGCCAGGCTTAAAGGGCTTTTTAAGCACTATTGTATTTATGGTGTTGGTGGGTTTTGTGTCTGGCGTATTACCCAAATTATGGGGTGTATGGATTCCTCCAGCGGCTGCACTGGTTTCTTTAGCGCTAGCTTATCCGCTTTGGAGCTGGCGTAAACTAGAAGCTGCACAAAAGTTTTTAGATTTTGAGTTAAATTATTTACGACAAAACATCATTAGCTTACCTAACCAAAAAGAAAGTGTAGAGTTAGAAGGCTACGATAAGTTTGACGCTCGAATTGCACAGGTGCGAACAGCTTCTGAACAATTGCATTTTTTGAATGAAGATAGAAAAGAAACCTTGGCCTTTATTTCTCATGATTTACGTGCGCCAATAGCTAGTGCACTCATGGTATTAGAGCAGCATCAAGCCATTAAACAAAAGCTGCACCAACCTTTATCTCAGGCACTTAATTTAGCTGAGGATTTTTTGCAAGCTTCACGTGCGGAAATGATGGATAGTTCTAAATTTGATGAGATTGATTTGGCTGGCTTGGTGCATCAGGCGGTTGATGATGCATATGATGCTGCCATTAAAAAGAAAATGACTTTAGAAAGAGGCGTTAATGAAGATGTCGTTTGGGTGCTTGGAAATTTTGGCCTATTGCATCGCGCCATTCTTAACCTAGTGATAAACGCTGTTAAATACGGATTTGAAAACACAAAAATACTGGTTAAGCTAGAATTGAATGCTGAAAAAACACATGCAACTTTCTCTGTTACGGATCATGGGCGCGGCATATCGGCTGAAGAGAAAGCGGGTTTATTCAAACGCTTTTCAAGAATAAAAAGTCATGAAAAGATGGCAGATGGGGCTGGTTTAGGTTTGTATTTTGTACGAACTGTAGCAGAAAAACACATGGGTTCTATCCGGGTGAGGAGTGATTTAGGACAAGCGACAACATTTAGCTTGCGTTTGCCCTTGGTTGACTTTCTTCTGCATACTGTTGAACCGTAGTGCCCTGTAAGTTTTTGTCTTTATATAGCTGCTTGTCAGCATTTGTTACCCACTCTAAGGGTGTTAATGTGCCATTCGATTCTGCAATACCATAACTAAAAGTAGAGAAAAAAGATTCATTATTATTTGATTTGAATTCATGTGTACTGCAAGCGGCTTGAACTCTTTTTAATATAGTGTTTGCCAATGCTTCTGAAGTGGCTGGCATTAATAATAGCCATTCATCACCACCAAACCTGAATAATTTATCGGTAGGCCTTAAGTTGTTTTGAATTATTTCAGCGGTTTTTGCAAGAGCTTGGTCGCCAGCCACATGCCCCCAGCGGTCATTGATTACTTTAAAGCTATCTTGATCTAGTAAAGCAATGCTACAAGGTTCTTGGTCTTGTGTTGAGTTGCATAGTTCTTTAGATAGGTTGGAGTTTAGCGTGAGTCTTGTCCAAGCCCCCGTTAATGAATCACGCATAGCGAATTCATGTAATAGTTTTTGGTTGGCTTCCTTAGAAGTTTGCATAAAGCTATTGGCTAATGTCTGGAAATTATTAAGCTGCTCAAAAACAGTAAGGCCTGACATTGGGTGAGTAGCCTTGGTCACTTCTAACCATGACTTTTCTAATGACGATTTAACTTCAGTGAAGTTTGCCATTAAATTGTCAGGTAGCTTTAAAAGCTTAGGAATGCTGTCGTCAAACTCTTTTAGTGTTGTAAGTGCGGGTGCGGGTTCCCCTGTTAGCAGACAGCGCATATTATCAATGAGCCATTGATGCCTTACTAACAGCCACGTACTGGTTGTTGATAAAAGTTCCAGTGCGTTGCTTGCTATGTCTTCTTCATTGTGCTGTGGCATAAATTAAGTGCCTCATATTTTCTCTGTATAGGAGCATTATTACTAGGTGCAATTAAAGACACAAAGCATTTAACATTGTTTTACGATTCGAATGAATGACATAATAAAAAGGTGACAAATTCAAGTTGTAGAGTCATAGAGATAAATTTGCGATATAATGTTTGAGTTAAATTTCAACGACATTTTGACACTTTCAGTCAAGCAATTTTTTAGGAGGACGCAATGGCAAATTTATTAGACCAACTTAAAGCAATGACTACTATCGTGGCGGATACGGGCGATGTAGAAGCGATTAAATCAGTAAAACCTGTGGATGCAACAACTAACCCCTCATTACTACTTAAAGCAAGTAAGTTGCCGCAATATGCGCATTTGATTGAAGAGTCTATTGCTTTTGCAAAAGCACAGGGCGGCAGCAAAGAAAATCAAATCGAAAATGCTGCTGACAAATTAGCTGTATTAATCGGCATTGAAATTTCTAAAGTAGTACCAGGCCGTATTTCAACAGAAGTTGATGCACGTTTATCATTTAACACTGAGAAAATGATCGCTAAAGGGCGTAAATTAATAGCGCTTTACGAAGAGGCGGGTGTTGGTAAGGATCGCGTATTAATCAAACTGGCCTCTACTTGGGAAGGCATTAAAGCGGGTGAGGCTTTAGAAAAAGAGGGCGTCAACTGTAACCTAACATTGTTATTCGGTTTCGGTCAGGCACGTGCTTGTGCTGAAGCTGGCGTATTCTTGATTTCACCATTTGTAGGCCGCATTCTGGATTGGTACAAAGCGAAAACAGGTGAAACATACACACAAGAAACAGACCCAGGTGTTGTTTCAGTTCGCGGTATCTATGCTTACTATAAAGAGCACGGTTACAAAACTGTTGTGATGGGCGCCTCTTTCCGCAACACTGGCGAATTGATTGCTTTAGCTGGTTGTGATCGTTTAACAGTATCGCCAGGCTTACTGCAAGACCTAGCTGCAACAGAAGGCACTTTGACACAAGTAATGAAAGATACAGGCGCTACTAAAACGCCGGGTGCTAAATTAACTGAAGAAGAGTTCCGTTTTGAATTAAACCAAGACGCTATGGCAATTGAGAAGTTATCAGAAGGCATCCGTGGCTTCGTAGCTGACCAAGACAAATTGGAAGTTGCATTAGGCGAAAAATTGTAATTTGAAGTCATTAGTTCGACATTAAAGCGCAGCTGTTCTATCCCTTGAAAAGGGTAGCCCACATTAAATAATGTGCTTTAAGATTGACAGAAATCTACTGGGCACTTATCATGAGTGTCCAGATTTTTTGTAGTAAACAGAATAGCAATAAATCGATCAGATTTTATTGTAATAATTAACCTTTATATCGGAGATTAACCATGGCTTTAACACAAATGGCATTAGATTCATTAGACTTTGACGCAACAGTTGCTTTAGCAACTGCAGTTGCACCTCACGTTGACATTCTTGAAATCGGTACACCATGCATCAAGCATAACGGTGTTAAATTACTTGAAACACTACGTGCTAAATTCCCAAACAACCAAATCTTAGTTGATTTGAAAACAATGGATGCTGGTTTCTACGAAGCTGAGCCATTCTACAAAGCTGGCGCTGACATCTGTACAGTTCTTGGTTGTGCTGATATCGGTACGATCAAAGGCGTAATTGATGTTGCTAACAAATACGGTAAAAAAGCACAAGTTGATATGATCAATGTTGCTGACAAACCTGCTTTAGCTAAAGAAGTTGTTGCTGCTGGTGCTCACATCATCGGTGTTCACACTGGTTTAGATCAACAAGCTGCTGGTCAGACACCATTTGATGATTTAGCTACTATTGCTGCTTTAAACACAGGCGCTGACATTTCAGTTGCTGGTGGTGTTAAAGCTGATACAGCTGCTCAAGTACGTGACGCTGGTGCTTCAATCATCGTTGCAGGTGCTGCCATTTACGGCGCTGCTGATCCTGCTGCTTCTGCTGCAGAAATCACAAAAATTGCTCACGGTTAATAACTGTTATCAATAAGTAATTATTGATGTGAGTATTAAAAATCCCGACTCAGTAATGTGTTGGGATTTTTTATTTTATGCATACGAGATATAGAGGAGTAATTATGAGTAATCAAGAATTGATTTTAGATCGTTTAACCACTATCTTAAGTGAGACTGATAGCAGCAACGCAGCTAAGCTACTACAATTAGTAGATGGCGCTAACCGTATATTTATTGGTGGTGCTGGCCGTTCTTTATTAGTATCACGATTTTTCTGCATGCGTTTACTGCATGGAGGCTACAATGTAAACATGGTAGGTGAGGTTGCAACGCCAGCAATTAAGGCAGGTGACTTACTTATTTTAGTTTCTGGTTCTGGTGGCACAGCCACATTATTACCATTTGTTAAAAAAGCAAAATCTGTAGGTGCTAAATTAGCCGTGGTTTCAATGAAATCTTCATCAGCAATGGCAGATGAAGCTGATTTACTTGTGCAAATTGGTAATGATAATAGTTTCCCATTAAACAAAGCGATGCCGATGGGTTCACAGTTTGAGCTATCAACACTTATTTTCTTAGAAGCAGCCATTGCGGACTTAATCAATGAAAAAGGGTTAACTGAAGAAGGCATGCGTGCTATTCATGCTAACTTAGAATAGTCTAAGTCATGTTCTAATGCGACTTTATAAAGCCCGAACTTGTTCGGGCTTTATTTATGTGGCTAGCTGCTCTAGTTCTTGTGTAGATATTTGTTGGCTATGTAAGGCGGAGGCAACCAAAGCGCCTTTCACTTTTAACGTGACCAGCTGTTGCAAGTCATCTAAATGCCGAATACCACCAGCGGCATAAAAATGGTGCAGTTGCCCTTTCCCTATAATTTTTTTGATCATATTCACATCAACACCAGCATTCCCCCCCACTTTTGCTAATGTCATGATAATGATGTCTTTTGGCCAATGCATGGTTTGTTCTAATAAGCTACTCGGGCCAGTATAGCCTTGAGCTAGGAAGTCTAGTGATAAGGTGAACGGTTTGTCGAGCTGCTTAGACATTACATCGTATTGCTCAATTGTTTGAAATGATTCGCTGCCTAAAATCACTTGTGCACCTAGCGCCACCCATATTTCTGCTTTTTTTACAGTGTTAATGCCAGCATCAACCCATAGTTTTAAATCAGGAAAGTGATGTTTAATGCTTTCTATCGTTTGTGCGTGATGCGGGCTGGTATTTTCTAATGTTTGTATGGCATTTAAATCTGCAATATAGAGGGTTTTAAATGGATAAGTATCCATAAAAGCCTTTACAATATCTAATGGCTGCTTTGACTTGGTAAGACTTGAAGTCAATGGCAAATAGCGAGAGCGCTGGCCTTTTTTGGCATGTACGCAGATGCCATTCAATAAATCTATCACTGGGATGATGTGCAAATTAACCCGATCAAAACAATATTCGTATGTGAGTTTATCACTGGTGGCGGTTTTAATCATACTGACTTGCCTCAAGCGCTTGCTGAGCAAGGGCAGTTAATGCGTGATGCACTGTTGCAAGACTTATCACAACTGCCTTACCAAGTGCATACAACGATAGATGGACGGCTGGACTTACCTGAACAGTGTAACTTTACCCGAAGTGTTCATGTTGAAGATGATTGTTGGCAAGTTTGGGAAGATGAAATAAAGGCAGTTGATGCTGTGTGGTTGTTAGCACCAGAAACAGGTGGTTATCTAGTAAAGATGACCGCACTTGCCGTGCTGCATGGAAAAAAAATACTAGGTTGTGGATTAATATCTATCAAAACTTGTAGTAGTAAGTTAGCAACCTATCAATTGATGCAACAGTCTCAAATTGCAACAATACCAACTTGCAAGTTTATGGATTGGCAGCAAATAACAAACAAAACATGGGTGGTGAAGCCAGATGATGGTGCTGGCTGCGAAGAGACGATGGTTTTTGATGAGGCAAAGGCCTTAACACGCTGGATGCAACGGCATGATAAGTTTGATTCGCATGTGATCCAGCCTTATATGCTAGGTATAGCTGCCAGCATTTCTTGCATCATGCATCAGGGTAGGGCACTTGTGTTGAGTTGTAATCAGCAAATGATCTCAAAAAACAACAATACACTGCAATATGACGGTTGTATTGTAAATGGGTTACCTCAGTACCGATCAGCATTTGACGTGCTAGCAAATAAAATAGCGCACCTGTTAACTGATTTAACTGGCTACGTTGGTATTGATGTCATCATAGGTAGGGTAGATGCTGAAATAACGGTGGTAGAAATTAACCCACGTTTAACTACGAGCTATGTTGCACTAAGTGAAGCGACTAACACAAATCCAGCTGAGCTAATTATCAAGACATTGACCCAGGCGCATTACACTTGGCCGAGTATTGAGCAAAACGTGGTTAGATTAATCTTAAGCCAAGAAGAGCAGCATGCATAAAACCATCGGTTGGGACATAGGCGGCGCACACCTGAAGGCTGTGCTGTTGGATTGCCAGGGGCATGTCATACATGTGCAGCAAGTCTCTTGTCCGCTATGGCTTGGTTTGGATCAGCTCGAGACAGCCATCTCGAATGTATTGGAAGACTTTGAGTTGAAATCTAACGAGGCATTTCATGCGATTACCATGACGGGCGAGCTGGTGGATCTGTTTGCCAATAGGCATGATGGGGTTGTTCAAATTGTGCAGTTGACAGCATCATTATTAGGTGTTGATATTTGGTTCTATTACATGGACAAGCTAAATCAACATTGTTTTTTACACAGGAATGATGCCCTAGAAAATACCAATATGATTGCATCAGCCAACTGGCATGCCAGCGCACGCTTGTTGTCCAAAGAAATGCCTAACGCGTTATTGGTTGATATTGGCAGTACGACGACAGATATTATTGCGGTAGAGGGTGGCATAGTCGCTAACACGGGCTATACAGATGCAGAGCGCATGCAACTGGATACACTGGTCTATACTGGTGTTGTGCGTACACCGGTTATGGCCGTAACGCAGAAGCTAGCAGTAGAAGGTACAGAAACCAATGTGGCAGCCGAATATTTTGCGACGATGGCAGATGTTTATCGTCTTACCGGAGAGCTGCCAGAGGTATTTGATCTGACAGATACTGCAGATGGTGAAGCAAAGACGCTAATTGCTTCCGCAGCTCGCCTAGCACGCATGGTGGGGCACGATGGTGAAGATAAACCCATCGACGTTTGGCAGCAACTAGCACGCGATTGTCGTGCAAAACAATTACAGCAAATTAAATGGGCAGTGTTGAAGCATATAAAGGATGGTATGACGATAGTCGGTGCAGGGGTAGGACGGTTTTTAGTACAATCGTTAGCGGATGAGCTGCCTTATCCGTACGCTGATTTTGCTTCGCAGTTAAAAGGTGATGATAAGCATGTTGCTGCTTGCTTGCCTGCATATGCCGTAGCACAACTGGCCTTTTTGAAGCGTTCTGCATGACCGTGTTAAGACATTCTCTCAATTATCATCATGATAGTGCGCGCTTATTTTCTCGCATTGCGCTGGAGCATTGGGCTATGTTCTTAGATAGTGGTCAAGCCATCGATTCAAGTACGGGTAACCCAGGTAGTCAGTATGGCCATTACGATATTCTAGTTGCAAAACCGATTGCGACATTAGTAACTGATGGTGATCAAACGATGATTACTGAAGATGGGCAAACCCATACATCTTCACTGGATCCATTTTCGTTGCTCAATGACTTTTTAAGTCGTTACCAAGCTGAGGAAGTAGATGTTCCATTTGCAGGTGGTGCGATGGGTTATTTTGCCTATGATTTAGGATGGCGTTTAGAAGAAATAAACGATAAAAATAAATCAGAAGATATACCAGAAATGATGATAGGTATATATGACTGGGCAGTTGTTGTTGATCATCGTAAGCAGAGTTCCGTGTTGATCTCACATGGTTTTTCTGAGAATACACGACAAAACTGGGCTTTATTATGCGATTTATTTGAAGCGCCATACGAGGTAATAGAACAATCATTTGAAGCAACGTCTGATCCGTCTTGTAATTTTACTGAAGCGACTTACACGCAAGCGTTTAATCAGGTGAAGTCCTATATTAAATCTGGGGATTGTTATCAAGTGAATTTGGCGCAACGATTTTCTGCGCAAGTGCAGGGTGATAGCTGGACTGCATATAAAAAACTACGTGACATAAGCCCAGCTCCCTTTATGGCTTATATGCAATTTCCCCATTGGAAGAGCGAAAAATTTTCTGTACTGTCGAACTCTCCAGAGCGTTTTATTCAAGTTGTAAGTAATCATGTTGAAACACGACCAATAAAAGGGACTATGCCGCGTTCTGAAGATCCTGTACAGGATGCCGCTTATGCGAAAGCATTGCAAGAAAGCAGCAAGGACCAAGCGGAAAACTTGATGATTGTAGATTTGCTTAGAAGCGATATAGGCAAAAACTGTATTACAGGTAGCGTTAAGGTTGAAAAATTGTTTCTATTACAAAGTTTTGCCAACGTGCATCACCTTGTCAGCATTGTGACGGCCAAGTTAAAGGAAGGTGCAACCGTTATTGATCTCTTAAAGGGGTGCTTCCCTGGTGGGTCGATTACTGGCGCGCCTAAGGTTAGGTCTATGCAAATTATCGAAGAATTAGAACCTAATCGACGCGGCGTTTATTGCGGCGCAATCGGCTATATAGGTTTTGACGGCAAAATGGATACCAATATAGCCATACGAACAGCCGTTATTTGTAATGGCGAGTTAAGTTATTACGCTGGTGGCGGTATTGTAGATGATTCCATCAGCAGAAAAGAGTACTTGGAAACTTTAGATAAAGCAGCTACTATAGCAAAACTTATAAAAAGTTGTAAAAGACATTGTTTATAGCTGTTTTAGGTATATAGAAAATATGGTTTGGTTTTCAATACAGCCGATATTGCATTGATGTTGTATCAATATATCCAAAATAGTGAGGTGTTTCATGCAAAAGAAAAAAGGAAAAACTGTGTGGGTAGTTAAAATCGGGGGTAGTTTGCTAGGATCACCAGAGCTTGAGCGATGGCTAGGTCTTTTTGCAAAATTTAGTGATGGCAATATTATTATTGTGCCGGGTGGCGGTGTATTTGCCGATGCTGTACGTGACGCGCAAAAAGTATCAAAAATTAGTGAAGCATGTGCGCATAAGTTAGCGGTGCTAGCGATGGACCAGTTTGGTCTTTTGCTCGCTAATATGAACCCTGACTTAGCGGTTGCCAGAACCGAAATGGAAATGGATGAACGTACATGGCAGCATCGCTGTACTGTGTGGCTACCGAGTCAAATGGTATTGGCAGGTGACAGTATTCCCAAAAGTTGGGATGTCACATCGGACAGCATTGCAGCATGGTTGGCTGGCAAGGTTAATGCGCAACAACTGGTACTAGTAAAGTCTGATAAGCCGGAAGGTTCGGAACTCAGCTTGAAAATGATGAGTGAAAGTGGTGTTGTTGATCAAGCATTTAGTGATTTTGTGTTGAATAAAACTTTTGGCCGTTGGGTGCTTAAAAAAACGGACTGTGAATACTTTTTAGAAGGCGTTAATTATGAAATGCTTAATAAGGTAGCGGGATCAATCCACTAACCATGACAACAAGTAAAGTTTATACTGAAACTGAAGTGACCAAGAAGCTTGAAAGTGAGCTCCCTCATTGGTTTCTAGAGAATGGCTGGATACGACGTAAGTATAGGACGAGCGGCTGGAAAGCGACCATGATGGTAGTCAACACAGTGGGACATTTGGCAGAAGCTGCTTGGCACCATCCAGATTTAACCGTTTCTTACGCTTTTGTGATTGTAAAACTCTGCACGCATGATGCTAAAGGCATTACCGATAAAGACTTTGAGTTGGCTAGTAAACTTGAAGAAGTCATCGCTTGGCAACCTGCTCTAGAAGAGGGAGCGTTAACGGGCGCGCCAAATGATGATGCGCGGTTTAAGTATATTAAGTACGAATAACTACCAGAATTAATGCAAATAAACTTGCACTCTTAATCTAACAATTGCTTTTCAAACCTACCGAAGTGCAACATGATGGTTGGCAGTATCAGTAAGTTTAATATGGTTGAAGTCACCAACCCCCCTACAATAATCGTTGCCATTGGCCCTTCAATTTCTCGCCCAGGTTGGTTGCTGCCTATTGCTAAAGGTAACAGACCTAAACCAGTTACTAGTGCTGTCATTAAGATAGAAGGCAGTCGTTCACAGGCGCCACGGATACAGGTTTCAAAATTCCATATACAGTTCTCTTCATCTACTAAATGTTGGAAGTGCGACACCATCATGATGGAATTACGTAATGTAATACCAAATAAAGTAACAAACCCAACCAATGAACCGAGTGAAATCCAGCCACCTGTCAATAATGCAGCAATAACACCACCAATGAGTGCGAATGGTAAATTCACAAATGTGAGTAATAAATTACGAAGTCTACCGAAAGCAACGTAAAGCATGAGGAAGATGGCAACGCCAGCTAGTATAGAATGCACTAACAAGTCCTCACGTGACTGTGCATTGGCTTCAGCTTCACCAGTAAACTCTAGGTAATTACCTTTATGTAATTTGACATCACTTTTAATACGTTTTCTAATTTCATCATTAAATCCTGCAATGTCACGGTCTTCAACGTTAGCAGTAATCGTTTGGATACGCTTGGCACCAGCGTGCAATATTTTAGAGCGCCCATTCTCTTGCGTAATAAATGCAATGTCCTTTAAATGTAGTAACTTTCCATCTGGATTGAAAAATGGGATTTGACCAATATCG
Organism: Methylophilaceae bacterium; assembly: GCA_048595445.1. GTDB lineage: Bacteria > Pseudomonadota > Gammaproteobacteria > Burkholderiales > Methylophilaceae. The sequence continues at coordinate 12,854 of JBJPGD010000055.1, forward strand.
CCAATGTCATCCCTTGCTTCTTCTTCCAGTACTACGGTTAGCCCAACGGCACGGTTACCTAAATATACTTGTGCAATCGGTACGCCTTCATAAGAGGCACGTAACGTTTGCAGTACATCAACCGTTTTCAAACCCCACTGGGTTAGCTTGTCTGGTCTAAGGCGAATAACTGCCTGTGGAGTGCCTGGAGGTGATTGTAAGAGCACATCCTCTGCCCCCCTAACATGTGACACAAGCGCAGCAATTTTCTGTGCGTCACGGTCTAATGCGTCCAGATCTGTTCCGTAAATATTGATGACGGTAGATGCTGCATAGCCAGAAATTGTTTCTTCGATGCGTTCGGTTAGGAATGTATTAATGGCAAAGTTAACACCAACAAAACCAATCGCGCCTTCATCATCTTCATTTCGATCTTTATCACCATCTTCATGCGAATCACGGTCATTGTCGTCGCCACTCTCTTCGCCAGAAAGTTCTTCGCGAATCTCAGCTAGAATACGATCTTGTTCCTCGCCAGATAGTGTTCCTATTTCAATTTCAAACTCGCTGTAATGCGTGCCGAAAGTATCTGCGCCATTAGGTGCGCGACCGACCCATTGTGTCACCGATTTAACACCATCTATACTGCGCAATACTGTAGAAACGTGCTTGCCCAGCCTTAAGGACTCTTTTTCAGAAGTGCCTGGCACTGCGGTCATGTGCATAATAAAATGGCCTTCATGTAACGCAGGAATAAATTGATTTTTGAATAGTGGCAATATGCCAAGGCCTAAAGTAATGAGTAAGAAACTGCTCGTCAGTACCATTTTGAAGTTTTTTTCAATGTGGTGCAGTAGCTCTACATAAACCTTTTTGATGGCTTTGATAATGGGTGAATCTTCAGATTCTAGCTTGGCATTACCTAACAATACATAGCAAAGGGCAGGGGTGATGGTGAGCGCGACGACTAAAGAAGCCATAATGGCTGTGATGTAAGCCAGCCCTAGTGGTGCAAACAGCTTGCCAGCAACGCCACTAAGCGTGAGTAGCGGCACAAAGACAAGTGCGACGATAATGGTGGCATAGACGACGGAGCTACGCACTTCCATCGATGCTTCGTAGACGATTTTAAAGGTGGATAGAGGTTTATCCAACAAACGGTTTTCACGTAAGCGTCTAAAAATATTTTCCGTATCAATAATGGCATCGTCGACCACTTCACCCAGCGCGATGGCTAATCCGCCTAACACCATAATGTTTAAACCGATATTAAAATAGCTTAAGACAACAATCGCCGTAAGTAGTGATAGTGGAATTGCTGTTGCAGAGATGAACGCGGTACGTACGTTGAATAAAAACAGAAACAAGATGGTAATGACGAGGATAGAACCAATCATAATGTCGGTACGGACACCTTCTATGGCTGTTTCAATAAAGTTAGCAGGGCGGAATAAGCCTTCATGCAGCACAACTTGTTCCCGTGCTAGCGTTGGCTTTATTTCTTGCAAGGCTTCTTCAATGGCGAGGGTGACGGCATGCGTGTTGGCACCCAGTTGGCCTTGTACCGATAAATAAATACCGGTTTCTTCATTGATCGCTGCTGCACTAATAGATGGCGCAGCAGCTTCAACAACACGACCAATATCACCGATGGTGATGGTCCGCCCGTTTCGGTGACTTAAAGTAGCTTTAGCTAACGTTTCTGGTGTTGTTGCTTGGCCAAGAGTATTCACAATAATGCGTTGGTTACTGTTTTGAATGAAACCCGCACCACTGACGCCCGTGGCCTTCTGTGTGGCCTCCACGACATCGTTAATATTCAACTGGTATTGTAATAATTTGGCTGGGTTGATTTGTACTTGGTATTGGCGTACTTCGCCGCCAAATACATTGACATCAGCAACACCAGAAATGGATAATAAATGCGGCGTGATTATCCAGTCCACTATTGTGCGCAACTCCATTAAGCTGCGTTGCTTAGAAGTGACACCAAAGCCAAGTACCGTGCTTGCAGAGGATGTTAGTGGTGTGATGTTTGGCGTAATGCCTTTGGGAATTTTACTGCTAAGCGTACTCAAGCGCTCAGCAACTACTTGCCGGTTGTGGTATATATCAGAATCTTCATTAAAAATGACGGTAACAACGGATAAGCCTGGAATTGATTGTGATCGCATATCAGAAACACCGATAGTCCCAGAAATGGCTGTTTCTATCGGTTGCGTGACAAGACTTTCGACTAGTTCAGCAGACAAGCCGGGCGATTCTGTTTGAATAATAATCTGGGTAGGCGAAAACTCAGGGAATACATCAAGGTTGCTACGCAATAAGCTATAACTACCATAAAGCACGACAAGAACCGCTAGCCCGATAATGACGCCATAAAAGCGAATGGAAAAACGGACGATGGCTGACATCATAATGGTTTAACCTCCATTTCAGCCTGCATCTTAATCATCATTCTCGTTTTTAATGAGGTATTTAAACTCTTCAGACAATAATAGCTGGGCACCCTTAACCACAACGACACTACCCGCATCAAACCCCGTGTTAAACCAGCCTGTATCCACTTCTGCATTTGCGGAGATAGGTTTACGTACAAATTGATTATTAGCTTGTTTGAAATAAGCCCACGGCGTACCAGCGTACCAAACAACGGCATTGCTAGGGATGATAATGCCATCACTCGCGCCGCCTTCTGAGACGCTAGCTTGCACACTCACTCGCATGCCTGTTCGTAAACTGTCAGCAGGGGCGCTAAAGTAGAATGTTTTTCCAGCACCATTACTATCGGCGCTTGCTGCCGCCGATACGTAAGTAGCTTTAATCGACTTTGTATCATTGATTGGGGTCACTTCAATGATGTCGCCTGTTTGAGGGTCTGCCGTATTGAAGGGCAAGCTAATTTTAATCAGGGCACTTTTTCTAGTCAGTAGGTTTCTGAAAACTGGCGATGATCGTTTGCCTAATGCCGCGTTAGTTAGCAAAGACCCCCATTCTAGTTTGATGCTTGTTTCTAAATTCTGAACTTGCAAAGAAGTACTTCTAATCGTAGCCCTATCATTATTGACTAGGGTGAGTGCTTGTTGTACGGCTAGGTCAGATACGTTTTTATCATCAGCATTTAGTGCTTTAAGACGTTCGTACTGCGCCTGATGTTGCTTATTACTGCTATAGGCCGAAGCTAGTAGCGCTTTCAAGTTTGAGATCTCAGTTTTGGCATCCATGAGCGCATCAATTGGGATGACGGTGCCAAAACTTTTAATTTCATCTTGGTAAGACATGGCTTCAACTTTTACTGTGCTAATACCACTATTTCTCTGTACAGCAGGCGATAAACTCACAATACTAATGCCGTCTGCTTCAGTTACACGGTCAGCACTCTCAATTTCTTCCTCTTGCTCGACACGAAAGTCTTCGAATTCATCTTTGCCGTAAAAAACCAGCAACCAGAAAAGAATGACGATTAATAAAGCTTGTAAGCCAATAATGGTGGCTGCATTTTTATTGATCATAATTTAGCCTACTTATCATTGAATTTGGGCATGTTAAAAGGTGTGTAGATGGGTTTTTGCATCACATTCTCAATTTGATTTGCAACTTTCAAAAGTTCAAACTTTGATGCTAATACTTGTTGCTTAGCAACAATGGTATTTAACGTGAATTTTTTAAGATCCACTTTGCCAATCAAGCCCGCATTAAATTGTTTTTCCATTTTTTGCATTTGTTTTAGTTGCTGAGTATGTTGAACTTCAGCCTGTTGCGAAGTCTGTTTTGCTGAATCGTAGCGCACATGCGCTTGATTTAATTGGGCAATCGTTTCTGCTTGCAAGTGTTCGAATTGTGCGCCTTGAATTTCACGTAATTGTTTAGCTTCTTCAATCAGAGCAGTGTTTTTATTTAGGCTGTTTAATAAGCTAGAAAAACCTAATGACCAAACGCTATCCCCAAAATCAAAAAGAATACCCGGGCTCAGTGTAATGTCTGGCGTTTGTTTTGCTACTTGCAGCTTAATCTCAGCTTCTGCTGCTGCGTAGTTGGCAATGCTACGCCGTATATCAATTCGGTTAAGCAGGGCTTCTGTTTGTAGTGCTTTAGAGGCTAACGGCTTATTGAGCGCTTCTGCTTGGTGTGCCAATGTTTCAACTAATGCTAATGGTTTGATTCGTATTGATTCAAACTTCTCTGGGCTCAAGCCAACATCGGCCGCCAACTTAACTTTGATCAGATTAAATTGCGCATGCTTTTTGTTAAGTGCATGTTCTGTTTTAAGTGCTAGCAAACTCGCATGGCTGAGTTCTGTTTTTGACGTAATGCCTGCATCCACACGCTTTTCTAGCATCTTGGCAATATGGGCTTGTATTGCCAGCGCTTCTTCTAGTAACTTAGTTTCTGCTTTATTTTGGTGGTAAGCAATCAAATCGACTGCAATTTGATCGCGTAGCTGCCATGCCACTTCAGCGACATCCATGCGGGCAGCCTCAGCGCTCTTTTGTGCTTTTTCAATTCTTATTTCACGCTTGCTAGCCGTTTCAATTGGAATGTCTACCGACAAACCATATGACCAAGGCTTGATATCATCATTCCTTTGATTGCTATGTGCCATATCAGCGTTAATTGATGGCTTGCTTTTAATGCCTGCTGTTGCGATGCCTAAATTTGCTAACGTTAATTGTTTTTTTGCCACGTCTAACTTGGTATGAAAGAAGAGCGCAGCCAATGTGAGCTCGTCTAAGCCCCAGTACGTAAAGGGCAAACCTTGTTCTATATGGCCATGTTTAATTAAATAATGTTTAAACACGGCACTGTTAGGATCTTTGGATAAGATTTTGGTTGTTGTGGCGCTACTATCTAAAGGCTTAGCGGGTTGCGCAGTCGAGCAGCCCAATATTGCAAGGCAGAGTAATACAGCTAAGAGTATTTTTTGCTGATTTAGCATAGTGCGAGCTAGGCTGGCAATGTTCATTCCCCCAAACAAAATTGGTCAGACTAACTTATTTCGCTATGCTGGCATGCACAGAGTTCAATGCATCTTGCAACGACTCTTCAGGCAGTTTGTTGATTGTAGTTGCTAGCAAATCCGCAGCTTCAACGGTACGTATTGGCAAGTCGCTAGACTTTAGCTCGGCAATAAGGCCAGCTGCAGCACCAGTGATTACTAATAAAGTTTCACGCTCTGTCATGAGCAGTTCCAACTCTTTTCGAAGCATGTTATTTTCGGCAGATTGATTCGTGTTTTCCATAGTTATTATCTTGTCGTTGTTATCTTATAGTCATGTTGTTAAGCAGCCTGTAGGCTGTGTTGCATGGCTTTAGTTTAGCACTAATAGATTAGTACCAATAGGCGTATCTATACTTTAAATTATCGTTATTAAAATGTAAATTTAAATATAAAGAACAGTAGCAATAAAAACACCTGTTACTAAATTCATTGCTTTTATGTAAGATTAATCTTTTCTTGACAGCATCATTTGAGATACAATGTCGCCTTTAGTGTTTAGGTCGTTGTTACTGGGCGATCAAAATGTATGCGAGAGTGGCGGAATTGGTAGACGCACTGGTTTTAGGTACCAGCGCCGAAAGGCGTGAGAGTTCGAGTCTCTCCTTTCGCACCATTGACACTAAAAGCTCTTCAATGAAAATTAATCGGGAAACACAACATGGCTGTATCTGTTGAAAAAATCAGTAATATTGAACGTCGCATGACAGTCAGCGTGCCTTTGGCAGAGCTGGAAAATGTTATTAACAAACGACTCTTAGAACTTTCGCGTACAGCCAAGTTCTCAGGTTTCCGTCCGGGCAAAGCGCCGATGGGGTTGGTTAATCAACAATATGGTGCGCAAGCGCGTGATGAAGTTTATTCTAAAGCGGTTGAAACCAGCTTTAGTGATGCAGTGGTGGATAATAAGTTACGTGTTGCAGGCTTTCCCAATATTCAACATAAGCCTTTTGCAGAGGCGGCAACAGAGCTTGAGTACACGGCTACTTTTGAGATTATTCCAGAAGTAAAAGTGGGAGATGTTTCTAAAGTTAAGATTGAAAAGCCAGCGATAAAAGTGGCTGCTGCAGATGTAGAGAAAACTGTAAACGTGTTGATTAAGCAGCGTGTTAGCTACGAGCCTGTAAAACGTGCCGCCAAAAAAGAAGACCGTATTAATATCGACTTAATTGCATCAATAGGTGGTGAGGAAGTTGAAAGCACTGGCAATAAAGGCATGGATGTAGTACTGGGTGAAGTTGGCCGTATTGAAGCTTTTGATAAAGAGCTAACTGGTGCTAAAGCCGGTGATACGAAAGAATTCCAAATTAAGTATCCAAAAGATCACAACCCAGAAGTGTTAGCCGGTAAAAAAGTAGATTACGTCGTGACATACAATAGTGTTTCTCAACCTATCTACCCTGAAATAGATGCTGCATTTGCAAGACAGCTTGGCGTTGAAGATGGCGATGTGAAGAAGTTGCGTGATGAGATCAAGTCTAGCCTAGAGCAAGAGGTCGATAAGCGCATCAAAGCACGGGTTAAAGAGCAAGTGTTTAAAGGCCTAGTTGAGGTGACAGATATTGAATTGCCAAATGCACTAGTCACTGGTGAAATAGACCGCATGATGCAAATGACAACAGAAAATTTAAAGCAACGTGGCATGGACCCAAAGACTATCCAGTTGCAGCCTGCTATGTTTGAGGATCAAGCAAAACATAGTTCAGCGCTACGCCTAATATTATCTGAATTGGTGAATGCTGAAAACTTGCAAGCGTCTGCTGATCAAGTAAAAACAATGGTTGAGACCTTTGCGCAAAATTACGAGAAGCCTGCACAAATGGTTGATTGGTATTATGCAGACGTTAAACGTTTGGATGAGCCTTCTGCACTGGCGACTGAAGAAAATGTTGTAGAGTGGGTGCTTAAAAAAGCAAAAGTAACCGATTCAAAATTGAAATTTGATGAACTGATGGCTGGGTAAAGGCACACAATGAGCAAAAATTTAGACCTGATTGATCAAGCACAAGAAACACAAGGCCTAGGTTACATTCCTATGGTGATTGAGCAAAGTGGTCGTGGTGAACGCTCATACGACATCTATTCACGTTTGCTAAAAGAGCGCGTGATATTTTTGGTTGGCCCTGTCAATGACACTACGGCTAATTTAATTGTCGCTCAATTATTATTTTTAGAAGCGGAAAATCCAGATAAAGATATTTCCTTCTATATTAATTCTCCAGGTGGTTCAGTCACAGCAGGGATGTCAATCTACGACACTATGCAGTTTGTTAAACCTGACGTGAGCACCTTATGTATTGGTCAAGCAGCCAGCATGGGTGCATTTTTGCTTGCTGCTGGCGCTAAAGGTAAGCGGTTTAGCTTGCCAAATTCGCGTGTGATGATTCATCAACCATCAGGTGGCTTCCAAGGCCAATCCTCTGACATTCAAATTCAGGCTAAAGAGATCATGTACTTACGTGGAAAACTGAACAATATTTTAGCTGGCCATACTGGAAAAACGGCTGAAGAGATTGATATTGACACAGAGCGCGACAATTTTATGAGTGCTGAAGAGTCTGTAGCGTATGGCATGATTGACAAGGTTATTGCTAATCGTCCTGAAGCAGCATAATATTGCTAACTATTAGGTAATAGGAATATTAAATGGCAAAGAAGTCTGAAGATGAAAAACTGCTTTACTGTTCTTTTTGCGGTAAAAGTCAGCATGAAGTAAAAAAGTTAATCGCCGGCCCATCAGTATTTATATGTGATGAGTGCGTAGACCTTTGTAACGACATCATTAAAGAAGAGATTCAGAATCTTAGTGATATCAAAACAACAGAAAAATCACTACCAAACCCACAGGAAATTTCTAAAATATTAGGCCAATACGTCATTGGTCAAGAGCAAGCCAAAAGAAACTTATCTGTTGCCGTTTATAACCACTATAAACGTCTCGGACATAATCATATTATTGATAATACGACTAAAGACGACGTTGAAATTCAGAAAAGCAATATTTTACTGATTGGGCCAACGGGTTCAGGTAAAACATTACTAGCGCAAACACTGGCGCGCTTGTTAGATGTGCCTTTCGTGATGGCCGATGCAACCACACTAACTGAAGCAGGCTATGTCGGTGAAGATGTTGAAAACATCATGCAAAAACTATTACAGAAATGTGATTACGATGTTGAAAAAGCACAACGCGGCATCGTTTATATTGATGAAGTCGATAAGATTTCTCGCAAGTCAGAGAACCCATCGATTACACGCGATGTTTCTGGTGAAGGTGTGCAGCAAGCACTCTTGAAGTTAGTTGAAGGTACCGTTGCTTCAATTCCACCTCAAGGCGGACGCAAACACCCTAATCAAGAGTTTGTACAGCTCGATACCACAAACATACTGTTTATCTGTGGCGGCGCTTTTGATGGTTTAGATCGCATTATTCGCTTACGCTCAGAAAAAGGCGGTATTGGTTTTGGCGCAGAAGTGAAGAGTAAAGATGATTTGAGCGAGGTCGGCGAAGTGCTGCGTGATGTTGAACCACAAGATTTAATCAAATTTGGCCTTATTCCTGAGTTCATTGGTCGTTTACCCGTAGTGGCCACCTTGGAGTCGTTAGACGAAGAAGCGTTAATGACGATTTTAACGACACCTAAAAATGCGCTAACAAAACAATATACCAAACTCTTTAAAATGGAGGGTGTAGAACTCGAGTTTAGAGATGAGGCATTAAAAGAAGTGGCTAAAAAAGCACTAGAACGTAAAACAGGCGCCCGCGGCCTTCGTTCCATCTTAGAACAAGCTTTACTTGATGTTATGTACGATATTCCCTCTATCGAAAACCTATCTAAAGTTATCATTGATGAAGGCGTGATTAGTGGTAAAAACCCACCAATGATGATTTATCAAGACCCACCTAAAGCAGAAGAAAAAGCTAGTTAGCAATCATTTAGCCAAATAGACTATTTGCAATTACATTTTAGTAGCTTATAGTGACTATAATGCCCAATAAAGCTAAGTGTTTTATTCTTTAAAAACATTTATTTATTGTAATTTGCTCTTGAATTACCTAAGAATGTTCCCATTCTAATAACATAGGGCAGATAAGCCCATGTAAATTTAAGGTAGCTATGACTGAAGAAACTTTGACAGATGATGTAACAAACCCACCGCCGGCGCATGGAAAAATGCCGTTACTGCCATTGCGCGATGTCGTCGTTTATCCACACTTGGTTATCCCGCTTTTTGTTGGTCGAGACAAGTCTGTTAAGGCGCTTGAGATTGCGTCAGATGCAGATAAAAAAATCATGCTTGTGGCACAAAAGTCTGCAACGAAAGACGAGCCAGACGCGAGTGACTTGTACGAAATAGGTACGATAGCCACGGTGTTGCAAATGCTTAAGTTGCCGGATGGCACCGTTAAAGTGCTGGTGGAAGGGCTACATCGCGTTCGTGTTTCTGAATTTGAAGAGATAGATGGCAGCTTTTGGGCCAAGGAAGAAAAAATCGAGCAGCTTCATGAAGATGATAGTGAAGTTGAAGCGCTCATGCGTACGGTACTGACACAGTTTGATCAATACGTTAAGCTCAATAAAAAAATCCCACCTGAAATACTAACGTCTCTTGCAACGATTACCGAGGCAGGGCGCTTAGCAGATACAATTTCTGCACATCTGACGCTTAAATTAGAAGAGAAGCAAAAAGTATTAGAAATGCTCAGTGTGACGGTGCGTCTAGAGCATTTGTTGCATTTGATGGAGTCCGAGATTGATATTCTTCAAGTTGAAAAACGTATCCGAGGGCGAGTAAAACGTCAAATGGAGAAGAGTCAGCGTGAATACTATCTTAACGAGCAGGTTAAAGCGATTCAAAAAGAACTTGGCGAGCAAGATGAGAATGCTGAAATGGAAGAGCTTGAGAAACGGATTAAAGCTGCTGGCATGACCAAAGAAGCATTAACTAAAGTGAAAGGTGAACTGAAAAAGCTTAAGCTCATGTCACCCATGTCTGCTGAAGCTTCAGTGGTGCGCAACTATATTGATATGTTGGTGAGTTTGCCTTGGAAGAAGAAAACGAAGATTAACAAAGACCTAACAGCAGCAGAGCAAATATTAGATGCTGATCATTATGGTTTAGAAAAAGTAAAAGAACGTATTGTTGAGTATTTAGCAGTTCAGCAGCGTGTTGGTAAAGTAAAATCTCCAATTTTATGTCTAGTAGGCCCACCTGGCGTTGGTAAAACCTCTTTGGGTCAAAGTATTGCAAAGGCGATTAATCGTAAATTTATTCGTATGGCATTAGGTGGTGTACGTGATGAAGCGGAGATTCGCGGTCACCGTCGCACTTACATTGGTTCTATGCCCGGAAAAATATTACAAAGCATGACCAAAGCTGGTGTTAGAAACCCGTTATTTCTACTGGATGAAGTGGATAAAATGGGTCAAGATCAACGAGGCGACCCTTCGTCTGCATTGCTAGAAGTGTTAGACCCAGAGCAAAACCATACATTCTCAGACCATTATGCAGAAGTTGAATACGACTTATCTGACGTGATGTTCATTGCGACAGCGAATAGTATGAATATCCCTGC
>JBJPGD010000056.1:0-7138 GCA_048595445.1 Methylophilaceae bacterium
AACACATGCCTCTTCATTTTCTAATAATAAAATTGCCGGGGTGAATTCAGCGTGAATTCCACTGAGTGGCTTTTTGATTACATTGCAAACTAGGTTTGCTCTAACTGCAGCACGCTCGACCATGCTAGGCGTTAACCGTTCATTATGTAATGGAAGCCCAGCGACGAGCGCATCTTTAGATACCGCAATACCATGTATACGGCACACAATCAGCAAGCTATCAAGCAACGTATCAGGCCCTGTATTAGCACCAGCTGCTGCTTTCTGTTCTACCTGATTATTTTCTGTTAAGTCTTCAAGCTTCATTTAAATATATTAATGCATTCATAATTAATCTAAAGCACCACTTTATTAATTCACTTTTCCTATATATTACAATCTTTTACATGATATTTTAAATCTAAATTCCATTATTTAGAGATAACAAGACATTTATATGTGAATATCATCATAATTAGTCGCAAATATGGCAAAAAATTATTTGCAGTATTAATAATAAAAAATACTCTATTTATGCAAGCAATATGCATGCCGAGAACTAGTGATATATTTAGAGCTTGAGAGGGTGATGTCTATGAAGGAGATGGAGGCGCGAGCCGGAGTCGAACCGGCCTAAATGGCTTTGCAGGCCACGGCATAACCGCTTTGCTATCGCGCCTTATGTAACATTTAAACTAACCGTTACGTTGAAACTGAAACGGGGATATCAGCATAAGCTAAAAATCCCCGTTTTCTTAATACTGGAGCGGGAAACGAGACTCGAACTCGCGACCTATACCTTGGCAAGGTATCGCTCTACCAGCTGAGCTATTCCCGCGTTAAGAAGCGAGCATTTTAGCGATTTTCTGATTGATGTCAAGGCTGAACGTAAGCTTTTCCTATTATCTCTAATAAGATTTATTCTCGGCCCTGCTTCAATCAAATGAATCTTTAATAATTGGCCATGCCGCCCTCAAGTAGTAAGCCATTGATACCAATGTCAATATTGCTGCAATGTATATCAACCAAGTGCCGACTAGCGCTGTATCAAACCCACCAATATTGTCAAAATAAAGTAACAATAAAATTGCAAGCATTTGTGCAGCCGTTTTAATTTTACCAACCATGGCAACAGCAACATTGCTACTTTTACCAATCGATGCCATCCATTCCCTCAATGCGCTAATCGCAATTTCCCTGCCAATGATAATGAGAGAAACAACTGCACCCACTCGATCAAACTCAACCAAGACAATTAACGCTGCCGCAACCATCAGCTTATCTGCAACCGGATCTAGAAAGGCGCCAAAACTGCTCGTTTGGTTATACTTACGCGCCCAATAGCCATCTAACCAGTCTGTAAATGAAGCTAATGCAAACACGCTAGCTGCGATTAAGTTTAGCGTATGTGTAGGCTGTAACCCCAGTTCGAATATATTATGTGGCAGGTAAAAAATACCGACAAACACAGGAATCAGTGCGATTCTTAGAACCGTTAAAATATTGGGGACATTCCAAAACATAGCTTAATCGTTTTTCTAATAGAATTAATGTAACTGAGCGTAAACTTTTTCTGCGAGTGTGGGACTTATACCCTCCACCTGCGCAAGTTCGTCTATGCTAGCATTTTTTACACCATCTAATCCACCAAAGCGTGTTAATAGTGCTTTCCGACGCTTAGCTCCTATTCCTTCCATATCTTCTAAGCTAGAGGTGATGCGTGCTTTAGCTCGCTTAGCACGATGACCCGTAATTGCAAAACGATGTGCTTCATCACGGATCTGTTGTAATAAGTGCAAACCTTGGTTATCACTTTCTAAATTCAGCATTTCACCTGTATCTGAGAAAATCATCGTTTCCAAACCTGGTCGCCGCTCCTCACCTTTTGCAATGCCGACTAGCAGAATATCGTCCAACCCCACTTCTTGCATAACCTCAACCGCCACACCCAACTGGCCTTTACCTCCATCAATAAACACTAAATCTGGCCGCACACCTTCGCCAGCTGCAACCTTTTTATAGCGGCGTGTTAGCACATCACGCATGGCAGCATAGTCATCACCAGGTGTAATGCCAGTAATGTTGTAGCGCCTATATTCACCATTTTGCATATCACCTTTATCAAATACCACACAGCTACCAACGGCTGCCTCCCCCATGGTATGGCTAATATCAAAACATTCAATACGTTCAACGGTTTCAGCCAGTTTTAAAGCTTCACGCAAGGCTAGCAATTTTACTGCTTGGTTAGCGGACGTGGCCGCACGCTGCCCCAGTGCAAGCTCCGCATTGGTTTGAGCCATTTTCAGCCATACACGTTTATCACCGATAGCGTTCGTTATTACTCTTACTTTTCGGTCAGATTGTTCGCTTAACACCTCCGCAAAGCCTTTTGCATCCATTTCTACACCACACACAATCAGAGGCGGCGTGTTTTGCGCCATATAGTGCTGCGTTAAAAAGGCCTCTACCGTCTCACTCAGCTCAGCATCCTGACTGTTTTTTGGAAAATAGCTTTTATCCCCTAAATGTCTGCCGCCACGTATCATTACTAAGTTAATACAGTGCTGACTCTGCAAGGTCGAGCAAGCTATTACATCAGCATCGGCAACACTAAAGTCACTCACAAATTGCTTGGCTTGCACTTGCCTTAAGGCCTGCATGCGGTCTCTAAAGACAGCCGCTGCTTCATACGCCTGATTGATTGCAGCCGCATTCATTTTGTCGCCCAAGGCATTCAGCACCTCATTGGTTTTCCCCTGTAAAAACATGGCTGCATGTTGTACGTCATGTGCGTAATCTTTAGTCGAAATATAATCGACACAAGGTGCTGTACAGCGCTCAATTTGATATTGCAAACAAGGCCGCGAACGATTGGAAAACACTGAATTTTCACAAGTGCGAAGCTTAAATACCTTTTGTAACAATTGAATGCTTTCCCGTACAGCTGTGGCACTTGGAAAAGGCCCAAAATATTGCGTTCCCTTGCGTTGCGCACCACGATGAAAGACTAAGCGTGAAAACTGATCGCCAGTCAGTGCAATATGTGGATAGGACTTATCATCGCGAAACAGAACGTTGTAGCGCGGCATAATGCTTTTAATCAGGTTGTTTTCCAGCAGCAAAGCTTCGGCTTCTGTACGGGTGACGGTCGTCTCTATATTCGCAATTTGCGACACCATCATACGCGTGCGCGCACTTGGTAAGTTCTTATTAAAATAACTAGAAACGCGTTTTTTTAGATCTTTCGCTTTGCCTACATAAATCACGGCATCTTCCGCATTTTTCATGCGATACACGCCAGGTAAATTTGGTAAGTTTTTTAGAATAGGTTTATGGTCAAACATGAACCAATTTTAACAGCTAACCTTATATCTCATTGATGATTTTCACCGAGCACACGTAAGCGAGCAATGGGCTCCATTGCTCGCATGGCTAAAAATACAAAGCAGAAAAAAGCAGCTTTTTAACCCAGCAAGCTTCCGCCAATTGCCCAATCTTCCATCTCAACCTCTTCAAACACAACATAAGTGTAACTGGCTGGCTTATGTGCATGCTTTGTTAGCGTTTCGGTAATTTCCTTAGCAATCTCAGCTTTTTGCTCTTTAGTCACGCTACCTGCTAGCTTTACATTTACAAATGGCATTTCCACTCGCCTTAATAAACTTAAATAGATTCCGAGTACGTTACAAACTGTGTATGTTGCAAACTATATTGTTACCAAAACTAGTGGTGGTGTCCATGTTGCTGCTTTGTTTCTATTCCAGCTAGCATCTGCCAAATATTTTTAATCAAGTTTATTGTACCAATAAACAATAATAGAGAAATAAACAGTGAAAGAACAGCATCTATCGGCAGCCAACCTGTTAAATAGATCACCAAGCCGGCCACTAACGCCGCTACAGAGCCCAAAACATCACCAATTACATGCAACAAAGCTGCCTGATGATTTAAGCCCTTCTCTCCTTCATATTGATGTAGATGCTTTGCAACGACCAAGTTCACTACCAACCCAACAAAGGCAATCAACATGACATAAACGCCAGCCACAGGACGAGGGTTATTTAACCGTTCAATCGCTTCCAACACAATCCAAGCAGTTACAGCAAACATTAACAATGCATTTAAAGACGATGCGATTAATTCCGCCCTGCTTTGTTTATTTCTCAGTCTCGCTTTATTAACGCTATGTGCAGCAATCATGGCCAAACCGAGCGCGAACACATCCGACAGCATATGCCAAGCATCACTCAACAAGGCCAATGACTGCGTCCAAATACCACCAAAAAACTCAGCAGCAGCAAAAACTAAAATAAGGATAAAAGGAATGATAAATGGATTCCTTTTCTGACTTTGTGGCACCTGTTTCATAGCATCATGCTAACGCATGCAATTAAAAAGACCAATAAAAAAGCAGCGCCAAAACGCTGCTTAAATACGATAATAGGCTAAAAGCTAGTGCTTATCTTCGCCTTTTTTCCGCTTGCATTCTTTTTTGTGTGCTTTATGTTTTTCTCTAGCCGCCTTCTTTTCAGCCGCGTCAATAAAACCATCACCATTTGCATCTCTACGCTTAAAGTGCTCTTCCATATGTTTTATACGTGCAGCTTTAAATTCTTCGTAGCTTACTTTTCCGTCGTTATTCGCATCAGCTTTCATTTCACGCTTTTCTGTTTCACCACCTTCATGATGATTAGCGTACGCTGTCATAGCACCAAAAGCCAGTGCAGTTGATAACAACAATGTTGATATAGATTTTTTCATTTCAGAATCCTTTTTTACAGATGATGCAAAATTGCATCTAATAATATAACGTATATTCAAAGTTTACGACGACAACATAAGCCATACCATTGTTTAGTCACTTATAATATCAAGAAGTTTCAATAAGACACGCTAATGCTCAGCTACCGCCACGCCTTCCATGCCGGCAACCACGCCGACGTACTCAAACATTACACACTTAGTGTTGTACTAGATTACTTCAATCAAAAAGACAAACCATACTGTGTAGTAGACACGCATGCTGGTGCGGGCATGTATGCGTTAGATGATGCCTTTTCTCAAAAAAATAGAGAGTTTGAAACTGGTATTTCGCATTTATTATCTGCAGAAAAATTGCCAGATTCACTCAGGCAATTTGTGGAAATGGTGCAATCTTTTAATACTACCAAACAGATAAAGTTGTATCCAGGCTCACCTAAAGTTTCAGCTTATTATCTAAGACAAAATGACCAGCTACGTTTGTTTGAATTACATCCCAACGATTACAAAATACTGTCTGAAAATTTTAGCGGCAATGACATGCAAACTAAAATTAAAATGCAAGATGGCTTTAATGGTATTAAGGCCACCTTACCACCGACTACAAGGCGTGGCATTGTCATGATAGATCCACCTTATGAAAGCAAAGATGACTACTTGCATGTAGTCAATACAATCAAAGACTGTTTGAAACGCTTTGCCACTGGTACTTATATCGTCTGGTACCCACTACTACCAAAAGCTGAGCCGCTACACATGATAGATAGCCTGCATGAATTGCAAGCCAATAACTGGCTGGATGCAAGACTGCTTGTTTCAAAACCATCATCTGAAGGCTATGGGATGTACGGGAGCGGTCTGTTTATCATCAATCCCCCATGGACCTTAGCAAAGACGCTAGAAGACGCATTGCCTTGCCTGACAGCGCTACTGGGTCAAAGTGGTCACGCTTCATACCTACTAAATAGCCATATTAGTTAAAAACCACACGTATCCACCTTACAAAGTAGGCCTGTTCGCTGATAGAATACTGTCTTTTCACGAGACATAGCAAGGGCACCACAAATGGCAAAACAAACTAATATTATGTCGAGCATCTTATTTGGCAGTCGATGGTTACAACTTCCATTGTATTTAGGGCTTATTTTTGCCCAAGCAGTCTATGTATATCACTTTGGTGTTGAACTTATTCATTTAATAGAAAAAGTTCCTCAGCTTAAAGAAGCTGACATCATGTTGATCGTACTAGGTCTCATCGACGTAGTTATGATCTCAAATCTATTAATCATGGTGATTGTTGGTGGTTATGAAACGTTTGTCTCACGTCTAAACTTATCTGGTCATCCAGACGAGCCCGATTGGCTTTCACATGTCAATGCTAATTTGCTTAAGGTTAAACTAGCCACAGCCATTATCGGCATTTCATCAATACACCTACTGAAAACTTTTATTAACGCAGAAAATTTAAGTAACGATGTCATGATGTGGCAAACGTTTATTCATATGGCATTTGTAGCGTCAGCAATCGCTATTGCTTATATCGATAAGTTGACTAGCATCCAAAAGCATTAAATCATAATAAAAAACCTAAGCAACGATGGTTGCTTAGGTTTTTTATTATATTCATTTACCGTTAACGCTCTGAACAAAATTCCAAACGATCAGTATCACGGCCAAAACTTAACTTATCAGTATCAGCGCCTTTAGATAACACTGTACTCTCACGGCCAAAGTTTAATTTTTCAGACGCCGTACCAAAGGCTAACTTCGCATCACCTTTCCCACGTGATAAGACTTTGTCTTGTTGTCCCATTTGAAGCAGGTTACTTTCTCGACCAAACTCCAGCTTGGCGTCATCCTTCCCTTTTTGCAGCAATGGATCTTGCTTACCCATAACGAGGAAATTGCCATCTTTACCTTTTTGTAGCAATGGGTCTTGCTTTCCAAAGGACAACACCTCGCTATCTTTACCGAATTGCAAAGTCGGGTCTGCTTTACCTTGTTCTAGCGTTTTGTTACAGATGTCATTACAATTCTGTTGCGCACTATTCTCATCTTGTGAGAGTGCTTGGCCACTTACTACCAAGAAAAATATATATGTAATCACTTGTTTCATTTAGCTTAATTCCATTCTTATGTATTTTCACTATACCTATAGTAAAAATAAAATGCTACTTTTCAAATACTTAAAAAACACTTTTTTACCATTAGTTGTATTAATAATGAAGCTATATTATTTAAACGCAAAAAAGCCCAAGCTGATGTTGGGCTTTTAATCTTAAATAAATAGCTTGGCAGTGACCTACTTTCGCATGCGAAAAGCATACTATCATTGGCGCAGGTTCGTTTCACGGCTCTGTTCGAGATGGGAAGAGGTGGGTCCAAACCGCTATGG
>JBJPGD010000057.1:0-24213 GCA_048595445.1 Methylophilaceae bacterium
ATGCCGGGTGATAACGTATCAATCACTGTTGAACTGATTGCACCGATCGCGATGGAAGAAGGTTTACGCTTCGCTATTCGTGAAGGTGGCCGTACCGTTGGTGCGGGTGTTGTAGCTAAGGTTCTTGCTTAGTTTGTAAATTTTTATAAGCGGCAGGCTTAAGTCTGCCGTTTCGCTCTTTATTAAGGAAAAAACATGGCATCTCAAAAAATTCGTATACGTTTAAAAGCATTTGACTATCGCTTGATAGATCAATCCGCACAAGAAATTGTTGAAACAGCTAAACGTACAGGTGCTGTGGTAAAAGGTCCAGTACCATTGCCAACACGCAAAGAACGTTTTGATATCTTAAGTTCACCACATGTCTATAAAACATCGCGTGATCAATTTGAAATTAGAACGCATCAACGTTTAATGGACATTGTGGATCCGACTGATAAAACAGTAGATGCCTTGATGAAGTTAGATCTGCCATCAGGTGTAGACGTTGAAATTAAGTTATAAGCAATAAATAAACAGCAATAAAGCTTCAGATTTGTTGTAAAAAAACTGAGAGTTCGGTATAATCCGCGCTCTTTCACAGAAGTCGGTCAATTGTAATCGGCTTTTTAAATTAAATAATAAGGAATAGATCATGAGCTTAGGGCTTATTGGTCGCAAGGTTGGTATGACCCGCGTGTTTACTGAGGATGGCATTAGTATCCCTGTAACCGTGCTAGAGGTTAAGCCTAATCGTGTGACACAGATCAAGACTGCCGAAGTAGATGGCTATAGTGGCCTTCAAGTTGCTTTCGGCGAACGTCGTGCTAGCCGCATTACTAAGGCGCTGACTGGGCATTATGCCAAGGCTGGTGTCGCTGCGGGTTCAGGCATAAAAGAATTCAATGTAGGTGCAGAAGTGACTGCAAACCATGCTGTTGGCACAAACATCTCTGTAGAGTTGTTTGAAGCAGGGCAGTTAGTTGATGTCACTGGCACCTCAATCGGTAAAGGCTTTGCTGGCGGTATTAAACGCCATCATTTCAAATCAAACCGTGCATCGCATGGTAACTCTAAAGCACATAATAAAATGGGTTCACAGGGTATGGCGCAAGATCCGGGTCGAGTATTCCCTGGCAAGCGTATGGCTGGCCATTTAGGTGATGATAAAGTGACGACTCAAAATCTAGAAGTTGTGCGTGTGGATACAGAGCGCAACTTATTGTTGATTAAGGGTGCTATTCCAGGCTCTAAAGGTGGTGATGTTGTTGTACGTCCCGCCATTAAAGAAAAAGCCACCAAATCGCGAGGGGCTAAATAATGGAAATCAAATTAATTGATAATAAAGGCCAGGCTGCTAAAAAGGGCGTCAAAGTTTCTGAAGCTGCTTTTGGTCGTGAGTTTAATGAAGCGTTAGTACATCAAGTGGTTGTTGCTTATATGGCAAACGCACGTACATCAACACGCGCACAAAAAACACGCGGTACGGTTAGTCATTCAACGAAAAAGCCTTACGGCCAAAAAGGAACGGGTAATGCGCGTGCTGGTATGACGTCTAGCCCAATCTGGCGTGGAGGTGGTCGTGCATTCCCTGCTAGCCCTAAAGATAACTACACGCATAAAGTAAACCGTAAAGCTTACCGTGCTGGTATGCAGACGATTCTTTCAGAGTTGGTTCGTCAAGAGCGTATTGCCGTGGTTGAAGACTTTAAAGTTGACACACCAAAAACAAAGCAGTTCGTAGAGAAAATCAAAAACCTAGGTTATGCAGATGGCGTATTGCTGTTGACGGATGGTTTTGATGAGAATTTATATTTATCTTCACGTAACCTTATCAATGTAATGGTGGTTGAAGCGCAGCATGCTGACCCTGTTAGCTTGGTTCGTTTCCCTAAAGTGTTGGCAACAGCTGGCGCAGTGAAGAAGCTTGAGGAGATGCTAGCATGAGCGCACTAATTCACACTCAAGATCGTTTGTTGCAAGTCATTCTTGCACCGCAAGTGACTGAAAAAGCTACATTTGTTGCTGACAAATATCAGCAAATCGCTTTTAAAGTACGTAAAGATGCTACTAAGCCTGAGATTAAAGCTGCTGTTGAGCTGGTGTTTAAGGTTGAGGTTGAAGCTGTTACCACTGCGAATGTGCTAGGAAAAACGAAGCGCGCAGGCCGCACAGTGGGCAAGCGTAACGACTGGAAAAAAGCTTATGTCAGCTTGAAGCCAGGCCAAGAAATTAACTTTGCAGCTGGCGAATAAGGAGAGTAGATATGGCATTAGTTAAAGTCAAACCAACTTCCCCGGGTCGCCGTGGTGTTGTTAAGGTCGTAACACCAGGGTTGCATAAAGGCAAGCCACACGCACCGTTGTTGGAAAGTCAAAGTAAAAACGCAGGCCGTAATAATAACGGTCGGATCACGACGCGTCATCAAGGTGGCGGTCATAAGCAACACTACCGCATTATTGATTTCCGTCGTAATAAAGATGGTATCCCTGCGAAAGTGGAGAATATTGAATATGATCCCAACCGTACGGCACACATTGCACTGCTATGTTATGCAGATGGTGAGCGCCGTTACATTATTGCTCCGCGCGGCATTGTTGCTGGCGATCAATTGATTAGTGGTTCAGAAGCGCCTATCAAACCAGGTAATGCGCTACCGCTACGCAACATTCCAGTTGGTAGCACGATTCATTGTATTGAAATTCAGCCAGGTAAAGGTGCGCAAGTGGCACGTTCAGCAGGCACTTCAGTACAGTTGTTGGCGCGTGAAGGTATTTATGCGCAGTTACGTTTACGCTCAGGCGAAGTTCGTCGTGTGCATGTAGATTGTAAAGCTACGATAGGTGAAGTGGGTAATGAAGAGCATTCATTGCGCTCTATTGGTAAAGCTGGTGCGATGCGCTGGCGTGGCGTACGTCCTACGGTTCGTGGTGTTGTGATGAACCCGGTTGATCACCCGCACGGTGGTGGTGAAGGCCGTACTGCTGCTGGTATGAATCCAGTAAGTCCTTGGGGTGTGCAAACTAAAGGTTACCGCACTCGTAACAATAAACGTACGGACAATATGCGCATTAGTCGTCGTCCGAGAGGCGTAAGGTAGAAAATATGGCACGTTCAATTAAAAAAGGCCCATTTATAGATGGGCATCTTGCAAAAAAAGTAGAAGCCGCTGCGGCAACGCGTGATCGTAAGCCAATTAAAACTTGGTCACGTCGCTCTACCATATTGCCTGATTTTATTGGCTTAACGATTGCTGTGCATAATGGAAAGATGCATGTGCCAGTACTCATTTCTGAAAACATGGTAGGTCACAAGCTTGGTGAATTTGCGCATACGCGCACGTTCAGAGGTCATGCTGCTGACAGAAAAGCGAAGAAATAGGAGCTTATGATGGAAGTTACAGCAATCTTAAAAGGTGTGCATCTTTCTCCGCAGAAGGCGAGACTAGTCGCCGATATGGTTCGCGGCAAGAAAGTAGACCATGCGTTAAATATATTGGCGTTCACACCGAAAAAAGGTGCAGAGTTAATTAAAAAGGTAGTGGAATCAGCTATCGCAAATGCAGAACATAATAACGGTGCAGATATTGACGAGTTGAAGGTCACTTCAATTTATGTTGATAAAGGTATTGTCTTAAAAAGAATCCGCGCTCGTGCTAAAGGTCGTGCTGGGCGTATCCTTAAACCAACCTGCCACATTCATGTGACAGTCGGCGATACAAAGGCGTAATATGGGACAAAAAATACATCCAACCGGCTTTCGTTTAGCCATTCAAAAAAATTGGTCATCTCGTTGGTACGCAAACTCAAGAGATTTTCCTGCGTTGTTGCAAAACGATATTAAAGTGCGTGAGTTCTTAACTAAGAAATTAGTCAATGCGGCGGTAAGTCGTATCGTGATTGAGCGTCCTGCTAAAAATGCAAAGATTACAATCCATAGTGCACGCCCAGGTGTTGTCATTGGTAAAAAAGGTGAGGACATTGAGGCGCTACGCTCTGCTTTACAAGGCATGATGGGTGTACCTGTGCATTTGAATATAGAGGAAGTGCGTAAGCCTGAAATTGATGCTGCTTTAATTGCACAAAGTATTGCTCAGCAGCTTGAGAAGCGCGTGATGTTTCGTCGTGCGATGAAGCGTGCAATGCAAAATGCAATGCGCTTAGGTGCTAAGGGTATTAAAATCATGAGTGCTGGCCGTTTGAACGGGATTGAAATTGCGCGTACTGAATGGTATCGCGAAGGCCGTGTGCCACTACATACATTGCGTGCTGATATTGATTACGGTGTTGCTGAAGCGTTAACGACATACGGCATTATCGGTATTAAAGTTTGGGTATTTAAAGGTGAGATTTTACCTGGCAATACGCAAACAGCACAAATTGCTCCAGCTGTAGATGCTGAGCCAGAGAAAAAAGTAAGAAAGCCGAGGGTTAAAGATGCTACAACCGTCTAGACAAAAATTCCGTAAGATGCAAAAAGGCCGCAACAAAGGCATTGCAACGACGGGTAATAAAGTAAGTTTTGGTGATTTTGGATTAAAAGCAATCGGGCGTGGTCGTATTACGGCTCGTCAAATTGAAGCCGCACGTCGTGTAATGACGCGCCACATTAAACGTGGTGGCCGTGTATGGATTCGCATATTCCCAGATCAACCAATTTCTAAAAAGCCTGCGGAAGTACGTATGGGTAATGGTAAAGGTAGTGTTGAGTATTACATTGCACAAATTAAGCCAGGTAAAATGCTGTATGAAATGGATGGCGTCAGTGAAGAACTTGCACGTGAAGCATTTAGATTGGCAGCAGCAAAATTGCCACTTCCAACCGTATTCATGACGCGTCAATTGGGTGGTTAAGGAATATATGATGAAAGCGACTGAATTAAGAAGCAAAAATACGGACGAGTTAAACAAAGAGTTGATCGAATTGCGTCGCGCACAGTTTAATTTGCGCATGCAGGCCGGCACTCAACAGCTTAACAACCCGGATCAAGTAAAGAAAACACGACGCAATATTGCGCGTATCAAGACAGTGCTTGCTGAAAAAGCAAAAGCCTAAGAGGATAAATGATGACAGAAACACAAATAAAAGTCGTTCGCTCTTTAAGCGGTCGTGTCGTAAGTGACAAAATGGACAAAACAGTTAGTGTGTTAGTGGAGCGTAAAGTTAAGCATCCATTGATTGGTAAGGTGATGTCTAAGTCAAATAAGTTACATGCACATGACGAAAATAACGAGTGTAAAGAAGGCGATATCGTCACAATTACTGAAAGTCGTCCAATATCTAAGCATAAAACTTGGGTAGTAAGCGATATCACAAGAAAAGCAAACTAAAGTCTACTTTAGTTGCGTAATAAATTACATTTTCTAGTTGCTAGGGAATGTAATTAAGTTGTATAATGTTGGACTTTTCGGCGCTCGTGCATTATCAGGAAGTCTGGTGATGGACTAAAGCAAGTGCCCCAATACTGACCGTGGTCAATAGGCCGAACCAAATTTTTGGCGGCTGTGTTGGACAATACGGATTAAGTTGGAGATTATTTCATGATTCAAATGCAATCTAGGCTCGAAGTGGCCGATAACACAGGTGCACGTTCTGTACAGTGCATTAAAGTGTTGGGCGGTTCGAGACGTCGCTACGCAAGCGTAGGCGATGTAATCAAAGTGACCATTAAAGACGCTGCACCACGTGGGCGCGTTAAAAAAGGTGAAGTATATGACGCCGTAGTGGTTCGCACTGCTAAAGGTGTGCGTCGTCCGGATGGCTCTCTAATTAAGTTTGATAGTAATGCTGCGGTTTTGCTAACACCTAAACTTGAGCCAATTGGTACACGTATTTTCGGCCCAGTGACGCGTGAGTTGCGTAGTGAGCGTTTCATGAAAATCGTTTCTTTAGCTCCTGAAGTATTGTAAGAGCGAAAGACGGAGATATAAAAATGAGTAAAATTCTTAAAGGTGATCAAGTCATCGTCAATACGGGCAAAGACAAAGGTAAGCGTGGTGTTGTATCACGCGTGCTAGACAATGGCTTGGCTGTTGTAGAAGGTATTAACTTAGCTAAGAAGCATGAGAAACCAAATCCTATGAAGGGCGTAGCTGGTGGAATTGTTGCTAAAGAGATGCCAATTCAGATTTCTAATATTGCCTTGTTTAATGTAGCGACAGATAAAGCAGACCGAGTTGCTTATAAGGCTCTTAAAGATGGTCGCAAGATTCGTGTGTACAAGTCAAACGGCGAAGCTGTTGAAGCTTAGTAATTGAATAGGATAAATGATGGCGCGCTTAAAACAGTATTATAAAGACACAGTTGTTAAAGATTTGACTGAACAATTTGGTTACAAATCAGTAATGCAAGTACCAAAAATTGAAAAAATCATCATCAACATGGGTGTTGGTGAAGCGGTTGCAGATAAAAAAGTAATGGAGCATGCAGTTGGTGATATGGAAAAAATTGCTGGTCAAAAAGCAATTGTCACTAGAGCAAAGAAATCTGTTGCTGCTTTTAAAATCCGCGATGACTACCCGGTGGGTTGTAAAGTAACATTGCGTCGTGAGCGCATGTATGAATTTTTTGACCGTTTAGTGACCGTGGCAATTCCGCGTGAAAGAGATTTCCGTGGCCTTTCTGCAAAATCATTTGATGGGCGTGGCAATTACAATATGGGTATAAAAGAACAAATCATATTCCCTGAAATTGAGTACGATAAGATCGACAAGCTTCGTGGTATGAATATCACGATTACGACAACTGCAAAAACTGACGAAGAAGCTAAAGCATTGCTTTCTGCGTTTAACTTTCCTTTTAGAGGTTAAGACATGGCAAAAACATGTATGACAGAGCGCGAAAATAAACGACGCGCCACCGTAAAAAAATTCGCAGCAAAACGTGCTGCGTTAACTGCAATTATTAACGATCAAAGCGTTAGTGTTGAAGAGCAACGTGAGGCTCGCTTGAAGTTGCAGGCTTTGCCGCGTAACTCTAGCCCTGTGCGTTTACGTAATCGTTGTGCGCTTACTGGCCGCCCTCGTGGTGTGTATAGTAAATTTGGAATTGGTCGTAGTAAATTGCGTGACTTGATGATGGCTGGCAAAGTGCCAGGTGTTACCAAGGCTAGCTGGTAAATAAGGAACAGATCTATGAGTATGAGTGATCCAATTGCCGACATGTTAACGCGTATTCGCAACGCGCAAAGTGTTAATAAAGTATCGGTTTCAATGCCAGCATCTAAGTTAAAAGGTGCTATTGCTAATGTGCTTAAGGACGAAGGTTATATTGAAGACTTCGCAGTGGAGCCAAATGATGGTAAGCCGCTGCTGAATATCGGTCTTAAATATTACGCTGGTCGTCCCGTTATCGAGAAGATAGAGCGTGTAAGTAAACCAGGTTTGCGGGTTTACAATGGTGGGCAAAGTATACCTAAAGTAATGAATGGCCTTGGTGTGACGATCGTGTCTACATCTAAGGGTGTAATGACAGATCGTAAAGCGCAAGCTGCCGGCATCGGCGGCGAGTTGCTTTGCATAGTGGCTTAAGGAGAAGCAGATGTCACGTATTGCTAAAAATCCAGTAGTCGTTCCAGAAAAAGTTGAAGTTGTAGTGAGTGCTGACAGTATTAATATTAGTGGCCCATTGGGTAAGTTGTCACAACCGCTAACAGGTGTTGTGAATTTAAACCGAGACGGCGAAACCATTACTTTTACAGCTGTTAATGACAGTGCCCATGCGCGCGCGATGTCAGGCACATTGCGTTCATTAGTAGCGAATATGGTGCAAGGTGTTTCTGTCGGCTTTACCCGTAAATTAACTTTGGTCGGTGTAGGCTATAAAGCCCAAGCACAAGGCCAGATGCTGAATCTTGAGCTGGGATATTCACACCCAATCAATCATAAAATGCCAGAAGGCGTAACAGTGAAAACAGCAACACCAACAGAGGTTGAGTTGACTGGCGCAGATAAGCAAGTGATTGGCCAAGTGGCTGCACAGATTCGCGCATATCGTGCGCCGGAGCCATATAAAGGCAAAGGTGTTCGATATTCTGATGAAGTGGTTCAGATTAAAGAATCTAAGAAAACATAGTAGTAATTTAGGAAAATAAGGCTAAAACATGACTACCGTAAATAATCGTCAACGCCGTGCACGTAAAACCCGTGCCGTCATTGCGGGACAATCAGTAACGCGCTTAACAGTGCACCGTACTAATTTACATATCTATGCACAAGTGATTGATGCATCAGGTGAAAAAGTATTAGCTAGTGCTTCAACTGCGGAAGCAGAAGTGCGTAAAAAGGTTAAAAATGGCGGTAATGTAGAAGCTGCTACCGTTATTGGTAAGCGTATTGCCGAAAAAGCAAAAAAGGCAGGCGTTACGTCAGTGGCCTTTGATCGTTCAGGCAACAAATATCATGGTCGCATTCAAGCGTTAGCAGAAGCTGCGCGTGAAAATGGCCTGTCATTTTAATAAGCGAGAATAGATATGGCTAAGGGTTTTGAACAACAAGCACAGCAAACTGATGGTTTGCGTGAAAAGATGATTTCAGTTAACCGTGTAAGTAAAACGGTTAAAGGTGGTCGTATCATGAGCTTTGCTGCACTAAGTGTTGTAGGCGACGGTGATGGTGGGGTTGGTATGGGTAAAGGTAAGGCGCGTGAAGTGCCTACTGCTGTACAAAAAGCAATGGATGAAGCACGACGTGAAATGGTTAAAGTGAGCTTGAATAATGGCACGCTATATCACACTGTTATTGGACGATTTGGTGCTGCTAAAGTATTGATACAGCCAGCACCTGAAGGTACCGGCATTATTGCTGGTGGTGCTATGCGTGCAATTTTTGAAGTAATGGGCGTGACAAATGTAACAGCAAAATGTATCGGCTCAGCCAATCCTTACAATGTTGTTCGCGCTACGTTAAATGGTTTAGAAGCAATGAACACACCTGCGGACGTTGCTGCTAAACGTGGTAAATCAGTTGAAGAGATTAGAGGCTAATGATGGCAAAAGCAAACAAAGATAGCACTGTAAAAGTGACTTTAATTAAAAGTGTAATCGGTAGAGTTGAATCTCATCGTGCGACGGTTAAAGGTTTGGGCTTGCGTCGTATGCATCAAACGGTTGAATTGCAAGATACGCCAGCAATACGCGGCATGATTAATAAAATCAACTATCTATTGAAGGTAGAAGCATAATGGAACTAAATACAATTAAACCTGGTGAGGGTGCCAAAAAAGAATCACGTCGCATCGGTCGTGGTATTGGCTCTGGTTACGGTAAAACAGGTGGTCGTGGCCATAAAGGTCAACATTCACGTTCTGGTGCAACACATAGAGTTGGTTTTGAGGGCGGACAAACGTCTTTACAACGCCGTTTACCTAAGCGTGGTTTTAAGTCATTAACTAAGGCAAATACAGCGCGTATCCGTACGAGTGAGTTGTTGGGTTTAGAGGCTAAAGTCATTGATTTGCTAGCATTGAAAGAGGCAAACGTTATTTCTGGTCGCGTGACAGCAGCAAAAGTTTATTTGTCTGGTGAATTAGATAAGAAGATTCAAGTGCAAGGTTTGCTTTTAACTAAAGGTGCGCGTGCAGCGATTGAAGCAGCCGGCGGCAAAGTAGTAGAAGCATAAGAGAATAAACTTGGCACAAGATAATATATTAAAATCCTTTGGAAAAATGAGCGAGCTTAAGAGCCGCTTATGGTTTGTGTTGGGTGCTTTAGTTGTATTCCGCCTTGGCTCGCACATCCCAGTGCCAGGGATTGATCCTACCATTCTGAAGCAGCTTTTTGATGCGCAAAGTGGTGGCATCTTGGGTATGTTTAATATGTTCTCAGGTGGCTCGTTAGAGCGTTTTGCCATCTTTGCATTAGGGATTATGCCTTATATTTCGGCATCAATTATTATGCAGCTATTGCAAGTAGTATCGCCGAAACTAGAGCAGTTGAAAAAAGACGGTGAAGCTGGCAGACGCGTTATTACTAAATATACGCGCTATGGCACGGTGTTTTTGGCAACATTCCAAGCGCTAGGCATTGCAATTGCATTTGAAAGTCAGGCGGGTTTAGTGTTAGACCCAGGGATGGCGTTTAGAATGATTACAGTGGTTACGCTAGTTGGCGGCACGATGTTTTTAATGTGGTTAGGCGAGCAAATTACTGAACGTGGAATTGGTAATGGTATTTCAATTATCATTTTTGCAGGTATTGTCGCAGGCTTGCCAAGCGCAATTGGCAGTACATTAGAGCTAGCTAAAACAGGGGCTTTCTCAATACCGCTAGTTGTGTTCTTGTTTGTGATGGTGATTTTAGTGACTGCCTTAGTTGTCTTTGTGGAGCGTGGACAGCGTAAGATCACAGTGAACTATGCTAAGCGTCAAGTAGGCAATAAAGTGATGGGTGGTCAAACAACTCACCTACCATTAAAGCTGAATATGGCAGGTGTTATTCCGCCTATTTTTGCTTCTAGTATAATTTTGTTTCCAGCATCGTTAGCAGGCTGGTTTGGTAGTAGCGAAAGCATGTATTGGTTGAAAGATTTATCGGGTGCAATTTCACCAGGCCAGCCAATTTACATTTTATTGTTTGCGGCAGCTATTTTGTTCTTCTGTTTCTTTTATACGGCATTAGTATTTAACCCTAAAGAGACCGCAGATAACTTGAAAAAAAGCGGTGCGTTTATTCCGGGCATACGACCTGGAGAGCAAACTGCAAAATATATCGATACAATTATGGGTCGATTGACATTGATAGGTGCAATTTATATTACCTTGGTCTGTCTATTGCCAGAGTTTTTAAGTTTGAAATTTAATACGCCATTCTATTTTGGTGGTACTTCATTGTTAATTATTGTGGTGGTAACAATGGACTTTATGACACAAGTGCAATCACACCTGATGTCACACCAGTATGATGGCTTATTGAAAAAAGCAAATTTCAAAGGTGGCGCAAAAAGCCGCTAGCTTTTTAGTAAGTGAAAATTAGGGCGCAACATTATTTGCGTAACGTAAAAGAAATTTAGTTGTTTAAAGAGGTTAATTATGAGAGTTCGTGCATCAGTTAAGAAATTATGCCGTAACTGTAAAACGGTAAAGCGTCGTGGCGTATTACGTGTTATTTGTTCAGACCCACGTCATAAGCAACGTCAGGGTTAAGTTGTTAATCTAGCTTGTGTTTAGTTTGAAACTAGAAGTGCAAACTGTTAAAATGCAAAGCTTTTTTTATTTGGTCGCTATTGTAAATAGCGATTCATTTTGGAGTTAAGAGTATGGCTCGTATTGCTGGGGTAAATGTCCCAAATCATAAACATACAGAGATCGCGTTAACGTCGATTTTTGGTATTGGTAAAACTTCTGCAAAAAGCATATGTGCAGCAGCAGGTGTTTTAACGACTGCTAAGATTAAAGACCTTAATGACGGTGATGTTGAGAAGTTGCGTGAAGCAGTTGAACAATTCACTGTTGAAGGTGATTTGCGTCGCGAAGTTTCAATGAACATTAAACGTTTGATGGACCTAGGTTGTTATCGTGGTGTGCGTCATCGCCGCGGTATGCCAGTGCGAGGACAGCGTACGAAAACCAATGCGCGTACACGTAAAGGCCCAATTAAGCCAATTAAGCAGTCAAAGTAAAACGTTAAATTTTTGTAGTTAATTAAAAATTATTTGTAAGGACAGTACAACATGGCAAAAGCTAATGTACGCGTAAGAAAAAAGGTTAAAAAGAATATTGCAGAGGGCGTAGCCCACGTGCATGCTTCATTTAACAATACAATTATTACGATTACCGACCGTCAAGGCAATGCATTGTCATGGGCGACATCTGGTGGACAAGGCTTTAAAGGTTCACGTAAGAGTACGCCTTTTGCTGCACAGGTTGCTGCAGAAGTTGCTGGTAAATCAGCACAAGAGAACGGTGTAAAGAATTTAGAAGTGCGCATTAAAGGCCCAGGCCCAGGCCGTGAGTCTGCAGTACGTGCACTGAATGCCGCTGGTTTCAAAATTACCAGCATTACTGATGTGACGCCTGTTCCACATAATGGTTGTCGCCCACCTAAAAAACGTCGCATTTAAGCGCAAAAGATTACTGGAGAACTATCTTGGCAAGAAATTTAGACCCGAAATGCCGTCAGTGTCGTCGCGAAGGCGAGAAGTTATTTTTAAAAGCTGAAAAATGCTTCACTGATAAATGTGCAATCGAAAAACGTAACTTCCCACCCGGTCAACACGGTCAACGTCGTGCTTCACGCTTGTCTGATTATGGTGTGCAGCTGCGTGAAAAACAAAAAGTACGTCGTATTTATGGCGTATTAGAGAAGCAATTCCGTAGCTACTATGCTGAAGCTGATCGTCGCAAAGGCGTAACAGGTGAAAACTTGTTGCAATTACTTGAGTGTCGTTTAGATAACGTTACTTATCGCATGGGCTTAGCTGGATCACGCACAGAAGCACGTCAAGTGGTTAAGCATAATGGCGTTCTAGTGAATGGTAAACGCGTTAATATTCCTTCTTACCAAGTAAGGTCAGGCGATATTGTTTCAGTTGCTGAGGCTTCTAAAAAGCAGTTACGTATTGCATCTGCACTAGAAGCTGCTGCAGAACGTGGCTTCCCTGAATGGTTAGAGGTTGATGTGAAAGCGTTGAGCGGTACATTCAAAGCGCCACCACAACGTGATGAATTGCCTCCTACGATTAATGAATCATTGGTAGTTGAGTTGTATTCTAAGTAATCGAACTTAGCTTACACTTTTTATTAACCAGTTACGTCAAGGAATTTTATGCAAAGTAATCCTACAGAATACTTAAAACCACGTGTTGCTAATGTGGAAGAGATCACACCGCTTAGAGCACGTGTTACGTTAGAACCAATGGAACGTGGCTTTGGCTACACATTAGGTAACGCTATCCGCCGTGTATTGCTATCTTCAATTCCTGGTTTTGCTATCACGGAAGTGAAAATTGATGGTGTGGTACATGAGTACTCTACTATTGACGGTGTGCAAGAAGATGTTGTTGATATCTTGCTTAACCTTAAAGGTGTAGCGCTTAAATTAAACAGCAAGTCAGACACAATTCTGACGTTGAACAAATCAGGCGAGGGTGTTGTGACTGCTGCAGATTTTGATAGCGGTCATGATGCTGAAATTGTGAATCCAGATCATGTGATTGCACATTTAACTAAAGGTGGTTCGTTAAACCTAGAGGTTAAAGTTGAAACTGGCCGTGGATATCAGCCCGTACCTGCAAGAGAAAAAGTAAATCAAGAAGATCGTTCGCTTGGATTCGTCATGGTTGATGCTTCATTTAGTCCGATTAGTAAAGTTAGTTATCAAGTAGAAAGTGCCCGTGTAGAGCAGCGTACAGACTTGGATAAACTAATCATGGATGTAGAAACAAATGGTATTGTCGATCCTGAACAAGCTATTCGTGATGCAGCTACGATTTTAATGGGACAGCTTTCAGTGTTTGCAAACCTAGAAAGTGTGCCTACTGAAGAAGAGGACGCGGCTGCACCACAAGTTGACCCAGTCTTGCTACGTCCAGTTGATGATTTGGAGTTAACTGTTCGCTCAGCAAATTGCTTGAAAGCTGAAAATATATTCTATATTGGTGATTTAATTCAACGTTCTGAAAATGAATTGTTAAAAGCGCCTAACCTAGGCCGTAAATCATTGAATGAGATTAAAGATGTACTCGCTTCAAAAGGCTTAACATTAGGCATGAAGTTAGAAAATTGGCCGCCACTTGGTCTTGAAAAAGCTTAATAGCTAAATTTTAAAAGTTTAAGGAAGTTACTATGCGTCACGGTAATCAAAATCGAAAATTAAATCGTACGAGCAGTCATCGTGCAGCAATGTTCCGTAACATGTCAGTTTCATTACTACGTCATGAAGTGATTAGAACAACTTTGCCTAAAGCAAAAGAGTTGCGTAAATATGCTGAGCCTCTCATTACATTAGGTAAAGAGGCAACATTGGCTAATCGCCGTATCGCATTTAGTCGTTTACGCGACCGTGATATCGTCGGTAAATTGTTTGGTGAATTGGGTCCTCGTTATCTTGAGCGTAAAGGTGGTTATTTACGTATTCTAAAATGTGGCTTCCGTAATGGTGATAACGCACCAATGGCATTTGTTGAGTTGGTTGATCGTCCTGAAGTGGAAGATGCTGCTGCGGAGTGAATAACAACGCATCACGTATGATTAAAGCCAGCATCAGCTGGCTTTTTTGTTTTATGCTTTCATTAGCTCAGCAATGTCACTTTTTGTAAAAGGCCAATTAAGCTCAGCCGAATTATCTGTTCTATGTAACACAGGAATACGTGTTCCATAGTTTGATAGCAATTTGTCATCATCTGCAATATCAACGAGCGTTAACTGATCGGCAAGTCCAAGCTGGCAAAGCAAAGCGTAAGCTTCTTCACAAAGGTGACAACTTGACGTTGTATAGAGTTTAATCGGAAATAATGTAGGCATTTATTTAGTAAAACGTAAAAACCCCTCATAATAACGTTTTGCAGTATAAATGCTATAACAAGGTGTTGCATGACCGACATTCAAGACTCAAAAGAAAGTTTAAGCGAAACACTAGAGCAGGTGGTTTCTCTGTTAGAGAAACACCAGTTAGTGGAAGGCCTTGTGCATAAACAAGAGATGCATAACCATGATTTGGTAGAGTCATTAGTGCAAAGGCAAAATAAAACAGAGTTGCAAAATATCCTGCATGGCTTGCATCCAGCTGATGTCGCACACATCTTAGAAGCACTGCCACTTAATGACCGCCTTTACCTATGGGATTTGATTAAAGTCGACCGTGATGGCGATATTTTGTTAGAAGTATCAGATGCAGTTAGGCAGACGCTGATTGCAGATATGGATAGCGAAGAGCTGCTAGCTGCGGCAGAGCAATTAGACACTGATGAGCTGGCTGATTTGGCCCCAGACCTGCCTAAAGATGTATTGCAAGAGTTAATGGATAGTCTTGATGCACTTAACCGTGAGCGATTGCAGTCGGCATTATCCTACCCGGAGGAGACTGTTGGCTCTTTGATGGATTTTGATATTGTCACGGTTAGAGAAAATGTGACGATTGAAGTGGCGTTAAGGTATCTGCGTCGATTAGATAAGCTTCCCAGCCATACTGATAAAATTTTTGTTGTTAATCGTGAAGATAATATTCAAGGTGTCTTACCGTTATCTACCATGCTTGTGAATGAGCTCGATCAAAAGGTTACAAATGTGATGGCAGAGGATGTCGTGTTATTTCATCCTGAAGATGATGCAGAAGAAGCTGCAAAAGCATTTGAGCGTTATGATTTAGTCAGTGCGCCGGTTGTCGATCAAAACAACAAACTTGTTGGTCGTTTAGCCGTGGATGAGGTAATGGACTATATTCGTGAAGAAGCAGAGTCCGACATGCTTTCGATGGCCGGGTTGCGAGAAGAAGAAGACTTTTTCTCTACCGTTTGGAAGTCTGTACAAAATCGCTGGGCATGGTTAGCCATCAATTTAGTGACTGCCTTAATTGCTTCGCGAGTGATTGGCTTGTTTGAAGGGTCAATTGGTAAGGTGGTGGCGTTAGCTGCATTAATGCCAATTGTGGCTGGTATTGGTGGTAACTCAGGTAACCAGACCACTACGATGATTGTGCGTGGTTTGGCATTAGGCCAGATATCCGGTAGTAACATGAGCTCTCAAATTAATAAAGAGCTCGGCGTTGCGCTAATCAATGGCTTGATATGGGGTGGTGTCATGGGCGGTATCACTTACCTTCTGTATGGTGATCATCGCTTAAGTTTGGTGATGACCGCTGCCATTACGCTAAATCTGCTGCTGGCAGCCATGATGGGCGTGGTTATCCCTTTGGTGATGAATAAGTTCGGTAAGGACCCTGCTGTAGGCTCTAGCGTACTAATTACGGCAATGACAGATAGTGGTGGCTTCTTTATCTTTTTAGGTTTGGCGACAATATTCTTACTCTAAGTCAATGCACTTACTTTAGTCAGACATAAAAAATCCCGCAGTCGCGGGATTTTTTTAATAGAACAAACTTAAGTATAAACTATTTAATTTTGTTCTCTTTGTACATGACATGCTTGCGAACAACAGGATCAAATTTTTTGATCTCCATTTTTTCTGGCATCGTACGTTTGTTTTTAGTTGTAGTATAGAAGTGACCTGTACCAGCACTTGACTCTAATTTAATTTTTTCGCGCATCGTGATGCTCCTTAGATTTTTTCGCCAGCAGCGCGCATTTTAGATAATACTGCGTCGATACCGTTTTTATCAATCGTGCGTAATGCAGCGTTAGTAATACGCATATTTACCCAGCGATTCTCGCTCTCAACCCAAAATTTACGGTTTTGTAAATTTGGTAAGAAACGACGTCTTGTTTTGTTGCGTGCGTGAGAAACATTGTTACCCACCATTGGCTTTTTGCCTGTTACCTGACATACACGTGCCATGGTTATCTCCAAATACATTGTCTTTTTCAGAAAGACGGCAATTATAGACAAAACGCAGCCTTTTTTCAACTTAAAACACAGGTTTATACTAAATAATTAGCAGTTTTAGTGTTTTCCTGTACTACCAAAGCCACCTTCACCCCGATCGGTCTCAGTGAACTCGTCTACAATATGAAAATCTGCTTGAATAATAGGCACGATAACGAGCTGAGCGATGCGTTCCATTGGGTTTAGTTCGAATGGTGTTTGGCTACGGTTCCAACAGGAAACAAATAACTGACCTTGATAGTCCGAATCAATTAAGCCCACTAGGTTGCCAAGCACGATGCCATGTTTATGGCCTAAGCCAGAGCGTGGCAATATGAGTGCAGCATAATAGGTATTATCAATATGGATTGCCATGCCAGTGGGAATTAAGATGGTTTCCCCAGGTTTGATTGTTTGAGATGCTTCGGTGCATGCGCGTAAATCTAGGCCAGCTGAACCAGGTGTAGCATAGTTAGGCATGGCCTCGCGTATGCGGCTGTCTAATATTTTGATATCTACTTGTAAACTCATATTGCGCTTTCTCTCTTATCCCTATTAATTAATCATGTGGCTGATATGCGTGAGTAATTGCATAGCCAAAACCGGTTTGCTTGCTCTTTGTAGGGGGTGGCTGCCTTTGTCATCTAATAAAGTGATGTTGGCGGTCTCTTGCCCCATGCTCTCATTGACTAGATTAGCAACAAGTAGGGGTAGCTTTTTAGCTTGTCGTTTTTTCTCAGCAAGTTTTAGTAAGTCTTGCGTTTCTGCGGCAAAGCCAACACAGAAGGGCGCATTAGATAAACTAGCTACCTCAGCCAGAATGTCCTTATTGCGTTTAAGTATTAACTCGAGATGGTCAGTATTTTTCTTAATTTTTTGTTTAGATGTCTCAGTAGGAGAGTAGTCTGCAATTGCTGCGACACTAATAAAAATATCTTGTGATTTAATATTTTGCATAACCGCATGATACATATCACCAGCGCTAGTTGCTTTCTTAGTGGTGACATTACCAGGCTCTTCTAAATGCGTGCTACCACTAATGAGCATAACAGTCGCCCCCATATCTGCCGCAGTTTTTGCGATAGCGTAGCCCATTCGCCCACTACTTAAATTAGTAATGCCGCGCACGGGATCAATCATTTCTAAGGTGGCACCAGCCGTGATTAAGATTTTCTTTCCAGTCAAAATTTTGGGTGTAAAGTGGGCTTTAACTAAAGCTAGTAGTTCTTCCGCTTCTAACATGCGACCATCACCTGTTTCACCACAGGCTTGTTCGCCATTGCCTGGGCCAAATACGCTAATATTGTCAGCCTCTAACTGTGAAAAATTGCGTTGCGTGGCAGGGTTTTTCCACATTTGTTTATTCATAGCAGGTGCCACTAATAAAGGGCAGTCCCGCGCTAGACATAAGGTAGACAGTAAATCATCAGCACGTCCATGTAGCAGCTTTGCCACGAACTCTGCTGTAGCTGGCGCGATTAGAATAGCATCAGCATTGCGGCTTAATTCGATATGCGGCATACCATTATCAATACCTTCATCCCACATACCAACAAAAACAGGGTTTCCAGAGAGTGCTTGCATGGTCATTGGTGTAATGAACTTGGTCGCTGCTTCAGTCATTACAACTTGCACACCTATATTTGCCTTAATTAGCAGGCGCACTAGTTCCGCAGCTTTATATGCTGCGATACCGCCAGTAATGCCTAATACTAAGGATTTGTTTTTTTGCATGTGTTGTAACATTTATCTGATGATTTATGTAATGCTTACATTTTAATATGAAACAGACTAGAACGGCTTAAAACCATGTGGCGTTTCATCAGAATCAGTACTTTAATGCTAATTTTAGCAATTGTCGTTCAACAGATGTTCTTAGATAAAGCTGACTTGGAATGGAAAGACAACTTTTATGTCGCATTTTACCCAATTAATGCAGATGATAGTGATCGCGTTGCACGCTATATTAAAACCTTAAGAAAAGAAGACTTTGATGCAATGGAATCATTCTTTGCTGAAGAAGCTAAGCGTTATGATCTTGGAATGCGCAGGCCTGTCGCAATACAATTAGGTGACGAAGTAGAAGACGTCCCACCTGCGCCACCCCCAAGTGGCGGTAGTAAAGTTCAAGCCATCATTTGGAGCTTAAAGTTTCGTTGGTTTGCATGGAACAATACGCCTAAAGTGGCAGTTAAGCCTGATATTAGGCTCTATTTGTTATTTTATGACCCACAAGTACATAACAAACTTAGTCATTCCACAGCACTAAACAAAGGGCGAATTGGACGAGTTAATTTATTTGGCGATAGTAAGAATACTAAGAAGAACTTAGTGGTGACTGCACATGAGCTATTACATACGTTAACGGCTAGTGATAAATATGATTTGTCGACAGGGCAGCCTATTTATCCAGATGGATATGCAGACCCAGAAAAAACCCCTCGATACCCACAATATTTTGCTGAACTGATGGGTGGTTATGTGCCGATTAGTGAAACTAGCAAGAAAATTCCAGCCAGTTTGAAGGAAACCTTAATAGGGTATAAAACAGCGCGTGAAATTGGTTGGGTAAGATAGTACAGTAAAAGAATTTTCGTAAAAATAAGAAAGAATAAACATGGCGATTACAGATTGGCCAGCAAGTGAGCGACCACGTGAGAAGCTAATTGAACTGGGTGCAGGCGCACTTTCTGATGCAGAGTTGTTGGCGATATTTTTACGCGTAGGTGTTGTGGGTAAATCCGCTGTGGATTTGGCGCGAGATTTGTTGACGCAATTCGGTAGCCTGAACGGGATTTATGCCGCGAATGAAAAAGAGATTAACCAAGTACATGGTATGGGCACCAGTAAATATGTGCAAATGCAGGCGATCTTTGAAATGAGTCGGCGCGCACTAAGTGAACAGATACAAGAAAAAGATATATTAAGTTCACCAGAGCAGGTGCGTGATTATTTGATTTTAAAACTAGCTAATCAGTTACGCGAAGTGTTCCTTGTTTTGTTTCTAGATGCGCAGAATCGCTTAATTACCACTGAAGAAATGTTCAGTGGCACATTAACTGAAACTAGCGTTTACCCACGTGAAGTGGTGAAAAGGGCGCTACATTACAATGCAGCATCAGTGATGTTTGCACATAATCACCCATCTGGCATTGCTAAGCAAAGTAAAGCTGATGAGGTGATTACACAGGAATTGAAGAAGGCTTTAGCATTAGTAGATGTGAGGATGCTTGATCATTTTATTGTGGCTGGCAATCAAACGCTGTCTTTTGTAGAGGTTGGATTGTTGTAATAATGAGTTTACTATTCTTTTTAATTATTTAAAGTTGGTTTAATAATGAACAAACATTTAAAAACTATTATCTGGTTTGCAGTGGCAATACTCGGCGCATATGCGCTTTCTGGCATTGCGCTTAATCGCGGTGAGAGTGTTAATGCAATTTGGATGGTGACAGCTGCTGTCTGTATCTATGCGATTGCCTATCGTTTTTATGCGGCGTGGATTGCAGCGAAGGTGCTTACAGTAGATGAGACGCGCGCCACGCCAGCTGAGCGTTTAGAAAATGGAAGAGACTTTGTACCTACCAATAAATGGATAGTGTTTGGTCACCACTTTGCGGCTATATCAGGCCCAGGCCCACTGATTGGCCCTACGCTCGCTGCACAGTTTGGTTATTTGCCAGGCACCTTGTGGATACTAATAGGGGTTGTATTAGGTGGTGCAGTACAAGATATGGTGACATTGTTCGCATCTACTCGCCGTAACGGTCGTAGTTTAGGTCAAATGGCCCGCGATGAAATTGGCTCAATTGGTGGTAATGCAGCGCTGATTGGTACGTTTATGATTATGATTATCTTAATTGCGGTGTTGGGTTTAGTCGTCGTCAATGCCATGAAGCATAGCCCATGGGCAACTTCTACTATTGCAGCAACCATACCGATTGCCATGATAGTGGGTATTTACATGCGCAATATTAGGCCAGGGCGTGTTTTGGAAGCGTCAGCGATTGGGGTCGTCTTGTTACTATTATCTGTGGTCGCAGGTGGTTGGATTGATCATGATGCTAGCTTACGTGTGTTTTTCGATCACGATGGTCTGCCTCTAGCCTTTGCAATTATTACCTATGGGTTTGCAGCAGCAGTATTGCCTGTTTGGTTATTGTTAGCGCCGCGTGACTACCTTTCTACTTTTATGAAATTAGGCACGATATTGCTATTGGCGATTGCTATCGTTGTGTTACGTCCTGAAATTCATATGCCAGCGGTCACGCAGTTTGTGGATGGCACTGGGCCCATCTTTGGTGGTAAGTTATTCCCGTTTGTCTTTATCACCATTGCCTGCGGTGCAGTCTCAGGCTTTCATGCCTTGATTGCTTCAGGCACGACGCCAAAATTATTGACCAATGAACGAGATATTCGCATGATTGGTTATGGCGGTATGTTGCTAGAAAGTTTTGTCGCGATTATGGCGATGATTGCTGCAACCGTATTAGAGCCAGGTGTGTTCTTTGCGATTAACAGTCCAGCAGGTGTAGTAGGAAAAAGCGCAATCGATGCCGTAGCGACAATCAATAGCTGGGGTTTTGCCGTGACAGTAGAGCAGATGGACCAACTGGCGAAAGATATGGGTGAGTCGACCTTGTTTGCTCGCACAGGTGGCGCACCTAGCTTGGCGGTAGGGATGGCAAGCATTTTTGCCAGTGCTTTCGGTAAGGGCTTATTAGCGCTGTGGTATCACTTTGCCATTATGTTTGAGGCCTTATTTATTCTGACAACCTTAGATGCGGGCACGCGTGTTGGTCGCTTTATGTTGCAAGATATTTTGGGTAACTTTAATAAAAAGCTTGGTGAAACGTCCTATATGCCATCCGTTATTTTAACCAGTGCTATCGTAGTTTCAGGCTGGGGTTATTTCTTGTATATTGGCGTCATCGACCCTAATGGTGGTGTGAATATTCTATGGCCACTATTTGGCATTGCGAACCAAATGCTTGCTGCGATTGCTTTGTGTGTCGCTACTAGCATTATTGTGAAATCTGGTAAGGCTAGACATGCCTGGGTGACAGGTTTACCGCTTACATGGTTGGTCGTTATCACAAGTACGGCGGCTTACGAGAAAATATTCAGTGATAATATTCGTGTTGGTTTCTTTGCGGCAGCCAACAACTTAAGCATGCAATTAGAAGCAGGCACGCTATCTGCGGAAAAAGCGGCAGTGGCACCGCAGCTTATATTTAACCAGCATTTAGATGCTTATCTAACGATGTTCTTTGTTGCCGTGTTGTGGATTGTAATTTTTGATACGTTGAAACTTTCACGACGCCATTTACAAGGAAAAACGGTATTACCTTCTAGTGAAACTGCTTATGTTAAAACGGCTTTGGAGTAGCACATGTTGAAGAAAATGAAACATCTATGGCATATGATTCGCCAACTTTCTGGTGATGATGCTTATGAGCGTTACTTAAAGCATCATGCAGCATTTCATGCGATGACTGTCGATGCGCCACCAGCACTGTCTCGACAAGAATTTTTCAAATACTGGCAGGAGTCGAAGTGGGACGGCATTAATCGTTGTTGTTAAACAGAGGCGGAAACAGGGTCAACTAACAAATGTTAGTTTTTCTTATAGATGTTATCTATCTGCATTTCATCTCGAATCACTGGTGAATCAAAATCGTAATCTGACAGTCTTTCAGGCTTGCTCATCGCTTTGCCGCGACTTGGTTTAAATTCACCAATCACATAATTGTAATTTTGGTGTTCACGCTTAAATAATTTTTCAATTAAACTTTTCATTTCAGTATCTATTCACGTTAAATTGTTAATAGAGAAACTGCAAAACGCGTGCCAGCTTAATAGGTAAGTCTATATAGACTTTATCTTATTGATTCTTATTGGTTAATTATGATTAATGCATAATAGGT
This sequence comes from Methylophilaceae bacterium, assembly GCA_048595445.1. Classification (GTDB taxonomy): domain Bacteria; phylum Pseudomonadota; class Gammaproteobacteria; order Burkholderiales; family Methylophilaceae. Next base: position 22,380 of record JBJPGD010000057.1, read on the forward strand.
TTTATTATTTTTGATATAAAAACGACAATAATGTCTTGATTTCAACAGTAGCGGTTAATCTTTTCCAAAATGACGTTGATAAGCCGCACGTAACATCCATACCCCAATCAAAACCATTGGAAGGCTTAGCCACTGGCCCATTGATAAGCCTAGTTGTAATAAGCCTAAATAATCGTCAGGCTGACGAGTATATTCGACTAAGAATCTAAAGCTGCCATAGCCGATTAGAAACAATGCAGATATCGCGCCGGTAGGTCTTTGTTTGCTAGAAAACCACCATAAAATAATAAACAAAAGTACCCCTTCTAATGCAAACTCATATAGTTGAGAAGGGTGGCGTGCAAGTGCATCTGCTTGAGGGAATATCATGCCGAAAGGGGAGTCGGTAACGCGTCCCCATAATTCGCCATTAATAAAATTACCCATTCGGCCAGCGCCTAAACCAATAGGCACTAGCGGCGCAACAAAATCCATCGTTTTTAACCATGGTTGTGGATATTTTTTATTAAAGAAGAACATGGCAATTAGGACACCCAAAAAGCCACCATGAAAGCTCATGCCGCCTTGCCAAACTGCCAATATTTCAAGTGGGTGTAGCATAAAATAGGTAGGTTGGTAAAACAGCACATAGCCTAAGCGACCACCCAAAATAACGCCTAACGCGCCAAAAAATAGTGCGTCATCTAACATTGCATCATTCCAGCTAAACCAAGGCTTGTGTTTTATTTGATATTTGCCTAATAGAATAAAGCCTAAAAAGCCCGTTAAGTACATCAGGCCATACCAGTGAATACCAAATGAACCAATATGAATGGCAACGGGGTCGAATTGCGGGTGAGTTAACATAAAAAAGAATTTCAAGTAATTGTTTGTAAGAGTTGTATCTTACTAGACAATTAAATTGAAACATATGTTAGAACAACAAAAATATCACTGATATATCTAAATTAACGCATGCTGAATAGACTAGCATAGTTTAAAATTATGCTTTATTCGTTTCGTCGGGTTTAGCTATGCCTCAATATCGTTCTAGAACCACCACACATGGTCGCAATATGGCGGGTGCTCGCGCATTATGGCGCGCAACAGGCATGAAAGATGGCGACTTTGAAAAGCCTATCATTGCTATCTCGAATTCGTTTACACAATTTGTGCCTGGCCATGTTCACTTAAAAGATTTGGGTCAGCTTGTCGCCAGAGAGATTGAGCGCGCAGGTGGTGTAGCCAAAGAGTTTAATACCATTGCCGTTGACGATGGAATTGCCATGGGCCATAGCGGCATGCTGTATAGCTTACCTAGCCGAGATTTAATTGCAGATAGTGTCGAGTATATGGTGAATGCGCATTGTGCAGATGCGCTAGTGTGTATTTCAAATTGTGACAAAATCACGCCTGGTATGCTCATGGCTGCCCTGCGTTTGAATATTCCAGTCATCTTTGTATCAGGCGGCCCAATGGAGGCTGGCAAGGTCAATTGGAATGGCATCACTAAAAAGCTGGATTTAGTTGATGCGATGGTTGCTGCAGCTGATAGTAAAGTGTCAGATGAAGAGGCTGATGCGATTGAGCGCTCTGCTTGCCCAACCTGTGGCTCATGTTCAGGCATGTTTACTGCCAATTCAATGAACTGCTTAACAGAAGCATTGGGTTTAAGCTTGCCAGGTAATGGCTCAACATTAGCCACGCATGGTGTACGTAAACAATTGTTTCTACAGGCAGGTAGAACCATTGTAGATATTGCTAAACGACATTATGAGCAAGATGATTATAGTGTGTTGCCACGTAATATTGCCAATATGAAAGCATTTGAGAATGCGATGAGCTTGGATGTGTC
>JBJPGD010000058.1:0-34873 GCA_048595445.1 Methylophilaceae bacterium
CAATCGTTCTATTCTCACTATTAATGTTAGGTCTATATACGGGCTTTATTGTTCGCGCGCCAGCCTAGCCGTTGCTTTCAAGTAGTGCTACTTTTCAGCCACCTCCGGCCTATCATCAGCATTAAAAAATGCATAGGATAAAGTGACCGTATTAATTCCCTTAGGTAAGTCTGGACTAACATAAAAACGCACAGGCATATTTTTCACCTCGCCTGCTGCTAATGTTTGCTGATTAAAGCAGAAACATTCTATTTTCTTAAAATACAATGCAGCCACTTCAGGCGTTATGCTTGGTACTGCCACACCTTTTACCGCTTCTTTGCCATTATTCTTTGCCGTGTAAGAAGTTAATTTAATCTCGCCTGGATATACTTGCAAAGTCGTTTCATTAGAAGAGAACTCCCAATTTAAACCAGACATCGTATTCCCAGTCAGAATCACTGTAACCTTACGTGACTTATCTATTGTCATATCACTACTGGCTACCGTGGCTGTTGTATCAGCTTTTCCATTCAAACCAATTGCATCACAAACAACATCGTATAACGGCGCCAAAGCAAAACCAAATGCCAATCCTGCGATAACAACGAGCGCCAACTTAATGGCTAAGTTTTTATTTTCGGTATTATTGCCAGAGTCTATTGCCATTATTAAGTGCCTGCTCCCAGATAAAGGGATAGCCCAAACAAGACAACTGCAGTCACTGCGATTGACCAGCCAATTAATTTGCTTCTTTGTTCACGTTTTTTATCATCGACTGCCATCATTTTCCTTTTTCAATATTGCTAGCTAGCTAATCATTACACAGACAGCCAATTATTAGCCTTAGTTCTACTTATAGAGGCTTTCCCACTACAAATTAATCACTAGCACTAAAAAATAACGCCACAGGGCTTAAGCCAAGTGGCGTTAATTATTACTAGACTACGTTATAGCCAGTATACAAATACAAACAATAGTAACCAGACTACATCAACAAAGTGCCAGTACCAAGCAACGGCTTCAAAGCCGAAATGGTCATGCGAACTAAAGTGACCTTTAAGTACACGGAACAAGATGATGGCTAACATAATCGTACCCATCGTTACATGTAGTCCGTGAAAGCCTGTCAGCATATAGAAGGTAGAACCATAGATACCTGAACCTGCCATAGTGAATGCTGCTTCAGCGTATTCATGTGCTTGTAAGTATAGGAATATCGCGCCTAAAGCAATCGTTAAGATTAAGCCAATGATAATTTGCTTACGGTTATCCTTCATTAAGCCCCAATGCGCATAGGTTAATGTTGCACCAGATGTAAGTAGAATCAATGTATTAATTGCTGGCAAACCCCAAGGACCCATCCCCTCAAGCACGCTGGTTGCTGCAGGACCTGCTGTAGGCCAAGCTGCGACAAAGTCAGGCCAAACCTTACCCGCTTCAATCCAATCTAAAGAGAAATTACGTATATAAAATAACGCACCAAAGAAGCCTGCAAAGAACATCACTTCAGAGAAAATAAACCAACCCATACTCCAGCGGAAGGATCGATCAACTTGTTTGTTGTAAAAGCCAGATACACTCTCCTTAATGACCTCTGCAAACCAACCATAAAATAAATAAGCTAATACCAAGCCACCCGCTATCAATATATATTGTCCTGAAGCGATGCCATTAAGCGCCATCGCGAAACCTGCAGCCATAATGAACAAGGCTATAGAGGCGATTAACGGCCATAATGAAGCACCTGGCAGGTAATAGTTTTTAATGTTCTGACTCATGTTTTCTCCCATTTCTTACTTATATTTAGATCAAATATTATATCTAGATTCGTAATTACTTCACAGTTGGCGGCGTTTCGAACGTATGGAATGGTGCTGGTGAAGGCACTGTCCATTCTAAGCCATTGCCACCTTCCCAAGGGCTAGCACTTGCTTTTGCACCACCACGGATACATTTTACAACCACATATAGGAACAATAGTTGACTAATACCTAATGCAAATGCACCTATGGATGAAATCATATTAAATTCTGCAAACTGTAATGCATAGTCTGGTATACGGCGTGGCATACCTGCTAAACCAGTAAAGTGCATTGGGAAGAATGTAATGTTAAAGGCAATCGTTGTTAACCAGAAGTGCCATTTACCCAATGTTTCATCATACATATGACCTGTCCATTTAGGCAACCAGTAGTAAACACCGCCCATGATAGCCATCGCAGCACCTGAGAACAATACATAGTGGAAGTGAGCAACCACATAGTAGGTGTCTTGCAATTGAATATCGACTGGCAAGACAGCTAGCACCAAGCCACTAAAACCACCAATGGTAAATAAGAACACAACGGCTATTGAGAATAACATTGGGGTTTCAAAGGTCATTGAGCCGCGCCACATGGTTGCGACCCAGTTAAACACCTTCACACCTGTCGGAATTGAAATCAACATTGTGCTGTACATAAAGAACAATTGGCCAGCAACTGGCATGCCTGTTGTAAACATGTGATGCGCCCACACAACGAAGGAAAGTAAAGCAATTGCTGCTGTTGCATAGACCATTGATGCATAACCGAACAACGGCTTACGTGCGAACGTAGGAATAATGGTAGAGATAATACCGAATGCTGGCAAAATCATAATATACACTTCTGGATGACCAAAGAACCAAAATACGTGTTGGAACAATACTGGATCACCACCACCTGCGGCATCAAAAAACATGGTGCCGAAATGTCTATCAGTTAATAACATGGTAATCGCACCTGCAAGCACAGGCATAGAAGCAATGAGTAAGAATGCAGTAATTAACCACGTCCAAACAAACAATGGCATCTTCATCAAGTCCATACCCGGTGCACGTAAGTTTAAGATGGTTGTAATAATGTTAATTGAACCAACAATCGAAGAAATACCTAAGATGTGCACTGCAAAAATAGTCATATCCATCGACATGCCTTGCTGCATTGCCAATGGCGGATACATTGTCCAACCGCCAGCAATCGCACCACCAGGCACAAATATTGAGCCAACCAACAGCAGTGCTGCAGGAATCAGCAACCAGAAGCTCATGTTATTTAGTCGTGGAAACGCCATATCAGGTGCGCCTATCATCATCGGCACCATCCAGTTAGCGAACCCTACAAAGGCAGGCATAATGGCACCAAAAATCATGATTAAACCATGCAAAGTAGTGAGTCGGTTAAAAGCTTCAGGCTCTAAAAACTGTAAGCCTGGCTGAAAAAGCTCAGCACGAATGCCCAATGCCATTGCACCAGCAAAAAAGAACATAAACAAACTAAACCAAAGATACATTGTTCCAATATCTTTATGATTTGTCGATGCGACCCAACGCATAATACCCGTAGGGGTGTGATGATCATCATGATGTGTTGCCGTTGTCGTACTCATCAGTTTCTCCTAAAAACTACAGCTTGTGTTTCTTAATATATTATTTAAAAATTAATGCTTACAATGTTTAGCGCGCAGCTTTCACGGCTGAAGGCTGAACAGAATCACCAACAGAATTACCTAAAGCGTTACGCTCATAAGCAATGACAGCTGCAATATCCACATCGTTAAGTACATCTTTCCATGCTGGCATGATGTTTTTGCCATTTAAGACCATATCTAAATGTCCATCTATTGGACCTGTTGACACTGCTCCGCCAGTGATAGCTGGAAACGCTGGTGGTAGACCAGCACCAGTTGCCTGATGGCAGACCGAACAGTTTTTCTCATACACCGCTTTACCCGCAGCAACTAGGTCATCTTGAGCCCACTCTTTATCTGCACCTGCATTAGCTGTTGCTGCAGCATCTTTTTGCGCAACAATCCATGCGTCATAGTCAGCCGCTTCCATGGCTTCTACAACGATAGGCATATAACCATGCTCTTTACCACATAGCTCAGCACATTGGCCACGGTAAGTACCTGGCTTTTCAACTCTAATCCAAGCTTCTTTCATAAAGCCAGGGATTGCATCTTGTTTTACACCAAACTCTGGAATCCACCAAGAATGAATCACATCTACAGCAGTAATCAACAACCTTACTTTTTTACCGACCGGCACCACCATAGGGTTATCAACTTCCAATAGGTAGTTTTCACCCTTCTCAGCTTTATTTTGAATTTGATCTTGTGATGTTGAAAGAGTACTAATGAATTTAACTTCCTGATCCATATAGTCATAGCCCCACTTCCACTGATAGCCTGTCACCTTAATGCTCATATCTGCTTCAGCAGTGTCTTTCATGGCAAGAATGGTTTTTGTCGCAGGATAGGCCATGCTGACTAGAATGATGACTGGAATAATCGTCCAAATAACTTCTAACCAATGATTTTCGTGAAATTGTGCTGCCTTGTGACCGACTGACTTACGATGTTTAAGGATTGAATAAAACATCAAGCCAAATACAACGATAAAAATTGCCACGCAAACCCATAAAATCAACATATGCAAATCGTAAATCTGACTTGCAATTTCTGTAGCTGGCGCTTTTAGGTTTAATGCATAGTCTGCGTGAGCGTTCACCGCAAACAATGATAAAAATGTAGCACCAAAAGAGAGAATTGTTCTCTTATTCATAACTTAATCCACCCCAAAAAATGTGAACAACTTAAAAAATCAAAGCCAGCAAAAACCTCTGAAAAACATCTCCGAGAGTATTGTTGACAACTAGCACGCTAACCAAAACCTGCTGCGCATTTTATTATTTGTTAAAGCATATTTCTCAACTTACGCCCGAATTCTCGCACATCCCATTTTTCTAATCAAGGAGAATGTAACACTAATGTTACATTAGTTCACATTTACTAGGACATTTCAAACTTGGTGCCGGGAGGGGGAATCGAACCCCCACGTTGTCACCAACGCGGGATTTTGAATCCCGTGCGTCTACCAATTCCGCCATCCCGGCTTATTCGGATTATACATTCCTGTATAATTGCAACCGCGCAATTATAGCAAGCTCCTTGTCATTTGCGAAACTCAAATGGACTAATCATTAAACTTTTATGAAAACCCAAGATTTCGACTTTCACTTACCTGAAAATTTAATTGCACAGCACCCTACAGCACAACGTTCAGCAAGTCGATTGCTACATGTAAACTCTCTTTCTGGCGGCATAACGGACAGCATTTTTTTGGATTTTCCAGATTGCTGTTCGGAAAAAGATTTACTGATATTTAATGATACGCGTGTGATTAAAGCGCGACTACACGGTCAAAAATCAACTGGCGGTGCCGTTGAAATCCTTATCGAGCGCGTGATCAATAACCATGAAGCGTTAGCCCTTGTGCGTGCATCACGCTCACCTAAAGTTGGTAGTCACATCACATTATGTGAACACATTAATGCTGAAATCATTGGGCGCAAAGATGACTTATTTCATTTAAGATTTCTCTCAGAAATCCCGTTATTAGAATTGCTAGAGCAATATGGCAGCCTGCCATTGCCGCCATATATTACGCACGATGCAAACAAGACGGATGAGTCGCGCTACCAAACGGTGTATGCCAAGCATGCCGGTGCCGTAGCTGCACCCACGGCTGGCTTGCACTTTGATGAAAAAATACTTGCGCAGCTAAAAAGTAAAGGTGTGCAAATTGCCTATGTCACCCTGCATGTCGGTGCTGGCACATTTCAACCAGTAAAAGTGGATGACATTACCAAGCACAAAATGCATAGTGAGCTTTATCATATTCCAGAAGAAACGGTTACCTTAATAGAAAAGACGCGAGCAGCAGGTGGCAAAATTACGGCGGTAGGGACAACCGCACTCAGAGCCTTAGAGAGTGCCGCGCAAAGCGGAAGTTTGAGTGCAGGAAGTCAAGAAACAGATATTTTTATTACCCCTGGCTATACATTCAAGGTTGTAGATCGACTGTTAACCAACTTCCATCTACCCAAAAGCACGCTACTCATGTTAGTGTCTGCCTTTGCTGGATTTGATCATATTAAAAACGCATACCAACATGCCATTGAAAATCAATATCGTTTTTTTAGTTATGGTGACGCCATGTTGCTAGAGAAGAAAACATAACATGATAAATATTGAACAAAAGCAAGAATGTAGATACTAACGTCATACAGACACTAAAGTTTCTATAGTGAAAACATTAATAGAGATCGGGGATTACCAAATTGAATACTTACCAACTTAAAATCGCGGCAAGCACTTTATTTGCAAGCATTTTATTTACAGTACCACTACAAGCCGAGGTGCTACCTGAAGCTAAACTTAGCCTCAAGATACCAATGACCAAAGCACCCTCCACACGTCCAATGACAGTGGCATACCATCCTAAACTTATGCATTACTATGTAGCCGATGGCGGCCTAGCACCCATGGGCACTGAATGGTCTGCACCCACATCCAGATCCCAAGTACATGCATATACGGCAGATGGCAAGTATGTAAACTCAGCCGAGCCTGGTTATGACAACCGCTCTATTTACTTCAATACAAACACAGGTGATATAGAAACGATTACCTATAACATCTCCGGGGCGTTTGGCTTTGCACCGAATACCGGCATGTATGCGTTAGAAACTTCCGAAAAAGGAAGGATTAAAGATACCTCTAAAGAGATTGTGCAATTCAACCCAGCCTTTGGCGACTCTTTCACGATGCCAAGCTACGATGCAGCCAAAGACCGTTACTTTGCAAAACAAAAACGCAGCAACAAAGTACTCATTGTTGATGCTAAAAAACGTAAGCATATTGGTGAGCTCTCATTGGATATTGCAAAAGCAGGTGCAAAGTTTGATGATATTAGTGACAACTTTATTGCCTACACTGGCGTAAAAGGTGAAGAGCTGGCATTGCTAGACTTAGATCATAAAGCCATATTAATATTTGATTTGTCAGGTAAATTCGTTGCCAGAAGCGCGATACCAAAAGGCATAAAATTGCGTTCAAAAAACTACTATAATGGCCTAGGCTATACCAACGGCATGTTCTTCCTTTACAACGAAAGTGAAGGCGAGTTCGGCACCTACCACGGATACCAAGTTGTACAGTAAGGTTTAGGCCAAAAAAAACCGCGCTAAGGCGCGGTTTTTTATTTGCTTTAAAAAATGATTACTTACCTAACACGCCTGATAGCTTGCCAGAAGCCAAGCCAAATACTGCACCTAGCACTGTTGAAATAATCACTAATATCGCAGGATTTGATAAATCCATCGCTGTTGCACTACCAGCAGTTCCTGCAGTCAGTGCTAAACCTGCTGTTGCAGCATAGCCATACACATTTGCTGGCACAACTGAAAGCAAATTAGCGCCCGCTACAATGACTAATGGGAATACTGTTGCTGCAATTATCACTGGTGCACCTAAAGCGCCCAAGCCAGCTAATGCGCCACTGCTCACTAAAGCCAAAGCAATTGCGGCCATTACTGCACCAAAAGACATACCTGCAATGGTTTTTTGTAATGCTGCTGTATCACCACCTGTGTGGAAAAAGCAACCCCATGCGATAAAGCCAACCCAAACTAAGGCCACGCCTGCAAGTGGGTTCAGCGCTAAAAATGCCCAAACGCCACCCAGTACTGCAATACTTACTGCTAATGCTAATAATTTTGACATACTAAAATCTCCCTAAAAAATTACCTCTTTATTAAAATAATATTACGAGAATAACTGTCAACTGCAGATCTTGATGCCAATTAAAATGCACCAACAAATCAAATCGACAACGCATGGTATGCCCATTTTGGTGCACTTTGCAACTTTTTCTTTATATAGGGGTATGACTTTTAGATTTTTTTGAAGCGGAGATGGACTTATATCACTTACTTTTCTGTGCTAACTTTACCTTATAATTCCAGTATTTACGCCACTTTACGTTCACTAAATTCGGATATTTAGCTCGGCCTAAACTACCATTATAACGACCTAACGCACGAAACAGATTTCCACGCTCAATATCTAAATAGTGCCTTAATATTGTGCAACCATAACGCAAATTTAAACGCATATCGAATAGATTATGGTCTGAATTACCGATGGCTTTCGTCCAAAAAGGCATGATTTGCATATAGCCACGCGCGCCCACACTGGAAACTGCATATTTTTTGAATGCGCTTTCTACATTAATGAGGCTCAACACCAACTGCGGATCTAAGCCAGCACGGGTTGCCTCGTAGTGAACCGTTGTCAGAAAGCCTTCTCTATAAGCTTTATCAGGCATGCGTCTTTCTAGACGTCGTGACATTTCAGCCAACCATGCGTCACCTGCTTGTTTGTCAGCAAACAGTAGTTTAGGCGCGGCCAAATCACTCACTGAACTTTGCATCATCGCTTTAACGCTATGTGCCAGCTCCTCTTCGCGCTGTCCACCAGCCGTAGCAGAAGCCACCCAAAATAGCAGCGACACAATCAATAAATTTTTAGCTATGTTTAATTTCATGTTTAAAAAATAAGCAAGATTAATGCCTTAACGCAATACAGACGTAATATGCTGCACAATATTAGCCACGTCTAGCATCTCAGCATCCGCTAATTGGCGCGCTTTATACTCCACTTTACCTTCATTAAGCCCACGCTCGCCCACCACGATACGATGCGGAATACCCATTAGGTCACTCTCTGCAAACATAACACCGGGGCGCTCTCCACGGTCATCGAGCAAAACATCCACTCCCGCTTCCGACAAGTCTTGATAGAGTTGATTAGCTACTTTCTCTACTTGTTCGCTCTTATTCAGGCCAATTGGACAAATCACAACGGTAAATGGCGCCATGCTAATTGGGAAAATAATGCCATTTTTGTCATGTTCCTGCTCAATTGCGGCACCTACGATACGGGATACGCCAATACCATAGCAACCCATTTCCATCACTTGGCTTTTACCATTCTCATCCAGATAAGTCGCATCCATCGCTACAGAGTACTTAGAACCTAGCTGGAAAATATGTCCAACCTCGATGCCACGGCAAAGAGAAAGCGTGCCTTGCCCATCAGGGCTAGCATCACCATCAACCACGTTACGGATGTCAGCAACGGCACTCGGTTCTGGTAAGTCTCGTCCAAAATTCACGCCACGTAAATGCAACTTGGGTTTATTAGCGCCACAAATAAAATCACCCATCTTGGCAACGGTTTTATCGGCAATCACTTTTACATTGCCTGCAACGCCAACAGGGCCGATAAAGCCAGGTGGGCAGTTATTCAAGTGCTCACGTATTTCAGCTTCTACGGCAAACCTGAAATCGCTACAGCCTTCTATTTTTGTCAGCTTTAACTCATTGAGATGATGGTCGCCACGCAACAAAGCCAAACAAAACTGCTCAGCACCTTCTTCATCTTTCAACATCAACGCAATCGCTTTTACTGTGCGTTCTACGCCAATCTCTAACAAATTAGCTACATCTTCACAGGCTGTCTGCTTTGGCGTGTCGACTTCTTGCATGGTTTCAGTTGCGTCAGCACGCACTCCAACTACAATCGCTTCGGCCAACTCTACATTGGCTGCATAGTCTGAGCTTTCACAATAAGCCAAGCCATCTTCACCACTATCTGCCAGCACATGAAATTCTTGTGAGCCATCTCCACCTATCGCGCCAGAATCTGCTTTTACCGCACGAAACTTCAAGCCTAACCTTGTGAAGATATTGCTGTAAGTCTCATGCATCTGCTGATAGGTTTTTTCTAAACAGTCATGACCAGCATGAAAAGAATAGGCGTCTTTCATCAAAAATTCACGCGCGCGCATCACGCCAAAACGGGGGCGTATTTCATCGCGGAATTTTGTTTGGATCTGATAAAAGTTAAGTGGCAGCTGTTTATAGCTATTAATTTCTTTACGTGCGATATCCGTAATGACTTCTTCATGGGTTGGGCCGAAACAAAATTCACGTTCATGTCGATCTTGAATCTTTAACATCTGTGGACCAAAAACAGCCCAACGGCCCGTTTCTTCCCACAGCTCTCTAGGTTGAACAGCTGGCATCAACAATTCTAGGGCGCCAGATTTGTTCATCTCATCGCGGATAATCGCTTCTACTTTTCTAAGCACACGCAGGCCCAATGGCATCCAGTTATAAAGACCACTACCCAGCCTTTTAATCAGTCCAGCACGCACCATTAATTGGTGACTAATGAGTTCAGCATCGCTAGGGGCTTCTTTTTGAGTCGAAATAAAAAATTGAGAGGTACGCATAATTGTGCAAATAGTTGAAAGTGTTGCGATTTTAGCGCGAAATGCTATTTAAGTCAGCTAATAGCTTAAGGTATTACAGGCTGCGGCTAGTCTTTTCTAGACTTAACGAGGGGGCTATCCTCAGGAAAGTAGTCTTCTTTCCATACTTGAAATGGGATGATTGTTGCAGCGTGTCCATTATCATAAAACCAGCTGTCCACCGCGTAACGCTCACCCGTGTCAACCTCATGAATCACTGCTGTTGTATGCGGCCAGCCATCAAAAAAGAAATTGCGCGTACGCATATCCTCTATCTCATGAAACTGAATATAGCCTGCTTGCTTCAACATGCGCATATAAGTCGTTGTATTAATCGCCTCATCATTGCAATCTTGCTGACCCGAGTAGTCTGAATTGCCAAAGGTACCAGCCCTATCGGAAAAGGTGTCTACTTTATGACCAACAATATTTTCAAATATGCCGATTGCTTCTGAAATTTTTCCTCTTTCTTGTTCTGCGCTTAATGTAGGTTGAAGAAATAAGGTGTCAATTGGATGCCAATCTGAACGATTAAGTATTAATGGTGAAACTTTTGCACACCCACCACTTTGACAAATTTCAAATTGGTATAGATTAGGGGGCTTGCGATAAAGTCGTTGAATGTCTGCAAACTCAGCTAGCGCGCTATTTGCGAAGCTTAAAGCCAACAAACTAAAGAATAAGCGGCTTATCAGGGAGTTCATTTTTCTTGCGCTGGACTGCGCGCTTACGTTTATTTTTAACACTTGCGATTGGAAAGTGCTGCTCTAGTGCAGCATTGACTTTTTCAATACCTTGCAACACACCCGCCTCAAACTCACCACGTCTAAACATCACTTCCATTTCATGGCACATCAAATCCCAACCATCGTAGCCGATATGTTTATCAATACTTCTATCCGCCACGATTTCGACATCACGGTCAGCTAATAATAGATAAATCAACACGCCGTTGTTATTTTCCGTATCCCAGATATTCAAGCGACCAAACAATTCTATCCCGCGTGCTCTAGGGCTTTTCTTACAGACGATTTCATATGGGTGCAAACCAGCCTCTACAACAAACCGTATTTCACCTGTATGTTTCTTTTCACTAGCCGTGATAGCGGCTTCTATATTTTGTAACGCGTGTGCTGAGAAGTGACGCTTCACTTGCCATGGGTTGCTACATAAATGTCTAAAAAATCTACCGATGCGCTTTAACATCACCAACTCCCAGACGCGCCACCGCCTCCAAAACCACCGCCTAGGCCACCACCGAACCCACCACCCATGCCGCCGCCAAAATCACCACCTAGACCACCGCCTCTAGTTGGGTATCCCCTATAGCCATTCATGCCTCGGCCACCCATCATTAAGGTGAAAAAGAAAGCAATCACTGCCATAACACCAGCACCAAGCATGGATAAGCCAATAAATAGTAGGATAGTGCCGATTAGGCTGCCATTAACTGCGCTGCCGAAAAAGGTACCAAACATACCGCGCAAGATCATGCCTGAAATCAGGCCGCCAAATAACAATAATGGCAGCAAGTTCTCAAGATGTGCGCCATCGATACTTGCTGGATGCGGCTCCGGCAGTGGTTCACCCTCTACCAAACCAATTAATGCATTCAATGCGCCATCGATGCCCCCTGCAAAATCACCGCGTTTAAAGTTAGGCGTTAACGCTTCATTAATAATACGCTTAGCATATAGGTCTGGCACAGCACCTTCTAAGCCATAGCCCACTTCAATTCTAACTTTACGATCTTCTTTAGCGATTAGCAGCAACAAACCATCATCGACACGCTCACGGCCTACTTTCCACACATCAACCACGCGAATCGCATATTGCTCTATCGCTTCGGGTTGTGTGGTAGGCACAATCAACACCGCTATTTGACTACCTTTAGCTTCTTCAAAACTTTTTAGCTTAGCTTCAAAAGCCGCTTGCTCTGGTGCCGATAAAGTTTGCGTTAAATCAACGACGCGCGCTGTAAACGGCGGCACCTCCACCAGCGCAGCTAGCACTAATTGCGGTACCAACATCAGTATCGCAAGCAGTGCTAATAGACTAGTGTTGAAATAGGACTTCACTGGATAGGTAATCTTAAGAATTAAAGATTAAAATTCAACAACAGGTGGCGCTGAAATCTCTTTTTCATTTTCAACAGTAAACGATGGCTTGGCTTTATAGCCAAACATCATTGCCGTTAGGTTTTGTGGGAAGCTACGTACCGCAACGTTGTAATTTTTTATAGCACCAATAAAGCGATTGCGCGCCACAGTCACACGATTTTCTGTGCCTTCTAATTGTGCTTGCAAATCTCTAAAGCCTTGATCGGCTTTTAGATCAGGATAGTTTTCTGCAACCAACATCAAACGAGATAAAGCACTAGTCATTTGACCTTGTGCTGCTTGGAATTTAGCCATTGCAGCAGGATCATTTAATAGTTCAGGTGTCATCTGGATGCCACCCACACTTGCACGTGCATTCGTCACTTCTGTAAATACTTCTTTTTCGTGGGCAGCATAGCCTTTAACCGTTTTCACTAAATTAGGAATCAGATCAGCACGACGTTGGTATTGGTTTAACACTTCTGACCAACTTGCTTTTGCCTCTTCATCTAGCACTTGAAAAGCATTGTAGCCGCAGCCTGATAAACCAAGCACTGATAAAATTAAGACGCATTTAAATAATAGGTTTTTCATTTTGTTTTCCCTTATAAAATATGTTGTAAATCATTGTCCAGTATATGGCGTTTGTCTACTGCATTACAAGGACGCAATTGTTAATTTTGCTAAACACAAATCGTCCCAAGTCTTTGCTTTATCTTGCAAATGCAGCAACAAATGGCTGGGCGCATAGGTCGCAACAACAGGAATGTTTTGATACTGGTGCGCTTTGGCGCGCAACTGTTCTAATGTTTGTTTTTCATTAAGTAATTGCTGGGCTTCTGCCTCGCCCATCACGACAATTCCTTTAGGCACATATTTATTTAACTGTTCTGTATTGGCATCTTCGATATCTTGGCTGACTTTGACTGAGACCGCTTTAAGCATGTTTTGTAACAACGCTTCTGCTTCGTCACTATGTTGCGCGCCCAATACAAAAGCCCATTGTGCATCGTCGCTTATGAGCAGTCTAAATTGAGGTGACACTTCCGGCGTTTCTGTTATTTTCTCAACTGCTGACGCCGCTACTTGCAACACCACAGGCTTATCAACTGCAGACTTTGCTTCTTCAGCTGTTACAGGCGAGGGCTTACGCAACTGCCAAACAGGTAGCAGTTCTAATTCTTGCAGCATATCCTCTCGACTCATCATAGTAACCTTACCTATCGATTGCTTTCATATCCCTAGCCCCATTAGCACCGCGTCTTCTCGCCCGTCTTTGGCTGGGTAATATCCGCGGCGGCCACTCGTTTCTACAAACCCCATTTTCTCATACAACGTAATCGCTGACACATTACTTGAACGAACTTCTAAAAACATATTTAGCACGCCTGATTCTTTTGCACGTTCTATCATATGCGTGAGCAGCACCCTGCCTAGACCCTGCTTTTGGTAGGGTGCTGCGACACTAATATTCAACAAATGCGCTTCATCCAATACCAACATCATTAGCGTATAACCAATGATAGTACCCTCCAATGTCATCACCCACGCTTTATGACCAGCTTTTAATGAGTCATTAAAATTACCGCGTGTCCACGGGTGTAGATAAATACTGGGCTCGATCTGCATAATGTCATCTAAATCTTCCTCCTGCATCGGCCTGAGCACATAATCAGACTTTAACTCCACATTCATAAAATCAATCTCACAGTCGCAAACCCTGCTCACGTTCTTTTGATGTCAGTGCCACACGATTACGAATATATACCGGCCTAGCTTCATTAGCTGGCCTAGCAATGCCCGCTTCAAATACTGGCGTTGCCAACACCATGATGGCTTCTGCTGCTGGTGTCATCTCAGGCAACTTACTCACAACATTCCCGTGATATTGCTGGCTCAAGATATCGTCATAGACCTTCCAAGCCGTGCCAACACCAGTCCACCCAACACCTTCTATCGTTGGTACGGCATCGGGCTTATACACTCCGGCGGCATGCACCTCAATCCAATCATGGTTGCTTCTTTCATAAGCAGCATGATAAACCTCACCCATTCGTGCATCAGTTGCCACGACAACGCGATCAGCACCACTGGCTTGCGCTAATGCCATTAACACATTCACCCCTACTACGGGAATATCTGCACCAAAGCCTAAGCCTTGTGCAACACCACAAGCCACTCGCACACCAGTGAATGATCCTGGCCCTGCACCAAAGGCAATACCGTCTAAATCGGATAACTCTAGTTTTGCTTTTTTTAGCAAGATTTGAATTTGCGGCAGAATCAGTTGTGAGGCAGCTTGTCCGGCATGCTGATCGTGAGTATAAAGATTTTTACCATCACGCACTGCTAGCGACAAAAACTCTGTAGATGCATCTAAGGCCAATAATTTCATAGGTATTATTTTGACATTAAATCTATTATTGCGCTGTAATATTCATCACATCAATCACTCGTCACACGCCCACGTAATGCCTTAACGCGCCCACGTTGCACTTTACTTTCTAGCCTACGACGTTTGGAACCGTAAGTTGGTCGCGTTGCTCGCCGGGTTGGGGCAACTTTATTTGCCGCATTGACGATTTCATGCAAGCGTTTTATGGCATCTTTCTTATTAGCATCCTGCGTACGAAACTGCTGTGCTTTGATCACCAGCTCACCTCCTGTCGTAATACGCCTATCTTTACTTTCCAGTAAACGCGCTTTAAGCCAGCCATTTAAACTAGACGCGTGAATATCAAAACGTAAATGAATAGCGCTAGAAACTTTATTCACATTTTGGCCTCCAGCACCTTGAGCTCTAATAGCACTAAGCGCATATTCAGTTTCATGGATTTCTATCATGCTTAATTAGACTCTTTAAAAAAAACCTCTACATCCGCCAATTCTTTCGTACGCTTAAATGGCGGCAAGCTCTGCCAAATTCGTTTCCCGTAAGACTTAGTGATTAAGCGTGGATCACAAATCATCAGCACACCTCTATCCGTCTCATCACGTATTAGTCGCCCAGCTCCCTGCTTCAACGTAATGACAGAGTATGGCAGCTGGTATTCCATAAAGGCATTTTTACCTTCTTTATTTAATTGATCAATACGGGCAGACAATACAGGGTCATCTGGTGGCGCAAATGGCAGTTTATCGATAATAACCACGCTCAGCGCCTCACCACGCACATCGACTCCTTCCCAAAAACTTTGCGATCCCACTAGCACAGCATTGCCGTGTTTGCGGAAACGATCTAGCAGGTCGGTACGTGTACTTTCCCCCTGTAACAAAAGCGGATACTCCATACCATTGCACCCAAATGCGTCTTTAAGCAATGCATGAATTTCGCGCATGGCCCTAAGTGATGTGCACAACACGAAGGCACGGCCTTGGCTCGCTTGAATCACGGGCAAAGCTGCCTCTGCAACTGTCGCGATATATTCAGGACTATTTGGGTCTGGCATATTAGCCGGCGCATAAAGCAATGCTTGCTGTTCGTAATCAAAAGGGCTTTGCAAATACAACGACTCCGCCTCATGCAAACCCATTTGTGCTTGGTAATGGCTAAAGTCGCTTTTCACTGCCAACGTAGCAGATGTAAAAATCCATGCTCGCGGTTGTGCATTCAGCTGCTTACTAAAACCATCAGCGACGCTCAGCGGCGTAGCATGCAACTGTACAGATTGTGTAAACACTTCCGTCCAGCGGACTAGGTTAGTGTTTTCAGCTTTATGCCAACGACTGAGCTGTACGATTAACTCTTCACCACGCTGCCAACATTTTTCTAGCATGGGGTCACGCGCCGCTTGGCTTTCGAGTACTTTTGTTAACTCAGCCAGCTTATCTTGCATGTTGCGATAGGCTTCTTCAAAACCTTTTAACGCTAATGCTTTTTGTACCGGCATGCGTGCGCCTTCATGGGTGAAAACCAATCTAAAATCTTTAACCGCTTTTTCCACTGGCGGCACAGCTTCACTAAGCGCAATACAATCCTTAGCGAGCGTTAAATACGCGGAGGTACTGTCTCGACATAGATCTAACAATTGGTTAGTAGAAACATCTTCACCAAAAAATAGTCCTGCTATATCCGGCAGTTGATGCGCTTCATCAAAGATAACCGTATTGGCGCTGGGCAATAACTCAGCAACACCTTCATCACGTAACATCACATCAGCAAAAAAAAGATGATGATTAACGACGACAACATCTGCCGCCAACGCATTTTTACGCGCCTCCATCACAAAGCATTCTTTATAGTAATTACAATCCTGGCCTAAACAGTTATCGCGCGTTGATGTAACGTTCGACCAAACCATGGCATTCTCCGGCACATCGGTCAGCTCACTTTTATCGCCTGTTTTACTATTTTCAGCAAAGTTCTTGATGATATGCACATATTTCGCATCTTCACGCGAACCAAAGCGGCCTTCTTGTTCTGCACGTTCTAGGTGGTAATGGCAGACATAGTTTGCGCGACCTTTTAGCATGCTGACTGTCACTGGCACTTTAAGTGCGTCTCGCACATTAGGCAAATCGCGGGTAAATAACTGATCTTGCAGGGTTTTAGTACCTGTAGAAATGATGACCTTACCGCCTGACAGCAAAGCTGGCACTAAATAAGCAAAGGTTTTACCGGTACCGGTACCGGCTTCCGCAACAAGCTGTTTATTATGCTCAATGGCATCGGCAATAGCAGATGCCATTTTGACTTGTTCACTACGTTCTGAGTAACCTTCTATGGATGCTGCTAAAGGACCTTCGGCTGTGAATATTTGATTGAGTTGTTGGTTCTGGGCTGCGCTATCCGACATAGCTTAAATTATCCCATGAATAGGCGCATATGCGTGAAATGGAGTAAATACAACAAATGCAATAAATACGCATTTCATCAATATTTTATGCTCGAGCAAGCCTTGTGCTTCCCGCGATTGCCTGATAGCCTGATTCAGCTGTCATTAAAATCAGCGTTTTTTACATCAACTACTTTGGAGAAGTTACGATGGATTTAGCTCTTATAATACAGTTAGTCAGTGGTGCTGTTGGCGGTAATGTTGCCGGCGGCTTAATGAAAAAAGCAAGTTTAGGTACAGCATTAAATTCAGTTGTCGGCATCCTCGGCGGCGGCATTGGTGGTCAGGTGCTTGGCATGCTAGGCTTAGGTGGTGCAGCAGCAGGTGCAGCAGCTGGAGGTTTAGATATTGGTAGCATCATCAGCCAAGTGGCTGGAGGCGGTATTGGTGGTGGCGTATTAATGGCTATCATCGGCCTTGTTAAAGGTGCAATGTCTAAATAATAGACTTAGCGTCAAAACCTATCCTCGCGCTTTAAGGATAGGTTTTTCGTAAAATATCACTATGAAATATTTCAGTTTATTCTTCTACTTAATTTCAAGCCTTTTTTTTAGCGCTATTTGTGTCGCCAATGCATCCACACAAAATGCTGAAGGTGTTACGCTTATTTTCTTAGATGACAATAACAATGTCACGCAAGAAGTACTGTTAAATGCAATGAGTTTAGAAGGCATCAAATATAAATATGGTGGCTCATCACCTGAAACAGGGTTTGATTGCAGTGGGTTCGTCAACTACGTCTATAGTAAATCTGCCAACCTTAAATTACCCCGCACCTCACGCGGTATTAGCCGCATGGGTTACTCTGTTAACAAACAAGAATTGCAACCCGGCGATTTAGTGTTTTTCAATACAGCAAAAAGAGCTTTCTCGCATGTCGGCATTTATGTTGGCGATGGTAAATTTATTCATGCGCCGCGGACAGGCAGCTTTGTTCGAGTAGAAAGTATGCAAACCAGCTATTGGAAGAACCGCTTTAATGGCGCAAAGCGACTAGATCAAGTCGCTACTAATTAATCTAAGCTCTATCGCTATGCCCTAAGTCTCTATCAGGGGCAATTTTGTCACGGATCAGTTGTTTTAATTCTTTGGATTCTGGAAAGTGCCCAGCCTCTTTTCTTGAAAAAAGCATTTCGCCATTCAAACGCACCTCAAATACACCACCAGTGCCCGGGTTTAATGTAACGGACTTTAAGTCACCTTCAAAGGTCGTTAATAGCTCCTGCATCATCCAAGCAGCCCGTAATAACCACTTACATTGTGTGCAATATTCTATTTCTACCTGATACGAATTAATCATCAAACCCTCCAATTAACTAAAATTTGCATTTCAAACGATAAAATTCATTTGAAAAAACACAAAATGAACCTATTATATCGTTACGTGTTCTTATACTCTTAACTGCTACACAATATTCACTGATAACAAAGGCAACGCATGCGCGCAAAATTTGAGAAATTCGGCTTAATTACCTCAGGCATTTTGATCGGGGTACTAATTAGCCTCAACATAACTGCACTAGCTGCAAAACTTGGCGTCTCTGAGCTTCCGGTTGACGACTTACGCGTATTTGCCGAAGTCTTTGGTAAAGTTAAAAGTGATTATGTTGAATCTGTAGAAGATAAAAAACTAATCAATGAGGCCTTAACAGGAATGCTCCAAGGTTTAGACCCGCATTCTGCCTACATGGATAAAGATGCTTATAAGGACTTACAAGCTGGCACACAAGGTGAATTTGGCGGCCTAGGTATTGAAGTAACCATGGAGGACGGCTTAGTCAAAGTTGTTTCGCCCATTGAAGACAGCCCTGCTTATAAAGTCGGCTTAAAGCCTGGTGATTTAGTCATGAAGCTAGATGACAAGCAAGTGAGAGGCATGACCTTAAATGATGCAGTTAAAATCATGCGTGGCGTGCCGGGTACAGATATTATTCTTACAGTGCTACGTAAAAATGAAACTGCACCACTCATATTCACGATTACACGTGACATCATCAAATCAAAAAGTGTCAAAAATAAATATATCGAAAAAGATTATGGTTATGTCCGTATTACGCAGTTCCAAGACCATACGGGTGAGGATTTAGCCAAAGCGCTTATCTCACTACAAAAAGAAAATAAAAGACCGTTTAAAGGCTTGGTGCTTGATTTGCGTAACAACCCAGGTGGCTTACTAGATGCTGCTGTCGGTGTATCTGCTGCATTCTTGCCTAAAGACAAGCTAGTGGTCTACACCGAAGGTCGTGTAGAAGACTCTAAAATGCAATTAAAAGCAAACTATAGAGATTATGCGCGTCGTGGTAAATCAGATTACTTGAAAGACGTACCAGAAGCATACAAAACGGTACCAATGGTGGTGCTATTAAATGCAGGCTCCGCTTCGGCTTCTGAGATTGTTGCAGGCGCTTTACAAGATCACAAACGTGCGACTATATTAGGTGTCACTAGTTTTGGTAAAGGCTCTGTACAAACGATCTTGCCAATGAATAATGGCAGTGCCATTAAATTAACAACGGCACGTTACTTCACGCCAAATGGCCGCTCTATTCAAGCAAAAGGAATTGAGCCAGACATTACCGTCGGCGACGGCTCTGACCAGTCAAATAACATTCATGAAGCAGACTTAAAAGGTCACTTATCTAACCCGAAAAGTGGCGAAACTAACGTCACCGAGCCTAATGTTACTAGGCCTACAGACGCTGCGTCTACAAAGCCAGCTGATATTGCCGATAAGAAAAAAGATGATGCCATGAAGAAAGCACAAGAGAAGAAATTTGCTGAGCGTAAAGGCCCGATCGAGCCTGCTACTAAAGATGATATTCAGTTTATGCAAGCCATGAATGTACTTAAAGGCCTGCCAGTTGAGAATGAAGCAGAGAAAATTGAAGCAGCAAAAAATTAGCACTTTTCTTTAAGTGACATTTAACCCTGTTGTGATAAAACGCATCAGGGTTTTTTATTACCAATAATAGTCATAAAAGCATTTGCTTTACAGGCAATTTTAATTAAACTGGCGCTATGTTAATTGATCACGTAATCAATACTTTTGATGCTGCGCTACGCACTGTATTTACAGAGGCGAAGCCAACGCGTAAGCGCCCGGATATTGCGATTAAAGAAGATGCAATTACTGAGGAGCAAAAACCAAAAGTCGCCGCTCTGATGCGCATCAACCATGTCGGTGAAGTATGTGCGCAGGCTTTATATAGTGGCCAAGCCTTCACATCACGCAATCCTGCCATTGTAGAAGCGCTTGAAGAAGCGGCGGCTGAAGAAACAGATCACTTAGCTTGGTGTGAATCTCGGATTAAAGAGCTTGGTGGGAGAAAAAGCCTTCTCAACCCTGTGTGGTACATCAGCAGCTTTACATTAGGCGCGGTTGCAGGCGCCATTGGTGACAAGTGGAATCTTGGTTTTTTAGCTGAAACCGAGCAGCAAGTCAGCGCTCACTTAGCTAGCCATTTAGAACTGCTTCCAACTGAAGATACTAAAACCAGAACGATTATTGAACAAATGCATGCTGATGAATCAGCGCATGCGCAAGAGGCGCACGACTTAGGGGCTGCTGAACTACCCACCCCTGTCAAAAAAATGATGAAAATATCATCAAAAATAATGACGGCGACTGCTTATCATATTTAAGCGCACATTAACGATAGAAAGAACAAATCATGGAAAAATTTAACGATGTGTTGCTTGAGTTAGATGCTGCTGATGATGTGCTAAACATAGAACTCTTTGATCGTAACGGGGCAGCGGCTGGTGTTATTCAAAACAAACCAGGTAGTTCAGGCTCTGTAAAAGTTTATTACCATCTTTATAAGATGTTTGGCAGCATTAATGTAGATGCTGCTGTAGAGGGCTTGTCTTTATATGCAGAACACACGGCCGATGCTGAAGACCATCCCGGCAAACACCCTAATATTGACCGTCTTTTTACTATTATTGATACCGCTGAATCGCTCACTGTCAAAGTGACAATGGCTTAAGGTTTCCTTATCTAGCAACCTATTTATCTAATAGCTTAGCAATGGGCGGATGATAGATTAGCTCTAACAAATGCCCTACTGCATCTAAACAATAAAACCCTCGCGACCCATCTCGGTGGGTTCTAGGTCCCTCTGTAATGCGTACACCTTCTTTCACAAAGTAGTCATACCACTCGTCTACCGCATCTATGTTATCCAGCACAAAACCAATATGATCTAAACGTTGCTGGGCTTGCGGCGTGTAATCCACACGGTGCAAGGCAAACACATCACCTTCATTGGTCAAGTACACATTGTCAGCATCTGGTTGCCATTCAATACGCATACCCATGATGCGGGTATAAAAATCAATGGCAACGTCTAACTCTTGAATAAATAAAGCCACATGGCGAATCCCGACCATACCTTGTGGTTTATTCATGACTACTCAGCTTCATCAGTTTTAATTTCAGTACTTTTTATTTCAAAATCATGCGTAATCTCTACACTCTTACTCAACATGATGGAAGCGGAGCAATACTTCTCAGCTGATAATGCTACCGCACGTGCCACCTGCTTCTCATTCAAATCATTACCTGTAATCACAAAATGGACATGGATCTTAGTAAATACTTTTGGTATTTCATCTGACCGTTCAGCAGTGATATCAGCGACACAATCGACGACAGGCTGACGTGACTTCTTCAGGATAGTCACCACATCAAAAGAAGTGCAACTGCCCATGCCGATTAATAGCATTTCCATTGGGCGCATACCAATATTGCGCCCCCCGTTCTCGGGTGCGCCGTCTAATACGACAGCATGCCCTGTTTCAGACTCACCCATAAAGGCAACGTCTTCTATCCATTTAACACGTACTTTCATTTATTTTACGTCCAATAACTCTACGTCAAAAATCAACGTCGCATTTGGGGGAATCACGCCACCAGCACCACGTGCACCATAACCCATTTCAGGTGGAATAATGAGTGTACGCTTACCACCAATTTCCATCCCAGCAAAGCCTTGATCCCAACCTTGAATCACTTGGCCAGCGCCTAAATCAAACTTAAATGGATCACCTCTATCAACTGAGCTATCAAACTTCTCGCCCTTTTTATCTTCTGCATTCTCATCATACAGCCAGCCTGTATAGTGCACGGTCACGTTAAAGCCAATTTCAGCTTCACGGCCATCGCCTACAACAGTATCCGTTTTAACGAGTTCAGTGATGTTAGTCGTCATTACAGTGGTTTCCTTATTATCTTCAGTGTCATTATTTGATTCAGCTTGGCATGCACTTAATGTTAAAAAACAGGCCGCTGCGATTAAAGCATTTAATTTTTTCATTTCTCACCATTCAAAAATCGTTTTAAAAAGTTAATTCATTATGATACTGCATATCAGTTTAAGTTCTAAGTTCTAAGTTGTTATCACTTTAAGGTTGGTCATACACCCAATTAATTAAAGCATCTTGCGCTTTTTTACTAGATGAGGCTTTGACATCATTCACCAGCATGACGACCACTTGACGCCGTCCTTTTGCATCTAGCACATACCCTGCTATCGCTTTTACCGCTCTAATAGAGCCTGTTTTCATATGTGCGCGTGCACTCACTGGTGTATTTCTTAAACGTCGACTTAAGGTGCCATCCAAAGAGAGAATGGGTAATGAGGACATCAGTTCTGGCATTCTTGGGCTTTGATAGGCATCGATTAGCATTTGTCCTAAATCTTGCGCACTCACACGTTCAATGCGTGACAAACCAGAGCCATTTTCTATCACTAAGCTATCTGTATTTCTACCATTTTCTTGAAGCCAAGACTTAATCGCTAACATGCCTCGAACCTCACTGGCTGGTAGGTCGCTTTTCTCCGCCGCAATGGTGAGCAAAAGCTGTCTCGCCATCACATTGTTACTCCATTTATTAATGTCTCGCACAATACTCGCTAATGGTTTAGAACCCTGTTCCAATAACTCAACTGCTGCTAGCGGCATCTCCTGCTGCGTTCGCAATCGTCCATTAAACGTACCGCCTAATTGGCGCCACAGCTTCTTAAACATAAAAAAAGCATAATGCTCATCATCAAACAAACTGAGTTCTAGGTATCGATCACCACATCTAGGCGAAAAAGTCCCTTTAAAAGTGACAATAGCTTTTTTATCAGAAGCATTCACATCGTAGGTAAAGCGATTACGCCAGCTGCCGCAGTAACCTTTTTTAAGCTTCATCTGGTTCACAATTTCCACTTCCGACAGCTCGACTTCCTGCGAAACGATGACCTCATCATTATTCACCGTAAACTTAAAGCTAGTGTGTCGGCCATTCACCAAGAAGGCACTGGGCAAAGCATTGTATGCACGCCACTTCTCATTATCAAAAATACGGCTGTTGCCAATTTTTTTTGCAAAATAAGTTTTATCAATGACAAAATCACCTGTAATGTTTTTCAACCCCTTTTGTTGTAAGCTCAATAACAAACGCCTGAACTCACCCTCTTTGAAACTAGGGTCACCATAGCCTTTAATAATTAAATCCCCATCCAAAACACCGTTTACAATGACCGCATTGCTATACACTTCCGTCTTCCATCTGAATGTTGGCTTTAACAATTCCAAGCCTGCATAAGTCGTTACTAGCTTCATCACAGACGCTGGATTCATTTGCTTGCTTGCATTCGCGCTCAGACTAGGTTTTTTACTATCGACCGCTTGGACATATATAGCAGTATTAGACTCAGGAATGCCGGCTTGCTTAAGCGCTTTAGAAACAGTTGTTGGCAACTCCGCATGCACACAAAAAGTGGCTAACAGTAAGCTAGCAAAAGTTAGTAATTTTTTCATAAAGATTGTTCTATTGATAACTTGGTCGTTTGAGTCAGCAAATCAATTTCTGCTTCATTGATAATATAGGGAGGCATGAAATAAATCGTATTGCCAATAGGCCGCAAGAGTAAACCTTGCGCTAATGCTTGTTGGTAAAACGCATTTGCAAAGCCAGCTTGATCAGTTTCTACTTCAAATGCAGCAATCATGCCTTTTTGACGTAGATCTTGAATAGGCAGGTTAGTAAGCACTTGCATTTTCTCACCTAAATAAGCTGATTTCTGTTTATTTCGCATGATGATATCATCATTTTCGAAGATATCTAAAGTAGCTAAAGCAGCACTGCAAGCTAACGGATTTCCCGTATAGCTATGGCTGTGCAAAAAGCCACGTGCTGTACTATCATCGTAAAAAGCGGCATAAACTTCATCTGTTGTTAGTACAGTTGAAAGTGGCAAATAACCGCCAGTAATGCCTTTAGATAAACAAATGAAATCCGGCTTTATATTGGCTTGCTCACAGGCAAACATCGTCCCCGTGCGCCCAAACCCTACCGCTATTTCATCAGCTATTAAATGGACATGGTATTGATCACAAATTTCTCGTGCTCGCTTCAAGTAAATCGCATCATACATACCCATACCTGCTGCGCATTGCACTAATGGCTCGATAATAAAAGCAGCTATTTCTTGGTGATGTTCAGCAACATAATCTTCTAACGCTTGCGCACAACGCAATGCAAATACCTCTGCACTTTCTCCTGTTTCAGCCAATCTAAAATCTGGGCTCGGCATTTGTGCTGATTGCGTCAATAAAGCAGCATAGGTGTCTTTAAAGAGTGCAACATCTGTCACACCTAACGCGCCCAAGGTTTCTCCGTGGTAACTATTCTGTAAACTAATAAATTGTCTCTTTGTTGGCTGGTCATTATTGCGCCAGTAGTGAAAGCTCATCTTTAGCGCAATCTCAGTTGCACTAGCACCATCACTGGCATAGAAAGCATGGCCTAACCCCGTCAACTGAGATAACCTCTCTGATAGCGCGACGACGGGCTCATGCGTAAAACCCGCCAAGATTACATGCTCTAATGTATCAAGCTGCTGCTTAATCGCATCTTTAATGCGTGGGTTGTTATGGCCAAATATATTCACCCACCAAGAGCTCACCGCATCTAAATATTTTTTATTTTCATTATCAGTAAGCCAAACACCATCACCGCTTTTGATTGGAATAAGCGGGAGTGTTTCATGTTGTTTCATTTGCGTGCAGGGATGCCATACGCTTTGCAAACTTCTATTTAGTAGGTTCTGATTACTCATTAATTAAATTGTACGTGTTTTTACTATCAAAAACGGCTGTTATACTCAACTAATGGAAATTTTAGAACTGCTCATGCATTTAGATAGCCACATTGCAGACTTTATTGCAATGCATGGCAACCTAGTCTACTTGCTGTTATTCGCCGTGGTGTTTTTAGAAATTGGTGTTTTTCCACTATTTTTTCTGCCAGGCAACCCACTTATTTTTATTGCCGGCACTTTTTGTAAAGTTGGCTCACTGAGTTTAGCGCCAACCTTAGTCACACTCATAAGCGCCATCATTTTAGGTAACTTACTCACCTACCAAATTGGCAGTCTATTTGGCCATAAAATTAGTCGTAGCCAATCCTCGTGGGCCAATCAAAACGCACTCAATAAAACAAAAGTATTTTATGAAAAGTACGGGCAGTGGACGTTAATGGTATCGCCATTTATTGCAATGGTCAGAACGTTTGCACCATTAATCGCAGGCGTAAGCCAAATGCCCTATAACAAATACCTATTGTCTTCCACTATCGGCGCTATTCTCTGGATCGGTATTTTAGTGTTTGCTGGCTACTTCTTTAGCAGCTTCCCATTTGTTCAGATGCATATGGCAACAATCGTCTTGTCTGGCTTAGCCATTGGCTTAGGTTTTATTATTATTGGTTTTATAAAATCAAAAATAAGTCGTAAAAAAACTTAAGGCGCCGGATTCATCATCACCAGGTGAATCTGCTCAACCTCACTCAGCACTTCATCACTCAGCTTCACTTGATACGCATCAATATTTTCTTTCAACTGTGTCATGCTCGTTGCCCCAACAATTGTGCTAGTCACAAACCAACGATTAAATACAAAGCTAAGCGCCAATTGCGTCGGCGTGAGATTGTTTGCACGTGCCAGTTCAGCATAGCGCTTCACTGCAGCTGTCACTGCTGGTTTTTTGTAGCGTGCAGCATAACCAGGGAAAAGCGTTGCCCGACCTTGTGTTTCGGGGTCTTCAATATATTTAGCCGTTAAATGCCCGAACGCTAATGGTGAATAAGCAAGCAAGCTAATGTCTTCACGGTACAGCACTTCAGCCATGCCAAACTCCATACCACGGGTAATCAAGTTATAGCAGTTCTGTAGTGTCGCGACGCGCGGCAAGTTGTGCTCTTTGGCAATACGCAAGAATTCCATTAAACCCCATGGCTGCTCGTTGCTTAAGCCAATCGCGCGAATCTTGCCTTCTTTCACTAATTCAGCCAGTGTTTCTAGCTGGATCTCGATGCTGACCCAAGCATGTTGATTGCCTTCTGCATCAAACTCTTCAGCTGGCTCAAATAGGTATTGTCCAAACATCGGCACATTGCGCTCTGGCCAATGCAGCTGATACACATCAATGTAATCTGTTTGCAAGCGCTTTAACGAATCATGCACAGCACTACGGATATTCTTTCTATCCAAGCTAGGCGGCCCACCGCGTATCCAATCAATACTTCGTCGCGGTCCAGCTACTTTACTACCCAAAATAATCTTATCTCGCGCTTGACGCTTTAACCAAGGGCCTATCATGGTTTCGGTACGGGTAAAGGTTTCTGCCTTTGGCGGCACTGGGTACATCTCGGCGGTATCAATAAAATTAATGCCTTGCGCTAAGGCGTAATCTAGCTGTTCGTGCGCATCGGATTCTGTATTTTGATCACCAAACGTCATTGTGCCTAAGCACACTTTAGACACTTCAATATCGGTATGACCTAATGTTGTATATTTCAACGCAATACTTTCTTAATGCAGAACTTTAGAAGCTTCTAGCGCTTCTATCATGATAGAAGGTGTTCCTGTTGTTAATTCCCAGCCAGCCTCTTTCGCCGCTAGCTGCAACATATTACAAGTCGCTAGCAATAGTTCAGGCGTCAACTTAATGTTCGCAACAACACCTTCTAAACAAGTAATATCCAAATGCTTCGCATCATCAGAGAGCGTTAAATCTGTCGCAAGCATCACGCCTTCATTACGCAACTCCTGACGCGGCGCATACTCCGTCTCAAAATCCATGTCCTCTAATGCCTCTGCTGCTTCCACCTCTAGCTGAAACTGCTCCACATCATCGTCCACCTCTATATTGGCAAACTGTTTCGCTTCCGGCAGGTGTGCTTCTGCATTTAATGCAGCCCATAGTTCTCTTGAAAAAGTATAGGTAAACCATAAGGCAAGCTCAGTATCGTCGCTTAAACCAACACGAAACAGCAACCTGTCTTGTACTTTATCGTAACTTAAATTCAGCTGCTGAATCCCCGCCTCTGACTTTTTCTCTAATGCTTTATTTTCTTCTGTCAAACTTTGATACTCCTACATTGAATATTAACGATACATTTTATTCATTTTAACTCTTGAAATTAATAACATCACCCCGATGTTAGCAATCTAAAGGCGAGAGTGCTAAAATCTCGCGCATTGCATTAATTTATTAACAATTGCTAGTTTAAGCATAACCCAAGGAGAAATCTAATGAAAATTCGTCCATTACACGATCGTGTCGTTGTTAAACGCGCAGAAGAAGAGCGCACAACCGCATCAGGTATTGTAATTCCAGATTCTGCAACAGAAAAACCAGCTGAAGGTACGATCCAAGCAGTCGGTACTGGCAAAAAAGACGACAATGGCAAAAGCATCGAATTAGACGTTAAAGTTGGCGATAAAGTGCTATTTAAAAGCTATGGCGGCACACCAGTTAAAGTAGACGGCGAAGAGCTACTTGTGATGACTGAAGATGACATTCTTGCAATCATCGAATAGTTTCGATGATTGCAACTGCATGATTGTAAGCATTAAAGTACAAACAAATTAAATCATTGAGTAGTAATTAGGAGAATTCAAATGGCAGCAAAAGACGTAAGATTCGGCGATGACGTTCGCCAAAAAATGGTAACAGGCGTAAATGTATTAGCGAACGCAGTGCGTGTAACTTTAGGCCCTAACGGCCGTAACGTAGTGTTAGAGCGTTCATTCGGCGCACCGACCATCACTAAAGATGGTGTTTCAGTGGCAAAAGAAATCGAATTAAACGACAAATTCGAAAACATGGGCGCACAAATGGTTAAAGAAGTGGCTTCTAAAACCAACGATATCGCTGGTGACGGCACAACAACAGCAACAGTACTTGCACAAGCGATTATCCGCGAAGGTATGAAATCAGTTGCTGCTGGTATGAACCCAATGGATCTTAAGCGCGGTATTGATAAAGCAGTAGAAGCAGCAACAGCTGAACTACAAAAGCAATCAAAACCATGTACAACCAGCAAAGAAATCGCTCAAGTTGGCTCTATCTCAGCAAATTCAGATGCATCAGTTGGCGACATCATTGCAAAAGCAATGGACACAGTGGGTAAAGAAGGTGTGATTACGGTTGAAGACGGTTCTGGCTTAACAAACGAACTAGAAACTGTTGAAGGTATGCAGTTTGACCGTGGTTACCTATCACCCTACTTCATCAACAATGCAGAGCGTCAAATTGCAT
The DNA here is from genome assembly GCA_048595445.1 of Methylophilaceae bacterium. Taxonomy (GTDB): domain Bacteria; phylum Pseudomonadota; class Gammaproteobacteria; order Burkholderiales; family Methylophilaceae. The sequence goes on from JBJPGD010000058.1 coordinate 28,695, forward strand.
TGCTTGAGAATCCATACGTGTTACTACACGACAAAAAAATCTCAAACATCCGTGATTTACTACCAACACTAGAGCAAGTGGCTAAAGAAAGCCGCCCACTACTCATCATCGCTGAAGATATTGATGGTGAAGCACTGGCAACATTGGTGGTAAACAACATCCGCGGCATCTTAAAAACAGTGGCTGTTAAAGCACCTGGTTTTGGTGATCGTCGTAAAGCCATGTTAGAAGATATCGCTATCCTTACTGGCGGTACTGTTATCGCTGAAGAAGTTGGCCTTAAAATCGAAGAAGTCACACTAGAGCAATTAGGCTCAGCTAAGCGCATTGAGATTGGTAAAGAAAACACCATCATTATTGACGGTTCAGGTTCAGAAGCCAACATCAAATCACGTATCGGCCAAATCAAAGCAGAAGTAGAAGCTTCTAGCAGCGATTATGATTGTGAAAAACTACAAGAGCGTGTGGCTAAATTAGCTGGCGGTGTTGCAGTGATTAAAGTGGGCGCTACGACTGAGATCGAAATGAAAGAGAAAAAAGCCCGCGTTGAAGATGCACTACATGCAACACGCGCAGCCGTTGAAGAAGGTATTGTTGCTGGTGGCGGTGTCGCATTTATTCGCGCACGTGATGCTATTTCTAAAGTAAAAGGTGACAACCTTGATCAAGAAGCTGGTGTGAAAATTGTTTTACGTGCGGTTGAAGAGCCACTACGTCAAATCGTTGATAACGCAGGCGCTGAGCCATCAGTGGTTGTCAACAATGTTGCTGCAGGTAAAGGCAACCACGGTTACAACGCTGCTAACGAGACTTATGGCGACATGATCGAAATGGGTATTCTAGATCCAACAAAAGTAACGCGTTCAGCACTACAAAATGCAGCTTCTATTGCTGGCTTAATGCTAACAACAGACTGCATGATTGCTGATGCACCACAAGACGCTGCAGCAGCAGCGCCTGCGATGCCTGATATGGGTGGGATGGGCGGTATGGGTGGTATGGGCGGCATGATGTAGTTTTATCATTCAGCACATCAGTGATGCTGCGTTGCGTAAATCTTGCCATACTATTCGTATTGTCTACGATTTACGCGCCTTGCCTCACTTTCCTGCTAAATGTAAAACGTGCTAACTAAGCATTCAAAAAACAAAACCCGCTTCTGCAGGTTTTGTTTTAAAAAAATCACTCAAGCTTCACGTCACTCACTTAACTGAGAAACTTATCTTCCTTCAACCGTTCATATGCCAATATAATTGCTTCATTCTCAAACTGGTTGTTTTTATGCTCGTTCCAGTTATTAATAGCCTCGACAATTTTCTTAGAGCCACTAACCCCCTCATAAGATACTAAATAGTGAACACTAGAAAGCAGCTCCATACCAAACGGACTCTCATAACCTTGAATTAAAAGTGACAGTCTTTTAATTTTATCAACATTATGCTCAAGACCAGGCTTATCTAAGCACTCATTAGCCATTGCTAGCCCTCCTGTAGAAGCCTGAATAAGCGGTTCATCATCATTGTAATTTTCAATGAATTCTTTTTCATCCATTACCTTAAAAGCTTTATGCAGTTGCTCACTATACGGACCATGTGTATTGCGAGAAAACTCCATTCCATAGTCAATCCCAATTACTTGTAAAAAATATACAATTTTCTGCAATGAAATTCTCGTTAAGTAGCCTCCAAAGTATGTTTCAAACTCACCAATCGTTTTAACTAATATTGCCCTTTTTTCAGTCATATAGCTTGAAGGAATATCTTCATACTCAGGCCCTAGAACACTTTCTTTAGGTCCATATATATAAAAATTAGTAGTTGGAATTTTAGAAAGCTTCTCTTCCAAGAAAAGCCTAACTTCACTCCAGTCTAGGCCCCCATTACCACAACCCAAAGGTGGTAATGCAACGGACTGAATATCCAAATTTTCAAGCTGAACTAATAAATCGTCCAGCCCTTGTTCAATATACGAAAACTTAGACTTGCTCCGCCAATGATCCTTTGTCGGGAAATTAATCAAGTAACGCTGAGGCTTCCTTGCGTCACCAAATAAATCGCCAGTATCAAAAATAAAGGATTTTCCTGGGCGAAGACTCTTACTTTGGCATAGTTTTTTATATGCTTTAAAGTTATTAGGCCAGCGGTTTTTAAATTCTAAAGCAACACCTTTACCCATCACACCAACACAGTTAACTGTATTTACAATGGCCTCAGCATCAGTTTCAAACAAATTACCTTTTTCGAAAAAAACATTCATACTTTACGAATAACATCCTGGTTTTAGATAGACAGGAATATTCCACAGGCTACTTTTAATTTGTTGCTCAACTTCCATTTTAATATTCTCATTTTGAACGACAATACAATCGATATAATTTAAAGACACTGAATTCTTGATCATGAATTCAGCCATACGCTGAGTCTTACGATTCATGTGAACTCCATCATCCCGATCAAAAAAATATTTACAAACACCATTATAACCAACTTCTGGGATCTCAGCCTTCAATGGAAGTTCATTAAATACAGACCAGTTTACATGTGTATCTAAAACAGTCAAATCTGACGAAAACACAGGAACTATCGCTTGGCTGTTACAAGCCACATTCGTGAAATACACATCATTCCCAAAGCTTTGAAAATGTTGTGTATTAGATACCAAAAATACAATTTCATCTGACTTTGCAACACCAATCCTAACACCATCAAGGCCACCGAGATCTACATTTCCTTGATGGATAGTATGGCTCATTGCAGTTATTGGTGAAAAGTAAAAAGGAACGAAATCATTAACGACACCACCACAAGGCATTTTGAACTCTTCGGTTCCTCTGCGATTTACAATATTTGCATAAGATGTCTGATAACACTTCTGCATTGGCTTATGGTTTTTTGCCCATACTTCACCATCAGTCAAGAATTGAGCAATATTTTTATAATATGTTAGTCGAAAAATATGACGAGGCATTTAAAGTTCAATATTCCAGTTATCCACCTTCGATAGTCTAGCACCCTAACCACGCATAGAGCGTAACTACTTATTTCTCGAAGATGAGTTAATAACCAAAACTTTCTTCCAATAAAGAAACATGCCGAAGCTACTTTTGGTGTTACGTGTTTTGAAGAACTATTTGTTCATTACATACATTGTTATTTCAAAACCGAAACGCACCTCTATAGCAGCTGGTGTAGTCCACATATATTTTTCCTGTTGTTTGGTTAACAAAGCGTATTGCACCGTATGGCTAAAACGTGCTGTGATTCCATCCCCAGTTTTGGCGTTCAGAGTCGGCCATGCTAATGTAAATTCTATCTCCAGCAATGGATAGCTCTTCTGATATCAGGCTGCATAGCGCATCTGAAAATGCTTTTCTATCACCGGGCAACCCTAAAGCCCGATAGTCTAATAGTGCGGTCGGTGCATCGCTGCCAGCCATCGACATCGGCGTTTTTTGATCAACAGCAATCATCACATAGCTTTCTGGTTTGCCACTTGCTTTTGCGACAGTTGCACTGGCTTTTTTAATAAATGCAGCTTCATCACTAATAGCTTGGTTTGTTTTAATGTTTAGGTAGGGCATGGTTCACTCCTCTGCAATAGGGTACAAAAGTTCACTGTACTTATCTGTCCTTGAAAAATCAAGTAATGGACAATATAGGCTACTATAATACTAATAAATCATATGGAGATCCCATGGCACAACTCGGCTCTATTGTTAATCAGATTGAGCAAGCCACCCAAACCAAACTGAGCAACTACACGTTGAGTTCAATTGGCGGTGGCTGTATTAATACGGCGTATAAAGTCTCTGCGGGTAATCAGCATTATTTTATTAAAGTGAACTCGCCAAATTTATCCGCGATGTTTGAAGCAGAGGCGGCTGCATTAGCAGAAATGGCCGAGCTTAATTGTGTGCGTGTCCCTAAAGTAATCACGTATGGCACGGCAGATGGCAAAAGCTATTTAGCCTTGGAATATATTGCGCTGGGCAGCATGCGCGGGGATGCTGCAAAGTTATTCGGGCAGCAATTAGCACAACTACATCAACAAGTAATGCCCTACTTCGGCTGGCATATCGACAATACGATTGGCAGCACGCCACAAATTAACGACCGTGAAGATGATTGGCATACCTTTTGGCAGCAACATAGACTTATCCAGCAATTAGAGTTTGCTGCGCAAAATGGCTATGCGGGTCGGCTGCAAGATAGAGGCATGCTTTTAAGCGAAAATCTGCATGGGTTTTTTGACAGTTACACCCCGCATCCTTCCATGCTGCATGGTGATTTATGGGGCGGCAATGCGGCTGGTGATGAGCAAGGCAACCCAGTGATTTTCGACCCTGCCAGTTATTATGGTGACCGAGAAACCGATATCGCCATGACTGAGTTATTTGGTGGTTTTGGCCATGATTTCGCTAGTGCCTACCATGCTGAATATCCACTAGAAGCGGGTTACGCTGTGCGCAAAACACTTTATAATTTGTATCATATACTTAATCATTTAAATTTATTTGGTGGTAGCTATTTAGGCCAAGCTGAATCCATGATTGAGCAGTTATTATCAGAAACTTAAAGAAGGTCAGTATGAGCAAAATCAGTGTGTTATTTGTATGTATGGGCAATATCTGTCGTTCACCAACGGCTGAAGGTGTTTTTAACCACATGGTCCATGAACTAGGCACAGAAGATCGTTTCCATCTGGATTCAGCAGGCACGCATGCCTACCATGTCGGTGAAGTCCCTGATGCGCGTGCACAACAAACGGCGGAAAGCCGCGGTGTTGATCTGTCCTACATTCGTGCACGTAAATTCACGGCTGGCGACTTTGAAACGTTTGACTATATCTTAGCGATGGATACGGATAATTACGATATTTTGTTGCAAGCATGCCCAAGCGAACATCAGCATAAGGTAAAACTGTTTTTGGAATTTGCGACAGAGCATCCAGAAAGCGATGTGCCTGATCCTTATTATGGTGGCCAGCACGGCTTTGAACATGTGTTTGATTTAGTTGAAGCTGCCTCTCATGGCTTCCACGATACGGTACTGTAGCAAATCAGTACTCTAGCAGGTTAGTTCTCTAGTAGGCATTGGGCGGACTCGCTTGTCGTCCGCCGCATGCTTGCGCTGTTTGAATAGAACCATCTAAATAGAACTGGCTGAATAGTTTACCAAGGCAGCTCTTCACCATTGGTATGCCAAAAAGTGCCTGAGTTTGATAGTTCCAGCGCGTCCATCCGTTTGAGTAAGCCATCTACCGATTCATCAGTGTCGATCAAGCCACCATGACCAGTCATATCGGTACGTACCCAACCAGGGTGTAAAATCGCGACTGCAATACCTTGTGGTTTTAAGTCAATTGATAAGGATTTACCCGCTGCATTTAACGCGGATTTTGACATGCGGTAAGCATAGCTCCCACCAGAATCATTATCAGCAATCGAACCCATACGGCTGGTGACTAAGCCCACTTTGGAACCCTTGCTTAAATTATGCATTAACGCGTTAGTGACTAATAATGGGCCTAAGCTGTTGACCTCAAACATGCGTTTAAAGCTCGCAATTGCAGTTGTGCTGATGTCATTTAAACCAAGGCCGCCAGCAATCCCTGCATTATTAATCAACCAGTCAATCTTGCGGCCATCCAGTTTTGCGACTAACTGATGCAAACTATCTGGGTCACTCACTTCTACATTTTCAATCACTTCAACACCTAGCGCTTGTAATGCTGGCGTTGCTGTACGGCAGGTGGCAATCACATCAAAGCCACGCTGTTGCAATTGCGTACAAAATTCTAGCCCTATACCACGGCTGCTGCCTGTTACTAATGCTGTTTTTGCCATGTGTTACTCCTTATCACTTTATAGGTTAGATTGTAGCGATTGCCTTCATAAACCAATGGAGTCAGACTCCATTGATTCTCTTTCAGCCTAACTTCAGGCCTGCCGCAAAGCCTACCGTTGCGCTCACACCGCGGCTTGTGATTCTTGACAAACGGTCCATTAAAAAACCGCCCGTGCTTTTTACAGCACCACCAGCAACATCGGCTGCATTCTTTAAACTTTCATCACTAATGTCAGTAATGCCGTAATATTCAAAAACAAACATGGCAACAATGGCTGCACCGCCAATAAATAAAGCCATTTTAAGTGCTTTCTTAGCAAAATAGCCTACCGC
>JBJPGD010000059.1:0-45407 GCA_048595445.1 Methylophilaceae bacterium
CGTTTAGTGGGTGAAACAGCCGATGGTAAGCTTTACTTAGCTTCACGTGTGATTCGTGCAGCTGGTGGTTGTGGCGGTACGGTTGCTAATGATGAGGCAGCAGTAAGGGCTTCAGCAGGTAGAATGAGAATGAAAGTGGTGACACCTAAAAAATTCGGCACACCAACATCAGCTAAAGTGAACATTAAACACATTATGCGCACTGGCTTGCAACGTGATTTAGTGTCACAAGGTTTCTTACCGCCGTTTTACATTAAAACAGCGAAGTTTACGTATGCTGGCAAGCCATTGATGACCATAGACGTGGGTGTTGGTACTGCTGAAGATCCATACTTCAAATTTAACTTTATACCTAAGGCGCCAGGTAAGTTTGAGTTAGTGGCCACTGATAATGAAGGTAAAGTATTCAAAAAAGCTTTTGATGTAAAAAACTAATCAACATGTATTTTAAAAAGGCCTCCTAGTGAGGCCTTTTTTATTCTAGCTATAGATTGTTAACCGCAGATATAACCTTCCAATTGCTCGATTAAGCTTTCTTGGTGTTCAATCGTCGCGTTAACTAAGTCGCCAATGGATAGCATACCGACCATGTTTTCGCCATCCATCACGGGTAGGTGACGAATGCGCTTGTTAGACATGGTAGTCATGGCGCTATCGACCAAGTCATCTGCTTGTCCATAGATGAGTTTAGAAGTCATCACTTCACTGATTTTAGTAGCTTTAGATGACTTGTCTTTTAATACCACTTCACGCGCATAATCACGTTCAGAAAATATTCCCACTAATTTGCCTGCTTCCATGACGGCTAATGCGCCGATATGATGTTCGGCCATGATAACTAGCGCATCAAATACAACTTGATCAGGCGAAATGCTGATGGTCTCTTGAAGTTTTTTATCACTGAGTATTTGCTTTAACTTTTTCATACTTATCACCTTCCACGTGCGGTTTATTGAGCACAGTAATAAAAATATACACTTTAAATTGCTCTCTGCAAATAATTAAGCAGTATTTTTACTGATACGCAGAGGAATAAGAGTCGTTAGGCAACATGATGAGCATGATAGAATTTAGTTTTTTGAAACATTGTTTAAGGTAAGCGGCATGGCTGGACATAGTAAATGGGCAAACATACAACACCGTAAAGGTCGCCAAGATGCGAAGCGCGGTAAAATTTTTAGTAAGTTGATTAAAGAGATTACTGTTGCAGCAAGGATGAGCGGTGGTGATCCAGCGATGAACCCACGCTTACGTTCTGCTATTGCTGAAGCAAAAGAGCAAAACATGCCGTCAGATAACATCACCCGTGCGGTAAAAAAAGGTACGGGTGAGTTAGAGGGGGTTAACTATGAAGAAGTGCGTTACGAAGGTTACGGCATCGGCGGTGCGGCCATCATTATTGATTGCCTAACGGATAATAAGCAGCGCGCGGTAGCGGATGTGCGGCACTCGCTCACAAAAAATGGTGGCAACCTAGGCACTGATGGCTCTGTGGCCTTTATGTTTAAGCATTGTGGCAGCATTATATTTGAGCCAGGGGTGTCAGAAGACGAAATCATGGAAGTAGCCTTAGAAGCCGGTGCAGAAGATATTGTGACCGATGAAGACGGCAGTGTGGAAGTGATCACAGCGCCAGGTGATTTTATCGCAGTGAAAGAAGCGCTAGAAGCCGCTGCGTTTAAGCCGGCGATGGCAGAAGTGACCATGAAGCCAGAGACTGAAGTTATATTTTCCGGTGAAGATGGAGAAAAAATGCAACGTATCTTGGATACATTGGAAGATCTTGATGATGTGCAAGATGTGTACACGAATGCTGTTATTCAAGAAAATTAAAAGCTTGCCAATTTTTCTGATGGAAGTTATTTAATTGTGGAGACAGTAAGAATTCTCGGGATTGATCCAGGCTTGCGCCTCACTGGCTTTGGCGTGATTGAAAAAATTGGCGAGAAAATTAATTATATTGCGAGCGGTACGATTAAAACAGCAAGCGGCAAGAAGACGGATAGAGAAGAGTTGCCAGCACGACTGAAAATAATTTTGGATGGTTTGTTTGAAGTGATTGATACTTATCAGCCAGAACAAGTGGCCATAGAAAAAGTATTTGTGAATGTGAATCCACAGTCCACTCTCTTGTTAGGTCAAGCACGTGGTGCGGCTATTAGTGCTGCAGTGATACGAGATTTATCGGTAGCTGAATACACGGCATTACAAGTAAAGCAAGCAGTCGTTGGTAATGGACATGCAAAAAAAGAACAAGTACAGGAAATGGTAAAGCGCTTATTGGTATTGCCTGCTACTCCTGGCTCAGATTCTGCAGATGCTTTGGCCTGTGCGATTTGTCATGCACATGGTGGCCAAGGCTTAGGTAAATTGGCAACAGCTGGCTTTCGCGTTAAAAATGGCCGGTTGGTTGGTTAGCATAAATAGGATAAAAATATGATTGCACGCCTGAATGGACTATTGTTAGAAAAGACGCCGCCGCTTATAGTGCTCGATTGCGCTGGTGTTGGTTATGAAGTTGAGGTGCCGATGAGTACTTTTTATAACTTACCCGAGGTCGGCGTGCAAGTCACATTGCTAACACATATGGTAGTGCGTGAGGATGCGCAACTGCTCTATGGGTTCGGCACTCAACAAGAAAAAAACACATTCCGACAGTTACTTAAAGTGAACGGTGTTGGCGCTAAGTCAGCACTTTCCATTTTAAGTGGTGTTTCTATTGAAGATTTAGTGGACGCTGTTGGCAGCCAAGAAGTGGCTGTATTAACGCGCATACCTGGCGTCGGCAAGAAAACGGCAGAACGTTTGCTACTAGAGTTAAAAGATAAATTTGAAGCAGGTCAATTAGGCGCTTCAACTGGACAAGTGAAATCAGCCACACAAGATGTACTAAATGCACTACTTGCACTAGGCTACAACGAGCGGGAGGCGGTTGCTTCGGTTAAGTTGCTAGATAAAGATGTAGCAGTCTCGGAAGGTATTAAGCAAGCGTTAAAAGCACTGTCAAAATAAAACCTATTTTTAATATATGAAACAAATCATCTTATTTTTATTGTTTTTTGTCGCTGCCCAGCAGCATGCAAATGCATATGATGTTGCCCCATTAGATCTTGACGAAGATGATTATATGGGCGAAGTGCCGCATGTTTTATCAGTTTCTCGTTTATCTCAACCCAAGTCAGATGCCCCGTCAGCAGTTACAGTCATCGATCGAAAAATGATACGTGCATCTGGCATAGTCGAATTGCCAGAAATTTTTCGGCTGGTGCCAGGTTTTTATGTTGGTGCTAATGCTGGCTTAGCACACAGTACCAGCCATGCGGTCAGCTATCATGGGATGACATCCGCTTATGCCGGCGGTATGCAAGTGCTAGTCGATGGTCGTTCAGTCTATAGCCCTTTATATGGTGGTGTGCAGTGGAGTGAGCTGCCGCTAGTCCTTGAAGATATTGAACGCATTGAAGTCACGCGTGGACCGAATGCGGCAAGTTATGGTGCCAACTCTTTTTTCGGTGTGGTTAATATCATAACGCGCACAGCATCTGAAGCAAGAGGGAATAGCATTATTGCCAAGCATGGTAATGGACGCAATGAAGCTTTTTACCGGCATGGAGGTCACCAAGGTGATTTTAGCTACCGCATCTCTGCCGGCTATATACAAGATGATGGATTGGACACTAGGAATGACTTTAAACGCACACGGTTTATCAATGCACGTGCGGATTATCAGTTGGGTATAAGTAATAATATTGAGTTTATGTTTGGTGTTGCAGATGGTGCTCGTGGGGAAGGCGATTATGACCAGATAGTACATACGCCAAGAACAAAGCAAATGAGCAATCATCATGCATTAGTGCGATGGACACATAGCCTAAGTGACGATAGCGACTTTATTTTACAAGGCTATCATTCATTTGAGCGTTCAGACGATAAAATTACTACCGTTAATTTGCGCCCCCTTTTAGACCCAGTTATAGCACCTTTAGGTATTTCTTTACTTAATGACACGGTTAGTTTTCGTAACCCTGTGGAAACAGAACGTTATGATATTGAGGCGCAGCATAATTTTGCGGTTGGCCGGGCATTCAGGTTTGTATGGGGGGGAAGTGTACGTCGAGACAGTATGTATGCTCCCTATTATTTAGGAACCAGTAAAAAAGATTATTTTGATTTGCAGCGTGTATTTGGTCATGCAGAGTGGCGAGTACATAAGAAGTTGCTACTCAATGCAGGTGCAATGATCGAGCATAACGATTTTACTGGTACCGATATCTCTCCTCGAGTGAGCGCAAATTTCAATATTACCCCAGACCATACCTTGCGTTTTGGTTTCTCTTCTGCATTGCGGACACCAAATTATATTGAAGAAAAGTTTAATAGGTCGATTCTAGTGCCTACTACTGATCCAAACATTACACTCATAGAAAAAGTGGATGTGAATGACGGTAAAGCAGATCCTGAGCGAATTATTTCTAGAGAAATCGGATATTTGGGGAAAATAGGCAACGTTAATATAGATGCAAGACTTTTTCACGACAATATATATGATCATATTTTTCGAGATAACACCCCCTATATAGCACCTCCTGGATTTTTGCTCATTACAGATCCAAGAAGAACCGAGAATGCAGTTAATTCTGGTAATGCAGAAGTGAATGGCTTTGAAACGCAAGTGAAGTGGCAACTGGCTAGAAAAACTAACCTGCTGTTGAATTATTCACATGTGAGAATTCGTGAAACGAAGTTTGAGTTAACAAGACACTTTGAAGAGTCTATGCCTAGCAATACAATCAGTGCTTTATTTACCCATCAGTTTAACCATAATTGGGATGCTAGCTTGGCTTATTATCAAACAAGTGAGGCTACCATTATGGGGGATGGTCAAACAGTTGATTTAATTAGAAGATGTGATGTAAGGGTGGCAAGGAAGTTTAATAGTAGTCGATTCAATGGTGAGGTTTCACTGGTAGTGGACAATATATTTAATACGCATTACCTAGAATTTGCCAGAAATAATGAACACAAAAGGCGAGCAAGATTAAATGTCATCCTTAATTTTTAATGGAACAAAGTGTTTTGCTTAAGAATAACCCATCGTTTTTAACACAGTTAACGAGTTGCTTAGTGCTGCTAATGGCGCTTACGCCATTTTCTGCACATGCTTACACAGGTGTTACCATCGTGATGAGCTCAGCCTCAACCACCAACTTAGCATTTGTTCATCAGTTTAAAGAAGAACTGATTGTAAATAAAGCAAACACGTTGAAGGTCAAGATTGTGGATATGAGCGAAGTTGAAAAGTTAACAGTTGCAGAAAACAGCGAGCTGGTGATTGCTTTAGGCGTAAAAGCGTTAGAGGCTTCAAGTAAGTTGAAGCATACAACGCCAGTATTGGGTGTATTCACGCCATTGCCAACATTTAATCGGCTACTTTTTAAGAGTGGCCGTCGCTTAGGCACTTTTAGTGCAGTCGTGTTGGATCAGCCCTATAGGCGACAAATAGGACTTGCTAAGATTGTATTGCCTAAGGCCAAAACTTTGGGAGTATTGTTAGGGACAACATCAAGTCGCTATGAAGACTTTTTGCGTGAAGGGGCTGAGAAACAAGGTTTTGTGGTGAATATAGAAAAAATTAATTCGGATCAGGAAATTATTCCTAAATTAGAAAAAATATTTGAATTTAATGATGCGCTATTGGCCATTCCAGATCCTGTTGTGTATAACCGTGAAACAGCACAGCCTATATTGCTAACGAGTTATCGTCATCAAATTCCTGTTTTTGGCTACTCGAGGTCCTATGTAAAAGCCGGTGCATTAACATCTGTATTTAGTAATGCTAAGCACTTAGCTAAACAGGCAGCAGAAATCGCAATCAATACGCAACAAGCTAAAAGTGTATTGCCACCGCCGCAGGTGCCTAAGTATTTTTCGATCATTGTTAATCGTCAAGTTGAAAGGTCATTAGGGTTGCAATTAGCAGATGAGAATGATATTTACAAAGCATTATTAGCGTTAGAATCAAAACAGCCAATTGGAGCGCTTGAATAATGGAGAGTTTTGGGATTAAAGCTAGAGTAATACTTTTGGGAACGCTACCAGGGGTATTTTTTGCGCTTATCTTGGCTGGTTATGCCATTTCTACAGCATTTGATAACCTAAATTACTCTTTGTACGAACGTGGGCGCATTATTGCAACACAACTGGCACCAGCTGCAGAATATGGTGTTATTTCAGGTAACGGCCAAAGATTGCAAAAGCTCGTTCAGCAAGTGCTCACGAATGAACAAGAGTTAAGGTCTGTTGTTATTACCGATAAGGTTGGAAAAATCTTGGCATTTAGTGGTCGCCCAATTGCTAAAAAGCTACGAAAGCAAATGATAGCTAAGAATAGCCAAGAACTAGTATTCAAAAGAGGCATTATTTTTCTAAGCCCTATCGAGCGAAGTCTAGAGGAAATCGAAGACTTTCCTAGTGACAGCCTTGAAGCTGTAGCGCTTCGTGAACAGAGTCAAGACTTGGTCGTTGGGCACGTTTATGTCGAATTAAGCAATTTAGCATTACAGTCTCTTAAACAAGACCTCTTTATTAAAATGTTATTAATTGGTTTGTTTGGCTTGTTCTGTAGTTTGATGATTGCATGGTTTATTGGAAGAAGCATTACTAAACCAATTCAAGAAATAGCGTTTGCTGTCGATAAAATTGGTGAGGGTGTTTTTTCACATACTATTAAAGAAAGTTCTAGCGGTGAATTAAAAGTCCTGCAAAAAGGCTTTAATTTAATGTCGCATAGTTTGAAGAATGCTTATGAGAACCTGCAGGAAAAGATTCATGATGCAACAGCGTTGCTGCGCCACCAAGCACAACATGATGATTTAACTGGCCTCATTAACAGGCGTGAGTTTGAAGTTCGATTAGAAGAATCTTTAGAAAATTCTGTAGAGAACGGCACGCAGCATATATTCTGTTATTTAGACTTAGACCAATTTAAATTGGTTAACGACACTTGTGGACATAGTGCTGGAGACGAGTTGCTGCGACAGATTAGTGCATTGTTCGCTAATAAATTAGAGGATAAAGATACGCTTGCACGTATCGGTGGCGATGAGTTTGGTTTGCTATTAATCGGGAGCAGCCTCGCAAATGCGAATATAGTCATTGATAAATTGCTGAAATTAGCGAGAGACTATCGTTTTGTTCATGAAGAAAAGGTATTCAATATTGGCGTCAGTATTGGCGTGGTGGTGGTGGACTCAAACTTTAATGGTACGAGTGACATTATGCATGCGGCTGACGCTGCTTGCTACTCAGCAAAAACCGCGGGACGCAATCAAAGTTTTTTATATAATCATGGTGACATGGAAAACCTGCAACGTCATAAGGCGGTAGATGCAATATCTGACATCACCGATGAAATTGATGATGATAACTTTATTCTCTATTGCCAGCCTATTGTCCAGCTCTCAGATGCGGCATTACAACCACTCCATTATGAAGTGCTGATTAGAAAAGTGGGAGACAAGGGAGAAATTACATTACCAACAAGTTTTATTCCATCAGCAGAGCGCTATCACTTAATGCCAAATATTGATCGCTGGGTGATTAAAAATACCTTTGCAGCTTATAGAAAGTTATTAGACTCTAGTTTAGAGAAGTGCAATTACATATTTTCAATTAATTTATCAGGCACATCGCTGGGCGATAAAAGTTTCTTAGGCTATATACGCGAGCAATTTGCGATATACGCCATCCCACCAGAAGCTATCTGCTTTGAGATTACCGAGACCGCAGCGATCGTTAATTTAAAGCATACAATCAATTTGTTAACGGCACTTAAAAAGCTAGGATGTAAATTTGCACTAGACGATTTTGGCAGTGGTATGTCCTCCTTTATGTATCTGAAAAACTTTGATGTAGATTATTTAAAAATTGATGGCTCTTTTGTTAAAGAAATGCACATCAATAAAATTGATCATGCCATGGTACGCTCTATCCATTCAGTGGCAGAGGCGTTAGATATTCAGACCGTCGCTGAGTTTGTTGAGAATGATGAAATTCTAAAAGAGTTGAAGAAAATCGGCGTGCATTATGGGCAAGGCATCGGCTTAGGTAAGCCCGTTGTATTGAAGCATTTGATAGAAAATTTTTCTAAGGTAGAATTGTAGTCCCTAAGTTAAAATTGTTGCTAGATAAGCAAATAGATGAGCACAATACAGAAAAATGTTAAATCATGATTGAAACCGAGCGCTTAATTGCCCCGGAAGCAGATGGCGCTCAAGAAGAAGTCATTGAGCGTGCTTTACGCCCTAAAATACTGGATGAGTATGTGGGGCAAGAAAAAGCAAGAGGTCAGTTAGAAATCTTTATTAATGCAGCGCGTGGTCGTAGTGAGGCATTAGATCATGTTCTGTTGTTTGGCCCTCCCGGACTGGGTAAAACAACACTAGCGCATATTATTGCTCGCGAAATGGGCGTTAATCTTCGTCAAACTTCTGGACCAGTGCTAGAGCGTGCTGGTGATTTGGCTGCCCTGCTGACTAACTTAGAGCCGAATGATGTCTTATTCATTGATGAAATCCATCGTTTATCGCCAGTTGTTGAAGAAATTTTATATCCTGCAATGGAAGACTACCGATTAGACATTATGATCGGTGAGGGTCCAGCGGCACGTTCAGTAAAACTTGATTTGGCACCGTTTACCTTAATCGGTGCAACGACACGTGCAGGCATGTTGACCAACCCATTAAGAGATCGTTTTGGTATTGTTTCTCGTTTAGAGTTTTATACAAACGAAGAGCTGGGGCGCATTGTTTCGCGCAGTGCTGGCTTGCTGGAATTAGAAATGACAGGTACTGGCGCCAAAGAAATTGCTAAAAGGTCTCGGGGCACGCCGCGTATCGCAAATCGGCTATTACGTCGCGTGCGTGATTATGCACAGGTGAAATCAGATGGTAAGGTTAGTGCAGAAGTTGCAGACGCTGCCTTGCAGATGTTAGATGTAGATAAGCTTGGGTTTGATGTGATGGATAGAAAATTACTCCAAGCAGTGTTGGAAAAGTTTGGCGGCGGCCCAGTCGGGCTAGATAATTTAGCGGCTGCCATTGGTGAGGAGCGTGACACTATCGAGGATGTATTAGAACCGTATTTAATACAACAGGGCTATTTAATGCGCACACCTAGGGGTCGCGTTGCCACAAGCTTAGCGTATCAACATTTTGGTTTGAAAGTGCCCAAAGCATTAGAATCAGGAGAGTTGTGGCAGCCGTAGTGTCTGAAAGCAAGAAGCCGCACACTTGGCCAATACGTGTTTACTATGAAGATACAGATAGTGGCGGCGTGGTGTACCATAGCAACTACCTTAATTTTATGGAACGTGCGCGAACTGAATGGTTGCGCGAGTTAGGGTTTGAGCAGACCTATTTGAAAGATGAATTGAATGTCGTGTTTGTCGTGCATAGTGTGGTAATCGACTTTAAAAAACCTGCAAAATTTAACGATTTGCTAACAGTGAACAGTGAAATAACAAAAGCGGGCCGTGTAAGTTTAGAATTTTTGCAAAAAATCTCAATTAACAGTCAACTTTTAGTGCAAGCGCAAGTCAAAGTTGCTTGTGTCAATATACTTTCGTTTAAGCCTACCGCTATCCCTAAGTCAGTATTATTAAAAATGGAGTCAATATGAATGTAACAGATGATATGTCATTGTTTAGCCTAATTGTAGGGGCAAGCCTTCCAGTGCAAATTGTGATGGTGATTTTGATGATTACTTCCATATTTTCGTGGTGGTATATTTTTATCAAAGTATTTACGATTAACAGTGCAGAAAGTAATGCCGATAAGTTTGAAAATGCATTTTGGTCTGGCGGAGATTTAAACAAACTATATGATGGTTTGAATGCTGGTAAAAAACGCCGTAAATCTCAAGGCATGGCGAGTATATTCGAAGCTGGCTACAAAGAATTTATCCGACATAAGCAACATAGCAATGACAGTCCGAAAATGGATGTGGGCGATGTGATGGAAGGAACCGGCCGTGCAATGCGCGCGACATACAATCGTGAAATGGATGATTTAGATGCGCATTTGCCATTCCTTGCTTCTGTCGGCTCAGTGAGTCCGTATATCGGGTTGTTTGGCACGGTATGGGGCATTATGAATGCGTTTCGGGGATTATCCAATGTTGCACAAGCAACCTTAAGCCAGGTTGCCCCAGGCATCGCCGAAGCGCTAATCGCGACAGCTATCGGTTTGTTTGCAGCTATCCCAGCGGTGATTGCCTATAACCGTTTTGCTTCAAATGTGGATAGAATCTCAGTGCGTTATGAGAGCTTTATGGAAGAATTCACCAACATACTACAACGCCGCCACTAAGTTCAGATCGTTAGGCTCAGCTCGTTAGACTCATTTAGTTAAAGGAGTTTTAAATGATAAGAAGACGTAAACGTCGCATGATGAATCAAATTAACGTAGTGCCATATATCGATGTGACATTGGTATTATTGGTTATTTTTATGGTGACAGCGCCAATGACCAACCCTGGTGTCGTTGATTTACCTTCGGTAGGGCAAACGCTTAAGCAAACAGCGGCGCCATTAGTGATAACTGTGAAGAAAAATGGAGAGGCTGAAATTGCGGGCCAAATATTGCCACGCGATCAGCTGCTGGTAGAAGTGAAAAGTCAGCTTGAAAAATCGCCAAGAGCCGTTGTGGTTGCGGCGGATGAGAAAACGGAATATGGCAAGGTCGTTGAAGTCATGGATTTGTTAAAACAAGCCCAAGTGGAGAAAGTGGGCTTGCTGTTTCAACCAGCACCTTAAATAGCAATGTTTAGAAAGCACGAAAGCATATTTGCGTGGAAAGCTGGCTGGCTAGCTCTATTAGTACACGTGCTATTAATAGGCGCATTACTAGTTTCAGTCTCATGGAAAGCTGCACATACTGTTGTTAGTGTCAGTGATGTCGAGTTATGGAGCGAGCTACCTAATAACACGAACCCAGCACCAGTTCGGCCTGCACCAGTATTGCCAGAAATAGAACCAGAGCCACCTAAGCAGGTTGAGCCACTACCAGAGCCAGAACCAGAACCTGTGGTGGTGGAAGAGCCCGAGCCAGAAGCACCTAAAGTTGATATAGAACTTGAGAACAAGAAGAAGGCTGAAGAAGAGAAGAAGAAACTTGAAGAAAAAAAGAAATTAGAAGAAAAGAAAAAGTTAGCGGAAAAGAAGAAAAAGGAAAGACGTGAGAAATTAAGAAAATTACAAGAAGCCGCCTTTGATGATGAAGTGATAGACGAAAATGAAAAGCGCCTTAAAGATTTGCAACAAGAGGTCAGTAAAGTTAATACGGGGCAGCCAAGCGGCCCAAGTAAAGGTGAGATGAATAAATATGTTGCTAGAATAAGCGCCAAAATACGAGGTAATGTTAACAGCTCACTTTGTGGAGATGATAACCCAGTACTGACAATTAAGATTAAAATGCTACCGACGGGCGAATTTAGCAGCACGCCAACAGTAACAAAATCTAGTGGTAATGCTGCCTGTGATGCTGCAGTAGAACGAGCTACTATTGTATCGGAACCATTGCCATTACCGACGGATGCCGCTGCGTTAGCCGAATTTCGAGATTTAAATTTGATATTTAAACCAAATGGCGGCTAATTCAATGCTTCTGCTAACAGTGCTATAGATGTAAAAAAGTGTAATTGCACTAGCTTTGGTCGTAGGTTGCAGTAGAATTAGTTTGAACTTTTTTTAAAATAAGATACTAAAACAAACATGAATATTATTAAACTAGTCGTTTTCGTTTTTGCCAGCTTCATAACATTTTCAGCAAATGCCGCATTAGATATCGAAATTACAGGTGGGAGTGCGCAACAAATACCTATTGCCGTCGTTCCCTTTGGCAATGGCAGTAGCATGAAAACCAATATGGCAGATATTATTAATGCAGACTTGCGCCGTAGTGGACTATTTAGGCTGCTTGATGCAAGAGGTTTACCTAATAAGCCAACCAATGCATCACAGGTTAAATTCTCAGAATGGTCAGCACTGCAAGCACAAGCTGTCGTGGTCGGCAAGGTTTCTCCAATTGCTGGCGGGAAATTTAAAGTATCGTTTCAATTGGTTGATGTGTTAAAGCAAGCAAAATTGGCCGATGTGGATTATCAGTTAAGTGCTAAGCATGCACGCATGACAGCGCATAAGATTGCAGACGTTATTTATCAAAAACTAACTGGCCAGCCAGGGGCCTTTGCGAGTCGTATTGCTTATGTGACAAAGAAAGGTCCTCGCCATTACTTATATGTAGCTGATGCAGATGGATATAACCCACAGGCATTGGTTAATTCTAACGAACCCGTGATTTCTCCAGCATGGTCACCAGATGGTTCAAAAATGGCTTATGTGTCTTTTGAGAAGAAAAAGCCTATTGTATTTGTACATACCCTAACGACTGGTAAGCGCAGAATCGTGGCGAATTACAAAGGCAACAATAGCGCGCCAGCTTGGTCGTCCGATGGCCGTAAGTTAGCGATTGTATTGACGTATGGGGCAAACTCTCAAATTTATACAATCAATGCAAGTGGTGGTGGGCTTAAAAGAATTACGAAAAGCCGCGGTATAGACACTGAGCCAGCATTTTCACCTGATGGCAAATGGATTTACTTTACGTCTGATCGTGGCGGTAGCCCGCAAATATATAAAACATCAGTTAGTGGCGGCGGTGCAAGTCGTGTGACTTTTGAGGGGGCTTACAATGTGAGCCCGCATTTCTCACCAGATGGTAAATCATTGGTTTATATACGAAATGATGGCGGAAGGTTCAAAGTCGCTTCGCAAGATTTAGCCAGTGGACAGATCCAAATATTAAGTGGTGGTAGTCAAGATGAGTCACCTAGTTTTGCACCAAATGGTCGCATGGTGTTGTATGCCACTAAAAAAGGCTCACGAGGGTCTTTGGCAGCGGTGTCATTTGATGGTAAAGTACGACAAAGCTTGAGTGAAGCACGTGGAGATGTACGTGAACCAGCTTGGGGGCCTATGCTTAAATAGGCCAAAATGTAAAACTAACGATTAATTTTAATATTACTCATCCCGAACATAAAAGGAGAAATGCATGATCAACACAACGAAGATTCAATCTAAACTCTTAATTGCAGTCGCTATTTCAGTGTTTTTAATAGGCTGTAAAAGCACCCCAATGAAAGATGGCGCTTCAGTAGAAGATAAAAGTGCAACTGCTGCATCTGATGGGTCAGATGTTAAAGGGGCTGTCATTGATGGGTCTAGTGGAAGTGGAAGTGCAAATGAGTTGAATGATCCGAATAATATTTTATCAAAACGCAATATTTATTTTGATTACAACAGCGATGCCATCCGTGCAGAGTTTCGCCCTAATGTAGAAGCGCATGCAAAATACTTAAACGCACATACTGCTACCAAAATGACGCTACAAGGTAATGCGGATGAGCGTGGCACACGTGAATTCAACTTGTCATTAGGACAACGCCGTGCGGTTTCTGTTAAAAAAGCGCTTAACTTACTTGGTGTATCAGATAGCCAAATCGAAACAGTAAGCTATGGTGAAGAAAATGCAAGTCCTAACTGTGGTGGTGAAGATTGCTACCAACAAGATCGTCGCGTAGAAATCGTTTATCCAAACGAGTAATTGATGAATAAATTGCAAAAAAGCCTATTTGTAGGCTTGAGTTTATTTGTATTGAGCTCTCAGGCCGCGCTTTTTGATGATAAAGAAGCGCGGAAAAAAATCTTAGGTGTTCAAGCTGAAAGCGAAGCAGGACATGATGCGCAAGCGGCTGAAATCGAAGATTTAAAAAAACGCCTGACGATACATACGCAAGGTTTGTTAGACATGCAAAACGAAATTGAGCTGCTGACGCAAGAAGTAGCTCAATTGAGGGGTGGCTTAGAAGTTGCAAACCATGCATTGGAGACATCAGAGCAACGGCAAAAAGATTTATATGCGGATACAGACGCACGGCTTCGGAAATTAGAAGGTGTTGGCTCTGTAGCAGATTCAGACTCAGGCACAGGTGAAATAGGGCCTATGACTGAAGCAGAAGATCAAAAAGCATATAAAAAGGCTTATGCTTTTAGCCAAGGAGCTAAACATAAAGAAGCTTTTTCTGCTTATGACGCTTTCATAAAAGCTTATCCAGATAGCAAGTTAGTGCCAGATGCGCTTTATGGTTTAGGCTATTCTCAGTTTGCATTAAAAAGTTATAAGTCTTCGATTAGCAGTCAGCAAAAATTACTAAAAACTTACCCCGATAGCCCGAAAGTGCCGAATGCAATATACAGTATTGCAAACAGTCAAATTCAGCTAGGACGAGTAAAAAGCGCAAGAACATCACTACGCAATTTGATCGCTAAATACCCTGATGCAGATGTAACACCCAATGCAAAAAAACGTTTAAAGGTGCTTGAAACCATTAAATAATTGGCGCTTGAATCTGAAGCTAGACACTTTTGCTTTAAAATGACGCCAACTTAACCGTTGGCGTTTTTTATTGATATGGCTATTAAAATATACGAAATCTTCCATTCCCTACAGGGGGAAAGTACGCGCTCTGGATTGCCGACAGTATTTGTGCGCCTTACTGGTTGCCCGATGCGTTGCACATATTGCGATACTGCATATGCGTTCTCTGGGGGTGGCAATATGGAGGTTGGTAGCATTTTGAGCCAAGTGGAAACGTTTGATACGCAATATGTCACAGTCACTGGTGGTGAGCCGCTAGCGCAAAAAGAGTGCTATGGTTTACTGACGGCTTTATGTGATGCTGGGTATAGTGTGTCGCTAGAGACTGGCGGTGCGATGGATATTGCTGAAGTGGATAATAGGGTATCGATAATTTTGGACATTAAAACACCTGGGTCTAATGAAGAGAAAAATGTGCTATGGACTAATGTGCAGCATATTAAGTCAACAGATGAGGTTAAGTTTGTGCTGTGCAGTCGTGAAGATTACGACTGGGCGAAGCAAAAGATTATTGAATTAAAGTTAGAAGAAAAATGCACGATATTATTTTCCCCGAGTTTCCATGAGTTAAATTCAACTGAGCTGGCAGGCTGGGTCTTAACAGACAAGTTACCCGTGCGGATGCAAATGCAATTGCATAAAATATTATGGGGCGAAAAAGCAGGGGTATAAAATCTAAATGGTAGCAAAAAAGAAAGCAGTAGTACTTTTATCGGGCGGACTAGATTCTGCCACCTGCCTTGCGATTGCAAAATCAGAGGGCTTTGAAAGTTATTGCTTGAGCTTGGATTATCATCAACGTCATATTGCTGAACTCCAAGCAGCAAAAAGTGTTGCCATAAGCTTAGGCGCAAAAGAACATAAAACGGCACAACTTGATTTAAGTTTGTTTGGCGGTTCAGCCCTAACAGACAATAAAATTGATGTGCCAGAAAGTGCCTCTGAAGGCATCCCCATTACCTATGTGCCAGCACGAAATACCATTATGCTTGCGCTTGCGCTGGCATGGGCTGAAGTGCTGGGTGCGCAAGATATCTTTATTGGTGTTAATGCACTAGACTACTCGGGTTATCCAGATTGCCGTGGTGAGTATGTAGAAGCTTTCCAAGAGATGGCAAATTTAGCCACCAAAAGTGCAGTAGAAGGCAAGAAAATCACAGTGCATGCACCGTTAATTGACAAAACAAAAGCTGAGATCGTTATACAAGGCACGTCGTTAGGTGTGGATTACAGCAAGACAGTTTCATGCTACCAAGCTGATGAACAAGGTCGTGCCTGCGGCTTATGTGATTCATGTCGGTTAAGAAAAGAAGGCTTTCTAAAAGCGAGCGTTCAAGACCCTACAGGCTACGTTTAGATTCTTAAGCATTAGTATTCACAGCTTTACCCTATTTGGGGGATGGCGGCCCAGGGAATCTTTCCTTACCCTAAAGGTGTTGGCTACTTGTTTAATTAAAGGCTAATGACACGTTAGGGCGTTAGTCCATTTGGGCCATGGAATCAAAAGAATTTAGGCCGTATAGTGAATGAGCCGTTAAGGCAGTTTCATCATTATTTAATAATAAGGTTAACGTTTTGCAGGTGTTTGACCCATAAATCTTGAGAGGAAAAAGAATGAGAAATTTTAGAATAGCTTTGGTAGCCGTGGCTTGTGCAACGGCATCTATGAGTGTAAATGCAGCATGCTGGGATGTTAGTTATAGCACGTTGAAAAATGCGGCAAATGACGTGGTTGATGCAGGAACAACGGGTGGGTTTAGTCTGCCAAGTTGGGCAACAATGGTCGACGAGACAGGTAAAGTATGTCATGTAGTAAGCACTGGTGAAACAACGGGTGCTCAGTCAGGTAATTCACAATGGCTGGGAAGTCGTGTTATCTCTGCACAAAAAGCCAATACGGCTAATGCCTTTAGCTTAGATGGTGTCTCAATATCAACAGGTGCATTATTTGCAGCGGTGCAGCCTGGTGCTAGCCTATATGGCTTACAACATAGTAATCCGGTAGATGCCTCGCGTGCATACAAGGGCAGCCCAAATAGATACGGTAAAAGTAATGATCCATTAAAAGGTAAAAGAATCGGTGGTGTGAACGTGTTTGGCGGCGGTATTGCTTTGTATGATGACTCCGGTGTGAAAATTGGTGCTATCGGTGTCTCTGGCGACACTTCATGTGCTGATCACGCAAATGCATGGAAAATTCGTGAAGCTTTAGGTTTGGATAATACGCCAGCAGGTGATTTTGAAAAGCTAACGATTACAAATGTATATGCTAATATTGGTGATCATGGCGCTTGTCCTAATGATGCTGATTCTAATAAAGCAGAACATGGCTTTAATATTTAGTAACTAGTAGAAATAATCATCGTATTATAAATTATAAAACCCCCATTTAATGGGGGTTTTTCTTGAATCATTTCAATAAGTACATTATAAATATAAGCTTAGTCTAAGGCGTTCAGTATGGACATGATTAAAAAAAATAAAGGTTTTACCTTGTTAGAGTTGTTGGTGGTGATGGTCATCATCGGTCTATTGGCAGGTTATGTAGGGCCCAAATATTTTAATAAGTTAGGCGAGTCACAAGTGCAAGCTGCAAAAGCACAAATGAATGCCTTTAGTAAGGCATTGGATGTTTATCGCTTAGATCATGGTGCTTATCCAGATCAGCAGTCAGGTTTGAATGCTTTAATTACTGCGCCGCAATCGGGTAGTGCTAAATGGAAAGGCCCTTACTTAAAAAAAACGATCCCCAAAGACCCTTGGGACAAGATGTATATTTATCGTATGCCTGGTGAGAATTCTGAGTTTGATCTTATCTCACACGGGGCAGATGGCAGAGCTGGTGGTGCTGGTGATAATGCTGATATTATTGAGAACCCTTAACAAGGCTATCAGCAATGTTATTTTTACTGCGAGTGATGCGCGATGGTGATGCGCCCCAACAGTTAAAGCTAGAGGCAGCAGCCCCTTTAGAAGCAAGGCGGCAAGCAGAGCAGCAAGGTTATAAGGTATTGCAGGTTAAATCTGCATCTACCTCTTTTAGACGTCAAAATACGCCCTTCCCGCTGACCTTGTTTTGCCAAGAGTTTCGCGTGTTGTTAGAGGCAGGCCTATCGATGACCGAAGTGCTGGATACCTTGGTACAAAAAGAAACTAACGTGATAAATCAATCACATTTGAAGCAATTATTAAGTAGTATTGAAGAAGGTCAAACCTTATCGCAAGCCATGGCTAGGCACCCAAGTATATTTCCAAGCTTACTGATTGCATCAGTCAAAACGGCAGAAACAACAAGTAACTTACCAGAAGCGCTGATGCGTTATAACCAATATAGCGAGAATGTCGATTTACTTAAAAAACGGATTATTAGCGCTTCAATATATCCAGCGATTGTTGTGGGCTTTGGTTTGATGGTTTTTGTGTTTTTAATGGTGTTTGTTATCCCGAAGTTTAGCAATATTTATGAATCTCAATTGAGTCATGCCGCTGGGAGTGCAAGCTTTATTTTAATGCTTGGTAGTTTTTCAGAACGTTATGCGCTGCATGTGCTGCTTGGTTTGCTTGGATTTTTCTTGCTAGCCACTTGGGCTATTTCACAGCCCAGTATTCGCGTTAAACTGAATAACTTATTATGGAAAATGCCTTATCTAGGTGATAAGTTAAGAATGTATCACCTTTCAAGGTTTTACCGTACGTTTGCGATGTTGCTTAAAAGCGGTATGACTGTCAGCTCAGGACTGACGATGGTGAGCGGTATGTTGGGGGCTGGTTTGCAAAATAGCTTATTGAAAGCGAAGCGATTAATTGGCGAAGGCAAAACGTTTACTGAGGCACTGAATAGTAGTGATCTGACGACAGCCGTGGCCATGCGCTTGTTTCATGTGGGTGAAAAAACAGGCACACTAGAAAATATGATGGAACATGCAGCCAGCTTTCATGAAGAGCAGATGATTCGTTGGGTAGACAAAGTCACTAAAGTGTTTGAACCCACTTTAATGGCAGTGATTGGACTTTTGATTGGTGGGTTAGTACTCATGATGTATTTGCCAATTTTCGACTTAGCTAGCGGTATACAATAAAAATTGAAACTATGACTATACACTTGATTAACAGTGAATTAATACAGCAAGCGGCACAGAAAGCCAGCCAGCAAGGTCGGCGTGCGATAGAGCTGCTTGAAGAGCTGTCAGGCATGGACTCCCTACGCTTTACTGAGCAACTCGCACAAAGTTATCATTATGCATTGATACAGTTGAGTGAAATGATGCAATTAGCACCAGCATTTGAGCACATTTCATTTTCAGAAAGCTTACAGCGTGAATGCATATTGTTAAAAGATAGTGAGCAGCTAATATTTGTCTTTGCTGATACTTTTAACCAGTCGGTTATCTCTTGGGCAACAGAGCATATTGCTGCGCCCTATACGGTTCGTTTAGCACATTATGATGATATTGCTGCTTATCTTGCACAGCATGAAGATATCACCAGAACAGTAGATGCAGCGATTTCGAATGTTGATACTGGCGCTGGGGAAGAAGTGCCCTTAGAAGAGCTCTCACTTAATATGATTGAGGGCGATATTAGCCCTGTCATCAAATTGGTTCGCTCTACATTATTTGATGCTTTGAAAGCCGATGCGAGCGACATCCACCTTGAAACGCAACCGCAAGGCTTGGCGATAAAATACAGGTTAGATGGTGTGCTCACGCAAATGGGTATGGTTGGTGAAGTTAATTTGGCTGAGCAGGTGATTTCGCGTATCAAGGTTATCTCTGAACTCGATATTACAGAACAGCGCGTGCCACAAGATGGTCGATTTAGAGCAGTCTATCGTGGTCGTGATGTGGATTTTCGTGTGTCTGTGATGCCCAGTATCCATGGTGAAGATGTGGTGATTCGTGTACTAGATAAGCAAACACTGGCCGACCAAGCAAAAGGTTTGAGTCTGGATGTGCTTGGTTTTGATGCAAAAGCTATGCAGGAAATGCGAGATCAGTTTGCGATGCCATATGGCATGGTGCTGGTGACTGGTCCAACAGGTAGTGGTAAAACCACAAGCTTATATGCCGCTATTAGCGAAATCAATCATGGCAATGACAAGATTATTACCATTGAGGATCCTGTGGAATATCAACTACAAGGTGTTTTGCAAATTCCAGTAAATGAGAAAAAAGGGCTGACTTTTGCACGTGGTTTACGTTCTATTTTGCGCCACGACCCAGATAAAATTATGGTGGGTGAGATTCGTGATGCCGAGACCGCGCAGATTGCTGTGCAATCTGCTTTAACCGGCCACTTAGTTTTTACCAGTGTGCATGCGAATAATGCGTTTGATGTTATTGGACGTTTTTTGAACATGGGTGTAGACCCATACAGTTTTGTGTCCGCATTGAATATTGTTGTTGCGCAACGATTGTTGCGTGTGGTGTGTCAGCAATGTGCTGAACCAGTGAAGAACACAAGCTTCCCAAATATTAAAGTGCCAGCTAAAGCAACACTGCTGCACGGAAAAGGTTGTGGCGCATGTCGCGGTACTGGCTTCAAAGGCCGTCATGCCGTAGCAGAAATTTTACATTTTGATGATGAGCTAAGAGAGCTTATTGCAAGCCGTGCATCAATCAGACAAATTAAAGCACACGCTGTCAGTAAAGGGACAAAATTTTTACATGATGCTGCATTAGAAATGGCATTTGCAGGCCAAACAACCTTAGAGGAGGTGCATCGTGTTGCCCCCAAGGTTTAAGCAAACAACATTGGCCATTGCTGAGGATGGTATCGCGCTACGTGAGGGCAGTAGTTCTGTCCGTGTGTTATCGACAAGCAGCCAAGAGTTAGACAATCAGTCTATGGTGGGCGTGTTGCATGAGCATCACACATTATTAAAAGGACGATCTGTTAACTTGGTGGTAGCAAATACGTTTGTACGTTTTATTGTACTGCCTTGGCAATCAGGTGTGTTCTCGCGTAATGATTGGGCTGCTTTAGCGAACCATGCGTTTAGAGAACAATATGGTCCAGTAGCCGATTACTGGAAAATCAAAGTCAACCTTCGTGGATTTGGCGAAAGTGTCGTTGCGACTGCTATCGATCAAGATTTGTATGAGGGTTTGTTAAGCAGCGCCAAGCAGCTCGGCTTTGCATGGCAATCGATAGAACCTGTGGCAATGCGCTTGCTGAACCAAGCGAAAAGAGACTATTTGGCGACATTGATTGTAGAGCCACAGCATTTGATGCTATGTGAAACATCCCAAACACAATTTAAACGTTTTTCGGTGATGTCTCCACCTTCTGGGCAAGAAGCTGCATTTGCATCTCAAATGTTGGCAAGGTGGCAGCTACAGTTGCCAACGACATTGCAATTAAACCCATCAGCAATTTATGTCTCTGGAAAATTGAAAGAAAGTTGGCCGCAAGAAAATCAAAATATGCATGACAAATTTAATTTAACGGTCGTGGTGGCTAAGCAAAAACATCAGACCCATGCGAGTTGGTTAACCACAATTTAAACGATGAGAAACCTAGACTTAGATTATGCAGTTTCAGCAAAGCCCTATCCACTTTGGATGCGGTTGGGTTTGTTATTGCTAGCAATTGCCACGATAGTGGCGGGGTTCTTATGTTATCAATCATTACAAAAAGAGTTGATGGCCTATCAAACCAGTACCAATGCGAATCCAGGCCAACAACAATCATTGTCTAATAGCCCTGAATTAGATGATGCGATAAGCCATGTAATAAAAACACAACAAAGCTTGAGTTATCCATGGTTGAAGCTACTTTCTCATTTAGAGACCATCAAACAAACCCATAAAAACATAGACTTTCTTAACGTTGTGCCAAACAAAGCAAAGTCAGAAATGCACTTAGAAGGTGAGGCTAAAAGCTTTGATGAAATTACGAATCTATTAAACGCTTTAAAAGCCAATGAGGCCTTTCAAGATGCCGTGTTAGTGAATCAGTATTTGGTGGAACCAGACTCGCCGAGAGAAAATAATGGCAAGCCACTCTACACATTTAATTTGCTACTAAAATGGTGACCTCAGTGATAAATAATAATCTTCTACCTACACTACATTGGCACCTTTATCGCATTG
Organism: Methylophilaceae bacterium; assembly: GCA_048595445.1. Classification (GTDB taxonomy): domain Bacteria; phylum Pseudomonadota; class Gammaproteobacteria; order Burkholderiales; family Methylophilaceae. The sequence goes on from JBJPGD010000059.1 coordinate 21,590, forward strand.
CTGAAAAGCTGGGAAATTTAGGCAAGATAGCGATAGTTCTTTTAGTGGCTGCTGCAATTGCTTACGTTGTATTGTTACGACCGTTATCATCATCTGTAGATGAAGCGAGATTTCTGTTAACTGAACAACCTGAACAGGAGCTGAAGCAAGCGATGTCGGATGAAGAGCGCTTAAGTGCTTTTCAGAAAGCATTGCCATCCATCAATATGCGTGCGAGTGCTATTCAATCATTCATGGATATTGCGATGTCAGAAGGGTTGCAGCCGAATGAGGTTGCTTATAAAGAGGCTAGGCTGGGCGTCGCGCTCAGTCAATACCATGTCGAATTTAGTTTATATGCGCCTTATCCAGAAATCCAACATTTTCTAAGTGTATTACTACATCAATTAAATTATGTGTCCATAGAGTCATTAACTTTAGACCGTGAAAGTGTTAAGGGCGAGGGTGTTGAAGCGCGTATTCACCTAGTGTTTCATTTTAATCGGTTACCAGCTCAACCATCTGGCCAAGCGCTATGAAGCTCAGTCAACCACAAATACTGCTCATACTGGCAAGCCTTGTGACCTTAGGGCTTACATGGAAAACCTATCAAGATGAAGCGAATGCAGATACAGTTCTGCCAACAAGAGTTTTAGCGGAAAAACAGAACAACGTAGTAGATAGGATTGACACCAATGCTAATTTAGTCATGCCTGATAGGCCACTTGTGCCATTGACGGGGGATTTGTTTGCTAGGCAATATGTAAAGCCCAAAGTTTATAAGCGAGTATTGAAAAAGCGGGTAGCAAAGAAAAAAGACACAACAGTTTTGCCTTTTAAGTACTTGGGCCGCTGGCAAGGTAAGGAAAAGCAGGTGGTTATGCTAGATTATTATGGCGAACTAGTAATAGTTAAAGCTGGGGATGTTATTGCTAACAAATATAAAGTTGAGGCAATTGATGAGCTTGCAGGACGAATTCAAGTTAAATTTTTAGTAATGTCACTTAATACAATACAAACGTTGCAAGCAAGGGTAGGTCAACCATGAATAAAAGATGGATCAAACAAGTAATGCCTTTCAACCGTAATGCGACAGTAAAAGCAACAGCGAATAGTTTGCTGTTAGCAGCACTGCTCCTTCAGCTTGGTGGGTGTCAAACCCACACACCACTTAAGGAAGACTCACATGTTGGTGGTCGGCTTAATAACCCGACAGAAGCAACACAAGTGGAAGGTAAGATAGATAATATCAATGAACGAGACGCGAAGATTAAAGACTTGTTAGCCCATGCTCAGATGGCTTGGGAGAATGAAAACTTTGACCAACTACAAGATATTTATGCGCGTTTAGAGGATTACGACCCTGGAAATTTACGGGCGAAAGAAGGCTTTATTCGTATTGAAATAGCAAAAAAACATCAAGATTTGATCAAAGAAGCTGAGATATTAATGGGTAAGCCTGATGCCGATGGTGAGTTGGCGATGGCTAAGTTGCACGAGGTGTTATTAGAGAACTCTCACCATAGCAAAGCACAGCGTTTATATAACAGCTTGTTGCAAGTACAGGAAAACAAAAGACAAGAAAAGTTAAAACACACGTTAACATTTAATGAGGCGGTTACGATGGAGTTTCGTGACGTCAATATTCAGAAGGTTTTCGAGGCATTATCAAAAACGACCAATATTAATTTTATTCTCGACAAGGGTGTGCCAGCCGATCAAAAAGCGACTATTTTTGTAAAGTCGATGGCTTTTCAGGATGCATTCAACTTGTTGTTGCAAAGTAACAAATTGGCTAAAAAGGTGCTAAGCGACAACTCAGTGATTGTGTATGTAAACAATACATTGAATAAACGAGAGTACCAAGATCTCGTTGTTAGGAATTTTGTTCTAGACTACGCAGATGCTAAGCTGCTTAGCGTTGTTTTACGTAGTATGCTTAACATTAATAAGATAGAGGTTAACGAGCGTTTAAACACACTGATGATTAGAGACTCAATCGAGGTGCTAGCGCTTGCAGAGAAAATCATTCAAGCACAAGACTTTCCTGATGCAGAGGTCATGCTGGAAGTGCAAGTGCTAGAGATGAAGCGGAGCTATGTGCAAAACTTAGGTGTTACACCGCCAACTGGTGTCAGTGTGCCAGTGCCAACTAGCGGTGTGTTAACAGTAAAGGATTTAAAAGTATCAGGTAACTCGCTAGTGGTTAATGGCATCCCTGGCTTAGTGTTTAATGCTACTGATGGCGATGTCACTTTGTTGGCAAACCCTAGAATCCGCGTTAAAAATAAAGAATCAGCAAAGATTCACATTGGTGAGAAAGTGCCTGTTTTTACTTCTAATGTAGCATCCACTGGCGTTTCATCTCAGACAGTTCAATATATCGACGCCGGTTTGAAGCTTGAAATGGTGCCTGTCATTAGCCCAACAGGCGATGTCACCATTAAGGTTGATTTAAATGTGGGTTCTATTGGCGATGCAGTGACTGCGACAACAGGTAACAGTCAAAGCGTTGCATTTCGTGTTGGGACACGTTTAACTTCAACAATATTACGTTTGCACGATGGTGAAACGCAAATATTAGCTGGCCTAATTGATGATCAAGATAGAAAAACCATTAGTGGTTTGCCTGGTTTATCTAAGGTTCCGCTGTTAGGACGATTGTTTTCTACACAATCAGACGATAAAATTAAAACTGAAATTGTACTTTCAATTACGCCGCATATTATTCGTGAAAGAAGGTTGCCAACATCTAACCAGGCTGAAATGTGGATAGGTAGTGAAGGCAAAGCAGGTCGTCAGTCGCCATCACCATTATTCCAAAAAGGAGCGTCCCCATTCTTTGTACCCAAACCGAAACCCACCAAAGAACCTGCACCAGATGCTGACAAGCCTAAAAACATTAATATCCCTTTGCCTCCAGGTTTTTCGCTAGGTGATGGTTTGCCGTCACAAATAAATTAGATTGATTTAGTTAGCATAATGAGGTTTCTTGTGATCGGGCGTATTGTTAAGTTAAGGGGATTTTCATATGTGGAGTTAATGTTTTCTGTCGCTATTTTGGCTTTATTGGCAGCTGCTGCTACACCATATTTAGAAAAAACGATACAGCGTAAAAAAGAAGGTGAGTTACGTACGCACTTGCGGGAAATACGCACTGCAATAGATGCCTATAAAAAAGCTGCAGATACTGGAAAGATAACAAAACCATTGGGTGAGAGTGGTTACCCTAAACGCTTAGAAGACTTGGTGCTAGGAGTGCCAAATATCACTGACCCACAGAAAAAGAAACTGCGTTTTTTACGTCGCTTGCCAGCGGACCCTATGTACGTCTCAGGCAGCACTTATTTAGACAAGGCTGAATTAAAGCCAACTAACACTTGGGGTAAGCGAAGTTATGATAGTGATGCAGATAACCCTAGAGAAGGAGTAGATGTGTACGATGTGTATTCACGTAATAATCAAAAAGGATTGAATGGTGTTCCCTATCGACAATGGTAAAACTGCTGGCAACAAAACAAGCCGCGCCTTTACGTTAATAGAGCTCATGGTTGTAATGGCAATTGTAGCTACGCTATTATCGGTTGTTGTGCCAAGATATTTTGAAGGGCTTAAGCGTTCGAAAGAAACGGTATTAAAAGAAGATTTAAAAGAGATGCGTAATGCCATCGACCATTACTTTGAAGATAAAAACACATACCCCGCTAGTTTGGAGACGTTAGTAACGGAACGCTATATAAAATTCATTCCAGAAGATCCAGTGACTGATAGTAAAGAATCTTGGCAGACGGTAATGCCTCCAGATAATTCAAATAAAGTCTATGATATTCGCAGTGGATCAACTGAAACTTCAAGTGATGGCACAACTTACAATAGCTGGTGAAACTTCTGCAGTAATGCACAAGCAAAAAGGGTTTGGCTACTTGGTGATGCTGTTTATTATCGCTGTGCTAGCCGTCACCCTAACAACAACGTATGAGCGGCGAGACACGATTGTAAAGCGTGAAAAAGAAAAACAATTGCTTTTTGTTGGGAGTCAGTACAGCGAAGCACTTACTAGCTACTACAATCAATCACCCAATGGTTTCAATGAACTACCAAAAAATATAGATGAATTACTGAAAGATAATCGTTTTGTAGCGATAAAGCGACATTTGAGAAAACGTTTTGTCGATCCGATAACAGGCGGAGATTTGGGCTTAGTGCTGGACGATGAGGGAAGGATTGCAGCGGTTTATAGCACCTCAAATGATAGCATTTTGCAAACTGCAAGGTTTGATAGTAATAATCCAGCAAACCCTACGGCAGGAAAAGTCACACCACTAGTCTATTCTGATGTTAAATTTGAGTACACTAATCAGGGTGACTCAGCGAAGTCTGAGGCAAATACTGAAGAAGGGGAAGCGCAAGATGGTTTGGAAAACCCTCTTGAGGAAAACCCTCTTGAGGAAAACCCTCTTGAGGAAAACCCTCTTGAGGAAAACCCTCTTGAGGAAAACGCTTCATTTAATGAAGTCTAAAATAATTTTTAGTTTAAACTGAACTCATATGATTAAAAATAAGAAGGTCAGAATCTGATGCAAGTTAATCGATTGGAACATAACTTACAAGGGCGCGTGAGCGTCTTAGAGCGCGGCCTAAGTCAGTTAGGGCAGGGAATTATTTTACTTTCAAAGCATGGCGAAGTGCTGTTTATTACAGATGTTGCTAATGAAATGGTATTGAAAAGCGATGGTCTGGTGATAAAAGAAGGTGTGCTAAAGGGGTTGCTCAAGCCAGATGATGAACGTTTGCAACATATGCGTGAACAGACGGCGTTAACGTCATCAGAAGATCAAAACTATGAGAGTTTTTATATCCATAGAAATAGTCAGAAAAAGCCATACGTATTGTTGATTAGTAAAATGACCTTAGATGCCAATGAAACCGAGTCGGATGGCGTGTTAATCATCATTAAAGACGCGCATGCGAATGCGGCGTACTGGCTAGAGCGTTTAAAGACAGTATTCAGGCTGACAAACCGAGAAGCAGATTTTGTCGTGCTGTTGACTGAAGGTAGAAATATAAAGGAAATAAGTATGGTAATGGATATAGCTGAAGATACGGCAAGGCAGTATCTGAAGAACTGCTTTAAGAAGATGGAAGTCAATAAGCAGCACGAGCTAGTATGCTTGGCGATGGATAGTTTAAGAAAAAGATAATTCACTGTTTTTTCTTTGCCATCCTGATTAAAATAACGTATAATCCGCGCCTTTCTGCAGAAAATTAACATAAGAGAATATATATGGTTGTTATCCGTTTATCACGTGGTGGATCTAAGAAGACCCCATTTTTCAATTTAGTTGTAGCTGATTCACGCAATCGTCGTGATGGTCGCTTTATTGAGCGCGTAGGTTTTTATAATCCATCTGCTAGTGGTCAAGCTGAAGCATTGCGCGTTGACCAAGAGCGCGTTAATCACTGGACAGGTGTTGGTGCACAACTTTCTGATACAGTGAAGCGTTTGGTTAAATTGCACGCGACAGGCCCTGAAGGCATGGCGAAAGCGAAAGCGAAAGATGAAGAAAAAGCACAAGCTAAAGCAGCTAAAGTTGCAGCAGCTGAAGCAGCTAAGTTAAAAGTAGCAGCTGATGCTGCTGCTGTAGAAGCCAAGGCAGAAGCAGACGCTAAAGCTGCTGAGGAAGCAGAAGCTGCAAAAGCAGCCGAAGAAGCGCCTGCAGTTGAAGAAGCGCCTGCAGAAGCTGAAGCACCTGCTGCTGAAGCAGAGGCGCCAGCTGAAGAGGCTGCTCCAGAAGAGCCAGCAGCTGAATAAGGTTTGAACCGTTTCCGATGAATACGGAAACAGGTAGCTTAGTCATCATGGGGCGCATAGTTGCCCCATACGGCGTTAAGGGCTGGGTAAAAGTCTTACCTGACACTGAGTTGATTGATGGTTTGCTTGAGTATACAACTTGGCAAATAGGTAAAGGCGCAGATTGGCGTGCTATTAAGTTGAAATCTGGCAAAGTGCATAATGATGTGCTGGTGGTTAAGCTGGAAGGCATTAATGATAGAGATGCTGCCTTTGCTTGCAAAGGCCAGCAGGTGGCAGTACCAAGAGAAGCGCTGCCGCAGCTAGATAATGATACTGAATTTTACTGGTCTGATTTAATCGGACTAACCGTCAAAAATAAACAAGATGTTGATTTTGGCAAAATTGTAGATGTATTTGAGACGGGTGCCAATGATGTCATCTTAGTCAAAGGTGAGATTGATAGGTTAATCCCATTTACAGAGCAAACAGTGATTGAAGTCAGTATTGAGAATCAATCGATGCTTGTTGACTGGGACGGAGATTTTTAGTCTTCGTGAACATGGATTCATATGATATTTGATGTCATTACATTGTTCCCAGAAACGTTTGCAGCCATTACCGAGCACGGTATAACAGCACGTGCTTTTGAGAATAAGATTGTTGATTTGCAATGTTGGAACCCACGAGCGTTCACAACAGATAATCATAAAACGGTAGATGATAGGCCGTATGGCGGTGGCCCTGGCATGGTAATGCTGGTTGAGCCACTAGAAAAAACCATTGCAGCTGTCAAAAAGAAACAAAGTGAACAAGGCTTGCAGTCGAGAGTGGTTCACTTATCACCAAGTGGCAAAGCTTTAACACACAAAAAGGTGATAGAGCTGAGTAAAGAAGATGGCTTGATTTTATTAACAAGCCGTTATGAAGGTGTTGATCAACGTTTGCTAGATGCACATGTTGATGAAGAAATTTCAATAGGTGATTATGTATTAAGTGGTGGGGAGTTACCCGCCATGGTATTGATGGACGCAGTGATTAGACAGTTGCCGGGTGTGTTAGGTGATGCGACATCAGCAATAGAGGATTCGTTTGTAAATGGCTTGTTAGATTATAGGCATTACACACGACCTGAAGTGTACAAAGAACAAGCGGTGCCTGAGGTGTTATTGTCAGGTGACCATGAAAAGATTAGGCAATGGCGATTAAAGCAATCGCTAGCGCTTACTAGGGCTAAACGCCCAGATTTATTGGCCGCAAGGTCGTTGACGAAAGAGGAAGCTCGGCTGCTTAAGGAAATAGAGCAGGAACAAGCATCTTCATAACTAAAAGGAGCACAAAGTGGCAGATATTATTAAAATGTTAGAAGAGGAAGAGATTGCCCGTCTAGGCAAAAATATTCCTGATTTTGCACCAGGCGATACACTCGTTGTCGGTGTGAACGTTGTTGAGGGTACACGTAAGCGTGTGCAGGCATTCGAGGGCGTGGTCATTTCAAGACGTAACCGTGGTCTTAACTCATCATTTATCGTACGTAAAATTTCTTCAGGCGAAGGCGTTGAGCGTACATTCCAACTGTACTCACCTTTGATTGCAAGCATTGAGGTGAAACGCCGCGGTGATGTTCGCCGTGCAAAACTGTACTACTTGCGTGAGCGTTCAGGTCGATCTGCACGTATTAAAGAGAAGTTAGTACTAAGAGAAAAAGCAGCAGCAACAGAAACTTCAACAGATTAGTTTCTAAGTAATATTTTAAAGCCTCAAAGCATTTTAGTGTTTTGAGGCTTTTTATTTGTCTATTTAATTGCCAAGATACAATATTTGAAGTTTAATTATTAAATGGCTAATAAAAACAAACTTCCATTACAGTTCGATGCGGTGGTTAAAGCCCCGTTCGGTGCCGTCGGCATATCAGTGCAAGGGATGCAGGTCGCGATCGAACTGTTATCTAAAAAGTATAAACCCAGAGCAGCTGAACAAAAATTAGCAAAAGAAGTGGCTAGCCAGATAGAGGCTTATTTTGCAGATTCATATCATTACTTTAATTTACCATTGATTTTTAAAGGTACGTCCTTTCAGCGGCGTGTTTGGCAGGTGATTAGTGCTATACCCAGTGGGCGGGTGGTTACTTATGGTGAGATTGCACAAGAGTTAGATACAGGTCCACGCGCAGTTGCAAATGCATGTGGTGCCAATAGCTTACCATTGGTTGTTCCATGTCATAGAGTCGTTGCTAAAAAAAGCTTAGGTGGCTTTATGCATGGTGATCCTAGTGGGCCAGCAATTAAAAAGTGGTTGTTAAAGCATGAGGGTGTGGACGTGTGACAACTGATTGTGATGTGTTAGATACTAGCCTGCTTGATACTTTTATCGACCATCTTTGGCTAGAAGATGGCTTATCAAAGAACACGCTAGAAAGTTACCGCACCGATTTAACACAATTCAAAACTTGGTTGGCCGCACAAAAAAAAACACTGGCTGCAGCTAATCAGGCCGATATTCAGCAATACCTCGCCGTCAAATTTCCACAAAGTAAACCGCGAACGATTGGCCGTCTTATTGCCAGTATTCGCCGGTATTATCGGTACTGCTTACGTGAGCATTTAATAGAAGTCGACCCAAGCTTACAAATAGAATCACCAAAACTCCCGCGTAGCTTGCCTAAAAGTTTAAATGAGCAAGAAGTGGAAGATTTACTAGAAATGCCAGACATCAACCTCCCCATTGGCTTACGCGATAGGGCAATGTTAGAGCTGCTATACGCTAGTGGTTTGCGTGTGTCAGAGTTGGTGACCATCAAGGTGAATGAAGTCAGCACGCAAGATGGTGTCGTGCGCGTCACCGGTAAAGGCAATAAAACCCGCTTGGTGCCAATGGGTGAAGAAGCTGCCGATTGGATTGTGCGCTATTTAAAACATGGCCGCCCTGAGATGCTGCAAAAACGCCTGAGTGATGATTTGTTTGTGACGACACGTGCAAGCGCTATGACGCGGCAAGCATTTTGGTATTTAATTAAGCGTTATGCGCTACAGGCTGGTATTCATAAGCCGATGTCACCACACGTATTACGTCATGCCTTTGCGACACATCTTTTGAACCATGGTGCCGACTTGCGTGTGGTGCAGATGTTGTTAGGACACTCAGATATTTCAACGACGCAAATTTATACGCATGTGGCACGTGAGAGGCTTAAGAAGTTGCACTCAGACCATCATCCACGAGGTTAGTGCTTGACTCTTCTTCGACGATTGAGCCAGCATCCCATTCTTCAATAATACTTCTAGCACTAGCCTGATGTTCATCGTCTACGGCTACTTTTACTAAGTCCGATGCGGGTAAATCGCCAACGCCACCTTGTAAATGCTCGCCTAGTACGTATGCATGAATGTCATGCTGTTCAAGTAGGCTCTTAATCATATTGCCGTCTAGGCTGTTGGCAGCGTGGTAGATGATTATCATCATTTTAATCTTTGAATGGTAACTCCAAGCGCTTTTAACCCCGGCAATATCGCTGGTTTAGCCACTTTAGTTTTTACGCTTTCAGCTTTAAACTCTTTCAATATCAGCTGGCAAACATGCTCGCCTAGGGCCTCTACTAATTTAAAGCTATGCTTGGTTAAGGTCTCGCGAATACGGTTCACTATCTCACCATAATCAATGGTGTCTTCAATGGCGTCACTTTTGCACGATTTGCTTAAATCGTAGCCGATTTCAATATCCAGAATAACGGTTTGTGGTTTCATGCGCTCCCATTCAGGTACGCCGAGTTTTGTTTGCACTGAGACTTGCTCTAAAAATATCGTGTCCATAAAGTTTGGCGCCTAAAGCTTTTGCTATCGTTTAGAATGTGATAATTAGATTTTAGTGTATATCGATAGTAAACACTAATCACTAGGTCTTAGAAAATAGTTTTCAGGGGTATTTTATGAATGTGTTGGGTTTGATTCCGGAATCGTTGGTTCCAGCTGTTTGGATTGTTATCGCCTACTTATTGGGCTCTGTTTCGTTTGGTATTTTAATTAGCAAGGTCTTTGGCTTGGCAGACCCTCGGACGGTAGGAAGTGGCAATCCTGGTGCGACTAACGTTTTGCGTAGCGGCAAGAAATCAGCCGCGCTTTTTACCCTATTAGGCGATGCGCTTAAAGGTTGGTTGCCAGTATGGCTGGCACTACAGACCAATCAATTGGTATGGGTAGTGAGCTTGGTGGGGCTTGCAGTGTTTTTAGGCCACTTATACCCCATCTATTATAAGTTTAAAGGTGGTAAGGGGGTTGCAACGGCTTTGGGTGTGATGCTAGCCGTTTCACCTTGGTTAGCGTTGGCTGCTTCTGCAATATGGGGAGTTGTCTTTGCACTCTCACGTTACGCTTCTTTGGCGAGTATTGTTGCTGCTTTCTTTGCGCCTATTGCTGCTTATTTCTTATTACCATATACCCATTATGTCTTGTTAATGTTTGTGTTAGCGGCATTTCTCATTTGGCGTCATAGAGGAAATATTAAAAAGTTATTGGACGGCACGGAGTCCGGATTCAGTAAAAAGAAAAGCTAAGGCGTCATTAGCTCAGCTAGATCCCAGCGTGGACGTACACTAAAACTATAGTCTTGTTCAGGGTTGGATTTTTGCATTTTTAAGCGCATGGCTCCAGCGAATGCAATCATTGCGCCATTGTCAGTACAAAATTCTAAGCGTGGGTAGCTTACCCTGCACAGCTTGCGTTTGGTTGCCGTATTTAAGCTTTCTCGTAATCGAGTGTTAGCACCTACACCCCCAGAAACCACTAAATTATCTAAGCCTGTTTCACGTAAAGCGGTCATACATTTAGTGGTGAGTATTTCAGCCACTGACTCTTGAAATTCCCAAGCGATATCGGCTTGTGTTTGTGTATCCAGTGGTTTGTTTTTATTTACCAGGGTAAGCACTGCTGTTTTTAAGCCGCTAAAACTAAAGTTTAAATCTTTGCTGTGCAGCATTGGCCTTGGCAAAGTGAACCGAGGGTTGCCTTGCGTGGCTAACTTCGCTAGTGCAGGACCTCCGGGATAGCCTAGCCCTAATAGTTTGGCTGTTTTATCAAAAGCTTCACCTGCAGCATCATCTAGCGTGTCGCCCAGTAAGGTGTATTGTCCAATGCCATCTACGCGCATGAGCTGACTGTGCCCGCCAGAAACTAGCAATGCCACAAATGGAAATGTTGGTGGGTTACTTTCTAGCAATGGTGCAAGTAAATGGCCTTCAAGGTGATGCACACCAATACTCGGTATTTGCAATGAAAATGCAAGTGATTGTGCAATGCTAGTACCAACCAATAATGCACCCGATAGGCCTGGCCCCTGTGTATAAGCAATACCTTCAATATCTTGTAAGGTTTTATTGGCGGATGTTAATACTTGCTGAGTCAGTGGTAGTGCGCGTTGAATATGGTCGCGTGAGGCAAGCTCAGGCACAACCCCACCAAAATCAGCATGCATCGCCACTTGGGAATGGAGCGCATGTGCCAGCAGGCCATGTTCGGTGTCGTAAAGTGCAACACCTGTCTCGTCACAGGATGATTCGACACCTAAAACTAACATGCTAAAACTGCCATATATCGTTTGCCTAAACTTGAGTAACGCGTTAGAATACGCGGTTTTCGACGTCACTTCAATGAGACGTTGATTTTTGATAAAGAATTTTTAAGGAATGGTGATTTAATGTCTTCAATTCGTGTAAAAGAGAATGAGCCGTTTGATGTTGCGCTACGCCGCTTCAAGCGCTTGATTGAGAAAACTGGTTTGATTAATGACTTACGTGCACGTGAGTTCTATGAAAAGCCTACTTGGGTGCGCAAACGCAAATCTGCTGCTGCTGTTAAGCGTCAATATCGTCGCTTACGTGCTCAGATGCTTCCTAAAAAAATGTACTAATTAGCACTATTTATTCGCATGACATTAAAAGCTCAGATATCTGAGGATATGAAAAGTGCCATGCGCGCAAAGGAAACTGAGCGCTTAGGCACCATCCGATTGTTACTTGCCGCGATTAAACAGCGTGAAGTAGATGAAAGAATCGAATTAACTGATACCGATGTGATCGGTGTAATAGAGAAAATGCTTAAACAGCGTAGAGATTCTATTACCGCATACGAATCAGCAAAGCGTGATGATTTAGCTAATATAGAGAAGGCGGAAGTGGTTGTATTGCAAACTTATTTGCCAAAACAGCTTACGGAAGATGAAGTAAAGGCACTCTTAGAAAAAATAGTAGCAGATACTGGTGCAACAAACATGAAAGACATGGGTAAGGTCATGGCAGCCATTAAGCCATTAGTTGCGGGCAAGGCTGATATGGGAAAAATATCAGGCCTGATTAAAGCGCGATTAGCCTAGAAGTAAAACCTTAGTGATCACCCCCCCCCATAACAAAAGGAGCGTATAGCTCCTTTTTTTTATTTACGCTAGCATCTTAGCGCTATATCATCACTACATTATGATCCCTGAACAGTTTATCCAAGAGTTGCTAAACCGCGTCGACGTTGTTGATGTGGTGGATAAAAGTGTTCCACTTAAAAAGGCAGGCGCTAACTTTTCTGCCTGTTGTCCATTCCATAACGAAAAATCACCTAGTTTTACTGTCAGTCCCACCAAGCAGTTTTATCATTGCTTTGGTTGTGGTGCACATGGCACAGCCATTAGTTTTTTAATGGAATATAACGGCCTAAGTTTTGTTGAGGCTATCCATGATTTAGCGAAACAGGTTGGGCTTATCGTTCCGCAGGAAACACACAATCCAGATAGGCCGCCTAAAAAAGAAGTGGCTGGTCTGCAAGCGTCACTGCAGCAAGCAGCGGGCTTTTATAAGGCTGAGTTAAAGAAATCACAACGTGCAATTGAATATTTAAAAGGGCGTGGCTTAAGTGGGCAGATTGCCGCTAAATTTCAAGTTGGCTACGCGCCTGCCGGTTGGCAGAATCTACAGAACATTTTCCCTCATTACGATAATGAGGTGTTAACAACAGCAGGTTTGGTTGTCGAGAATGATCAAGGTAAACGCTATGACCGGTTCCGTGATCGCATTATGTTTCCTATTCGTAATCAAAAAGGTGAGGTGATTGGTTTTGGTGGGCGCGTCATTAATTCAGAAGACACACCAAAATATTACAACTCCCCAGAAACCCCTTTGTTCCAGAAAGGTCATGAGCTATATGGTTTGTTTATAGCACGTCGAGCAATTAGAGATGCGGGCCGTGCCTTAGTGGTGGAAGGTTATATGGATGTAGTTGCGCTAGCGCAGTATGGTATTGATTATGCGGTGGCTGCGCTAGGTACTGCGACGACACCATTTCATATCACAAAATTGATGCGCCAAACGGATGAAGTGGTATTTAGCTTCGATGGCGATAACGCTGGCCGCACTGCTGCATGGCGCGCTGCGATGAATGCGTTACCAGCATTGACTGACAAACTGAAACTTCGCTTTATGTTTTTGCCGACAGGGCATGATCCAGACTCGTATGTGCGTGAGTTTGGAAAAGAGCAGTTCGAGGATGAGGTTCAAAATGCAATGCCACTCTCGCAATACATTATCCAACACTTAAGCGAAAGTAATACCTTAAGCGCGCAAGAGGATAAGGTTAGATTTTTAAACGAGGCAGAGCCAATCTTAAAGCAGATACAAGCGCCTAGATTATCCTTGATGTTACGTAAGCGAGTTGCTGAACTGGCGCAAGTGACCGATGCTGAAATGCAAAGTTTATTAGCGTTATCAACACCAGGTAAGGCCAGGCCTAAAGTGACTCAACGGCAATCTAGATTGCCATTATCTTTAAAAAAACGTTTTGTATTGTTAGCGCTTATGCGGCCTGATTTAGTCTCTAAGCAAGATGTAGATTTCGTCGGCGGCACTACAGATGAAGACCGTTTATTAGAGGATGTTTTAAATGCATGTATAGAGAATAAAACGCATAAACCAGCGGCATTATTACATATGGTTAAAGATGCTCACCCAAGCTTAATGGGCGAAGTTGAACGAGAGCTGCATCAGCTTGAAGACAATTTAGACTTTGCTCTTGAATTTGAGGGTGCACGTACCCAGCTATTAGAGACAGTTCAACAACTGAAGGAAGCTAAGTTGTTAGATGAAATTAAAGAAAAGCCTTTAAGCGCATTAACGACAGATGAACGGGAAATGCTTAAAAAGTTAGGTAATAAATAAACTAATTACGTTTTTTTGAATATAGCAATATATCTGTCTACTTTAATGCATTGTTAAACCCCTTTCGGATGTATCAATTTTTGCAAAAATAATGTAATATGTTCGGCTACCGAAAATTATGAATAATTCTTGTTTTGGAAATGCGCTTGTCGACGACAACGCTATGACAAACTAAGAATTAAAGGATTCGCATGGCTAGACCTAAATCACAGAAAACCTTAGATAAAGAAAAGCAAAAGCTTGCTGCTGAAGCACTCAAAGATCCTGCAGTGATCGCTTTGAATGCGGAGACGCGTCGTACGCGTTTAAAAACCTTAATCGTATTAGGTAAAGAGCGTGGGTATTTGACTTACGCTGAGATTAACGATCACCTACCAGATGACGTTCAAAATACCGACCAAATAGATGGCATCATTGGCATGATTAATGATATGGGTATTCAGGTGTATGAACAAGCGCCTGATGCTGAAGCATTGTTGATGAATGATGCACCTGCACCTGTCGCAGACGACGATGCTGTAGAAGAGGCTGAGCAGGCATTGGCAACAGTGGATTCTGAATTCGGTCGTACAACGGACCCTGTGCGTATGTATATGCGTGAGATGGGTACTGTTGATTTGTTAACACGTGAAAGTGAAATCGAAATCGCCCGTCGTATTGAAGATGGCTTGAAGCATATGGTGCAAGCCATTGCTGCATGCCCTACGACAATAGCTGAATTACTTGCTATCGTTGATAAGGTTGAGAGTGAAGAGATTAGCGTTGAGGACTTAGTTGATGGCCTTATTGATAATGACATCGGCTTGGATGGCGCATTTGTAGCAGATACAACAGCAAATAAAGAAGCTGATGAAGACGATGGTAAAACTGAAGAAGAAAAAGCCGCTGAAGCTGAAGCTGAAGCCGCTGCGATTACTGCTGCAGCATTAGCTAGATTGAAGCAGGAAGTGTCGACTCGGTTTGCCACTATTCGTGAAGCAAATGCGAAGATGAATAACATTCGCGAGACGCGAAGTTCACAAGATCCAGAGTATAAGCGGTTGCATGAAGTGGTACTGCAAGAGCTAATGGTGTTTCGTTTTTCGGCTAAACAAGTCGAGTTTCTTTGTAGTGAAGTGCGAGGGTTAGTGCAGAATGTACGACAGCACGAGCGCAAAGTGTTAGATTTTTGTGTGAAGAAGTCGGGCATGTCGCGTCAGTACTTTATTAAGAGTTTTATCGGTAATGAAGTTAACTTAGACTGGTTAGATGATGAGTTAGCATTAGATAAGCCTTATACGGAAACGCTGAGCCGTTTTAGAGATTCGATTATCGACCAGCAAGATCGTTTGATTGCGATGCAAGAAAAAGTTGGTTTGCCGATCAAAGAGCTTAAGGATATTAATAAACAAATGACCACTGGCGAGGCTAGAGCGCGCCGTGCTAAGCGTGAAATGATTGAAGCTAACTTGCGTCTGGTTATTTCAATTGCTAAAAAATATACTAACCGTGGTTTGCAGTTCCTAGACTTAATTCAAGAAGGTAACATTGGCCTGATGAAGGCAGTCGATAAGTTTGAGTATCGTCGAGGATTTAAGTTTTCTACTTATGCCACATGGTGGATTCGTCAAGCGATTACAAGATCTATTGCTGACCAAGCTCGTACAATCCGTATCCCCGTACATATGATAGAGACGATTAATAAAATGAATCGTATTAGCCGTCAAATATTGCAAGAGTCGGGTGCTGAGCCAGACCCAGCTTTATTAGCCGATAAAATGGAAATGCCAGAGGATAAAATCCGTAAGATTTTAAAAATCAGTAAAGAACCTATCTCGATGGAAACACCGATTGGAGATGATGAAGACTCACACCTAGGTGACTTTATTGAAGATACGGCAACGTTAGCACCTATGGAAGCGGCAGTTTATAGTAGTTTAAGAGATGCGACTTCTGAGGTGTTGGAATCACTGACACCGCGTGAAGCGAAAGTCTTGCGTATGCGTTTTGGTATTGAAATGAATACAGACCATACGCTAGAAGAAGTCGGTAAGCAGTTTGATGTGACGCGTGAGCGCATACGTCAAATCGAAGCAAAAGCACTACGCAAATTACGTCACCCAACGCGTTCCGAAAGATTAAAGAGCTTTTTAGAAACAGGGCAAGATTAGCGTGTAACGATGGTTTTGGCCCTCTAGCTCATGCTTGGTTAGAGCAGCGGACTCATAATCCGTTGGTGCCGTGTTCGACTCACGGGGGGGCCACCAAAAAATGAAGCGGCATAAGGCCGTTATTCATAGAAATAAAACATTAGAGGAGCATGAATTGAATACAACATTAGTACTCGAATATTTAAAAAAACACGGACAGAAGCTAGATAGAGAAATAGCCAAGAGTACTGGCATTCCGCTAGAAGAAGTGAATAACTCTATTGCAGAGCTAGAGACAAATAAGGCTGTGTCTAGTTGCAGTGTAACAAATTTTGAAAATGGCGTTGCAATCGAAGGAAGGTTATGCCGAATTTCTGGCTATATCCCACCGGCTGCTCCGGGTAGGAAGTCATCACCGCAACCGGCGTCTAAATTAAGAAACTAAGGCTAGACTTTAGGCTAAGATTAAAACAAAAGCGACTTGCAGTGATGTAAGTCGCTTTTGTTTTATCTGTAAAAATTCAATAGAGCTGCAACATGAATATTTAACACGGTTTGCTTGAATTTTGCGGCACTGCGAATATTGCTGACTATCATGTCAAATATTCAGGCTTACTGAAGGTGGTTGTCTCGACTAACGTATATATCTTCAATGGTTGCACGTATCGATACGGTTGCAGCAATTAATTCAGGATCAAAGTGCTTACCGCTTTCTGATTCTAGGTATTCGAACGCTTTATCCATAGACCAAGCTTCCTTATATGGGCGCTTACTCGTCAGTGCATCAAGCACGTCAGCAATGGCAACAATTCTTGCGCAGAGTGGAATTAAGCTGCCTTTTAATTGATAGGGGTAACCAGTGCCATCGTAACGTTCATGGTGTGCCAGTGCAATTTCACCGCCCATTTGAAGGTATTTAGAAGGGCTGTTTTGCAGGATTTCGTAGCCGACAACGGGGTGCTTTTGCATAACAGTCTTTTCACTCTCATCTAATGGACCATTTTTAAGTAAAATATTGTCTGGTGTCGCTATCTTACCAATATCGTGTAATGGCGCTGAGAGTCCTATCGTTTCAATATCTTCTTCATTAAGCCCCGCTGCCTCAGCAATAGCCTTGCTATAAAGCGACATGCGCTGTAAGTGCATGCCAGTGTCATAATCTTTATGCTCTCCTGCGCGTGCTAGGCGTAATAGCGTATCTTTTTCTCTATCACTAATTTCAGTGATGGCTTGCTTTACTTTATCTTCCAGCATATCTCCTCTGTTTTGGAGTGCAAGCTGTTGCTTTCGCATGGTGAGCAGGTTTTTACTTCTAGCAGAGCACTCATATATATCAACAGGCTTACTTAAAAAGTCAGCGACACCAGCATCAAGCGCTGCATAACGCGTTTCTGCATCTTTTTTGATAGTAATCATGATGATTGGCACGCAACCGTAACTGGGTATTTTTTTGAGTAGGCTGGTGAAATCAACACCATTCATTTGAGGCATCACATAATCGATAAAGACTAAGTCTGCAGTATTTTCAGCGGCCCATTCTAAGGCTTTTTCAGGGTTGTCTTTTTCTATGATTGTGATTTTGGAGCTAATACTTCGTACCACGTGAGATAAAATAGTTCTGCTAGTTGACTGGTCATCAACTACTAGTATGGAGCTGTTCTTAAGTAATTCATTGCCTATCATTGCCCCTCTTTTCCTCTCTCTTTGATTTAAGGACAGAAAATTATCAACCCGCTGGTTTTCTAATTAAGCTACCTAATTTGATATTGTTGCCAATATATTCTTAATAAAGAACCCAAGCACTACAGCTTAACAAAAATTTGCACTTATTGCATTCTGAATTGCTTAATCTTTAAAAGAAATGTTACTGAATGTGGGTTTTAAATCAAAAGCAATACATATGCGCTTTTCATTTGCCTGAAAAGGAATGGTGCGATGAAAGAGTGACGAGGGGAAAAGTACGATATCGCCCACTTTGGGCGTGGCGAGTCCGGTTGGAAAATCACTTTGTTTTTTGTTGGAATGTACGGGGTAGCCGTCACCGTGTATGCCGTATTCAAAAGCAGCTTCATTGCCATGGTTTGTCGGTATGTTTAAATACACTGCACCACTGATCCAGCCGATTTCATGTATATGCGCATCTAAATGCCCACCTTGATTCATCTTAACAAACCATGAGCTGGTAAATTCAAGTTCATCAGGAAATGCGTTGATTAGCTCGCAGTCTGCATCGGCAAAACGCACTTTGTAGTTTGCAAACTCTTGCCGTACAAGATCTGCCAATTGCAGGAAAGAAGCTTCAGGCCGTTTGAATAAATTTCCAGCTGATTGCTTTCCATAATGCAACATACCTTGTACGCGTTCTGCAATATCAGTATTTTCAATATCGTTTAGCAGTTGCTTGAGTAGTTTGCTATTAGGTTCTGCTAATGCTGGGATGCTATTTTGGTAAACAAAATCAAAGCCATTTTTACAAAAGTTGTAGGGGTCCTCTTGCTCAAAGTTAAAAGCATAATGTGTTGAAAGCGTTGCAATAAATGGTGATGTGTGGCGTGTATTATGCACAACATGGTCTAGTTTAGTTTTAAAGTCATCAAACAGTTCGGCTTTGTATAAGCTGTACATGCTGCGCGCTTGCCAGTCATCTAATTGAGATTTCTCAAAATAAGTGACTGCCTCACTATATTTTTTAGCAAGGTATAAAAACTCCCCCATATTGTAATTTGCATTGGGATGGTCAGGATTGCGTGACAGCGCCTCTTGGTAGTTCTTAACGGCAGCATCCATATCACCATGATCGCGTAAAGTTTCGCCTAGGTTGTTATAAGCATCTGTATAGTTAGGAAATAGTGCAATCGCTTTTTTATAACTAGAGATTGCTGCATCTAAGCTACCTTTGTCACGTAATGCTGTTCCCAGATTAAAGTGGCCTAGTGCATCTTGCGGGTTTATTGTTAATCCTAATTGGTAGTTTTCAATGGCCCCATCTAGCAGTCCTAGTCTTTGTAGTACTGTACCTAAGTTGCCATATGCCTCAAAAAACTGAGGCTTAAGTGCAATCGCTTTTTTATAAGCATTTATTGCCCCTTCAAATTGGTTCGTGTTATTTAAAGCAATACCTAAATTGAAATGTAAGTCGGCATTCTTTGGCTGAAGTTTAATGGCATTTTGATAGCTAGCTACAGACTCTAAAAATTTCTGCTGACCATCTAAAGCAAGCGCAAGCACATGGTGCAATATATATATATCTGGATGCTTTGCAGTGAGTTTTTTAGCGCCTTGTTCGGCTGCTGCTAACTGACCATTATTAAGCTGCTGTATGAGGCGTTGCGTTTCTTGCTGACTAGGTTGTGATGAATTTGCCATGGTTTATATATAGTTCTTACTATTCAGTTAAGTGCTGCTTTTCTCTATTCTAGCGGCTAATTGTTTTAATAGGTGCATTGCTACTTTCGGGTTATCTGTCAGCATAGCATCAATGTTTTCTGCATGGATAACAATGATACGTGCTTCAGGTGAGACGATCATCGCATTGGTAGTGGTTGGCTGCTCAGTGAGGCTCGCTGTTTCACCAAAATAGTTTCCTGCATTTATTTTACGCAAAATGCCATGATCATTGGTTAAATGTACTTCGCCAGAGACTAGGTAATAAAGGCTGCGACCTGTATTGCCGATTTCAAAAACATGCTCGTGTTGTTGCATTGTGATGCCGTAACGCTGCATAAGCGCTTCTATATAGTTATCTTTATCTGGCACATCATCAAATAAACCTCTCAGCAATAATGCATCTTGTTTTCTTAAGGTGGCAATTAGTACTGAGCCTAGCAAAAACACTGCAAAGTTGACGTACAGCCAAGTAATCGAGACAAACATATTTTTCATACTGCCAAATACAGCACCGAAGTCTGGATTAATTGATAGAAACAATCCAAACGCAGGACGCATAAGCACCCATAGCAGTGCGGTTAATAGTGCGCCAATAAAAATATGGCGCAAAGCGACGCGCATCGGAAAAAACATTTTATAGAAAAGGGCTATTAACGAAGTGGTTACCACCAAAGTGATGCTGCCACCTACAAAGCTCAAAATACTTTTTGGCAAATGCACTGCTAAGAAGCGCACGATTTCTTCAACAATAAAGCCCGCTGCCGTAAAGGTGAAAAATAGTAGCAAAATACCCAACACTGAAAGGATGTCTCTAAGCTTGCCTTTTAAAAAGGAAGGCTGCTCGACGATAGATGAAATGTTGTAAAACGAAGAGCGCATTGCTCTAGCCAGTGGTGTAATGGTCCAGAGTAGAATGAATAAGCCTAGAGCACCCCACGCGGCTTTTGAATTAGATGCCTTATAGACTTCTGTCATAATCTTACCGCTAAAGTCAGGCATGATATTGCTGGTCAAAATGGCTAGTTTCACGATGGCATAGTCTGATGAGAAGACTAAGTGACTTAATAAATAGAAAATCAGTAATACAAGCGGGATTAACGCGAACAAGGCATAAAACGATAAAGATGCAGAAAGCCCCATAATATTATGCTTCGCAAAGCCGGCGAGCGTTTCTCGGAATACAAAAAGGAGTGTTGCATACTCTTTTTTAGAGTATGCAACCAACGGCTTGCTAATGGCAGGATGCTGCGCTAACTTTCTAATGCTGTCTTTTGTATTTAGTTTCGCCAAGATATCAGTCGTTTGTTAACAATGTTTTATTCTACAACGCCTTAAACTTTTCTGTTGCACTCACGAGGGCAGAAATCACACCAGGTTCCATCGCAGAGTGGCCTGCATCTTGTACGACGATATGCTCGGCATGTGGCATCGCCTTAGCAAGTAGCCAAGCTGTTTGTGGTGGGCAAACCATATCGTAGCGACCCTGCACAATGACGGTGGGTATATGTGATAACTTTTCTGCTGCCTTCAAAATCTCCTCGCCATTGATAAAGCATAGGTTGCGAATATAATGGATTTGGACGCGCGCGCGCGAAACATCTGCGGCTTGTGCTTTACTAATGTCTTCTGCGGACTGGCTTGACTCAGGCGCACTTTGCCCAGTTGTAGGATCTAAACGCATGATGCTGCTTTCGTAGTTATTCCATGCCACAGATGCAGGGTAGCTGATGGTGACGTCTTCGGAAGAAGCGCGTTTCTCGAATGCGGTTAAGACATCAGCTTGTTCTTCTATAGGTAAGTAGTCGAGCAAGGTCTGCCAAACCTCCGGGTAGAAACGTTTGATATCCCCTAAAAACCAATCCAACTCAGATTGGCGACTTAAGAAAATGCCACGTAAAGCTAAAGAAATAACCTTGCTTGGATGTTTTGTCGCATAGGCGAGTGCTAGTGTACTACCCCAAGATCCGCCAAAGACATGCCATGTCACTATATTAAGGTGTAGACGTAAGGCTTCTAAATCAGCGACTAAGTCTGCTGTCGTGTTATTAATCAGTGAACCTTGTGGAATACTTCTCTCACAGCCGCGCTGATCTAATAAAATAATACGGTAATGCTTAGGGTCAAAGAAGCGTCTTTGCCCTGGCCTGCAGCCACCACCTGGGCCTCCATGCAGAAAAACGACAGGAGCCCCATTCGGGTTGCCGCTTTCTTCGTAATATATCTCATGTAAATCATCTGTTTTTAGCCAGTTCTTGCTATAACTATCTATTTCTGGATATAAATTGTAAGTCGTTTGTGACATGTTTAACTGATTCTTTCTTATTGATTTAATTGAATATTTATTTTCTTGCAACTAAGGATTAAAAATAATTTAAATATTTGTTAATAAATTGTAACTAAAGTGTTGCAATTGGAAAATAATTGTTTTATATTTCTTCTCTCACATGTAAATGTGTGGAAAAGCACACTTTGAGTTTGTGGTGGTCAGTATAAAGGTTTCGGCCTTATTGCTAAAGCAGCAAAATTTAAGTGTACTTCTTTAAAACCCTTAGTAATTAACTTTGGAGATCAACATGCAAGTAAACAAAATTAAGCTAGCTTTAGGCTTAGTAGCAGCAACAATGGCAATGCCAATGGTTGCTTCAGCTGCTGCAGACCAAGAAGCGGCGATGAAAAATGCTAACAACTGGGCTCATCCACGTGGTCAGCATGACAATCAAGGCTATAGTACATTAGCGCAAATCAATAAAGGTAATGTAAAAAACCTTAAAGCAGCATGGACATTCGCTACTGGTGTAAACCGTGGTCATGAAGGTTCACCGTTAGTTGTTGGTAACATGATGTATGTACATACAGCATTCCCTAATAACGTATACGCACTTGACTTAAACGATAATCAAAAAATCGTTTGGTCATATTTCCCTAAGCAAGACCCTTCAGTTCAAGCAGTACTTTGCTGCGATAACGTTAACCGTGGTTTAGGTTATGGTGATGGTAAAGTTTACCTTCAACAAAATGATGGTAACTTAGTTGCTTTAGATGCTAAAACTGGTGCTAAAACATGGTCAGTATTAGTAAACGATCCTAAAATTGGTGCTACTAATACTAATGCTCCTCACGTAATCAAAGACAAAATCATCACTGGTTGTTCTGGTGCTGAGTTTGGTGTGCGTTGTTTCTTAGCAGCATACAATGCTAAAGATGGTTCATTAGCATGGAAAGCATACTCAACAGGTCCTGATGCTGAAGTATTAATCGGTGCCGATTTCAACTCTGCTAACCCACAGTTCAGCGCTTTGTCAGTATACAAAGACATCAACGGTGGCAACAAAGAAGGTGGTTCTTTTGAAGCGCTTAAACTTGGTGAATTGAAAGTTGGCCAAAAAGACCTTGGTGTTCGTACATGGTTAAAACCACAAGCTGTTAAAGACGGCTGGCAACATGGTGGTGGTTCAACATGGGGCTGGTGGCCTTATGATGCACGTACAAACCTAGTTTACTACGGCACAGGTAACCCTTCAGTTTGGAATCCAGATGTACGTCCTGGCGATAACAAATGGTCTATGACTATTTTTGCTCGTGATTTAGATTCAGGCGTTGCAAAATGGGGCTATCAAATGACTCCTCATGATGAGTGGGATTATGATGGTATTAACGAAGTTATCTTGTTCGACAAAGGTGGTAAAACATATGCATGGCATCATGACCGTAACGGTTTTGCATACACATTCAATGCAGGTAACGGTACTTTAATCGCTGCAGAGAAAGTGCATCCATTTGTTAACTGGTCAACTGGTGTTGATTTGAAATCTGGTGTGCCAAACAAACAGGCATCAGCTTCTACTCACCAAGACTACAACGCTAAAGGCATCTGCCCAGCTGCGTTAGGTACTAAAGACCAGCAGCCTGCTGCTTACTCACCTAAAACTGGTCTAATGTATTCTCCACTGAATCACGTATGTATGACATACGAGCCAGTTGAGTCTAAATATGTTGCTGGTCAACCTTGGGTTGGTGCTACATTAACTATGTTCCCAGGTCCTGACGGTGTTATGGGTGGCTTTGCTGCTTACAACCCAATGACGAACAAAAAAGTATGGTACAACAAAGAGAAATTCTCTGCTTGGGGTGGTGCTTTAACAACTGCTTCAAACCTAGTGTTCTACGGTACTCTTGATCGTTGGTTCAAGGCTTTAGATGCTCAATCAGGTAAAGAACTTTGGAAATTCCAAGTTGGTTCTGGCGTGATTGGTAATGCATTTACATATGGTCATAAAGGTAAACAACACGTTGGCGTGCTATCAGGTATTGGTGGCTGGGCTGGCGTTGCGATGAACCTTGGTT